>NZ_JAMYLX010000003.1:0-568738 GCF_040318265.1 Mesorhizobium sp. M1252 | reverse complement strand
TCAGGTCGGTGATCACCGGCGGCGAGTTGCCGATCGAGATGGTCAGCGTGGTGTGCGAGGTGTCGCCGTCGCCGTCCTTGATGGTGTAGGTGAAGACGTCGTCATGGCCACCGGCGGAGCCGGCATCGCGGGTATAGGTGTAGGTGCCGTCGGCGGCCAGCGTCAGCTTGCCGTAGAGACCCTGGATCTGCACGCCGAGTGTTGCGGTATTGTCGAGGGCGGCATTGGTGTCGCCGGCGACGACGCCGACCACGGCAGCGCCGTCGGCGCCCTTGGTATCGGCAACCCCGTCGGTCGTGTTGCCGTCGAGGGCATCGGTTCCGCCAACCAGCACATTGCCGGTGGCCGGGCCGAACAGGCCGGCCCCGATGCTGTCGATGTCGGCAACCGCGGTCGGCACGTCATCGGACACCGTCACGTTGACCGTGCCTGTCGCCTGGGTGCCGTCGGTGTCGGTGGCAACCACGCCGAGATGGCCCAGATCGACTAGGTCGTCGGCGTTAATGCTAGGATGGGCATCGTAATTGTTGTTCAGCGTCGCCGTCACCGTTGCCACATTGTTGGCAACCGCCAGATCCAGCGTCACCACAGTCACGGCGCCGTCATTGCCGACGACCTGGGTGTCCGACACCCGGGTCCAGGTCAAGTTGGCGGTGTTCAACCCGCTCAGGTCGGTGCCAAAGGCGATCGAGGCCATCGCATCCGAGCCCGGCGTGAAGGTGATCGAGTTCGAGGCGAAGTCAGCGCCGGCCGGCGTCGAGCCGTCACTCAGGTTCTGGTCGTCAAGCGCCAGCGTGATCGGAGCGCCGGCAACCGGGGCCGCGCCGTCCGTGATTGTGAAGGCGATGTTGGCCGTCGACGTGTCGAGATCGCCGTCCGTCACAGTGTAGGTCGCGTTAACAGCTACCGGACCGGAACTGTTATCCACCGAAGCGTCCGGCGTGAACGAGTAGGACCCGTCCGCCTTCACCTGGATGGTGCCCGCGCCGATGTCGATCAACTGCGAATAACCCGTGCCGGCATCGAAGATCAGCGCCGTGCCGTTGATATGCGTCACCGTCGCGCCGTCGGCGCCGGCGACGAAGTCCAGCGTGCCCGTCAGCGCCGGGGCACCTTCCGCAATCGACTGCGAGGCCTCATCATGCGCCGTCGGCACGTCGTCGACGATCTGAACGGACAGCGTGCCCGGAAGGGACACGTCTCCGTCGGTGTCGGTAACCGTCACCGTCATGTCGTCGAAGATGGAATCTGTCCCCGCGTCGGGGTGAGTCGCGCTATGGACGAGCGTGTAGCTGTAGCTCACCTGGCCTGTGCTGGCGTCGTAGCCGTTGACGGTCAGCGTGTTGCCGAGCGGCGTGATGATGTCGATCGGCGTCGATGCGCTGTTGGCAAGAGCCGCGCCCGAAATCACCTGGCCGGCGATGGTCAGCGAGCCGACACCGTCGGGAGAGGCGATGGTGAAGGTGCCGGTGTTGTGTTCGGAGATGTCGCCGTCAACGCCTGGCGCCGACGCTTCGCCCGAACCTTCCGGCCCAGGGCTTTCCGGCAGGCCCTTTTCATTGACGATGGTGTCGCCGCCCTCGACGGAAGGCGTCAGGTCGATGATCGACGGTGTGGAATCCGGCCGCAGGCTTGGGAACAGCTCGCGATGATCCGGCTGGCCGAACGCCAGGTCTGTCGGCGGCAACAATGCGGAAAGATCGAAGCCGTCGCCGATGCCGCCTGGGGGAACCGAGAAGTCTGCGCCTGCGCTTGGGTTCGAGCCTCCGGGGCCGGCCGAGATCGAACCATCGGCACCGAAGGCGACATCGACGTGGCTCGCTTCAAGAGCGGCCAGCAAGGCCACGCGCGGAACTTCGACATCACCGATGATGAAGGTCGGCACGTTGAGCGCGCCATCCTTGATGAGGATGACTGAACCGTCGGCCTGTTCCAGCAACAGATTGTGGCCGTCGACCTTGATGTTGTCGATGGAGACGTCCGCCGGAAGTTTCACGATGTTGCTGGCGTCGGCCACGTATTCATGCGGCGCGGCTGCCGCCGGCGCTTTCGCCTCCGCGGGTGCTGCCGGCTGAACGGGTGCGCCACTGCCGACATCGACCGGCACCGGCTCGGCAGGCGCCGCCTGAGCGGCCTGCGCTACCTGGATGCCTGCCTGCGATGGCGAGCCGCCATGTTCATGTGAAGAGTGCTCGTCCCAAGAATTCGAGACGGTATCCAAATCGTTACTCGTCGTCATCGCCAAACCCCTCCGGCATTTCCCGGATAGAGACAGTGACGACTTCTGCTTTGCAACTGTCCCGCAATCAATTTCATATATCCCGATATGCAAGTCTCGGCATTTTTTACGTGTGGTAAACCCGGAAGATATAATCTGATATACATTGGCCGCGCCGCGCTTCGTTTGATATCCGCCGGCTGAGCTGGATTGGTAAACAGAAGTATAAATTTGAATAAAACTTTACACAAAATGGGTGTTCCCGATTGAAGGAAGCTTATCCACCTTCCTTTCCAGTAATTTGAGACAAGATTGATACCGTCCACAGTCAAGAGGTGGGCGTTATGAAAAAAGAAAAATCTGCCCTGGGAATAACCGGGCTCAGGCTCATCCTGCTGGCAATGGCGATCACAAGCCTGCCGCAGCCATCATCCGCGAAAGCAATTACCGTGAATGCCGGCGCTGCCGCTGGAGTTCTGGCGGCGGTCGAAACCCCTTCCAGTCTCGGCGGCGTTTCGCTGGCTCGGCCGCCATGGCAGCCGGTTTCAGCCTACTGGATCGGCATGATTTTCAGCAGCTATGGTCCTGTTGCCGTTGATGAAAAGCGTGGTTCTTCGATCGCGCCGCCCGCCGCCGGGATCGACCCGATCCAGACGGCGGCGATCATTCCCGGCGTGTTCGGTTCTGTTGCCCTGTCGATGCGCAATTTCCCGGTTTCGGCGCGCTGGGCGCCGGTCTACAAGGCAATTGTCGACTGTACCGCGAGCAGCGCGTGCGAACGCAAGAACAGCGCCTTTGCCGAGATCGTCAAGGCAGCCGGGAACAAGCGCTTCATCGATAAGTTGTCCTTCGTCAACTCAAGTATAAATCGCGCCATCGCCTACAAGAAGGATAGCGCGGTTTACGGCAGGCTCGACTACTGGGCCAAGCCCGCGGAAATCCTTGAGCGGCGGGCAGGGGACTGCGAGGATTTCGCCATCCTCAAGATGGCCGCGCTGCTGCATGCAGGCATCCCGGCGCAGAGCATGTCGCTGGTCGTCTTGCAGGATCGCAAGCGCGGTTTCTTTCATGCCGTGCTATCGGTCAGCACCGGCAGCGGCGTCTTCATTCTCGACAGCCTGAGCAACGTCGTTTCGCGCGACACAGACCTGCCGACCTACGTACCGCTCTATTCGTTCAGCACGGATCGCGCGTGGATCCATGGCGCGAAGACCGGTTCTGCTCAAATAGCCGATATCAAGGGCGGCCTTTCGACGGTCGCGCCTGGTGAAGGTGTGCAGCCGTAAGCTCCCATCAGAGAGTCTTGAGCGCTCTATCTCTTGTTTGACGCAATTTTCCACGGAAACCGCTCACACTTTTCCCGGAATTGCTCTAGCCGCCGAAGACGAACGCCATCAGCAGTTCCGGCTCGACCACCGGCGCCCGCACCGCGCTCAGTTGACCGCGGTAGCGGCGGTCGCCGGCGCCTATGACGAAACCGGTCGCGACCGGCGTCTCGCCATTGGCGTCGAGCCTGGCGAATATGTCGGCGACATTGAGGTCCAGCGCCAGCTTGAGATCCTGGCGCGCGTCCTCGTTCGGCGCCACCGGCAATTGCCGCCGCACCAGTTGCTGGAACGGCGCATTGAAGGTCAGGATCTTCTTCGACGATGCCAGGGCAAAGGCCGGCGAGGGACAGGCGACGAGAATGGCGCTGATGGTCTTGATCGACGCGAGCCTCTGCAAGGTGAGGTTTTGGTCGGCCAATCCACGCATGCAGGCTACGCGAATTGCCGATGTCAGGTTTCCGGCGTTGGCGTGGCTCTCTGCAATTTCCTCGATCAGTGTGCCGATCGTGCATTTGCGGCTTTCCGCCATCTGCTTCAGCGATGTCCAGAACGCCCGTTCCAGACGAATGCCGCGGCGCATGCCGCCACGCGCCACAACCCGGAACTCCAGTCCGAAATCCTCTGCCGCCAGCGGTGGCAGCAGCCGGTCGCGATCGGCAGGAAGGGAGACCGCGCTATCGCTCACTCATTGCCTCCTCTCGCGCCTTGTTGATCGGCTTCATAAGGTAGGTGAGAATCGTTTTGCGTCCGGTCTTGATGTCGACCGAACAGATCATGCCGGGGATGATCGAATAGGTCTTGCCGTCGCGTGTCAGGGTCGATTTGTCGGTGGCGACACGCACCTGATAGTACGGTTCGCCGGTCTTCTGGTCGACAAGGCTGTCGGCAGTGATGTTCGACACCTTGCCTTCGATGCCGCCGAAGATCGAGAAGTCATAGGCGGTCACCTTGATCAGGGCATCCTGGCCCGGCCGGATGAAGGCGACGTCCCGCGGTGAGACCCGGGCTTCGACCAGCAGGGTCTCGGACGTCGGCACGATACCCGCGACGACCGCGCCGGGCTGGACGAAGGCGCCGACCGTATTGATGTCAAGCGTGTTGACGATACCATCGACAGGCGAACGGATATCGGTACGCGCCACCTTGTCGGTGGCACCGCGTATCGTCTCGTCCACCACCGAGAGATCGGCCAGCGCCTGCGTCAGATCGCTGAGCGCTTCCTGTTGCAGCTGCAGGCCAAGTTCGTCGACCTGAAGCTTGGCTTCCGTGATGGCAGACCTGGCTTTCTTGATGGTCTCTCCGGCAAGCGTCAGCTGACCATTGAGCTCGGTCTGCTCGCGCTCGACGCGGAGCTGCTCGGTTCGCGCCATCAGGCCTTTCTTGACCATCGCTTCGACCAGCTTCGCCTCCTGGTCGCTGACGGCCAGGTTCTTGGTGAGGCGATCGGCATTGGCGTTGGCTTCGTCGAGTTCCTTCTCACGCTGATCGAGCCGCGACTTTAGAACCGACAGTTTGACTTCGAAGTTGTCGCGCCGCGCGATTAGCAGCTTCTGCTCGTTGTCGCAGATTTCCGGCGCCACCTTCTGGATCTCGGGCGGACAGGGAAACGCGCCCTCGAGGCTGCCGGTCTGTTCGAATTGGAGCCGTGCAATGCGCGTCTGCAGCGCCCGCGCCTTGGCCTGCTGCTCGCCAAGGCTGGAAGTGTTGAAGGTGTTGTCGAGACGAATGATGAGGTCATTCTTCTTGACGACCTGACCGATCGTCACGGCGATTTCCTGAACCACGCCCGGCTCGCTGGCCTGGATGATCTGGGTCTTCGACGCCGGTATGATCTTGCCGTCGCCGCGTGCGATTTCATCGACCTCGGCGAAGGATGCCCAGGCCACCGAACTCGCAAAAAGCGCTCCGATAATGAATATCGAAGCCGACGCAAAAAGCGGCGGACGGTCTTCCCTGGCTAGCATTTACCACGTCCCAACGTGCTGTGTTCACGCATAATTCTGTTCGTCAGGCGCTTGTTTTCTGCAGCGCTTGTATCACTTGGTCTTTCGGTCCATCGGCAACGATCTTGCCCTGCTCGATGACGATCAGGCGGTCGGCCAGCTCGAGCATGCTGAAGCGGTGCGTCGATACGATCAGGGTCGTGTTGCGATCGAAAGCCACTTTGAGCTGCTTGATCAGCTGGCGCTCGGAAGCCAGATCCATCGAGCCGGACGGCTCGTCCAGGAACACGATTTTCGGTTTGGTCAGCAACAGGCGGGCAATTGCCATTGTCTGCCTCTGACCGCCCGAGAGATTGGTGCCGCGCTCGCCGACATTCATGTCGTAGCCTCGCGGATGGCGGGAGACGAAGTCGTCGACGCCGGCAGCCTTGGCCGCCTCGACGATCTGCTCATCGGTCGCCTCCGGGCACGCCATCAGGAGATTTTCCTTGATGGTGCCGGAAAATAGATCGTTGGCTTGCGCGACGATCCCGACCGCGGCGCGAACCTCCGATGGGTGGTATTGGCGGATGTCGATCCCGTCCAGCAGCAGCTCGCCGGAGGTCGGCAGGAAAAGCCTGCCGATCAGCCTCCCCATGGTCGTCTTTCCCGAGCCTATGCGGCCGATGATGCCAATCCGCTCACCGGGCTTCACCGAGAAATTCAGGCCGGTCAGCACTTCGTTTTCGGAACCCGGGTAGACAAAGCCAACATTCCTGAATGCCATTGCACCGTTGCGAATGGGGCGGTTGACGAAACCAACCGTGTCCGGCCGATCCTCAGGCTGCGCCATGATCGAATTCACCATTCGCAGGGACAGCATCGCCTGGCGAAGTCTGGACAAGGTGATCGCAATCTGCCCAAGCGGGGCCACCGCCCGGCCTGCCAGCATGACGGTGCCGATGATGGCGCCGGTCGAGACATGCCCTTCCGAAAAGGCATAGGCGCCGGCCACGATCAAAGCGACGGTGACCATCTGCTGGATGGCTTGGGTTATGTTGCCGGCGGCAGCCGAAAGCTGTTTGATCTTCTCGGACGTGTTGGATGCGTTCTTGGAATGCTCCGCCCATTTTCGCAGAAGGTAAGCCTCTGCGCGCAGCGATTTGATCGTTTCCAGCGTGGAGATGGATTCCACCAGCAGGGCCTGGCGCTGCGAAGCCTCGTTCATAGAAGCGGCAACGCGTTTGCCGATGCGCCGTTGCGTGATCAGCCCGACGATCACCGAGGCGACAAAGGCAATGGCCGGTATGACGACCAGCCAACCGCCTATCGCATAGATGACAAGAAGAAAGACGAAGACGAAGGCTGTGTCGATGAAGACGCTGATGGTGTTCGACGTGAAAAACTCGCGCACGAACTCGTACTGGGTCACCCGATTTGCATATTCGCCGGTTGAGCCGGGCCTTGCCGACAAGGACGAATTCAGCACCTTCTCGAACAGCATATAGGAGATGCGAAGATCGGCCTTGCGCCCGGCATAGTCGATCAGTGACGCTCTGGCGGTCTTCAAGAGCAGGTCGAACAGAATGACCGCGCCGATCCCGATCGACAGCACCCAGAGCGTCGATATCGCCTTGTTCGGCAAGATCCTGTCGTAGACGTTCATGGTGAAGATCGGTGAGGCAAGAGCCAGCAGATTGATGAATACCGCCGACAGGATGACCTTCGAATAGGTGCGCCAGAACGGCCCCATCGTGCCGGTCAGCCAATGTCGCCGCTCGATCTTGGCCGCCGAACCGACGCTCATCGCCTCTACTGCGTTGGCATAGGTTATCGAGAACGAAACGCCGCCACTAATATAACTTCCGGAAAACTCGGATTTGCTGATTGTCGTGCGCCCGTCTTCCTGGGGAGCGGTCGTAAATCCACCGTCCTCGGTCTGGGCAAGCAGCGCAACCGGCAACTGGCTGACGCGAAACAGAATGGCGGGAAGGTCGATGCGTCCGCGAAGAAAGTCGCGATGGCTGAATTCCGTGATTTCAAGACCGATGCGTTCGGCAAGATGCCGGATGGCGTCGATATCGATGCGGGTGTCTGACAGCGGCACGCCGGCAAACAGCACGGTCTCGGAACTCGGCCTGCCGAGGTACCCGGCAACAGCGGAGAAGCAGGCCTTGAACGCCTCTTTTGGGGAGAGGATTTTGGGTTGTGGGTTCACGATCGGCCCGCAGGACTATCGTTCGTCCTTGACCTTCCTACTTCTTTCTTACCGGTGCGAGGATGTCGAAAGGCAGATCGTTCGTCTGCTCCGACGGCGTGCGCGCATACGTTTCGGTGTCGGCCGTTTCAGGCGCATTGAACTCGGCCTTGGCATAGGCGGTGGCCTGTTTTGCCGGCTGAAGATTCATGGTCTTCAGCAACTGCCCGGTTGCCGCCAGCAGCCGGTACTGCGCGAAAAGCGACGCGTAGGATGCGGTGTCGGCAAGCGTAGCTGTGTTGAACCGCGTGTTCTGCGCGTCGAGCACATCGAGCAGCGAGCGCTGTCCGACCTTGAACTGCTCGCGATAGGACGCCACCAGCCTTTCGTTGGCGGCAGCCTGAAGCTTCAATGTCTTTGCCAGATCGGCCTGCCGGAAGCGGCGATCCCATGACGTACGGACGGCTTCCTCGATCTCGCGCAGAACCTGGTGCAGCACAAGGCGCTGCTCGCTGGTGCGGCGGACCTGCTCTTGCTCGTTGGCTTTGTCGATGCCGCCGCGATAGAGGTTCCAGCGCAGCACCAGCCGCGCCTGCAGGTCGCTGGCGTCGCCATCGTCGCCGTCGATGTCATAGCCGCCGCGGGCGCGGCCTTCGGCGATGACGGAGGGCCCGAATTTCGCCCGCGCCGCATCCACCAGGGAGGCGGCGGCGTCGATATCGCTGTTGGCCATGTGGACGCGCGGATTGTTCTGTCGCGCCAGCCCTAGCGCGTCGTCGAGCGACCTTGGCAGCGCGCTCGAGACATCGCCTGGCCTTGACGCGTTGGTCAGCGGCTTACCGACCGTCTTGAAGAACCGTATCTTGGAAGCCTCCAGTTCTTCGGTCGCCTCCTGCATACGTGCCTTGGCAGCGAACAGCCGCTCCTCGGCCTGCTGGCGATCAGCCTCGTTCAACGCGCCGCCTGCAATACCTTGCCGGATGTCGCCGAGGATTGCCTGGTGAAAGCCCAGATTCTTCTTCGCTTCCGAAACGATCGAAGCCTGCAGCATGTATTCGAGATAGTCCTGGACGACAGACAGTCCAATGAATTCAGACCGTTCCAGCACCCGGAACGATGCGCCGTCGACCCGCGACGCCTGACGGTTCAGTTCCGCCCGCCTTGCGCCGCTGTCATAAAGCGTCTGCGTGACAACGACGTCGGCTTCCGCCGGATAGAGCGCGTCATCCTCTATGGACAGCGAACGCCGGGAGGAATTGTCGAGACGACGAACCCCCGCCGACGCCTCGACATCGACGCTGGGAAGATAAAGTCCCTTCGCTTGGCGTAGCTCGAATTCGATTGCTTCGCGGTTTTCGATCGCTTGGCCAATTTCGGGGTTGGACTCCACCGCAACCGCCATCGCCTCCTGGAGAGTGAGCGCGTGAGCATTCCCACAACTCAATATGGCGACCGTCGTCAGCAGGCCGAGGCGCTTGCCTATCGCCGACATAGATGTCGTATTCATTTCACCCCACCCCAACGTTCCCCTGCGCCATTATTGCCAGGCGTTACAACTCAACCGTGATTGTTCACAAATTTGCAAAACATGGGAGCACTTATTGATTTAGTGACCGCTAAAACGCTGAATTCAAGCAAAATTCTATAGAATGTCGCAAAAATGGCACATAAAATACCCACTGCGGTTTTGGAGTAACAGCCGTCCGAGTTTGAACAGGCAAGCGAAACCGCTCCGGGAAGGAGGACTGCAAGGCCACCTTATGACCTATTTGCTCCTGATGGCTTGACTATTTCTGGGTGTACTTTTTCAGCGAGGTGACCGACAACATCTTGGTTGGCAGCTACAATCGGCAGGATAATCTTAGCCCGCTTGCCAAGAGCCTGGAACGGACACCCCTGCCTTTCTTCGACCTGAAGCGTGGGCATAAATCCCTGAGCCGGCGAATAAACGCCGACGACTGCTTCACTGGCCAGCGTGCCAGCATAGGGCTCGTATGACGGCCGATCAACGACTGGGTCAACCGAAGAGGTGACGGTACTTTTTGAGGCGGTTCGGTAGGCCATCGAATGCTGCAAGGTCCAAAAATCGCTCGATTGATCCCGATAGCTAGTGAAACCCCAAATATTTCTTGCGGCGATTTTCCGTTAAAATCAAAAGCGCAATTTTTTTGACGGTTAGTGTCGGCCTTTTCGCAGCTCAGAAAAAAATTTACTGTAATTGAGTCATACGCTGTTTAAACAATGCGGAACGAAGTGGTCAGTTGCGCCACCACTTTGCGGGACGACATACGAGAGTTGCAGGACGAGCGGTCAAACATCGAGGCCGCCGGCTCGTTAGATACCACTACTCGTTCCTCCGCGCCATTCCAACAGGCTGAACTTCGAGGCAAGTGAGCCCGTCCTGGTCCGGCGCCTCGACGTAAATCCATTCCACCGATCACAACTGCCTGCAAGCTGCCGCTTGTTTGTTACTTCCCGAGTCTCATCGGCCATATCGAGGCGCTAGACCGTCAGCTGGTCGCGCGCTGTTGCCACAGCTGCCGATCTGCAACCGCCCCCATTTCCGCGGTTCTGGACCCTATCTCCCAACGTTTGCAAAACGAGGTCAGCTATGGTCGGCAGTTTGGGGTCGCGGGAGCATACGGAATGACACGGGAACGTTTCAGATTTTGGCCAACCAAATTCAGCAAAATCAACAATTTCCGTTCGCCCTCCGGGCCCACCAATAACTCACGGCTTACGCCGAACTCTTTTTTTTGTGATCGCATCCGCGAAAAAGCGCTCTGCCGTCAAAGCCTTTCCCCACCTCTCGATGAGTTCCGCAAGCTGCTGCTGGCTATCGGCGGATCGTTGATGCGCAACTGTGACGGCGGTCGTTACCGTGGCTCGAGTGTCAGCAGATGTGGTAAGGCTGATTGTCGACGAGTAGCAGAGGGGTCCAGCAACAATGACTTTGAGACGAACCAGAGCTTACGGCGGATCCGGCTTGGTTCTGGCGGTTTGCACTGTATTGGCTTGGCAAAACGCCACCGCCGCTCAAGATTGCTACGCAGCCGCGACGCCTGGCGTCAATTGGCAGGAGTGTGACAAAAAGCTTCTCATCCTGGAAGGACAGGACCTGAGCGGGGCAAACCTGTTCGGTGTTGATTTCACTTCGACCGACCTCAGGAACAGCAATCTCCTTGCGGCAAATTTTGAGAAGGCAACGCTTGTGCGCGCTTCCCTGGCCGGCTCGACCGCCAAAGGCGCCCGGTTCGACAAAATCGAGGCGTACAGGACCGACTTCAGCCATATGGACGCGCAGGGCGCCGTGTTTACGGGCGCGGAAGTGCAGCGCTCGAATTTCCAGGACGCCAATCTGGTCAATGTTGACTTCACAAAGGCGGAATTGGGGCGTGCACAGTTCCATGACGCCGATATCAGCGGCAGCCACTTTTCGTTTGCCAATCTCGCGCGGGCGGACTTCCGAGGAGCGAAGTTCACCGCACCGATAGACTTTGAGGGCGCTTTTTTCTTTCTGACCCGTATCGAAGGCCTCGATCTATCCAATTCGGCGGGTCTGTCCCAGTGGCAGCTCAACATGGCTTGCGGGGACGCCCGGACCGAGTTGCCTTCTGGCATGACGAGGCCAGAAAATTGGCCCTGTCAATTCCAGCAGGAATAGCCCGCCCGTCCGCTTCCCGCCAAAGGCTGCCGGGCGGCAAAGCGCCTCAATTCAGTCCTCGGCCGGGGGTCAAAGCACGACACTGCGGGACATTTCCGGCAATCTCATTTACCGGCGAACGACAACGACCAAATGGAGGACGGATGCCCAAGGTCAAAGGTGATACCGCTCTGGACAAGGAGCGCGCCAAAACAGAGAAGCTCCTCAAAAAGGTTGGATACACCGCCTTGAAGGAGGCCGGTGTGGTATCCAAGCGACCCGACCTCCCAAATCTAAAGGTTGAAAAGCGAGGGAAATAGCGCGGACACTCGCATGCTGACCTGACGAGGGCACGCCCAAAATGTAGACGTCTGCTTTGTCTTCTCAAGCTAGGAGCGTGCAGGCGGCGGTTGCGAGAACCACAAGGCGGACTGCTGGGGCCGGAAGAAGCTGTCGTATTTCCGCCCCGGTGCGATCCGATACTTCACAACTTTTTCACTTTCAATTGGGGGCCATATCATATGAACGAAGAGACCGGCGTTCAGAAGTTGGTGCGCACGCTGCGTGCTCGAGCACCTGATGACGCAGCTGAATTGCTCGCTAGAGAGTCTCCCGAGTTCATCCGCGACACACTAAAGCTGTTGCCTGACGGGCACGCCCGTAAGGTGGCCGAGCATTTGCCACTGCATATGCGGCCCATCAGCTCTCATGATGGTGACATGGGTTTCGCGATCCCCGAGTCGCTCGTCGAGGTGATGGACCCGATCCCCGCCAGCGTTCCTGTCGGGACGACGGTTGCTGCCGCGGTGGAAGCTGTCAGAGGCGCCCAGGTGCCGACCGAGCTCACTTATCTCTACGTCACGGACAAGGGCAATAAACTGGTTGGCCTGGCGGTCCTGCGCGATCTGATGCTGAGCGAACCCGACGCGATTGTCGATCACATCATGCTGCCCAAGCCGTTCGCTCTTGATGTCGGTCTCTCTTTGAGTAACGCATGCAAGGCGGCGGTACGGCGTCACTATCCTGTCTATCCGGTGGTGGATGCGGAGAACCGGCTGCTCGGGCAGGTTCGCGGCTGGCGATTGTTCGAGCAGCAAATCATCGAGATTTCCGCCCAGTCTGGACAGATGGTAGGCCTCCAGAAGGAGGAGCGCTCTTTTACGCCGCTGTTTTCAGCCTTCCTGAAGCGTCATCCGTGGCTGCAGTTGAATCTCCTGACGGCCTTCATGGCCGCATTCGTGGTCAGTTCGTTCACAGGCACGATCGAGAAGATCGTCGCTCTGGCGGCGTTTCTCCCAGTCTTGGCCGGGCAGAGCGGAAACACCGGCTGCCAGGCACTGGCTATGACGCTGCGTGGCCTTGCCCTGGGGGATGTGGACAAACGACCGAAGCTGCACTTGGTGATGAGAGAGGGCGCGCTCGCGGCCGCCAACGGCGCGCTCGTCGGCGTTGTTGCGGCTGCGGCGATGTGGTTCTATGCCTCGAGGCAACCGGCGTCGGCGGCGCAGGCGCCGATGCTGGCACTTGTGATCCTGCTTGCCATGTCCGGATCGTGCCTCATGTCCGGCATCTCCGGCGTGCTGATCCCGTTGAGCCTGCGCCGGGTAGGCGCCGATCCGGCGGTCGCCTCGGCGATCTTCCTCACCACCGTGACCGATATTGTAGGCATGGGCCTGATGCTGGGGCTGGCAACCATGCTCGTGCTCTAGCAAGCTGCGTCCGCTGACCCGTCCCCTGGAGTCGGAGGCAACAAGCTGACCTCGTCGCGTTTAAAGAAATTGCAAGACCCAGGCCGAATCGCACACGCGTCGTGAGAACACCTTTCGGCAGCTCTCCGGCCCCTTGCGAAACGCGACGTAAGGCCTTTGGAGAAGCCGTGGGTCACCTTGAAGCCTGGTGACCAGATACGCAGAATCGCCCACCCAATATTAATCTTCTCGGCTGGGCGATCCACTACTGATGAGATTTGAGTTTGTTAAGCCTTGGGCCAAATACTTCAATCACGTGCAGCAATGTTGAGAAGAGTTTTTGACAATCAGCGCAGCCGGAATAGGAATAAACCCGAGATCTTGTTGCGCAGCGGCAACAGCTGCTGAGGACTCGCATAAGTCCGGCGACCGTTCAGTCGCCTTTTTCTTGCAGTCGTGCTAAATCCCTCGCACTAGTCGGGTTTGGGGTGGGTTCTCGGCATGCAATCTTCGTTTCGAACGATCTTCGGCGTCGCCGCAGCGCTGCTTTGTGCCGGCGTGTTGCCGGCCGGCGCACAAGGTCTTTTTGGGGCCTATGACGATGCGTTTGCGGCCCGCATCGCCAGTCCGGCCGACAATGGAACGCTCGCCCAATTCGTCACGGTTGCGGTCAATGCTGGGCAATACGATCAGGCGATCTCCTCGATCGAGCAGTATCTGATCCAATACCCGCGCGATGCGCGCGCCCGGCTTGCGGCCAGCCGGTTGTATTATCATGTCGGGTCCTATGAATTGGCCCGGCGGCAGGTGCAGTACGGCATCGAAGTCGGAGGTCTGACCGCAAGTGAGCAACAGGAAGCTGTTCGCCTGCTCGCCCGCATCGAGCGCGCGTTGCGTGGCGTCACCTGGGAACTCGCCCTGACCGGCGGCGTATTCAGCGCATTCACCGATTTTGAGCCAGGCGGGGCGCAGGACGACGACAGCTTCGTCTCGCCTTACGGGCAGGCGGAAGGTTTTGTGCGGTGGGACCTCGGCACGCCAAGTGCCGACGCGCTCGTTCTTTCGGGGTCGTTGACCGCGACTGAGCGTCTTTTCACGGAAGACCTGTCGGTTCCGGGTGGCGAGAAGACTTTTATCCACGGCAACGCAGCGATTACCTGGGACAAGGGACTGCCCAACAGCGGGATCGATTCGCTGCGCCTGCTGCTTTCCGCGTTCACCGTTACGGATCGTTTCGACAGCGACATTTACGAAACCGGTATCGGCCTCAGTGGACGTTTCGTCGTTCGCCCGACGGTCGAGACGACGCTCTTCGCCGGTGGCGGCTACATCGATCTAAGCGCCTCGCAAGGCATTTTCGCGGATAGCAGGGTCTTCTATGAGGCAGGCGGCAGCTACCGCTTCCGCAATGGCCAGGCGCTCGGCTTGCGCTTTGTCGGCTCGAATGACTTCGCTTCCGGATCGGGCGAAATCAGCCGCAGCTATACGGGCGAGGTCCGCTATGGCGGACTGTTGATGAACGTACCGGATCTTTTCGCATGGTCGCACCAGATCGCCTTATCGGCCGGCCACAGCGACACTCCCGATCTGTCCGTCGGCATCGGCACAAATATCAAGAGCGACTTCTGGCGCATTGCCTCGGAAAGCGATTTTCAGCTGACGGAAGCGCAGAAGATCAGCGTCGATCTCGCCTATCGCAAAACCAACTTCGCCCTCGCCAACCGCGACCGAAAATCGTTCGAAATGCTCATGAGCTATACGTTGACGCTCAATTGAAAGAGGCCGCGATGAGGTATCTTCAGATCGTCATTTTTGTCGCCTGCCTCGCCTTCGCGGCACCATCCGCTGCTGAGACGGTCGGGTCGATGACGGCCTATCAGACCATCATCGTCCGCAATAACGGCGGGACGATGAACGTTGGCGCCGGCGTCGAACTCGGCGACCAGTTGCGCAGCAATCCCACCGGTCTCGGAATGCTGGTGTTCCGGGATGAATCGAGCGCCAAAATTGGTCCAAACACCAGCCTGACGATCGATGAGTTCGTCTACAATCCGGGCTCCGGGTCGGGAAAGATCGACATCGGGATGAACAGCGGCCTGGCCCGTTTTTATGGCGGCCAGGTTTCGAAAGGGGGCGTCATGCAGGTTGCGACGCCGCACATGGTGCTCGGAGCGAGAGGCGGCATCATCGAAGTGCTGGTGGCAGCCGGCCAGACCGTCGGCATATTGCGCGCCGGCCGCATGACCTGCACGATCAATGGCAAACGGCTGGTCATCACGAACCCGGGCTACGCCTGCACGTCGGACGATGGCAAGCTTCTGGCCGGCTACGGCGGCATCGACGCCTTCCCGATCTTGGACAGTATCGACCGGATAGCGGGAACCGGCCTGCCGGGCGCACCGGGTCCTGGGTTGGACGTAAGCGCAATTTGTGCGTCGGCTCTAGGCTCCTCGCTCAAAGTCTGCGGGTCCAGGGACGGCGCACTGCCAGGAGTGGTCATGGAATTCCCTGACAGCCCAACGCCACCTGCGGGCAGCGGGGGCCGGCGGGGCGAGTGTGAGGGTGAGGGTTGCTGCTACTACTACAACTGCGATTAGGCCTGGCTGCACGAGATGAGCCACTCGGTCGGTAGGCGCTGGGCTGATTGGCGGCAAGCCGGCAGGCGCAAAATATCCGGCCTTTTGGTCGTGCTCCTGCTGCTCGCTTGCCATTTGGCTTTTGACGGGCCGTTGTCGCGCCTGCGTGAGCGGACGTACGACTTTTATCAGTTTCTCGCCCCACGCCAGGCGACGAGCAATCCTGTCGTGATCGTCTCGATAGACGACGACAGCCTCAAGGCACATGGGCGATGGCCCTGGAACCGTGGCCTCTTGGCCGATCTGGTCGATGGCATCACGCAATCCGGCGCGGCGGTGGTCGGGGTTGCGCTGGTACTCCCCGAGGCTGACACCTCGCCTGAGGGCATGGCCGGAGACAAGCGCCTGGCAGCGGCGCTGTCCAAAAATCGAACGGCGCTTGCCGTCAGCCTGGGCAATGAAGCGACGGTTTCAGAAGCAGAACCCAAAGCCGGCTGGTCGATCGTCGGGCAAGTACCCGATACACTTCCCGGCTTCACCGGTCTTACCGGGTCGCTTGCCGAATTCTCGAACGCCGCCGCAGGCCTAGGCGTGATTCGCACCTTGCCCGATCCCGACGGCGTACTGCGCCATGTGCCGCTGCTCTGGCTTCGCAACACCCCTCAACGCGCGCAGCTGTGGCCGTCTTTCGCACTCGAGCTCCTGCGCCTTTACGCTGGACAGGACGGTTACACAGCCCGGATGAATGCAGCCGGGTTCGACGCACTCAGGATGGCAGGCGCCATTGTGCCGCTCGAGCCGGAGGGGAGCATCCGCCTCTGGGAAACCGCCACCGACACGCCTCGCCTGTCTGCCAGCACTATCCTTTCGGGCCATGGCGATCCGCGGCTGCGGGACGCCATCGCCATTGTCGACCTGTCGGCTGTGGGCCTGACGCAGTACCTGCCCACGCCGACGAGTCCAGCGCGACCAGGAGCGGAGATCCACGCCGATGCGATCGGCCAGATGCTTGCCGGGCGCTTCCTGGCAGAGCCAGCGCACGCGCGTACGCTCGAGCGGCTCTGGTTTCTCCTCAGTGCCGTCGTTTTCATCGGGGTTTCCGGAGTGCTCGCCGGGCGTGTCGTGCTTGGCGCCCTCTCCCTGGCGCTGCTGGCCGTCACGCCGTTCGTGTTCGGCGCTCTCGAGTACAGCCTGCAGGGTGCACTCTATGACCCGCTGCAGCCGGCGCTTGCAACCATCATGGTTGCGGGCTTCGAAGGCTATGTCCTCTACAGGCGCAGCGAGCAGCGCCGGTCCACCCTGACGCGACAGTTCTCCCAATATCTGTCGCCCTCCGTGGTGCAGCGCCTCGCAAGCTCGGACACCGAGGCAATCCTGTCCGGCGAGAAGCGCGAGATCACCATTTTGATCAGCGACATACGTGGCTTCACGACCATGAGCGAACAGCTCGACACCCAAGAGATCGCCAAGGTGGTCAACCATTTCCTCGGCATTGCGACCGATGAGATCCTCAAGCGCGACGGCACCATCGACAAGTTCATGGGCGATGCGGTGCTGGCCTTCTGGAACGCACCGCTAGATCAACCCGATCATCGTGAGCGTGCGCTCGACGCGGGCCTGGCCCTTATCGAGCGGGTGAGGCGCGAAGACGCCGCCTTCACCGCGGATGGCCATCGCTCCATCGAAATCGGCGTCGCCATCGAGACCGGCATCTGCTCGGTAGGCAATTTCGGCTCCGAACGGCGCTTCGATTACACCGCGATCGGCTCCCCCGTGAATCGCGCGGCACGGCTCGAATCGACGACCAAGAAGTTGGGCATCCCCCTGGTGCTTGGACCCGGCTTTGCGGCGGGAGCATCGATGCCGGTCGTCCAGGCGGGCGCCTTTGAGCTCCAGGGTTTCAAGGGCGAGGTGCCGGTTTTCACCGTTCCGGAGATGCAAGCTGCTCAACAAGGTATGAGCCGCGAAGTAGAGAGCCAACGTGGTGAGCAATCTGGCGCCCCCGTCATGGTGGTTGGTTCGCCGCCATCCGTGCAAATGGCGCCGCTTGACCTGACACCCCGAACCCGGAGCATCCGCTGATCGGATCCAGCGGATCGCAAGATGCGATTGTCACGGGCACAGACGGACATCTCGTTTCGGCGACCATCGAGGGATGCGACGGCTTGCGTCACTCGTCCTTGAAAGTCACCTTCATATGTTTGTGCACCATTGAGGCGAGGTCCTCGGCATCCCAGTTCGTTAGCCTAATGCAGCCGTGAGAGAAGGTCTTCCCGATCTTGCCGGGTTCGGGCGTGCCGTGAATGCCGTAGCTTTCGATGGAGAGGTCGATCCAGATTGATCCCACGGGATTGTTAGGGCCGGCAGCAATGGTGAAGGGCCGCTTGGTTTTGACTCCCTTGAATGCAAAATCGGGATCGTAGTGATAGGTCGGGTTGTGCACCACCCTTTGGATCTCTGCCTGCCCACTTGGTGCCGGCTTCTCGTCGCTCCCGATCGAGGCAGGGTAGACGGCAAGCGCTTTATTGGAGGGGTCGAGCACGCGCACCTGATGAGCGCCTTTGTCGACTTCGACGCCGGCAATGGTGGCGGGAGGTTCACCCCGGCCAACATCTGGTACCAGCAGCGTGGTTCCAGCTTTCCTGAATCCGGTGCCTGGGTTTAGCCTCCTGAGCAATGGTTCGCTCACATGGAAGCGCTCCGCCAGCTTCTCGATCGAGTCGTGATAGCCAAGCCTTCTCAGGCGAGCCATCCTCTCCATGCGCCCCGGAATGCGTTTGGTGAAGGGGCCGCGTACATCTTTGCGGGTCAGTTCATAGGTGATCAGAGCTGGGCTGGTGGAGGTTGCCATCAGCTTGTCCCAAGTCGCCTGGGTGAGCTTGCCATCTGGCGCCAGTCCGTTCGACGCCTGGAAGGCCTTGACCGCCTTGGCGAAGTTCTCTCCAAGGCGGCCGTCGATGAGCCCCGGTGAGAAGCGCGCACGATCCAAAAAAATTTGCGCCTTCAGCACGGCAGGATCGAGCCCTTTCGGATCGCCGGCGGAGAATTGCGCCTGATTTACCGCGGCTAGGTCCAGCTTGGCCGCCTCCGTCCCGCCGCATGCGAAGGCGAGTGCAATGGCGAGGAGGAGAAGGAGCCTGATCATCGATTTCACTCCTTACGTTAAATCGCACCTGATCTGCTTCTATGACGCGCTGTGGCAGATCTGGTTCCATTCGCCGGTAGGGGATCATAGGCAACCAGCCTTACGCTGCCGACCGGTCCGAGACGTTTGATGCCCATGCCTTGCCCCTCACGAGAGGCGTTGCTGGCCGCGCAGATCGGCAGTGTAAAAATGGTCTGGCCATGTTGACGTGAGCTTCTACCTTCAAACTGCCCACTACCTGGACCGGCAGTCAAATGGTCTCAGGGCAGCAAGTGAGGAGATGCGCTGGGAACCGGCTTATCGGGCGGGTATTCTATTGATCTTCGGTATCGATAGATCCATGTTCCGTCGTCACTGTGATCGCGTTGTCGCCCGCGATTGCTCTAGCGTATTCGAAGCGCTCCAACTTCTGTTCTGCCGATAGGCCTTTGAACATCGCGGTGGCCGAGTTCGTGATTTTGAAGTCGCCGCAACTCGGACAGCGAAACTCCCGGATGTCACCAACTGTCTCCGAATTAACGAGCGCCTGCTCATCTGTAATCGGGCAAATTGCGGCCATCCAAGCCATCATGGTCCTCCGTCCTAAGGCCGTCCCCGATTACCCAAAAGGCATCGTCGAGTGCAAAATCCATTTCTGCCGACGCTCACCCCACCTGGAGTACTCCACCGAGTAGATTGCGCTCTCCACTCTCCAACCCAGAATGTGGATTAAAGCCAGTTCCTCGGCGAGCGATTTGCTGGTGAGCGGTAGGCGCTCTCGCTCTGGAGCCTCTCCCAAACGATCGGAGATGTTCATGTAGCGTCGGGCAGGACCGAAGGGCCGGAACGTGGCGTTTTCATCTCTTCGGCAATCACCAGTAGCGCCTCCAGAGCGACGGCGATCCCCGACATCACCGTACTTATGTCTGCGCTGCCGCCGAGCGTCGAAAGTTCGGCCGCTCGCGTTTGCATGCTTTGGCTCAGCTCTTGTAACTTCAGGCGCAGCTCGTCATCCATGGTATGTTCTCCAAGCTTGACGCTGGAGGAACGCGCCTGCTTACAACCCGTTCCGCCGGTGGCCGCAGAGAACCAGAGACACCGCAGATGCTACAACTTGCGCTTTGGCGGCGCTTAGGATGGGCGGTGGATTGAGCCTCAGCGACTGACCGTCGGCAAATAGCGGATGCTTCAGTCTCGAAAAGGTGCTGGACGGCTCGATATGCACCGCCCCTTGGCCCTGGGTGCTGGTCCCATGCACAGTAAGGCCGTGCAAGTGCGCGCGGCCTCTGGGCTCAACATTCCAGTCGTCATGGTCCAAAGTTGTCCCAAGGTGGGTTCTCACCAAAGTGGGCGGCGAGAAGCGTCACGAAGCTTTGAACTTTGGCGGAAAGATGCCTTCTTGACGGGTACATCGCGTAGATCGACCGGCTTACCGGCTTGAACTGGGGCATCACTGTCTCCAGTTGGCCCGAACGAATGGCTTCTCCAACAAGGAAAGTGGGGCAAAGTACTATGCCTGCTCCACCCAGCGCCGCATCGCGCAGGAGCTGCCCGTTCGTTGCCGTCATCCGTGCAGTGATTTTTACCGCCACTTCCCCCTTTGGTCCGTCGAACCGCCATTTTCCGCGGCTGGCGCGCAACGCGTAGTCCAGACAATCATGGTCGTGGAGATCCGACGGCTTTGTGGGACGCCCGCGTCTGTCCAGATAATCGCGCGAAGCGCAGACCACCTCGCGTGACGGCGCGATTCGGCGAGCAACCAGATTGGAAACCGTGAGTGGAGCGATGCGTACCGCGACATCCAGGCCCTCTTCCACGATGTCAACCACACGGTCGTCCAACACCAACTCAACCGACACCTCCGGGTAGACCGCGAGATATTCTGCAACGACTCTCCCAAGGTGCATCGCGCCGAAGGAGATCGGCGCGCTGACACGCAGTGAGCCGGTCGGACGTGTCTTGCTCTCGGCCGCGCTCGTACGAACTTCCTCGACATCCTCGATTATGCGCAGACTGCGCTCGTAGACGGAGGCGCCGAGCTCTGTCAGGCTGATGCGCCGGGTCGTCCGGTTGAGAAGGCGTGCGCCAAGCCACTCTTCCAGCATTTGGACATGCTTGCTCACGGCCGCTGGCGATAGTCGCATCCGCTTGGCCGCTCCAGCGAAGCTGCCTTCACCGACGACGTTGGCAAACACGGTCATGCTGGTCAGCCGGTCCAACTGCAATCACCTCTTTCATTCACGTTTCGTGAATTCACCATCCATATCTCCCTCGATTATCAATCCGCAGTGGACAGATTATCTGAAACTAGGCCGGGATCAATTGCCCGATCCGTCTCTCTAACGTTTGCCCGAAACGTTGGCGTCGAGTGCCTTCTCGCGGGCTGGAGGTGATCATGTCTCTGACCAAAGCAGCCCTTCGGGAGAAACAGGGAGCCACTTTTCGCATGTGGCTCTCCGTGCTCACTGTATCGCTGGGTATTTTTTCGATGATCACTGCGGAGCAACTCCCTGTGGGGCTGATTCCGGCAATTTCTTCCGAGTTGAATGTCTCTATTGGGAGTGGCGGTCTCACGGTGACGATACCCGGCGTAATTGCGGCGTTCGCTTCTATCGGTTTGCCGTTGGCAGTGGGGAGGCTCGACCGGCGTATTCTGATGGCGGGCCTGCTCGCGGTAATGGCTGCAGCGAGCGTGATTTCAGCGCTCGCAACGAACTTTCCCGTTCTTCTCGCGTCCAGGCTGCTCGTCGGGATCACCATCGGTGGCTTTTGGGCGATAGCCGGGAGCATCGCAGTACGCCTTGTTCCTGGACCGTCCGTGCCGCGCGCCATGACTATTGTCTTCGGCGGTGTAAGTGCCGCTGCGGTGCTGGGCGTGCCGGCCGGCACGATCATCGGTGATCTAGTCGGCTGGCGCGGCGCGTTCTGGTCTCTCGCCGGCCTGAGCTTTGCCACACTGCTCGCCGCCCTGCTTGTGCTTCCGAAGCTGGAGGCGGCGCAGCCTGTGGAGGTGAAAGCCCTGCGTGCGCAATTGCGCAATCCCGCCCTTCTGGCGGGCGTGGTTGCGACCGCACTGCTGGTGGCTGCCCACTACGGTGCCTACACCTTCGTGAGCCCGGTGTTGCTGGAGGTCTCGGGCGTCACTGCAGGGAGCATAGGCTGGCTACTGTTGGGGTATGGCATTCTCGGAATGATTGGCAACGCCGTCGCAGGCGTCTGGGCCGCAAAATCCGTCGGTCGCACATTGGCCTGCGTCGTCATTGGGCTCGGGGCCACGCTGGCTCTTTTCCCGTTGCTCGGGGTCACGCCGCTCACAGGAACCATCCTGCTGCTGGTGTGGGGCTTCGCGTATGGCGCGGCGCCCATTACGCTGCAGACGTGGGTGCTGAGTGCAGCATCAGAAAGCGCGGAGACCGCGACGGCCATCTACTGCTTCACTTTCAATCTTGCCATCTCCGTGGGTACCCTAGCGACCAGTCAGATCGTCGACACGATGGGCGTGAACAGGGTCCTCTGGGTCGATTCCGCCATTATCCTGCTGGTGCTGCTGCCGGTGTGCCGCGCACCCATGCTTAACCGGAACATCGGAAACTCGTAGACAGCAAGGCATCCTGTGCCGCCCATCTGGCAATGATGTGATAGGTTGAAGTAGATCTTCGTTTCCTCTGTCTTGAAAGTCACGCGCGTCACATCAAACGCGGGTTCCGCCGCACCGTGCGGATGCCGATGCTTTGCGCCCCCGGAGGACAACTGGCTATTTGAAAAAGGACTTGATCCCCTCGTCGATATGTGTGCTGATATGAGATCGATCTCATGCCGCGCTCTCAATTGCTGTTTCTCTACGGGAGCGCGCTCTGGGAAGCATATGTCTGAATGACGATGAAGAGGGAGGTTCAAGTGAGGAAATTGATCGCGTGGCTGGCCTTGGCCACTACCACGCTCGCGTTCGCGTCTGCGGCCTCGGCGGGTGAAACCATCAACCGGGTTACCTCGAAGAAGGCAATGGTGGTCGCCACAAACAGCGGTTGGCCGCCGCAGAGTTTCCTGGACGACAGCAATCAGTTGGTCGGCTTCGACATAGACGTCTCGAAAGAGATCGCAAGGCGCCTCGGTGTCGAGGTCAGTTTCGATACGCCGGACTGGGCGACGATGACGGGCGGCCATTGGCAGGGACGTTACGATCTGGGTGTCGGCTCGGTGACGCCGACCAAAGCGCGGGCCAAGGTGATCGATTTCGAAGGCATCTATTATTATAGCCCCTACGTCTACGTGGTTCACAAGGACAGCCCGGCCAAATCGGTCGCCGACCTGAACGGCAAGATCATCGGCGTCGAGACCGCCACCACGTCGGAGGATTTCATCCGTAGACAACTCGAGATCGATGCTCCCGGCCTGCCGCCCATCGAATACAAGCTGGAGCCCGGTGAGATCAGGACTTTCGCTGACTCAATGCTGCCGTTCGACGATTTGAGGCTCGGCGACGGCGTGCGCCTCAACGCGGTCATCGCACCAGAACAGACGGCTCAGAACGCGATAAAGAACGGCTACCCGTTGCGTGTCCTGGAAGGCGGCTATGCCTTCCGTGAGCCACTGGTGGTGATCGCGGAAAAAGGTGATGCCGAGTGGAATGCCAAGATCGGCGGCATTCTCGACGAGATGAAGAAGGACGGTACCCTCGCGAAACTGACCACCAAGTGGTACGGCAAGGATTACAGCTCTGACTGAGAGGCATCGTGGATAAAGCTTGAGCGGGGTGCATTCAATTGAACATCCCGCTCCATCTGTTTTGTTTCAGCCGCATTTCCACGACACCGGGCGGCTCCGCCTGCCTGCAAAATGCTCTAGTGCCGCCACCTTATTGTATTGATCATGACATGTCCTGACACCTATTACCGACGCACGCTTGCCGACAACACCATCAGGCCGCCGCTGAGCGGCGTTTCCGAGTGCGAGACAGTCGTTGTCGGCGGCGGACTGGCCGGCCTGACGACGGCGTTGCAACTGGCTCGCGCCGGCCAGCAGGTCGTCGTGCTTGAGGCGCAGCGGATAGGATTCGGCGCTTCCGGTCGCAATGGCGGCTTCGTCAATCCCGGTTTCGCCACCGGCACCGACAACATCGCCGCGATGGCCGGCGTCGACGCGGCACAAAAACTGCACCGCCTGTCCATCGAAGGCGTCGACTTCGTGCGGCAGACGATCCGCGATCTCGACATCAAGGCGGCAGAGCCGCGCTCCGGTATATTGAGCGTGCTTCGCCACGATGGTGGCGCCGCGCTCAAGGCATATGCCGAGCAACTGGCGCGGGATTTCGACTATCGGCTCGACTATCTCGATCGCGACCAGGTGCGAGCGGTGCTGCATTCGGATCGCTACCACCAAGGCCTGCGCGATCCCAGCGCCTTCCACATGCATCCGCTTAACTATCTGCGCGCCGTTGCTGGCGAGATCGAGCGGCTGGGCGGCAGGATATACGAGAGAACGGCTGCCGTTGAAGCCAACCTTGACGGCGCCGAAAAGATCTTGCGTACCGACAGCGGCGAAGTGCGCGCCCGCCAGGCCGTAGTTGCCACCGGCGGATATACGGGGCCACTGGTCAGTCGGCTGCAGCGGGCATTCCTGCCGATCGCCACCTACGTTATGGTGAGCGAGGAGGCGCCTGACCTCATCGCCAAGGCGATTACGACGACCGACGCCGTCGGCGATAACCGTCGCGCAGGCGATTATTACCGTGTTGTCGAAGACGGCAGGCGGCTGCTCTGGGGAGGGCGCATCACCACCCGGGCAGCCTCATCGGGCGTGTTGGGGAGGCAATTGCGCCGTGAGATGGTCACCACTTATCCGCAGCTCGAACACCTCAAGACCGAACTCGCCTGGTCCGGGCTCATGTCTTATGCCCGGCACATGATGCCCCAAATAGGCCCGTTGCAGCCGGGCGTCTGGTACCTCACGGCTTTTGGTGGCCATGGCATCAACACCACGGCGATCGCCGGCAAGTTGATCGCCGAAGCCATACTGGGACAATCGGACCGCTACCGGCTGTTCACACCCTTCGGCCTTGCCTGGGCGGGCGGCCCGGCTGGACTTGCGGTTGCGCAACTCACCTACTGGAAGCTGCAGGCGCAGGATTGGTGGCGCGAGCGGGCCCGCTGACCGCAGGGAGATCGAAGACGTGATCGGCCGACTATTGCTCAACCACCCGGACGCGGCGCGCCGCGTTGGCGTGTTCTTCGTGCTCGCCGCCATCGCCGCCGGCCTGTATGGGCTCGGCATCAAAGCCAGTTGGCTCGGCAAGCTCGTTCCGGGGTCGGTCGAGTGGCTCGCCGCCAACCCGGACGTCGGGCGGGCGGTCTCGGCGGTGCTGATCGCATTGATCTTGGTGGCGAACTGGAACGCGCTGCGGTATCTCAGCCGCAAACAGCAGATTGTGGCAGTTTGGATAGAGCTGTTCGTGTTGCTAATGTTGTTTTTCTATTCCTTCGACCTGTCCTTCGCGTTCATCGCCAAGAAGATCGGCTTCCTTGTCTCGAAGGGTGTGGTGACGACCCTCTACATTTCGGCCATTTCGATCGCCATCGCCACCCTCATCGCCTTCGTTGGCGCCATCGCCAAACTTTCCCGCAACGGCGTGGTCTATGGCTTGGCGACCTTCTATACCTCTCTGTTTCGTGGCTTGCCGTTGTTGATGCAGATCTACATCATCTATCTCGGCCTGCCGCAGATTGGCTACGTGATCGGCGCCGTGCCGGCCGGCATCATGGCGCTGTCGCTCTGCTACGGCGCGTACATGACCGAGATCTTCCGCGCCGGCATCGAAAGCATCTCGCGCGGCCAGACCGAGGGTGCTACGGCACTCGGCCTTAGCGCTAACCAGACGATGTTCCTGGTGATCCTGCCGCAGGCGATGCGGGTCATCGTGCCGCCAACCGGCAACCAGTTCATTGCGATGCTGAAGGATTCTTCGCTGGTCTCGGTGGTCGGGGTCTGGGAGATCATGTATCTCGCACGCACGCAGGGCCAGACCGAGTTCCGCCACATCGAGATGCTCATCACCGCCTCGATGATCTATTGGCTGCTCTCGATGGGGCTCGAGTTCCTGCAGTCGCGGATCGAGGACCGGTTTGGGCGCTCACTCAAGCGCTGATCGTCATCCGTGATCTTCGCCAAAGCGAGTTGCACAGCACCGCAACAGCCAGCTTCGGAGAGCAGCTGCAGATTGTACGCGAAAGCACGCCGTTCGGCGACGTCGTCAAGGGTGAATGCTTAGCCCGATCGGAGGGCAGAATAGAGCAAGTGCTGGACGAGCACGTTCGTTGGCCGGCCTCCCGGCAACTACGACCGATTGCTGGACGCTATGTATCAATGGTAGCCGAGTTCGCCACGTGGTTCGCTAGGCAGTGGTTTGCGCGTTGCCAGCCGCACGACTCGGTCCATGCCCTGCACAGCCAAACGCACCGGCGAGGCTTCCCGGGAATGAAGCTCGGCATGGTGTTTCGTTCCCTTGAAGTGGGCGTGTTTGGGGGAAGACCGTAGTCGGCGCGTTCGCGCCCGATGGAATTTTCGAAGAGTTGTTTCCAACGGCGGGAACGAACCAAACTTCCATGCATTTAGCTCTGGCTTCGTTCATTCACTCTTTCTTCTGGGAGCTGGACCATTGTCATCCGGAGGCTATCTCTTGGCCGACCAACAAACCAATGACGTTTCCATCGTTGATCTGATACCTGCCCTGCGGGCTTTCGCGCGCACCTTCTGCCGCGTTCCAGACGATGCCGACGATCTGGTGCAGGAAACGTTGACCAAAGGGCTCGCCAACATCGACAAGTTCGAACCTGGTACACGCATGAAGTCGTGGCTCTTCACCATCATGCGCAACACCTACTACACCCGGATCAAGATCGCTGCACGGGAAGCGCCAGGCCTTCTCGACTGCGCGTCTTCGAGACCGATTTCGGAAGCTACCCAGGAATGGACCGTTCAGAGCAAGGAAGTTCACGGCGCCATCCAAAAGCTGCCCGAACACCAGCGCGAGGTGCTGATGCTGATCGGCGTTTTGGGAGTGGGCTACGAGGAAACGGCCGAAATATGCGGGTGTGCGGTAGGGACGGTCAAGAGCCGGCTGAACCGTGCCCGCGCCAACATCCTTGAGCTACTCGGGGAGAGCTCTCTGCAGACATTGATAGAGAGACGAAATCAGCTGTCGGATGGTCAGCTCGATATAGAGGTCGACAGCCGCAGATAATCAGCTCTTCACGTCTCGCCGACGCTTCTCGACGAGAGCGTTTTGCAATTGGATCGCCAGCTTGGATAGGCGGTCTGGTATCTTTTCCTGCTCTATGGCGGCCAGGAGGGAAGTAATCTCCCGATCCACTGCCATCTCGACAAGCAGATCCGTGGTATCGTCGCTCGAATGAGACATCACGTTCTCTTGATAGCATCCCTAGATCCAAGTCTGGTGATGAGCGCTCGGCACTACAAGGCGTTGTCGACCGCCGGGAGGCTCACCGGCGGCCCTTGCACAGATTTTCCTCCGTGCCGCGGCAAGACGCGGCGCGGTGGCGTCAGTCCTTCAGCAACCGGTTTGCGGCGTGATCCTGAAATTGATCGGACTTGATTCGATTGCCGTCCAGCCCGCGCTCTCGGCCATGCTGCTTCCTGTCGCGGTTGGACAAAACCGCGTTTTCCTCGATCTTGTCCTTGTCCAAGGTGGTCATTGCGCCGGCGCCGGCACCTTTGCCTTGGCTGCCTTGGCCGAAATGCTTTTTGCCGCCGGATGCCATGATCTCCTCCTTCGAATCCAGGACACTGATCGGTGCCGACGCCCGAACCGGCATCGCGCTGTAATGTTCCGTCTCACCCAGCAAGCAGGAAGGCGTCGCCATCCCATGACCGAAACGGCTTCTCGCCGTCGATGACGACCCGCAATTGGTGAGCTTGCGCAAGACGGCCGATGTCGGCCCGGTCCAAAGAAAGCGATCCGCGATAAGAATAGTTCAGCAATGCGAGCCGGCCCGGCCGTTTGAGAACGCGCGCAATTTCATCGAAAAGCCGCTCAGCCATGCCGGCCAGGACCAGGTAGGGAAAGCTGTCGACCGCCAACACGCAATCGAAACTGTCGTCGTCGAAGTCGGCCAGATCGAGACCGGAGGTTTGGCGCAGTTCGACATTGCCGAGCGCTGCGCATTGCTCGGAGGCGATAGAGATCATCCGCGATGATATGTCGATGCCGACCATCCGCTTGAAGGAATTGGACAGCGCGCGCTCGAAACGTCCGATGCCGCAACCGATGTCGAGAATGTCTCGTTCAATTCCGGTGAATTCTCGCGCCTCGAGCCATTCAACGATTTCATCGGTCATGGTTGTCAGCCGCTCGTCATCGCCAAGGGATCCTAACTGGACACTTGCGGCTGTCGAAATTGCTGCCGCGGCATCAAAACTCGAGGCCAGCCGCGTGACGACGGCGATATCCGTCTCGCCGTTACCGCGCTCATGCCGAACGGCGCCGCCTGTCGCTCGCAAAGTGGCAAGGACGCCCGGTTTGTGGCGCAGCAGTCCAGCGACCTTTCGCAGTCTTTCAGCATCGCCGGTATTCGCCGGACGGACTTTCAGCACGACCTCCGCCAATTCCGCCGCTTCAATTGTGGGCGGCAGGTGAAGCGCCAGCCTGACGAGAACAGCTTCGGCGCAGGCACCATCGGCCACACAACCTTCGACCGCCCGTCTGACCGATGTCCGGCGCTGCGCGTGCACACTCATGACATCAACTCCGCGTCCAGATCCTCCGCATCGTCCACCTGTCGACGGCGCCCCAGCCATATTTGTAGGCTTCCTGGCCGCGCAGGAAGTCGAACTCGCGCGCATCCTCGCGGATCGACTCCGCGATCGCGTGGCCGATCAGGATCGCACCTGGGCTCTCCTCGGCATAAGCAGGATCGAGGCCGCCGAGATAGGCATAGGCGCGGCCGCGGTGGTGAAATCCGTAATAGGCGGCGACAGTCGTGCCATCGATCGCGAGCAACCAGCATCGGACCAGACCGTGAGCATCGAGCAAGGGAAGTGAAAGCCCATGGAAGTGCTGCACGGCGGGGTCGGCCAATACACCACCTCCATGTCCAACCCAGCGTGCATGGTGCAGGCGGATCAATTGGTTCAGGAAGTTCTGATCGCCCCGGGCTGACGCCAACGCGAGCCGGCCGCGTCTGGACGCCGCTTGACGCGCCCGGCGCAACTGGCGCCTGCGCCGAGCGGGAACGCAGCCGGCCAACGTTTCGTCGCCGGCAACAGCAAGCACGGGGCAGGCTGCATGAATTGCCGGCCTCTCGACCGTTAAACCGGGATGCGCGATCGTAAGACCGGCACTGTTTTGCGGCAGATCAGACAAGATCCATTGTGACCACCCGACCGAGCAGATCGTTTCGGCAATGGTGGCGACAACCGCCGCCTCGATATCCTGGACAGCCAGGATGTCCAGATAATCACTGAGCGAAATGCCGACCGGAAGCAGCTTCGAACCGGCCGTTCCATGCTCGAGATAGAGTGGCGCCAGCCCGACCAGATCGCCGCCACGCCAGACCGCGACTGTCGCCAGTTCACCGGGTGCGAATGCGCGCCACCATGGCACCAGCCAGGCGGGGGATTGGAACGGCGTCGCAGAGGAACTCTGCTCCCACAGTTTCCACCAGTGCGGTGTCAAGGCATCGAATTTTACGGGGTCATCGATGATTTCGCTGCGCAACACTGCTTTTCTCACGGTGCCGCAGCGAAGCGCCGGCAATCTGTGCCAAGTTGTGCCAGCGCCTGATAGGCAGCCATATACGACGAGATCATCCGTTCCAGCGAAAACCGCCGTCGCGCCTCCACCCGGCACGCCTCGGCGTCCAGGCTGGGCGCCGCAAGAATGGCTTGGGCCATTTCGTCGACTGTGTTGACGAGAAAGCCCGTCCTGCCGTGCTCGATGACATCCGCAAGCGCGCCATTCGGGAATGCGACCACCGGGGTACCGCAGGCGAGGGCCTCCATGGCGACAAGCGAGCTTGTCTCGGCGGCGAGGCTCGGAATGACCAGACAGCGGGCTGCGTTGAGAAAGCGCCTCTTGGCGTTAAAACCGAGCGGGCCCAGGAAGCGGCGGCGAGCATCAAGACGGGATTGGACCTCGTCGCGAAAGTAGCGCGTATGTGTTTCGTAGGGGTAGACCTTGCCGCCGATGATCAGGGGCACGCCCGCCTGTTTGGCCGCGTCCAGGGCCAGGTGAATGCCCTTTTCCGGGCAGACTCGGCTGAGAACCAGGGCAAAGTCTCGCTTCGGCTGCACCAGGCTCAGTGCTTCGATGTCAACGCCGTTGGGAATCGGCGCCACCAGTCTGGCCCCTGGTGGCGCCGTTTGCTGCTGGGTGGGCGAGACCGCATGGAGCCACAGGTCGTCGCGCGTCGGTCGCAGAGCCTCGGCCGGATACCAGTCCAAGGGCAGGTGGAGGCTCACCAGGGTCGGACCATCGTCGGGCAGATAGGCATGAAAATCGATGCCGTGCAGATGAACCACATCGATCGGCCATCGGGCGCGGGCAGCGGCGATCGCTTTGCGATGAGCCTGCTGCGCGCGGCTCTTCGCCGCCTCGTCGAGCACGCCGTTTTCAGCCGGTATTTCCACAAGGGTACCGCTCGCGCTGGAGCCGCGGCAGCCAATGACGATAGAGCGGTGGCCGGCGCGAACCAGCCCCCGATCGAGAATCGACAGAACCTGTTCGGCACCGCCGACAGCATCGGGTCCGACGGGTGCGAGAGGGTAGGCGACATTGAGGATAGTGAGCGCCGCGGCTGGTTGCGCCTCGGTCCCGTATGCCGCACCACCTGTCGATGATGCCGCTAATTCGTCCAATGTGTCAGGCGTCTGATGCATGGCAGCATGACACTTTCACGCTGCCGAGGCCCGCCGCGTCGGGAGCGAAGCGGACGTCATGCCGGGCGCATAGCGGCGGATCATGGTTGCGCAGAATTCCGCGAACTCCTCCGGCACCAGTGGCGGGCTGGTGTGGTGGGGCATCATTCCCCGATGCTGCGGTGTAAAGCAAAAGGTGACCGTCACGTCGAAATCGGCGAGTGCCTCCATCTGCCGGTCGAACCAGTCCAGCGCGTTCGGCCGGAAGCTGTCTGCCCAGGAAAGCCCCGTGCGCATATTGGTGACGCCCAGCCGCTTCATCCAGGCGACGGCATCGTCCAGCCGGGGGTCCTCGAAATGAAACCACTGCACCAGCCCCATTGCGGGCGAGTAGCGCAGGAACTCCTCCAGCGCTGGTTTTGGCGTGCCGTCCTGGCGCAGCAGCCCCATGTGGAAATGTCGATAGTAAGAAGAGCCCTCCGCCTCGCGATGCCGCGTCGTTGCTTCCCATTCGCGCGGAAGATCGTAGAGGCTGTACCACTGGATGCGTGGTGCGTTGCCAATCAGCAACTCAGCGGTGCGCTTGAGCCCCCAAACCTGGATTTCTTCCGCGCCGAAGGTTGATACGCCGACTTCGCTGACCCAGATGGGAAGGTTGGTGACGGTCGCGATCTCGCCGATCTTCTGTGGCCATTCGTGGATCTGCCACAGGTTCCAGTCGAGCGGAAAGCCGTGCACGGCGACGGCATCGACATGGTCCAGCACGCCGAATTCCTTCATGCGGGTGATAAAGCCCGGATCTATCGGCGAGATGCCACCGAGTACTTTCGTCAAAGACGGGTTCTCCGACGCGATTGCGTCAGCCGACAAGATCGCCATCCTGGCAAAGCGGCTCCAATCGGGATCGAGCTCTGGGTCCCAATGCGATTTGTTGTTGGGCTCGTTCCAGATCATGGCGGCTTCAATCATGGAGCTGTCCTTTCGAGGGGTAGATGGCGCCGCCGCCGGCCGGGTCCCCGGCTGCGCGGCAGAAATAGACCTCCTGCTCGGGGTGCAGAACGATCTCGAAACCGGCGCTGCGCAGCATCGCTTCGGTGCAGGCGCGGTTTGGAATCCACCAGTTGGTGGGATCGTCGGCATAGCGGTGCTCGATAAAATGCAGCTTGGGAAACTGCGGCTGGTCGAACAGGTCATGCGTCCAGAAATGATAGTTTTCTTCCAACTCGGGCAGATCCGCGCTGCCGCGCTGCATGGACTGGAAGATCATCAGGTCACGGGCGACATGTTCGCGGATCAGGTCGAGCGCGAGCAAGGGGTGGCGCAAATGGTAAAGCACCCCCATGAACAGCACGACATCGAACGTCTCGCGCAGCGAACCGACGTCGTAGACCGAAAGCTTCTGGAATTCGATCTCGCAATCGGCAACCTCGGCCGCAAAGCGAGCTTGGGCCAGATAGGCGTCATCGAAATCGATGCCGAGGACACGGTCAGCACCTCGCCGTTTCATCTCGATGGAGTAAAATCCTGCATTGCAGCCGATATCGAGTACCGCCTTGCCCGTCAGATCAGCGGGAATGGCATTGGCAAATTTGCGCCATTTGATCAGCGGGTAGTTGCCCAGAAAATGGTTGGGAGCGGTTTCGACGCCGGCAAGTTCCATGTTGTGGAACCATGGGCCGAGCGCATCGATGCGGCGGCGGATTTCGGCATGGGAATGCAGCATGGCTCAGGCTCCTTCGCCAGGAACGACGGGTACATGCGACTGCGCGCCGGGCATGATCATGGTGGGCCGGCGGTGCGCGGATGGGGCGTCGTTTTCAAGCAACCGCAGAGCTGTTCGATAGCCGTTGAAAGTGCCGACATCGACATAGTCCGACCCAGCCCTGACACCAAAAGCTGTACCGCCGGCCGCAATATAGGCGTTGACCAAAGTGCCGATATATTCGTCACTGCGCTCGCGCTCACGCCAGAGTGCCGCAAGCTGATGCAGGATATGGCCCGGCATCTTGAACGCACCCCAAACCCAGTTCGTGGCGGCATCTTGTCGTTTGACCTGGATTTCGATCACGCGCTCGTGGACGTCGGTGACGACGGCGTCGAAGAATTCCGGCTGATCCACCGGGAAAAGCAGAAATGAGAGCTGATCGTCGGGCAAATGGCGGAAACCGTCCTCGGGAAACCAGATCGTATCGGGAAGGCCGACCAGGACGACCTCGTCGGGCGCGACGAGGGGCGCCGCCCGGAAGATCGCATCGCACAGACCGACGGGGTTCGGCTGCACCACGAAGAGAGCCGCCGCGTCACCGTAGCCGGCGGCGTAGTATTCAAGGATGTCGGATTTGCCCGATCCGATGATGAAGCAAATCTTGTCGACGCCGGCCTGCACCATGCGCCGTACCAGATACTCGCTCACGGCGCAGGGACGCTCGGTCTGTCCATCGATCCGGCTACCGACCGGCAGCAGCTCTTTCGAGAAGCCGAGCGGCTGAATGCGGCTGCCGCGCCCGGCAGCGGGTACGATGCCCAACATCAGACCGCTTCCCTCATCGGTTCGCCGGGAGATCTTTGAAAGGCATCGTTCAGGATGCGATCCAGTTCCGCCGCGCGCCGTGCGGAAGTGTGTTCGCCCAAGACCCGGTCGCGGGCACGCCTTCGAATGCCGTCGAGCTCGCGCTCCGGCAATCGCAATGCGGCGACCACATCATCGGTGTCATGCGCCAACAAGATTTCGCGGCCGGGTTCGAAAAATTCGGCCAGGCCCGGCCATGCATCGGTGACGATGGCAGCCCCACACGCGGCCGCTTCGAAGAGCCGTCCCGACGGGCACCAGCCCTTTTGCGCCATCGCCTCCCGGGTGACGTTCAATGTAAGGCGAGATGATGAGAAGAAAGCCGGATGATCGGCGGGCGGAAGATGCCTGACAAAGAAGATATTGTCGCTCCATGGGAATTCCTGCGGATATTGCGCGCCGCCAATGATGAAGCGGTGGTCAGGCAGGCGCGCGGCCGGGCGGACCAGCAGCTTTTCGACGCCGGCCTGGCGATCCGCCGCGTAGGTTCCGAGATAGGACAGATCACCGGCGAATTCCGCCCGCTTCTCTGCCGGCCGGTGTTGGTCGGGATCGACATGCCCATAGAGCGGCACCACGTGACGCGCGCCCAAAACCGACTTAAGCGCCTCGATCGCAGAGCCGCCGGTGTAACTCAAAACGAGGTCGAAATCGGCGAGACCCTCAGGTCCGAAATAGGGCGGACGCTCGCCTTGCTCGATGCGGGCAAGCGTGACCGGAGTGTCGAGATCGTAGAAGACACGCAATCCGCGACCTGTCTGCTGCGCCAGCCGCGAGGCCTCCACGGCGTCGGCACAGTAGGAGGTGACGACGACGACATCCGCTTGCTTCATTGCCCGCTCCGCAACGCGACGGATGTCCTCCCAGTCCGGATAAATGACGACGTTGCCGCCATCGAGCCGATCGAGATCACGCGTCCCGGCATAGTAGGGGGTATCGCGTTCGAAGAAGGTGATGGACCATCCCAGCCGACCCAGGGCGCGGATCAGTCCCCGCCAGAGCGTGGCATGGCCGTTGCCCCATGATGATGTAACGGTGAGACCGAAAATGACCATCTGCATCCGGAAAGTCCTCGTCAGGCAGCTTCGTTCATTCGCAGGAGCTTGGAGCCCCAGTCACCCGACACGATCGTCGTAATCGAGGCTGGATCGATGTCGAAGCGGAAGCAGTCGCCGACCGGCAAGCCAAGCACCTTGCAGACGGCGGCTTTGATCACGTCGGCGTGGCTGACCAGGGCGACACACTGATTCGGATGCCGCTCGCGCACTGCGTTCATCAGTGCGACGATCCGCTCCTGGACATCCAGCATGGTCTCGCCGCTCGGTGTCCTGGCCTCCTGCCGCTGGTCGTTCCACGCCCGCCAACCGGCATCGCCATTCAACTCGTCGAAGGTCTTTCCCGACCAATCGCCGAAATCGATCTCGTCGAGTTCGGCGCAGATCGCGATTTCACCGACGCCGCAGGCAAGCGCGATCGGCACGGCCGTCTCTTGCGTACGCTCACGCGGGCTGCACAAGATGGCTTCAATCGGCTCCCGGGCCATGCGGCCACCAAGATGCGCGGCCTGCGCCTTCCCAGCCTCGCCAAGGCAAACGCCATCCATCCGTCCTGCAAGATAGGAGCCGACATTGTCGTGCGCTGCATGACGGATCAAAAAGAACGTTGTCGTCATTCCGCGGCATCCAGCAAAGGCTCGTCCTTGCCGGCGATGAAAGCGAGCGTGCGCTGCCGCGCTTCGGCGTCGGTGAACTGTTCGGGAGGCGACTTCATGAAATAGCTGCAGGGACCGGTCAGTGCTCCCGCTATGCCGCGATCGAGCGCAAGCTTGGCGCAGCGTATCGCATCGATCACCACGCCGGCTGAATTTGGAGAATCCCAGACTTCCAGCTTGAGCTCGGCGTTGAGCGGCACGCCGCCGAAGGTCGTCCCTTCCACTCGGATATAGGCCCATTTGCGATCAGTCAGCCACGGTACGTGGTCGCTGGGTCCGACATGAATATTGCCCGGCTCCAGGGGAACATCGAACTGGCTGGCCACGGACTGGGTCTTGGAAATTTTCTTTGATTCCAGCCGCTCGCGTTCCAGCATGTTGAGGAAGTCGGTGTTGCCGCCGAAATTCAGCTGATAAGTGCGATCGATGCGCACGCCGCGCTCGCGGAAGAGATTGGCCAGCAGGCGGTGAACGATGGTCGCCCCGACCTGGCTCTTGATATCATCGCCGACCAGCGGCAGCCCTCGCTGCTCGAAGCGCCGGCGCCATTCCGGACGTGAGGCGATGAAAACGGGTATGCAGTTGACGAAGGCGCAGCCGGCCTCAAGCGCGCATTCGGCGTAGAAGCGCGTCGCCTCCTCGGAGCCCACCGGCAGGTAAGAGACCAGCACGTCGGCGCCGCTGTTGCGCAGGATTTCGCTGACGTCGGCAACCGGCTCCGGCGCCTCCTCGATTTCGTCGCGCAAGTATTTTCCGATGCCGTCAAGTGTCGGTCCGCGCTCGACGCGAACGCCGTTTGCCGCCGCATCGGCAAAGCGGAACGTGTTGTTCGGGGCGGCGTAGATTGCTTCAGCGACGTCGAGGCCAACCTTGCTCCTGGCGACGTCGAATGCGCAGACAATCTCGATGTCGTCGACATGGTAACCGCCGAGGTCGGCATGCATCAGCCCTGGGATTGGTTCGTTGCTTTTTGCGTGACGATAATAGGAGAGGCCCTGCACCAGGGAGGATGCGCAATTGCCGACCCCGACGATACCGACACGAACCTTTTTCGATCCCACGAAACTGCCGCCCTATGCTGTTCAAAGGTAAGTTCCTGCCGCCGAACCACCAGCGTGCCGGAATGTTCCTTGGCCTGCCGAAAAATTGCGCAAGACAGCATGGATCGAAGCAGCGCTCGCTGCGTTGCCGCAAGGCAAAGCATTGGAAAACCGATCGATGATCGTTTACGGCGACCAGAAGCGGAGGCAGAGCGCAGAACGGCTTCGCGATGCTGCGAGCGAAATTGCTCAAAGTCTGGACCGCATGGCTCATGGCGTCCGACGCCATGCCGCGTTGGTCGGCCTATTCATCAGCGTATCGGAACTGGTTCGCGCGCTTGCCGATGTCGATTTCGAGAACAGCGGCATCGACATCTTTTCGCCGCGGCAACAGCAAGGCGCGAGATTGCTGGTTGGTCTTGCGGCCGAGGTGGCGAAGTCGTGGCGAAGCGGTTTCGCCGTGGGCGGTGGCATCGACCCAGGACTTCTCCAACTGCTGGACGGGTTGGATTGCGAGGCTGAGGTTCTGACCGGTTCTGCCGAGGGTTACGCGCATTACGCGCTTTATCCCGAAAGCTATTTGGGAGCGGCGCAGGAGTCAGGTCTCGATGCGAACACATGCGTGATCGGCATCCGCAGCATCGGCCTGGGGCTTGCCGCCATAGTGGCTGCCGCGATTGGCGCGCCGGCGCCGTTCAGCGTTCGTCCGGTCGGCCATCCTTTCCGCAGGCACATCAATGCCGATCCGCGCTCGATCGCTTCCTGGAAGAACAATCCATCGGCACGCTTCGCCGTTGTAGACGAAGGTCCCGGTCTGTCCGGCAGTTCGATGCACGCCGTCGTCGCGTGGCTGCGGGAACTGGGTATTGGTATGGACCGCATTCACCTGTTTCCCAGCCATCCTGGCAACCCGGGCATCGAAGCGTCACGGGAGGCCAGGGAGACATGGTCGCGCTGTCCGAAACATGTGGCGACGGCGCTCGAATGCACCTTCCCCGAAAGCTCGAACATTCCCACGCTTAGCGAATGGGTGGCCGAGGCGGTCGGCAGCCCCGAATTACGCCTGACCGAACTGTCTGGTGGCGAATGGAGGAGCGTCCACTACGTCGACGAAAAGCATTGGCCGCCGAGCCCGCGCGGCATCGAGCGGCGTAAATTCCTGGCGTCCGCGGGGTGTGGTCGCTGGCTCGTCAAATTCGCCGGCCTCGGCGAAACCGGACGGCGTAAGAGACGAGCCGCGGAAATGTTGGGGAAAGCCGGGTTCGGATCGCAAGTGGTCGGGCTTTGCCACGGCTTTCTGGTCGAACGGTGGATTGACGGCACCACGATGGACCAGGCGCCGCTGCCAAGAGGAAGGCTGGTCGCGGAGTTGGCGCGCTATCTAACCTGGCGGGCGCTCAATCTCCGAACCTGCGAACCGGGTGCATCATTGCTCGCACTCGCGGAAATGGCTGTTTCCAATACATCTGAAGCCCTGGGCGAGAACCGAGCGGCGACGTTGCGCCGTTGGCTCTCGAAAAAAACCCCTGCGTATGTTCTGCAGCGGGTGGAAATCGACGGAAAGCTTCACGCGTGGGAGTTTCTCGTTTGTGCCGACGGCACGGTGCTCAAGACAGATGCCGTCGACCATTGCCGGGCACACGATTTGATTGGCTGCCAGCCGATAGAGTGGGACATTGCCGGCGCCCGTGTCGAATATGGACTATCCGACAGCGATGTGACGACATTGGTCGAGGGGATGGGGCTCGATATTGACAATGGCCACATCGATTTTTTCGAACCCTGCTATTTGGCGTTCCAAATCGGGCTCTGGAGCACGGCTGCGCAATCCGAAAATGGCCAGGAAAAAGCAAGGCTGGCCGCGACCGGAGACCGATACAGGGCGGGGCTGATACGGTTCCTGGACGACTGTCAGGTGTAGCGTTTCGATCAATCCAGCCTTCGTAGCATGTCTGCTTCCTGCTCGAGAATAGCGGCCACTTCCTCGCGCTGCAGATGCGTCATCATCAGGCTGACGCAGCACTCGAGATAGGTGATCGAGGAGCGCCGGAGATAGGCAGCCGCCTCGCGTTCGGCAATCTTGTCGACATCCTTCGCGGGTCGCTTGGGTTGCATGAGGATGATCCTCCGTATCGGGTCCCTCCCGCCAAACTACAAGGTTGGATGGATGTTCCGCACGATCTCCGGGCAGGTCCGGCCGCGGCCCACGTCATGCAGGAAGGTTCTGCAGCCCGCCTGCGGGTCTCCTTTTGGCAAGGCCTGTCATCTGATCGCCGATGCCGGTGCCTTCGAGCGCCGCGAAATAATCGATCGTCAGCTTGAGCCCTTCGTTGAGCGGCACTCTCGGCGACCAGCCGAGCAGCGTTTTCGCACGCGAAATATCAGGCTGCCTGCGCCGAGGATCGTCTTGCGGCAGGGGCAGAAATTTCAGATCCGACTTGGTGCCGGTCATCGCCTTCACCAATGCCGCCAGTCGCACGATGGTGAATTCTCCGGGATTGCCCAGATTGACCGGCTTGCCCGGATTGGGGTCGATGTTCATCAGGCGCATCAATCCATCAATCAAGTCGGAGACATAGCAGAAGGATCGCGTTTGCTGGCCGTCGCCGAATATCGTCAGCGGACGCTTCTCGAGCGCCTGCATGATCAAATTCGAGACGATGCGACCGTCGGCCGGATCCATTCTCGGACCGTAGGTGTTGAAGATGCGCGCGACGCGGACGTCGGCCTTGGCGGCCCTTAGATAGTCGAAGCAAAGCGTTTCGGCGGTGCGCTTTCCCTCGTCGTAGCAGGCGCGTGGGCCGGTGCAGTTCACATGACCTACGTAATCCTCCCTTTGCGGGTGTTGTTCCGGATCGCCATACACTTCGCTCGTCGAGGCCTGCAGCAGTCGCGCGTCATTGCGGACAGCGAGTTCGAGCAGGTTGAGGGTTCCGATCACGCAGGTACGCGTGGTGTGTATCGGGTCCGCCTGATAACGCGGCGGTGAGGCGGCGCAGGCCAGGTTGAAGATGTGATCCACGGGCTCGCCGAGATCCAGTGGCCGGCAGATGTCCTGCTCGATCAACCGGAAACCCGGCCGGTCCATGATCGAGATGATGTTTTCCATGCGCCCGGTCAGAAAATTGTCGACGCAGATCACGCGCCAGCCGTTGCGGAGCAATACTTCGCAAAGATGCGAACCGAGGAAACCCGCGCCGCCGGCAACAAGCACCGTCTTTGCCCTGTGCGCCTTTCTTGTCTGTCGCATCGCTGTTTTCTCCTGTCTGCCGTTCATGCTGCACTTCCAATGTCGAGATCGAGGGCCGTCGCCCTTGGTTGGGTCAGCGCCGCCACGAATTCGCGAGCCCTGGCCGCGCCGGTGTGGGAAGCGAGGACGAGTTTGCGAGCCCGGCCGGCCATGGCCAGGCGTGCGCGCTCGGACTCGCCAACGAGGATATCGATGACATCGTCCGTCTCCGCGGCGGTGTGGATCGCCGACGCGGGAAAGAAGCTGTCGAGCCCTGGCCAGCGGTCGCTGACGATGGGCGTGCCGCAAGCCGCCGCTTCGAACAGGCGCACGCTGGGCGACCATCCTGCGGTGATCATGGAACTGCGTGTGACATTCAGCGTGTAGCGCTGACGGCTATAGAACGCGGCGTGATCGGCTGGCGGCAAATGTTCGATGCGTTCGACATTGTCCGGCCAGATGATGTCGGATGGATATTGGGAGCCGGCCACGACGAAACGGAGGTTCGGCATATGCCGTGCGGGCTCGAGCAGCAGAGCGTTCAGCATTGTCTGCCGGTCCATGCTGTAGGTGCCGAGATAGCCGAGATCCCAGCGGATCGGATCTCCTGTCGGGTGATGCCGTTCCGGATCGACCGAACAATAGAGAGGTTCGGCATGGCGCGCGCCGAAGTCTTGCGCCAGATGGTTGAGCGTTGGGCCGCCAGTGAAGGAGAAATAGACATCGAAATACGGAATTTGCCGCGAACTCAGATAATCGCAATCGTCGGCTGAAAGCTTGGCCAGGGTCACCGGGGTGTCGATGTCGTAAAAGCAGAGCTGCCCCTTGCAAAGCGAGGCGACGATGTCGATGACCTGGCGTCCTTCTGGAACAAAGGATCCGATGACGATGATGTCGGCCTGCTCCAGGCACTGTGCGTAGTCGCGTTGCAGCTCCGCAGTGGTTTCGTAGTAGCGCAAGGCGCAGAACTCCGGATCGCGCAGATCGCGGTGATTGGCGTACCACGGCACGTTGCGCTCCAGAAAAGTCACCCGGTGACCGAGTCCGTGCAAGCCTTTCAAAAGACCCCGGAAAGTCGTGGCGTGGCCGTTTCCCCAGGATGAGGACAGCGACAGGCCGAGAAAGACGATGTCCAGTTTCTTGGTCATTCCGCTGCCTCCACGGCCCCGTGCTCGAAATGACGTTTGAAGACGGCATCCGCCACATCCGCCCGAAGCGCGTAGGTATGGTCCGCCAGCACGCGGTGAAGTGCGGCTTGGCCGATTGCCTTGGCCCGACCGGGGGTCAGCGAGCGCATTATCTCCGCGACATCGCCGCCGTCACGCGCGACCAGGATCTCCTCGCCTGGTTTCAGGAACAGTTCCACGCCCAGCCATGCATCCGTGATGAGACAGGCGCCGGCGCCAGCCGCCTCGAACACTCGCGTGGCCGGTGAAAAACCGTTGGCTGCCATGCTGTCGCGGCTAATGTTCAACACGGCTTTTGGCGTGACATTGAAGGCGTTGTGATCGCGGGTGCCAACATGGCCGAGCCAGCCGACATTGGTTGGGAGCGGCTTGTCGCCCCAACCCGAGCCGCCGAGCAGGAAACGCTGTTTCGGCAGCTGGCTGGCGGGATCGAGGAAAAACGATTCGACACGCGCTTCACGGTCCGGCAGCCGGTTTCCGAGGAACGCCAGGTCGCAGGCAAAACGCGCTTTGCTGGCGACCGGATGGTGCGTTTCGGGATCGAGCGCATTGTAGATGGGCACGCACTCCTTGGCGCCCATGGCACGATAGGCCCAGACAACGGGATCGCCGCCACCATAGGTCAGCACGAGGTCGATCTCCTGCAGTGCACGATGGAGCGGGTGGTCCGGCTCGTCGCGCAACTGGGCAAGCGTGGCTGGCGCATCCACGTCCCAGAATACGACAAGCGCGTCGCTGCGGGCGTGGTCGAGAACGGCGCGAAGCAGCGCCTCGTCTTCGAAACCGACGCCACTCGCCTTGACGACGATGTCGGCGCCGGCGGCACGTGCCGCGACCTGCATCAGCGCATGCTGGGTCGCCTCATAAACGACGACAGTGCACCAGTCGGGAGCTTCGATGTCGCGGTTCTTCTGCCGGTCGTAGACATCGGGTTCGTAGAACGTGATCTCGTAACCCAATTGCGAAAGTGCCTTGAGCAAACCGCGATAGTACGTCGCGGCACCGTTCCAGTAGGACGACAAAAGGCTCGATCCATAGAATGCGATCTTCATGCGACGGCTTCCTTTGCGGCTGTCGGGACGGCGGTGTGTCGGTTCGCGCATTGCGTGAGCACGCCGAGCAACTCGTCGACGCGGTGGCGGCAGGTGTGCCGCGAGCGGATGGTCTCGAGACCCGAGGTCACCAGGGAGGCCGCAAAGTCCTCGTCGGACAACACCGTCCGAAGCTGTTGCCGCATTTGCGAGCCATTCTCGGCAAACAGGAAGTCGACACCGGGCCTGAAAAGCTGCTCGACATCGGACCATGGCGCTGAAATCAGCGGAATGCCGCAGGCGAGTGCCTCGAACATGCGGATCGTCGGGATTCCGGGCAACCTCTCGCGATAGGGGCGCCGTGGAACGTGAACGGTGACACGATGCGCGGCGAAGGCCTTCGGCACGTCGGCATTGGCGATCCACCCCTCATAGCGCAGTCCTGCGGTGGCCAGATCCGCAAGTGCGGTCTTGGGGTAGCGTACGCCGTGAACAGCGGCATCAAGGCCGAGATCGTGCACCGGCTCGATCAGAAACTCCTTGAGTTCGGCGGTCCGCTCATCATCGCCCCAGTTGCCGATCCAGACCAGATCGGAGGTGGGGTGGATCTCCGGGTGCGGCTTGAACAGGCGATCGTCCGCCGCTTCATGCCAAGTGAAGACGCGCTTGCCCCAGCCGGCGCGCAGATAGCTCTCGCGCAAGGTTTCGCCAAAGGCGAGAACGCCGTCATAGTGCTCCAGCCGGAGCGCCGAGAGTGCCTCGGTCGCAGACACGGCCCGGTGGTGGGTGTCGTGAAAAAGAAGGATGAAGTTGCCGCCGGCGGCCCGGGCACGGCCAATACGTGCGACAAGCTCCGGATCCGTCCACTCATGAACGATCACAACGTCGGCCTCGGCAATCCAGGCTTCGTGATCAAATCCGGCGTCGTAGGTCACCGGCATCAGTTCGGGAAAATCCTTGCGGAAGCGTTCGATGGCGAACGACCCCTTCTCAGCCAGCAGATTCGACCGGCTCCAGCCATTCGCCGGCTCCAGCGCAATAGTCTGATGCCGGCGCTGGACCAGCTCTCGCATGACGCCGCGCAGGAAATGGGCATTGCCATGGTTCCAGTCGGAAACGACCGAGTGGGTGTAAAACACAAAGCGCATGATCAGCGCTCCGCCATCGCTAAGGCCGCTTTGTCGTAGACGCCGCGCATAGCCGCTGTCTGCTTTGTCAGCCTAAACCTGCGGCTGCGTCGGATGGCTGCCTGGCCAAGCTCTCGCCGGAGCTCGGCATCGCTGGAGAGACGGTTGAGGCAGGCAGCGAGATCGTGCGGATCGCGCGCGTCAAAGAATATCGCGGCCCCGTCCCATAGTTCGCGATAGGTGGCGATATCGGAAAGCACCAGGGGCGTAGCCGACATGGCGGCTTCCAGCGCGGCCAGGCCGAATGGCTCGTAGAGCGATGGCGATACGAAAATACCCGCGCGAGCCATCAACGAACGCGCCTCGTCGGATGGCACTGCTCCCAGAGGAACAGCATGGCTGAAGCTGACATGCTCGCCGTTTGGGCCGTTCGTCGACCCGGCGGCAAACAGAGGCCATCGCGTCAGGGACGCCGCCTGGTCGACCACCGCGGCATTTTTGCCCTCGTCCCACCAGCGGGCAGCAGCGAACACGAGCGGTTGATGCTTTTCGGCCTTCGGCAGAGGACGGGCACCATTTGTGACCACACTCAAGCGCGCGATCGGGCCGTAGCAGGTCTCTAGCATGTCGGCATGGCTGCGGCTCGGCGCGATGACCGCGTCGGCCCGATCCATGCCGCGTCTGTTGCGCTCCTTCTGCCAGGCCCATGCCCCATCCGCCGCCTGTCCTCTGACCGCATGGAACCAGGTCGTCACGCAGGAATGGGAGACCACCACGACCGGGCATGGCGCGTCGAATCCCGCCGCCTGCGAAGGCGCGTTGAAATGGACAAGGTCGATGGCGTGGTCGCGCATGGGCGCATGCAACTCCCGCGGCAGCGCGTCGAGATCACCGCCGTTGCGGGTCATCCAATCCGGCGGCGTGTTCAGCCAGATCAGCTTCGCGAAAGCCTCCGCCTCGTCGGCCTGGTGCCTGGACGGTGGCGGACCGAGACCGGCAAGCACTACGCTATCGCCGCCGTTGACAAGTTCCCTGGCCAGGTCGAGCGCATAGCGCCACACGCCGCCCACGGCATCGACCGTCATCAGGATGCGCCGCGAGCGCGGCGTCAGTGTCCGCAACATGTCGCCTCCAGTTCCGCCAGCGGACGCGGGCGCCTTTCCTGGATATCGCTGAACTTCTGGAATGATGCGAGATAGTGATCATGGGCGCGCTCCCAGGCGAGGTCGTCGGGTTCGCCCCAAAGCTCGCGATAGCTTGGCGAACTCGGATATGGATAAAGCGGTACGGGTTCATTGGCCCATACGCCGTTGTCGATGAGGTGCGTTCGCCAGTAATCGACGAGGGCAGGGTCATCCTCGACGACGCCGATCAGATTGGCCTGTACGAATGGAACGTGACGCCTGGCATTGACGAGCAGCGCGGCGAGTTCCTCGGTACCCAGCCGGCAGCGCTTCGCCAGCATCGCACGACCTTCCACGGTCAGGCTTTCGAGACCGGCCTCGATGGAGACGCAGCCGGCCGCACCAAGCAATTCCAGCAGCTCGGGCTTCCAAAGGTCGATGCGGGTCTGCACACCGAACTTCACGTCGCGATGGATCAACGCTTCCAACAGCGCTTTTTGCGGCAGGAAGATTTCATCGATGAAATAAATGTAGCCGACGCCCTGGGCAATCAGCCGATCGATTTCCGCTATGACCGCCTCGTGGTTGCGGCGGCGATAGGCATCGCGGAAATCGATCTTGGCGCAGAAGCTGCAATTGTAGGGGCAGCCGCGCGATGCTTCGACCTCCGCGCCGAACCCAACCTGCTTGTCATCGAACCTGTGATGGTGATGCGAATGGGCTGCGATCCAGTCTGATGGCCATTGGAGTGGCGGATGATCGACAAACGAGCTGGCGTGGACGCCGCCGTTCAAAACCACCTTGGCGTCGCGCAGGTAAGCGGTCGAGGGGACCGCGCTCCAGTCGTCGCGCCGGGCAAGTTCCGCGACGATTTCCTCGCATTCGCCGCGCACAACAATGTCGACGCCAAGCTTGCGCAAGGTTGGCGCGGGCGTAGCCGAGCCATGCGGCCCGACCGCGACTGTGCGTCCACCGCGCCCGGCGAGACGGTTGAGGAAATCGGCCGGCACGCGCAACTCGGGTGGTGCGCAGCGCCAGAACAGATAAGTCGGGGCGGTAGTGACGACCGTCATTGCAGGCGCGAAATCAGCCACACGCTCGGAGAGGTCCGAGTTGTCGAGCTTCTGCAATTGCCCATCCAGCATCAACACCTCATGGCCGGCTGTTTCGAGGAGGGATTTCGAATAGCCGAGTTCCAGCGGGAGATGTGGTTGGCGGCAGCCGAAATAGATGCTGTCGTCATAGGTCCAGAACGGGTTTACCAGGGCGATTTTCATGCGACGTACCTCACGACTTCGGGGCGAGGCTGGAGCCGGTGTTGTTGCAGCCAGTCTGCGAGATCGCGAATGCCTTCGCGCCATGAAACACGAGCTTTCCAGCCAAGCATCGCTTTGATCTTGCGGGTGTCGGCGACGAAGAAGGGCTGATCGCCGGTGCGTTCGTCATCATGGCGGATCGAAAGCTCACGGCCGGTCAAGCTACGGATCTCGCTCAACAGCATGCGCAGGCTGATCGCATTATCGGGGCCGCCGCCAAGATTGAATGCCTGGCCTTTGGTCGTCTCGATACGATCGAGCGTGGCCCTGTAGGCGGCGACCGCATCGGAGACATGCAGTATATCGCGCACTTGTCTGCCGTCGCCGTAAATGGTGATTGGACGTCCCGTCAGCGCACTCAGCAGGAAGTGCGCGACCCAGCCTTGATCCTCGGTTCCGAACTGGCGCGGCCCGTAGATGCAGCTCATCCGCAGCACCGCCGTGGGCATGCCGTAGGATTTGGCATAGTCGAGCACATATTGGTCCGCCGCGCCTTTGGAGCAGCCATAGGGCGTGCAGAAATCCAGGCCGTGGGTCTCGTCGATGCCATTCGCTTGGATGATGCCGTCGCAAGGCAGGTAACGATCGCCGTCCTCGCGCACCGCGACGTCGGGCAGGCTGCCATAGACCTTGTTGGTGCTGGCGAAGACCACCGGAACAAACTCACTGCTCAGCCGCGCCGCCTCGAGGACATTGAACGTTCCTCGAAGGTTGATGTCGAAATCCTCGTCCGGTTGGACCAGGCTCGTTGTGACGGCGGTTTGCGCGGCCAGGTGGAAGATCGCCTTGGAACTCTTCAGAACGGGCGCAAGCGCGTTGGCGTCGCGCACGTCAATCGTTTCGACCATGAGGCGGCTTCCGTGTTTCTGCACCAGCCATTCAAGGTTCTGTTCGACGCCGGGGCGGCTGAGATTGTCGATCACCAGCACCGGCTCGCCATCCGACAACAGGCTGTCGGCCAGGTTCGATCCTATGAAGCCGCTGCCGCCGACAATGGCGACGGGCGCGTCGCGTCGATTGCGCGTATTCATGACACCAGCCCACGTTCTTCAAGCTCGCGTTTCATGTCGGCGCCGCGGTCGATGGCGGACGAGTTGCGCACCCAGGAAACGAAATCGGCGAGGGAATTCTCCAGTTGTTGCCTCGGCTCGAAACCGAGCAGCTCACGGGCCTTGGAAATATCGGCGAAGCAGTTGCGGATATCCCCGGAGCGCGCCTTGCCGAGCAACTCTGGCGAGCGGTCCGGCGTTCCCATGGCCTCGGCAAGTACCCGCGCGACGTCGCTGATAGCATAGGCTCGGCCGCTGCCGATGTTGATGACGTGACCCCTTGCCTGGCGTTGCTGCAGCGCAAGACGAAAGGCGCGGGCGACGTCATCCACATGGACGAAATCGCGTTTCTGTTCGCCATCCTCGAAGATCATTGGACGTTGGCCGTTGGCGAGACGCGAAGCAAAATTGGCCAACACGCCGGTATAGGGGTTCGATAACGCCTGGCCGGCGCCGAAGACGTTGAACAGGCGCAGCGCGACCGCATCGATGCCATAGGCTTCGCCGAAGATCAGCACGGCGCGTTCCTGGGCGTATTTCGTCAGTGCATAAATAGAGGCGAGATCGACCGGCTTTTCCTCGTCCGTCGGCAGGGGGGAGAGGGGCTCGCCTTCCGGCGACAGCGGATTCCATTGCCCGTTTTTGATGTCGCTCGCCTTGCGCCGGGCATTGTCGATGCGCCGGCCGTCCGATGTAGCATAGAGGCCCTCGCCATAGACACTCATCGATGAGGCGACGACAATGCGCTCGACCGGGTGTTTGATCAGCGCCTCGAGCAGCGTCGCGGTGCCGAGATCGTTGGTGCCGACATAGCGCGCGATCTCGTACATCGACTGTCCGACGCCGACTTCCGCGGCCAGATGAATGACCGCGTCAACGCCTTCCAGCGCCTTGGCGACCGCCTCCCGGTCCCGAATGTCGCCCTTGATCAGCTCGGCCCCGGCGGGAAGGGCGACTGTTTCGCCTGCGTGCACCTGCTCCAGCAGCACATCCAAAATGCGAACCGAATAATCCTGCTCGATGAGTTCCTGGGCGACATGCCGGCCAATGAAGCCGCAGCCCCCTGTAACCAATATCCGTTTCACGACCACTCCTCAGACAGGTAATCTTGGCGACCCGAACTTTTCGGCAAAAGGTTTGTTCCCTTGGCTTCAACAAAGTTCCTTTGGCCGGCTTCGTTCGGAAGCAGCCACATCGCGCTCGCCGCGCCGTGCCGGAACATTGCCGCCCTTGTGCTGTTAGGACGCCGGCAGCCCCGACGATGCCCGATGTTGGCAACGCCGATGATCAAAGGAGATTTCAATGTCCCAGTCGCAAACGACCACCAATCACGACGAAATCCGCAAATGGGCCGAGGAGCGGGATGGACGCCCGGCAGTGGTTCGCACCAAAGGCGCGGGCGGCATCCTGCGGATCGACTTCGGCAAACCCGAGGAAGCATTCGAGCCGGTCGAATGGGACGAGTTCTTCCGCATATTCGACGAGAACGATCTGGCCTTTCTTTACCAGTCCAAGACTGGTGACGGACAAACCAGCCGTTTCAACAAGTTCGTCGAGCGCAACCAGAAGGGCGAATGACGCATTTCGAGCCGGCCGATTTGCCCGACCTGGTTCTCGGGCAAATTTTTCTGGATGCGGTGGAACAATAGGGGGCTCCGATCCTTCGGTCGCTGAACCACAGCCGCAGCAAGGATCGAAGGCCTGGGCCTGAGCGCAGGAGGCGGCGGGGCTGGATAGGCGTCAAAAGCTGGAAACCCGCTACTCGTCCTGCCGTGAAACCAAAACGCCGCTCATCAGTCGTCCTGCTGCCTGCGGTGGCGGTGTTTTTCGATTTCCTCGGGCTCTTCATCGTCGATCCGCGTGATGTTCGAGGCATTGTGGTCTGATCGCAGGATCTCATCCAGTTTGGCGTGAATGGCCTGAGTGTCGCGGTGCTCGGCACGCTGGATGAACAGCGTCATGGCCCACGTAAACAAGGTAGCCGCTCCATGCCAGTCCAGGGTTTGTCGCTCGAAGATCATCCAAAGGATTGCGTAGACCAACAGGATCAGGAATGCCGCGGGGCGGGAGGTTAATGTGCCGATTGAAGTAAGCACGCCGGTGACGGGATGATTGGCCATGCGAAAGAACTCGCGGCAGTGACCGTGGTTCCCGACCGCAGTGCATCGCGCCGGCACGAGCCAGCTAGGCGCGACGAATGAATTCACGGCGCAGTGCTTGCCGATCGCAGCTACAACGATGACCACTCGATTGCCGGGCGCGCAATCATCAGCCAGAAAATGGCGAGCACGGCGCCGAAAGCTGGGAAGCCGAAGACAAACCAGCGTCTGAACAGCTGATGGTAGCGCTCGGGAGGAGGTTGGTTGGAGAGTGCGGCCTGTGTGGCTAGATTTCGCATCTCGATCTGCATCCACACGACAGGCAGCCAGAACAGGCCCGTTAAGATGTAGAGCAGGATCGAGAGAACGATCCATCCTTCGGACAGCGAATACCCCGCAACCCTAGCGAGGCCCAGTCCGGTCAGAGGTTGTGCGACAACGGCCGTAGCCGTGAACAGGAAATCAGCCAGCACGACAATTCGGGCGACAGCTGCGATCGTCGCGGCATTCCCGGTCCGGTGTGCCAAAAGCATGAAAAAAGCAATGCCGGCACCAGTTCCGAGCAGCACAGCAGCGCCGATCACGTGCAGGTATTTAAGCACGAAGTACGTCATCAGCGTTCCTCCAGAATGGCCAGCGCTGCAAAATGCAGAACGAGGATCGGGAGGATTTTGATCAACGGCCCGAGTGGCTCAAGCCAAAGATCCGGCCGCAGAATGCTCCCAGCGATCGCATAGAAAAGCGATACCGCGATTGCGCCGAAAAGACCAAGCCGGCTGGTTGGGCGACAGGCGATAAGCGCCCCGACGGCGATGTCAGCCAGCGCGCCGGCGACTACCGCCGGTTCGGCCAAGGGGCCGGCAGCAGTGCCAATCAGCAAGTCAACTCCGCTGCGCCAGCCGGCAGTGAGGGAAATGATGCCCGTCATGATCCAGAAGAGCGGCAAGACGACAAAGAGCGCCGGCTTGACGAAGTAAAGACCGGCGAACCATCGCTCCTGCACCGTCGCAGGATTTAAACGCAGTGCAGATGTAAGACTTGATGGTTGAATGCCGGTCGCCGTCATCCAGGGTTGGGGATCGCCGACAGCGCCACGGGCAATCTCTTTTGCTGCATTGCTGCGCATCGGCGGGCGCCAGCCCAGCTGAGCCGCGGCATCCCCGAACCTGTACAAGATAGCTGCGGCCCAATTGGGCAAGATGAACTCCCGAGCACTGCTCCATCCGAACCAGCGGCGATAGCGACCCACGACCTCGCTCATCGAAAGTGCCTCGGGCCCAGCCAGGTCCAGCTTGAGGTGCGATGGGCTGCCGGGTTTGAGGAAGAACAGGACGGTGGAGATCACGTCATCGAGTTGGACGACTTGGAGACGGCCCGTGTCGGGCATCAACGGCAAGAGCGGCAACGCCGCGAGGCCGCGAAAAAGTGCACTTGCGCCGAAGGCCGGCCTTCCCAGCACTACGGAGGGGCGCAGGATGACCCAGTCAAGGCTACGTGCCATCAGTGCCTCATCGCCGGCGAGCTTGCTGGCGGAAAAGGCGGACGGCTGCTGGCGATCGACCCCGATGGCAGAAAAGTGGATCACCTTATTCACACCTGCGTGCTCACACGCGGTGAAGAGAGCCGAGGCGCCGGTAGAATGGACATGCCGGGTGTTTTCCCGGGCACTATCCTGCAGGACGCCGGCACAGTTTACGACGGCGTCCACACCGGCGAGGTAGGGGGTCCAGTCCTGAGGTCGCAAGCCCCGCGCCATATCCACGGAAACGGTTTGGATCTCCGGGTGGACGCCAGTGTCTGCGTGGTGAAGCACGCGAACCACTTCATGACTCTCGCCGGCCAAACGCGCGCAAAGCGCGGCTCCAATCAGACCTGACGCGCCGGTGACGAGAATTTTCATTCCTTCCTCCAGCCGTTCGCCAGCGCGTGCCCGTCCATCAACCCAGCGGCTGCGCCTGGGAGAACTCTAGCAAAGCCGAAGCCGGTAGTCTCACGCCGGGTGGAACAGGTTCCGGGCATCAACGCAGCCAAAGGTGAGCCGGTACGGTGCGCTCGCATCTGCAGGTCAACTTCGCCGGAAGTTCGTCGCCGGCTCGGCGCAATCGCGGAGGTCGTTATGAATGTGAGTTGCAGCCTTGGCGGCGTCTCCGAACGCAACAGCAATTTGATTGAGCCCCTCGGCCACGTCGCCAATGGCATAGAGTCCTGGCGTTGAAGTCTCAAGGTGTCGGTTGACCAGGACATAGCCTTCTGCGTCACAGTTAGCCCCCAGAGCAACCGCGAGTTCGGAGCGTACGTCGCTGCCCATCGAAGGGTACACCACATCGATGTTGCGCATCGGGGCGCCCTCGGCCATGACGACATCGAACCCGGTTCGTCGAGGGATCAGGTCATCGACCGCGTCCCAGATTTCAACTCCGCCTGCCAAGGCGGCGCCGCGGGCAGCTTCGGAAACATCATCCTGGTTATTGGCGAGCAAGGCGACCTGACTGCCATATCCCTTCAGGAACAGAGCCTCCCTGACGGCGAGATGCTCCGGACCAACAACGCCGATGCGGCTACCCCGGGCCTCATATGCATCGCAAACCGGGCACAGTCTGACAATGCCGGTTGCGATCGCCTCCTCCAGTCTTTCAATGGGAGGTGCCTTGTCCACAATGCCCGTTGCCAGAATCACGCGCCTTGCTTGGACAATCCCGCAGGTGGTCGTCAGAACAAAAAACCCCTCGCGTTTTTCGGCGTGGCCTACGCAACCATGGACAAGGCTCGCGCCGTATAGCTGTGCCTGGGCTCGTAGGCGGCCGAGCAGTTCTTCCCCGCTGATGCCGTCGGGGAAGCCGGGACAGTTGCGGGATTTTGGGATGAGCTTGGCACGCGCATGCCCCGCGTCGAGCGAGATCACCGAACGCAGAAACCTGGCTAAATACATGGCTGCAGCGAGCCCCGCGGGGCCGCCGCCGACGATGGCAACGTCAAAAACTTGTGCGCCCGAAAAGCTTGGTTCGCCCGAAAAGCTTGGCATCGGGCCTAACTTCAACTCAACGAGCTTGTTCCACAGGGTCGAAATGGACGCAATCAGGATGCACACTGCACAATAAGAGTGAACTCCAATCGAGTCGTGAAGAGAAAGGCCACTGCCTCATCAAGCCTGCAAAAACCTCGTGGCTCCCAACGCTGTGAGTACAGCACCACTGGGAAAGTGAACGCATCATGGAACTTCGGCTCACCGTCGCGCTTAGTTTGGCGAAAGGGTGGTCTGAGATGAGCGCGACCAGAGAGTTTTTTCAAAACTGGCTACAGGAGAATGTCGGCACACTTCCTGGTCGAGAGGAAGTCAGCGTCGCGGTGCTCGCTCAGCAATTCGAGCAAGATGCCGAGGTGGCTGGTTATGGGCGTGAAGTAAGGGAGGACGAACTCGGAAACATCGAAGATGCTATCGTGCAAGCGATCGAGAACGCCGGGTCCGGGGTGCAGAGCCCGAGCTCCGAAAAGAGCGATCCGGCACCTGTAATGGACGCGTTGGAGGTCGATGATGCCAAGAGCGGACCGTAGCCCCTGACACCTTCTTCTGTTCGCCTGAACAAGCCCCCGGACTGCCGTACGAGCCGAAAAACGGACCTTAGGTGCTTTCCCGTTAGTTCCATGCACCATCGAGGAACATTCCTGCCGCCACCGCGTTAGGAAAGTTCCTTCACACCCGGTGCGCCCGTGCTGACTGCTACCCTTCCAGGCGAATGGCTGACCCGGCATGATCAGGGTCACATCTCGCGGCGGGCCGCTCTTGCGGGTATTTGTTGCTGGCTATTGGGTGCTTCCGCTGAAGCCGCGCCACAGCCATCGCCGCTCGTGCGATTTGGCGTGCTGGGATTTGGCACCGCCGCCTGGGAAGTTGCCGTCATGCGGCGACATGCGTTGGACACTGTGCACGGCGTATCAATCGAGGCTCAGCGGCTTGCCGGGACCGAAGTCGGTAAGACCGCATTGCTGGCGGGCAGCGTCGACGTCATCGTTTCGGACTGGGTGTGGGTCATGCGCCAGCGTAGCGAAGGCGCTGATCTGGTGTTCTATCCCTATTCTCGTGCCGTCGGCGCGCTGGAACTGCCGCAAGGCTCGTCCATTCGAACTCTTGCGGACCTCAAGGGCAAAAGGCTGGGGATCGCAGGTGGTCCGCTGGACAAAAGCTGGATCCTGTTGCGCGCTCTCGGCCTCCGTCAGGTGAAGCGCGATCTTGCTGAAGAGGTGGAGCCAGTGTTCGGCGCGCCGCCTTTGTTGGAGCAGGAATTTCTGGCGGGGCGACTGGATGCACTGCTGACGTTCTGGAATTTCGCCGCCCGTCTCGAGTCAGAGGGGGCAAGGCCTCTGCTCAGTGTCGCGCAAATCCTGCAGGGGCTTGGCGTATCCGTGGACTTGCCGATGCTCGGCTACGTCTTCCATGAAAGCTGGGCGCGGGCCAACCCGATAGCCCTCGCGCGATTCACGAGCGCGACCGCGGCAGCGAAGTCGCTGCTCGAGTCTTCGGACGACGAGTGGCGGGTGCTCGCGCCTCAATTGGGCACGGACGATCCTCACCTACAGGCGGCGTTACGCGCCGCCTATCGAGCCGGAATCCCTCGTCGTTTCGGCAAAGACGAACGTGATGGCGCGGCCCGGTTGTTTGCAATCCTGGCCAAATTGGGCGGCGAGGATCTGGTCGGCAAGGCGACGAGCCTCGATCCTGGTGTCTTCCGGGCCATACCGGCTTGAGCTCGCGCCAATGACCGATGTCCCAGCGTTCCCCATCACAATGCAGCGTTGGCAATCGGCTGCGGCATTGCTGACCATGGTGCTCGTCTGGCAGATTGCATCATCGATCGCCGCCGATCGGCTGTTTCCTGGTCCGGTCCAGGTTGTTTCGGTTCTCCTGCACGAAGCGGTTCGGGGCGAGCTGCCATACCATTTGGGCATCTCGCTTGCGCGCGTCGTGGCAAGCCTCGGGTCGGCAATAGTCATCGGCGCGGCCCTTGGCTACGCGGCAGGCCGCTCGCACAGAGCCGAGATATGGATGAGGCCTTGGATCGTGTTACTCCTCAACATGCCGGCGCTGATCACGGTCATTCTAATTTATATCTGGCTTGGTCTTGCCGAGACCGCGCTTGTCCTTGCGGTCGCGCTCAACAAGATCCCCAATGTCGTGGTGACTATTCGTGAAGGCGCCAGCCGGCTGGACAAGGACTTTGCCGAAATGGCTGAGCTCTATCGCTTCGGGCGTGCTGCAAAGCTGCAGCATGTCGTGCTGCCGCAATTGGCGCCGTTCTTTCTCGTCACCCTGCGCAGCGGGCTGGCACTAACGTGGAAGATCGTGTTGCTCGCCGAACTGCTCGGCCGCTCCAACGGCGTCGGGTTCCAGCTACAGGTCTATTTTCAGAACTTCGACGTCACCCACATCCTTGCCTATGCGATCAGCTTCGGCGTTGTGATGCTTGCCATAGAGTATGGACTGCTTGTGCCGTTGGAACGTCGTCTGTTCGCCTGGCGACGCTGATGCTGAGGATCAGGATCGAGGACAAGACTTTCCCCGGTGACGACGGACAGCGCCGGACGATCTTTCGCGCGCTGTCGCTTGATATAGCCGACGGACAGGTCTGCGTCCTGACCGGCCCTTCCGGTGTCGGCAAGTCGACGCTGCTGTCGATCGTTTCGGGCGTCGACCGCGAATTTCGCGGCAGCGTGAGCGGACGACCGCTTCCGATAGGCATGCTGTTCCAGACACCGAGGCTGCTGCCCTGGCTCACCGCCTTGCGCAATGTAGAGATGGCCATCCCGGATCGCGCGCCCGATGCGGCCCGGTGGCTTGCCGCTGTCGGCCTGAAAGGCAATGAGAAGAGCTATCCGCAGCGACTCTCGGGCGGCATGGCGCGGCGCGTAGCGCTTGCCCGGGCGCTCGCCGTGGAGCCTGCGCTCCTGCTCCTCGACGAGCCATTCGCTTCACTCGACGAGGCGACCGCGCAAGCCATGCGCCGCCTGCTGCAGGATTGTTTCGCCAGTCGGCGGACTACCACGCTGCTGGTTACGCATGATCTCGCATATGCCTCGTCGCTGGGTGATCGGGTTATTGTTCTGGAGGGATCGCCGGCCCGCATCGTGCGCGATGTCGCAATCTCTCGTGGCGATGAAGCGGGATCGTCGCGCTTTGGGCTGGGGGCGACACAATGAGACTGTTGCTGGGCCTTCTCTTTCTTTTGCTGATCACCGGCCCTGGCGCCACCGAGCAACAGACGATGGTGATCGGGTATATCGGCCAGGAGCGCAAACCGGCTCTGCCCCTTGGACCCCTTGATGAAACCGTCACCGACGACGGCCTGCAAGGCGCACGGCTCGGCATTGCCGACGACGAAAGCACCGGCCGGTTTCTTGGGCAGAAATTTCGGCTGGAGGAAAGGATATTGAAACCAACCGAAACGCCGGACGACGCGGTAAGACAATTCGCCGATGCCGGCATCGCCTTTGTCGTCGCCGATCTCGACGCCAGTCAGCTTCTACAGGCCAGTGCCGCGCCCGGTGCCGAGCAGATGACGTTGCTCAACAGCCGGGCGCCGGACGACGTGCTTCGCCAACAGGGCTGCCGTCGGAACGTGCTGCACACGATCCCGAGCCGCGCCATGCTCGCCGACGGGCTGGCGCAATATCTCGCCTGGAAGCGCTGGCAGCGTTGGTTCCTGCTTGTGGGGCCGCATTCGCAGGATCAGGCGATGGCTGCGGCCTTTCGACGGGCGGCGGCTCGCTTCGGAGCCGAGATCACGATCGACCAGCCGTGGACATTCAGGCCCGCCAACGGACGTGCCGATACAGGGCATGTCACGCTGCAGACCGAAATACCGGCGGTCACGCAGGTCAGCGACTATGATGTGCTCGTGGTCGCCGACGAGGCGGATGAATTCGGCGCCTATCTGGAGGGCCGCACCGCGCTGCCGAGAATCGTCGCCGGCACGCAAGGGCTTGTCGCCACAGGCTGGAGCGCTGTCAGCGAGGAATGGGGCGCCACGCAACTGCAGGACCGTTTCCACAGGCAGGCAGGGCGCTGGATGTTGCCCAGCGACTACGCGGCCTGGCTCGCTGTGCGCAGTATCGGCGAAGCGGCGACGCGCCTGCACAGTCTCGATCCCGCGGCAATCGGCAGATATATACGAGGCGACGCGTTTCTTCTCGCTGGCTTCAAGGGGCAGGGGCTTAGTTTCCGTCCCTGGGACGGACAGATGCGCCAGCCCATTTTGATCGCCGGGCCTCGCCTCTTGATTTCCAGCTCACCGCAACCGGGCTTCCTGCATCAGCGCACGCCGCTCGACACGCTGGGCATCGACCTGGAGGAGAGCACATGCAAGTTCTGATGACGCTGTTGTTGGCGGCGTTCGCTCTTGCTGCTCCCGCCGCCGCCGAGACCATCTACGTTTCCAATGAGCAGGATAATACCGTCGCGGTCGTCGACGGCGTGATAATGACTTTGCTGGCGACGATCGATGTCGGCCGCCGTCCGCGCGGGCTGGCACTGTCGATCGACAACAAGATGCTGTTCGTCGCGGAAGGCGACGACAACCGCATCGACGTGGTCGACGTCGCGAAGCGGCGGGTTGTCGGGGAATTGCCTTCGGGAGCCGATCCGGAATTCTTCGCAGTCCATCCCGATGGCAAGCGGCTGTTCGTCGCCAACGAGAATGACAATCTGGTGTCGGTGGTGGACATCGCCGCGGCCAAGGTCATCGGCACCGTGGATGTCGGCGTCGAACCGGAAGGAATGGCGGCCAGCGCCGACGGCCGCTATGTCGCCTGCACTTCGGAGACCACCAGCATGGTGCATCTGATCGACGCAGGCACGCTTGAACTCGTCGACAATCTGCTGGTCGATACCCGGCCGCGCGCGGCTTTATTCTCGCCGGACGGTAAGCAATTCTGGGTGTCCTCGGAGATCCGGGGCACCGTCACCGTCTTCGACACGGCAACGCGCGTGCAGACCGGCAAAGTCGAGTTCGAGGTGCCGGGTATACGACGCGAGGGTGTGCAGGTGGTCGGCATGGCGACGTCCCGCGATGGCACGACCGTCTATGTGGCGCTCGGCCCCGCCAACAGGATTGCGGAAGTCGATGTGAAAACGCTGACGGTCCGTCGGCTCTACCTTGTTGGCCAACGACCTTGGCACGTTGCGCTCTCCGGCGACCAGAAGCGCCTGGTCAGCGCAAACGGGAATTCCGGCGATATTTCGTTTATCGATCTGGAAAACCAGGAGGTGGTGAAATCGCTGCCGGTGGGGCGGGGACCGTGGGGCGTCGTGATCGGGCCATGAACGCCTTGTCGGTCGAGAATCTGGGCCATAGTTTCGGAAACCGGCGGGTTCTCGACGGCGTCTCTTTCTCTGTGGCCCAAGGCAGGATGTGCATCTTGCTAGGCCGCAATGGCGCCGGCAAGACGACGTTGTTCTCGCTGATCACCGGTCTTTATCACGCCCGCTCCGGCTCGGTGCATGTCTTCGACCAGGCGATGGATGTCAACCCGTCCGCCGCGTTGGCGCAGATGGGGGTCGTCTTCCAGTTGCCGACCCTCGACCTCGATCTGACGGCCGGCGAGAACCTGCGTTACCACGCGGCCTTGCATGGGCTTAGCCAGGCCTTGAGCAAGGAGCGCTCCATCCACGAACTCGGCCGGCTGGACGTGCTGGACAGGATCGACGATCCTGCCCGAGCGCTTTCCGGGGGGCAGCGTCGCCGTGTCGAGATAGCACGCGCTCTGATGCATAGCCCACGCCTTTTGCTGCTGGATGAGCCGACCACCGGGCTCGACGTGACGGGCCGCCGCGCGCTCGAGCGGCACGTGCGGGAGCTTTGCCGTGAGCGCGGCATTGCCGTCCTGTGGGCAACACATTTTCTGGAAGAACTAACGGCGGATGACGATGTGGTGGTGCTGCATCGAGGCACAATGCGGTGGGCCGGCCGCGCCGATCGCCTGGCTGCCGATCTCGGTGTAGCGAGCACGGGCGAGGCCTTCGCGTCGCTGACGGAGTCCGAATGAAAACGTCTCACGCCGTGCGCGCGCTCAACGGCATCCTGCGCAGGGAGATGCTGCGGACGTTGCGGCAACGCGGCCGGCTGCTCTCGGCGATGGTACGGCCGCTGGTCTGGCTGGCAATCTTTGCCGCTGGCTTCCGCTCCGTTCTCGGTCTGTCGATCACGCCACCCTACCAGACCTATGTTCTCTATGACGTGTATGTGGTGCCTGGGCTAGCGGCCATGATGCTGCTCTTCCATGCCATGGCGAGTTCGCTGGCCATGGTCTACGATCGCGAGATGGGCAGCATGCGCCTGTTGCTGACCGCACCATTGCCGCGCTGGTACCTGCTTGCGGCGCGCCTGCTGGCCAGCGTGATCGTTGGCGTGCCGCTGGTCTATTTGTTTCTGTTGATCGCGCGTTTCTGGGATGTGCGGCCGCCCGTTCTCGGCTACGTCGCGGTATTTCCGGCGCTCGTGCTGGCGGGCCTCATGCTTGGCGCGTTCGGACTGCTTGTCTCCTCGGTTTCGACACAGATGGAGAACTTTGCCGGTGTCATGAATTTCGTCATCTTTCCGGTGTTCTTTGCCTCGACGGCGCTCTATCCGCTGTGGCGGCTTGCCGAGGCGGGACCGGTGCTGGCAACAATCGCCGCCTGGAACCCGTTCAGCTCGGCGGTCGAGCTGATACGCTTCGCGCTCTATCTGCGGTTCGATCCTGTCGCGGCGGTTGTGGTCCTTGGCTGCCTCATCGCCTTCTTCCTCGCGGCGGTCATCGGCTATGACCCCGGCCGCGGCTTGTGGTCCCGGCGCGGCGGCGAGGGATGAATTACTTCAACGCGTAGAGATAAGCGGCGATGTCCCGCGCCTGTTGCTCGGTGATCCTCGTCGACGGCATGGCCGTGTGCCGATTGACTTCCCTCGCAGAGCGTATCCAGCGGATCATGTTCTCCGGATTGTTTGCCAGCAGGCCACCGATAAAGACCCTGTCGGCAAGGCCACCGTCCAGGCGGGGTCCGACCTGGCCTTGCGCACCCGGCACGCCGGGTATCGTATGGCAGCCGGAGCAGCCATTCGCCGTCATGATTGGAATGGCGCGAGCGCCTACGCCCCCGGTCGCCGCATCCGACTCGTGCCGGACACGGTCGCGCCGGTCGGACCACCAGGTCGCCGCTGCGACAGCCGCGGTCAGCAGCAGGATTGCGGCAAGGGCGCCCCCGATCAGCCTACCCAGGTCGGAGCGCATGTGTTGCCTCCCTGGTTGCGCTGCTGCTTATCCAGAGGCCGGCGAGCAGCAGGGCGGCGCCGCCATAGATCAAGCCGGCCGGAACCCACATTACCAATCCGGCGAGCTGCTGGTCCTCGATCGCGGTCATTCCCCACAATGCGGCGCCGGCGCCATTCTCCGGATACCAGAGTTTGGGCGACATCAGCAGCAGGACACCGAGCAGGCCGGTATGAAGCGAGGTGAAGAAAAGATGCATGACGGAGTTGCCATAGGTCTGCTGTCGACCGGGGCGCGGTAGGAGCGCCCACCAGAACAGCAAGGCTGTGCCGAGGAAGCTCGCATGCTGGGCATAATGAAGAAAGCCCTGCTGGAGCGCTGCCTGGAACAACGCCGGAATGTGCCAGATCCAGATGGCGACGCCGTGAATGATCGTCGCGTTGAGGGGGCGGATCACCAGGGCCCAAACCGATTGCAGCGTCTTTGCGCGCGTGAGCTTGCCCGTTTCGCGGCGAAGTGAGGCCGGCAAGGACCAGAGCAGGACCGCCCCTGGGCAAGCGGCGACAAGGAGGGGCGCCGCGACCGCCATCAGCAGTTCATGCTCGATCATATGGGCGGCAAACACCCGCTCGCCGAGCGCATGGATGGGGCTGACCAGTGCTGCCGTCAGCACGCCCCAACCGGCGACGAACAACAACGCCTGCCGCATCCGCTCGGGACGGCCTCGGCTGCTGCGGCGCCACAACCGAGTCGCTCCGATGGCATAAAGGAAGGCAATCGCGGCCAGCGGAAACGTGATGGGAAATGCGAGCGTCCATCCGGCCTCGGGCGCGCCGGCGCCGTAGCAGATCGAGGTCGAGAAGAACGCGTCGAAGCTCATCGCAGGCACTCGTCGAGAATGAGAGCCGCGCTGCCTTGCATGATGATGACGAGGGCAAACAGCAATGCCGCAAGCATGCCGAGATCGGCGACGAACTGCTCGGTGCTGCGCGTGCGCTCAGGCTTGAAGGCGGCGCCGCCCTGCCGCTTCGCCCGCCATGACAAGGCACCGCCGAGCAGCGAAAGCACGGCGAGCACCAGTGCCACGGGAAGCACCACCGGCACCTGGCGGTTGCACTGCCATGGTACGAGTGCGTAGTTCAGCTGCGTCGAGATTGCCCAAGCCATCGGCCCCGACAGAAGACCACCCCAGGACGTTCCCATTTTCAACGCACGCATCAGCCTAGCCTCGGCATCCAGTAGATGAGCAGATAGATCGGGATCCAGGTCAGCACCACGAAATCCCAATAGAAGACATTGTCGCCGACATCGCCGAAGCGCCGGCCGCTATAGCCATGGCGTGTGAACATCAGCACCGTCAAAACGATGGTGTCGCCGACATCGGTGATCAGGTGTGTGGTGTGCAGCCCGAGCAGCACCCAGAGCATCGAACCATAGGCGTTCGTGTCCCAGTAGATGTTCAGCGCCGGGAATTCGAACCAGCGCACGACAAGCGGGGCCAGACCGAGCAGCGACATCACCACCAGCCCGATCCGCACCGGCACGATCGCGCATTGCTTGGCATGGCCGTGGAGGATGTGATTCGGCACCACGCTGATAATGAACAGGATGGTGACGATCGTTCCGGGCCAATGGTTGGGGTGCGGGGCGCTTAGACGCCAGTTGGGCCACAAGGTCGCGAGATAGAGATAAGCGCCCGCGGCCAGCGCGAAGCCCATCCCCTCCAGTGCCATGAAGCCGAGCGTTCCCCACCAGGTCGGACTGCGGGGGCCATGTCCAAAGGTCGGGAGGGCGGAAAGATCCAAGTTGGGACGCTCACTCATCCCTCATCCTCCGGGTCGTCCTTGGGCCAGAACCAGCCGATCAAGGTGATGGCAATCGGCGCAGCGCCCCAGACGATCGCCCAGGGCGTGAAGATCGAATAGACAAACGTACCGCCGACGGCGATTGCCGCCAGCAGCGGCCAGATCGACGGTGTCGCCGATTTCTCGCGAATGTCGGGATGGGCTTCCGCCACGGTTGAGATCAACAGCTCACGGACATCGACGCGGAGTCCGGTCGCCACAGGCAGCGCCTCGCGTTCGGCCCAGAGCGGTTCGACATGTGTGACAATCGGTATCCGCGCGAAATTATAGCTTGGCGGCGGCGAAGACGTCGCCCATTCGAGCGTACCGGCATCCCAGGGATTGTTTCCGGCCAGCGCGCCCTTCAACGCGCCGTGTACAAGATTGAAAGTGAACAGTACGAAGCTGAGGAAAAAGAGCACCGCGCCGGCGCTGATGAACAGGTTGATGTTGCCCCAGCCAAGCTCGGCCGGATAGGTGTAGACCCTGCGTGGCATGCCCCAGAGCCCGACGAGATGCATTGGGAAAAAAGCCGCGTTGAAGCCGATGAAAGCCAGCCAGAAATGCCAGCGCCCGAGACGCTCGCTCATCATGCGGCCGCTGATCTTGGGGAACCAGAAATAGGCCGCGCCCAGCAGCGGGAAGACCGAACCGCCGATCAGCACGTAATGGAAATGGGCGACGACGAAATAGGTGTCGTGCACCTGGAGGTCCAGCGGCACCGAAGCGAGCATGACGCCGGTGAGGCCGCCGATGACGAAGATGAAAAAGAAGCCGAACACGAACAGCAGCGGCGTGCGGATCACCGGCCTGCCGTCCCACAAGGTCGCCAGCCAGCAGAAGATCTGAACGCCATTGGGGATGGCGATCAGCATGCTCGACGCGGTGAAGAAGCTGGCGCCGAGCTTGGGTAGTCCCGTCGCGAACATGTGATGGACCCAGAGGCCGAACGAAAGGAAGCCGACGGCGATCAGCGACAGGACCAGCCCGAGATGCCCGAACACGGGACGCCGGGCGAAGACCGGGATGATCGCCGAGACCATGCCCGTCGCCGGCAGGAAGATGATGTAGACTTCGGGATGGCCAAAGAACCAGAACAGATGCTGGAAGAGCAGTGCGTCGCCGCCCTCGGCCGGGTTGAAGATATGTGTGCCGACCAGCCGGTCGAGGATCAGGAAGGTCGAGGTGATCATCACCGCGGGCATGGCGAAGACGACGACGAAGGAGGTAACCAGCATTGCCCAGACGTAGAGCGGAATCCTGTCCAGCGACATGCCGGGGGCTCGCTGCTTGAACACGGTGACGATGGTTGCCACCGCGACGGCCAGTGAGGATACTTCTGTATAAGTGATCATCTGGGCCCAGACGTCGGCCCGCTTGCCCGGCGCGAATTCGGGGCCTGACAGCGGCACATAAGCAAACCAGCCGACGTCGGGCGCCATGTTGAGCGCGAAAGACACCCAGGCGAATATGCCGCCCGAAACATAGATCCAGTAGCTGAACGCGTTCAGGCGGGGAAAGGCGATGTTGCGGCTGCCGACCATCAGCGGGACGAGATAGATGCCTGTCGCCTGCACGATGGGCACGGCGAACAGGAACATCATGGTCACACCATGCATCGTGAACAGCTGGTTGTAGAGGTCCGGGCCGATCAGACCGCGCTGCGGCCCTGAGAGCTGGATGCGCATGGCGACAGCGTTGAGCCCGCCCAGGCACAGAAACACGAAGGCGGTGATCAGATAGCGCCGTGCGACGACCTTGTGGTCGACGCTCGACAGCGCGCCGATGATGCCGGGGGGCGTGCGCCATGTCCGCGCCAGCCAGCGATCCAGGCTGGCATCGTCCATGCCGGTGTCGCGCGGTCCGTCATGCTCGGGTGCGACGTCGCCCTCGGTAGAGGTTTCACGCGCCGGCGGCAGGTCGCGTTCGCTTGTGAGGTCCGCGCTGCTCATTTAAGCGCCTCGAGATAGGCGACCATGGCGTTGAGTTCGTCGCCGCTGAGCTCCACCACCGGCATGTGGGATCCGGGCTTGATGCCCTGCGGGTCGGCTATCCAGGCGGCGAGATTGCCGCGGCTCATCGTCAATGTCCCGGCGGCAAGCGTCTGCCGGCTGGCTATATGGGTGAGGTCGGGGGCGACCGTACCTCCGGCAGGCGTGCCGCCTATTCTGTGACACATCACGCAAGGGCGCTTCAGAAACAGATCCTGGCCGGCCTTGGCCTCGTCCCCCGTCGGAGTAGCGGCCGGCTGCAACTGGTCGTTCCACCAGGCGTCGAACTTCGCACGCGGCTCGGCGATGATGAAGGTGCCCATGTTTGCGTGCTGCGCCCCGCAGAACTCGGCGCATTGACCTCGGTAAACACCAGGCTTGTCTGCCTTGAGGTCGAGCACGTTCATGTGGCCGGGAATGAGGTCGAGCTTGCCCGAAAGGCTCGGGATCCAGAAGGAATGGATCACATCGGTCGAGGTCAGAAGAAGCCGCACCGGCTCCCCGGCGGGGATATGGATCTCGTTCGCCGTGGTCAGGATGCGGCTTGGCGTGGCATCCTCATAGCGCACCTCCCACCACCATTGATGGCCGGTGACCCGAATGGTCAGTGCGGCATCCGAGCCGATCGCGGCGAGCGTCCTGTTGGCGAAGAAGCTCAGCAAGGTCAGTCCGATCAGGACAATGGCGGTCAACCCGACGGCGGTCATCACCGCGCGCAGCTTCCGGTCGTCGGCGCCGGCCTTGATCGCGAGCGGCTCCGCCTGCGCGCGCGACCGCATCATCAAGGGCACGACGAGGGCGATCATCACCAGCACCCACACCACGGCGCAGAGCGCGGTGAAGAACCAGATCAGCCATGCCAGTTCGCTCGCCGCGGGACCTTTCGGGTCGAGGGCGGATTGCCAGCCCGCGCATCCCTGGAGCAACAGAGCCCCGGCGGTGGCGAACGCCATCGAGACGAGACGTTTCACGGCGACTTCCCCAGCGTGGCCGCGTCGGGCATGCGGTTTTCCGAAGGATGCGCCATCATGTCGTCATTGCGTTGCGGCGCGGCGGAAGACGGCGCGTTGCCGCTCAGCGAGCGCACGAAAGCCGCAAGCTCCCAGATCTGGTCGTCGGGAATTTTGTCGCGGAAGCTCGGCATGCCGTTTGGCCGACCGTCGCGGATCGTGGCATGGATGCTTTCGATCGAGCTGCCATAGAGCCACTTCTGGTCCATCAGGGCCGGCCCCATGCCGCCGCCGCCATTGGCGTGGCATCCCGAACAGTTGAACCAGCCGAAAAGCCGTTTCCCTTCGCTCATGTGGAAGGCGTTGGCCTCGAAGCTCGCCGCCTTGTTGTCGCTGGCGGGGGGCCGCTGTCCGCCGGGCTCCAGCGTGGTCACAGGCGTCGGCTGCTCGCCCGATCCGAGCGCCGATTGCGGGCGCGTGTCACGTTCCTCGCGCTGGCAGGCAGCGAGCGCCAGGACTGGAAACAGGAGCATGGCCACAACGGCTCTCATCGCACCGGGCTCCCCGGGGCATCGAGGCGCGGCACGCCATACTGTGACAGCAAGGCATCTATCTCGACCTTGTGCCTGGACAGGGCGCCATTGACATCGCCGCGCAGCGCATCGTCTTCGCGGCGGACGCCCATCGAGATGTCGTAGATCATCGGCAGTTGCGGTCCGTCGATGCGGGGCGCAACCGGCGTGATGCGGAGCGGCACCTTCTGCCTGGCGGCGAAGTAGCCGGCGAGGGGGCCCCAGACCACGGCAAGGTCGATCTCGCCACTCGCCACCGCTTCGACGATGCGCGCCGGCGGGTTGGGGGCGGAATAATCGCCATAGACCGGATAGCCAACGAGGTGCCCGACGATACCGCGGCGGCCAAGCGCCTGGACCGGAGGCGAATTGGCGCCATCGTCGCCGATGAGCTGAACACCGATCCGCATGTCGCGCAGCCGCGGATCATTGAACGATGCTACGTCGGGGCCGTCCCTGCGGGTGACGAAGACATAAGACGATCGGTAGTAGGGCGTGGTGGTGCGCAGCATTTCGAGGTTGCTCGGCGTGCCCGGCACGAGATCGCATAGACCGGCCTTCAGCGTGTTTCGGATGAAGCCGCGGCGCTGCGCCCACCAGGTATAGGTCAGCTTCGCGCCGAGATCGGACGCAACGATTTCGGCGATCCTGTTCTCGAAGCCCTGACCGGCCGCGTTGGAGAACGGCATGTTGTTCGGATCGGCGCAGACCCTCAGCTCACGTGCGTCGGCTGTGGCCGTCAAGAACACGAAGGCGATGGCGGCCATGCCGATCACCAGCCGTTGACACGCCTTTCGCGCCGGACCTACGGTCAAGTACAATCCATCAAGGCAGCCGGAACACATAAAGCGTGCCTCCCGAGGTTGTCGCGTTCTTCAGATCCTTCATGGCATTGACGAAACCGAGCGCGGCGGTGGCGTCACGCGGATCAAGATCGCCCGATACAATGGCGCCGGCCCAGCCGCCGACGCCTGAGAGGATGGCGACATACTGGTGCCCGTCGGGACCGCGATAGGTGATGGGCTGGCCGATGATCCCGGACGAGGTCTTGAACTGCCAAAGCAGGTCTCCGGTCTTGGCGCTGACCGCCTTGAACCAGCCTTCCATCGTGCCATAGAAGACAACGTCGCCGGCGGTCACTACCGCGCCGCTCCACACCGGGAAATTCTCCTTGAGGCTCCAGGCCGGTTTCTCCGCGGCGATGTCCCAGGCGGTGAAGGCGCCGCGATTGCCGCCAGGCCCTGGTATCATGCGGACGTTCATGCCCACATAGGGCGTGCCGGCGATGTAGTTCACCTCGACGCCTTCTTCATCCATGCACAGATTGTTGTGCGGGATGTAGAGCAGGCCGGTCTTCGGCGAGAACGCGGAAGGCTGCCAGTCCTTGAGGCCAGACGCCGTCGGACAGATATCGCGAACGACCTTGCCGGTGCCGGTCTTCTTGTCCGGATTTACGATCAGTCGACCGGTTTTCAGGTCCACACCTTTGCTGGAGTTTACGGGACCAAAGGGTTTTGCCGACAGCACCTCGCCGGTTGTCCGGTCGAGGATGTAGAGATAGCCGTTGCGCTCCGGCCGGATCAGCACCTTGCGCGGCTTGCCCTGCCAGGTCATGTCGAGCAGGATCTGCTCGTTGATTCCGTCATAGTCGTGGAGGTCGTGCGGGCTCCACTGATAGAACCATTTCGCCGCGCCGGTGTCGGGATCGCGCGCGAAAATGCCAGACGTCCACTTGTTGTCGCCCGGCCGCAAATCCGGATTCCATGGTCCGGGATTGCCGGTGCCGTGGAAGATCAGGTTCAGATCGGGATCATAGGAAATCCAGCCCCACATGTTGCCGCCGCCGATCTTCCAGGCTTCCGGCGGCCACGTCGTGACGCCAAGATCCTTGCCTTTGTCCATGTCGTAGTGCGGCTTGAAGTCCGGTCCGATCAGCACGTCCTTGTCCGGCCCGGTGCTATAGGCGATCCAGACGACATGACCGTCGCCGGCGTCGAGCGCCTTTACCCAGCCGCGAACGCCCATCTCGCCGCCGGAATTGCCGACCAGCACTTTGCCCTTCACCACAAGCGGCGCCATGGTGATGGTCTCGCCGATGTTGATGTTGCCGATATGAGTGTTCCAGATCGGCTTGCCCGTGTTCGCATCAAGGGCAATCGTGTGGCCGTCCAGCGTATTGAAAAAGATGCGCCCGTCGGCGAATGCCACCCCGCGGTTGACGACGTCGCAGCAGGCCACTCCCTGTGCCGCCGGCTCGGGATTGGGTTCGTACTTCCACTTCATCGGGGCGCCGGGCTTGGAGAGATCGAGCGCATAGACGAAATTGGGAAAGGGCGTCACGATATACATGGTGTTGCCGACGACCAGCGGCGCTGCTTCCTGGCCCTTGTTCACGCCTGTCGAGAACGTGAACGCGACCTGCAGGTTCTTGACGTTGCCTTCATTGATCTCGGAGAGTTCGCTGAAGCGCGTCGACGCGTAGTTCTTGGCCGGCATCGTCCATTGGCCGTCATCGGGTGGCGAAGCTGCGGCTGGCGGTACGATCGCTGGTGTTTTAGGAGGCTCGGACGCAGCGCCCAGAAGCAGCAGGCAGGCGAGCAGCGTCACCAGAAGGATAGCGCCAAAGGAATTCCCGGCTGCCAATTTGCGGGTACATCGTTCTACGTCAACGCGCGTTAATGCCAACTGCGGCATAGCTTTCATTTATTGATCGAGCCTCCCACGCCGGCGCCGAGTTCGGCCGCGATGTCGGCCTCCGTTCCGGCACAAAGCGGATGGCCCCAGCCCGAAGCGCTTTTGCCGCCGGGGTCCAGATCGTAGACAATGGCATCCTTGCGATTTGGATTGACGCCTGCCGGGACCTTGTCGAAGCCGAGCGCCGCGCGGATACGCCAGGCGACATTGTGATCGGCGCATGAGGAGTCGCCTGAAACGCCGAGGCCGCCGACAATGCTCTTGCCGTCGTAGAGGGCAAGCCCGCCGCCAAACACCACGACGCCTCCGATCGGCTTGCCGACGAGCGGGTCGCCGGCGCTTCCGAACGTTTTGGGATCGCCCGTATAGGCCGCGGCCTGGTTGACGGGATTGGTCTCCTGCAGGCCAAATAGCGGTCCGCCGGGCTGCACCCCCGCATAGAGATTGGCCGTCGAGAGGGCCATCTGAGCCAGGCTGAGACCGTTGGCCGTGTTGGCTTTCTCCGCTGCTATGAGCCGACTTCCCGGCCATTGCGAGTCGGGGGTGGGGCCGCTGAACGCAATCGCGCAGACAGTGCCGTCACGGGCAACGATGGCTGCCCATTCGTTGGTTTCAAAGCCGCCATTGGCTGGTCCGCCGCTTGCCTTCACGTTGGCTTTGAGGGCTGCAAGCAGCTTATCGTGATCGGCCGGACAGGGTTCCTGCGCCATGGCCTCGTGCCCGTGGAACAGGCCACCCATCAGCAACAGCAGGCCAAAAAGAGGTACGAAAAGCTGCGAGCGATACATTGTCCTGGCATTCGTTTACAAAACAAGGACCACCCAGGCAGACCGCAGAATGCGAGGATACGTCCAATGGGTCAGTGCCTAACTCGCGTAATGCTTCTATGTTCCTGCTTTGCATAAAATTCGTGCAGTTGGATTTGGGTGCAGGTGTTCAATCAAAGCATGGGACCTGGATACCCGTGGCCACAGGCCAAGCGGTGAGGCAACGCGGCTGATCCAGGAAAATGCGATCGGGACAGCGCAGACGTACCCGCCCTGACAAACGCTGTTGCATGTCACGGCGTTCGACGATGGATGATCTCTTCAATAAGTTTAGCGTCGGCTTCGTATTCCGCGGCGCGCGCAGCCATTTGACTGGCCAGGCTGTGTCTTTCCCGCGCGGCTTCGCGTTTTGCCGTACGTTTCGCCAACTCAGCCCGCTGCTGGTGCGCTCTTAGAAGGCTCCAAAGAGCCTGTTCCGCATCGTCAGCCTGGGCCTGCATCAAAACGTCTGCCCCGAACGCATGTCCGGTGTGGCAGCGGTAACGGGTAATCGGCCCGTCTTCGATCTCCCATAGGGGGCCATGACATTCGGGGCAGACAAATGTCGAGGGGGCGCCAAGCTGGCCTTCGGTCAATTCCATTGTGCTGTGCTCCTGAGCTGCAATCGCTGCCTCAAGGCGGATGCCGGACGGGATTTCTGGTGTCGGTCCTGCGATTTCGGAAGCAAGCCTGTGCAACAGGCCAGCCATTTCGGACAGAGGGACGCAATGGTCGATTTCCACATTCTGCAAGGCGCTCAGCGGCATGTCGGGTACTGCAGCGTCGCCGGGGTCCTGGACTACGCTGACGCCTCCGCACATCTTGATTGCGTGCAGGCCGGCGGTGCCGTCGGAGAGGCTGCCTGTGAGCACGACGCCGATCACGCTGCCGCCAAAGCTGCAGGCCGCCGATCGAAACAGGGGGTCGATGGCGGGGCGCGCCAGGTTCTCGCGCGGCCCGCGCCGCAGCAGCATATGATCGTGGTGTAACAGAAGGTGAGCTCCCGGCGGTGCAACGAAGATGTGCCCGTTTTTAACCTTCATGCCGTTGGAGGCATTTGCAACGGGCATGTTGGCAGCGCGACCGAGAATGTCGCCGAGGTAACTCGTGGGACCAACGTGCTGTACGACGAGGAGAGCCGCCGGGATGTCCGGCGAAAGATCGCGGACAAGTCTCTTCAGCGCGTCGACGCCGCCGGCCGATGCTCCGATTGTCACGATGCACCGGTTCTCGCAACCGTCGGGACGGACCTTATCCGGCTGGTCCGCACGCTCCGAATCTGGTCGTGGTGCGGCGGTGGCCATGGTTGCTTCACCCACATTCAGCACAGATGTCGATGCGAGCGCTCCGGCCAGTCCGTTGCTGGTCGGATGCCCTGCCTTCGTCGGTGTTAGCTTCCGGCCGCATCGCGGAACATAGATGCCCGCGTCGGCTCTGTGCTAACGCCTACGTGCGCGTTTGACGGCAGCCTCTGCCACGGCCGGGGCCTCCTGAATGCTTGCCGCGCCGCCGAAATCGGCGTTCTTGGTACGGCCAGCTCCCGGGCCTGCTCCTAGATCAGCGCCTGTTGTCGGATCGGAAGCCGGATCGGAAAGCGTACGGTCGGCCATCCTGGCCACCACCTTCATGTCTTTGGCCCCCAGCTTGACAGTTGCCAGGCCGTCTCCGCCGTCGACGGGCATCACCTCTTCAAGGTCATCGATCCGATCCCACTCTTCGCCGGAATTCCATGGGCCAGCGACATCGCCGTCGCCTTGAGAGGTGTTGACATACATGCTGGCGTACTTCTCTACGCCTGGGAGCTTGCCGGAAGGGAAATTGTTTTCGATCGCGTAGAGTGCTTTCTCAAACGACTTCTGGTGCGCGATCTCGCGGGTCATCAGGAAGCCGAGCGCGTCCTTGATTCCCGGGTCGTCGGTGATGTTGATGAGGCGTTCGTAAACGATCTTGGCGCGGGCTTCGGCGGCGATATTCGACCGCAAATCCACCGTAGGTTCACCGCGCGAGTCGACATAGGCCGCGGTCCAGGGAACGCCGGCTGAGTCGCACAGCGCGGGAGCGCCGCCGAACAGAATTGATTCCTTGGCTGTTGTGCCGCTGGCGCCGATCATCAGGTAAAGGTCGGCTTCCTTCATTTGGCCCTCGGCCAGCTGTGCCTTGAGCCCCTTGTTGAGCATGGTGACGATTGATCCCACCACTTCGAGATGGCTGAGTTCTTCGGTCGCAATATCGAGCAACATGTCGCGACGGCCAAGATCGTCCTCGCCAAGCCCTTGCGTGAAATAGCGCATGGCCGCTGCAAGCTCGCCATCGGCGCCGCCGAACTGTTCCATGATCATGCAGGCCAGGCGAGGATTCGGCTCCGAGACGCGAACGGTGTATTGCAGGCGCTTGTTGTGCATGAACATGGACATCTCTCCGGTTAGATCATCCGAACATCCCGGCAAGTTGATTGTTCCATCCGGCCATCGGCCAGCGAGCATTTTTACGGCAGCTTCAGTGTTGAGCATCTCAGGGAGCCAGAGGCGGCATTTATTTCTCCGACCGGTGACCGGCGGCAACGAGATTTCGATCGTGCTGCGCCATCACGGCAATGAGCAAGGCCGCGGATGGGCAAGAGGTAGACAAAATCTGGAGGGATACTGGCTCGGAAAAGTGAAGCCGGGCCATATTAATACGATGTCGGTGTCGACACCTTCGGCCCGTTTCGCTGCACACCTAGCGGCAAACGCCGGGTTCGGTCACACGGCGAGCGTCGCGGGCTGTTGCCCGTTCACTTTCGATCCAGCACCTTCCGGACTTTCTCTGCCAATTCGTCGATCGTGTAGGGCTTGGTCAAAAGTTCGGTTCCGAAATCGAGCGTGCCGTTGTGGACAATCGCATTTCGTGTGTAGCCGGTGGTGTAGAGCACTTTTAGCGACGGGTGCATTGTCTTGACCTGATCCACCAGCTCCCGGCCCGACATCTCCGGCATCACCACGTCGGTGAACAGAAGCGACGGCACTTGCCCGCTTTCGACGGCCACCAGCGCTTCGCGTGGACCTTGCATTTCCAGCACGGAGTAGCCCAGTTCCCGCAGCGCTTCCGCGGCCATCAGCCGGACGCGATCTTCATCCTCGACAACCATGATGATCTCGTCTGCACAGCCGGGGTGCTCGCCTGCCACGACGTCGATTTGGCTGTCGAGCACGCCATGGTGCGAGCGCGGCAAATATATTTTCAAGGTGGTTCCGATGCCCTGCTCGGAATAGATCTTCACACTGCCGCCGGACTGGCGAACAAACCCATAGACTTGGCTGAGTCCCAGCCCGGTGCCTTTGCCGACCCCCTTGGTGGTGAAGAACGGATCGAAGGCTCTTGCGACAACATCAGCAGTCATGCCCGTTCCTGTATCGGTGACCGCTATCATCACATACTGGCCGGAGGGGATCGCGTTCTCCCTGGCATAGCGATCGTCGACGTGGGCGTTTGATGTCTCGATCGTCAGCTTGCCGCCAGCAGGCATGGCATCCCTTGCGTTGACGCAAAGGTTGAGCAGCGCGCTTTCCAATTGCCCTGCGTCGGCCTCGACATGCCATAGGCCCGCAGCGAGCACGGTCTCGATCTGGATGGTCTCGCCAAGCGTCCGGTTCAGCAATTCGCTCATACCGGAGACGAGGCGATTTGGATTCAGCCGCTTCGGCGCCAGTGGTTGCTGGCGGGAAAAGGCGAGCAGTCGCCTGGTAAGTTCTGCGGCACGTTGTGCTCCATCGATCGCGCCGGTTACGAATTGGTGGACGTTGGTATCGCCGTTTCTGAGCTTGCGCTGCACAAGGTTCAGGCCGCCGATGATGACGGCCAGCATATTGTTGAAGTCGTGCGCGATGCCACCGGTGAGCTGTCCGACAGCTTCCATCTTCTGGGCTTGGCGCAGGTGCTCTTCTGCTCTGGCGCGTTCCGCAACTTCATCTTTGACACGTTGTTCGAGCGTGCCGTTGAGTGTCTGCAGCGCCTTGAACAGCCGGGAGTTGTCGATGGCCGTCGCGGCATGGCCGGCAAGCCCCAGCAAGGCCGCTTCTTGCTGTTCGGCGAACACGCCGGTCTCTGAATGACCAAGGAAGAGGCCGCCCAGGACCTCGCCCGAACGCGAGACGACCGGCACGGCGAGATAGGAACGCACCGGCAGATGGCCCTCCGGCATTCCCTTGCGGGGCCAGTTCTTTCCGTAACGGGGATCCGTGAGGATATCATCGGAACGCACCACGCTTGTTCCGCGGAAAGTGGGCTCGAACACCGCGGTGTTGCGCGGCATCGGAAAGTTTTCGAAAGCAGAACGAGGTGCCCCCGACAGGGCGTAGAGCACATAGCTGTCGCCCTTGTCGTCGATCACATTGTAGAAGAAAGCTCCGAATTGTGCGCCCGACAGCACCACGCCGGCATCGGTTACCGTCTGGACAATTCGCTCCACGTCAAGCTCGGCCGCCACGGCTGCCGCAGTGGCGTTCATCAACTGAAGCTGATGCTCCACCCGCTTTCGCGCGGTGACGTCGACCACGGTGCCGATGAAGCGGATCGCACGGCCGGACTGGAAAAGCGCTTCCCCCGTTGCGGCAATCCAGCGCTCCTTGCCATCCCGAAGGCCGATCGTCCGGTATTCGATGTCGTAGCGGGAGGGGGTGCCCGGCGCGAGCGACTGGCGTACGGCCTCGTCGGCCCGTGCGCGATCTTCCGGGTGGAGGCCCGCCAGGAAGGCGCTTTCATATGTCACCTCCGCGTCCGGCGGCAAACCAAAAAGGGCTTTGCACCGGTCGTCCCAACGCAGCACTCCGCTGATGGGATCGTAATCCCAGGTGCCAATAGCGGCCGCGTCGGTGGCAAGCCTCAGCCTCTCCTCGCTGGCCCGTGCCGCCTGTTCCGAGCGAACGCGCTCGATGTGAGCCCAGGACCGCTCCGTCACCTCGGTCAGCAAGGACAGTTCGCGTTGCGACCAGACGCGGCGCTGCTTGTCGTGGATGGCCATCAGGGCAGTCAGTCGGCCTTGTTTGACCAAAGGCATACAGATGGTTGCCGTTATCCCGATATCCTGAAAGGTCTTCGCTTCCTCGGGAGCAATTTCCTCAAGGTTGTTGTTGATGATAAGCGGCTTGTTGGCGCTGAGGTTGGTGACAGCTAGGCGACCGAAATCGGCAAGACTGTAATATCCCCTGATGCTGGGCGAGCCAGGTGCGCTCCAATCGCCGCGGATGGTGAAATGGTCTTGGTCCTGCTCCATGTCGGCATAGGCGCAAATCGAGACGCCAAGATGTTCGCCGAGGAGCCGAGTGGTGATCTGCATGACAGCATCGGCGTCGGCCGCGAGGGCTATCTCCCTGCCGAGGCGGTCGAGAAAAGCAAGGCGTTCGGCGTTCTCACGCAGGGCCAGTTCGGCGCGAAGGCGTTCTATCGCCGTACGCGTCCGGTCCGCGACTGCCGAAATGAGGGCTACTTCCTCCGTCGCCCAGCGTCTGGGCGCGGAGTGGTTCAGGTATAACAGCGCCACCAGCCCGCCATGCTCGGTAACGGGCATGTTGATGACGGATTGGGCGCTGATGGCTTTGAGTGCCTCCGCATGGCTGCTGGTTCGCGGATCTGTCTCGGCGTTTTCAAAGACAACGGTTTCGCCTCGCTTCAAATCCTCGATATACGAGCCGTAGTTCCTGAAATTCAGCGTCCCAGCCAGGCTTTTGATGCCTGGCGCGTTCCAGTCCCTGTCAATGGTGATCGTTTCTTTCTCTAGATCGATCGTGCCGTATCCGGCTCGGCTGATGCCAAAATGGTTCCCCAGCAGTTCCGCGGCTGCGTAGGCCAGTTCTGCGGGATCCGTAATCTCGCGAATACGGTCGCCCAGCGCTGCCAAAAGCTCGAAGCGCTGCAGTTCAGATCGCGGATTGCTTGAAGTGGCCCCCATTTCGCCCCCGTTTTGCCCGGACTTAAATGCAGTCTGCGGCCAAGAGTTCCCCGCAGGACGGCAGTTTCTTTGGCGGGCCGGTCAGCCGAACACGCCGCACCGCGGTCATAGGTTAATGACAGCTTGGCGCGCTGTGGCGGATAAGGGGAAACCAGCGGGCACTTGACGAGCTCCCGCTGGCTGGGTGCCCGAACCGCACTTCACTCGTTTGGAGACGTTTGATGCTTGACCGACCCATTCTTACGAATACGGACGCTCTCTATCCAGACGACCTGAAAACGCTTCGGTCGGTTTTCGACGCGCTGTGTCAGGAATTTGAGATTTCGTCGGACACTACCGCGGCAGAATCCATCGCGCGAGAGCTGGTCAGACTTTTCCAGACCGGGATGACGGAAGCGGCCATGCTGATGATTGCCGTGCGCGCACGTTGGCAGGGTGATTGGAAAATGGGACGCAGCAGCGCTGCCCAGGCTTAACGGTCCCAACTCCATGGAGAAGGCCTACTTTAGCCGCTTGAGCCGGTTGTACAGCGTTGTCTTGTCTGGCGGAACAAGCTTTCGCCCCGAGAGTTGGGGTCGGCAGATGGTTTCCAACAGGCACGGGCATGGCGTTCGACAGAGATGGACCGAAACTCGCGACCGGGTTGCTCGCGGCCTCGTTGGCGGCGCTGGCGGCATACAACGCCATCCGCGCCAAACGTGCGATTGCCGGCCGGGCGTGCGGACGTGTGATGGAGATCGATGGTGTGCGGCTGCATTTTATCGAAGCCGGAACCGGCATGCCGCTCCTTCTCTTGCATGGCAACGGATCCATGGCGGAGGATTTCAAGTCGAGCGGCATCTTCGATGAGGCGGCAAAGACCTATCGGGTGCTTGCATTTGATCGTCCCGGTTTTGGGCGAAGCTCACGGCCGCGCGGCCGGCGTTGGTCCGCTCGCGACCAAGCCGACCTTATACATGCCGCCGCCTGCGGGCTGGGTATAGAGAAATACCTCGTGCTTGGACATTCCTGGGGAGCTTGGATCGCCCTCGAATTGGCGCGCAGGCATTCTCCATCGGTCGCCGGCATCGTGCTGGTCTCGGGTTACTACTATCCGCCACCGCGGCTGGATCTTGCACTGGCCGCACTCCCTGCACTGCCTGTGATCGGCACCGCGTTTCGTCACACCTTGCTGCCGCCGCTTGTAAGGCTTGCTTGGCATTGGGCAATGGAGAAGATCTTTAAACCCGCCGTCGTCGCCGGCGAGTTCGCCGCACTTGCCAAAGATGTCGCCAGCCGCCCTTCCCAACTGCGGGCGGTTTCTCTGGAGACAGCATCGATGCTGGCCGCGTCCCTCTTGGGAAAAGCCAACTATAGGGACATTGCCGTGCCCACCGGCATCATGGCGGGATCCGGGGACCGGTTGTTCGACGCGCAACGCGATGCACGACGCTTGCACGCGGAAGTCGGTGGGTCTCTCCTTGAGGTGGTTCCGGGCGCCGGCCATATGGTTCATCAGAGCGCCCCGCAGGCAGTGGTCGGCATGGTGCACACTATTGCAGGACGGCACGCCTTGTTCCAAGCGGGCCGTCGGCAGCGACCCAAGTCGTGTGCCGACGAGTTCAAGGCAGATCCGGCCTCGCGGGAGCCACCGGCGATAAGCGACGCCGCTTGCACGGAATGATCTCCAAACGGGGCTTTCAAATGAGCGACCAACGTCCAGCCGACATGCAGTCGGTGCTCCACCAGAACATACAGGCCCTGGTCGAGCACAGGCGGCAGCAAGAGGAGCACCAAGGCGTTCAAGCGTGGGTCGCCGGCGCTGTTTCGCGCTTCGCGGGAAGCATGACTTTCGTCTATCTGCACCTTGCAATTCTTGTCGTCTGGGTCCTCGCGAACCTTGGCGCGATACCAGCCGTCCCAGCCTGGGACCCGACTTTCGTGATCCTGGCCATGGTCGCCTCGGTTGAGGCAATCTTCCTGTCTACTTTCGTGCTGATCAATCAGAACAGAATGGCCGCCCACAGCGAGCGCCGAGCCGAACTGGATTTGCAGATCAGCCTTCTAAACGAACATGAAACCACGCGGCTGATCGAGATGGTGGCTGCCTTGACGGCGCGTCTGAATATCTCGACCCCGGCCGACAAAGAGCTGCCGGAACTCGCCGAGAATGTGGATCCCCAAAAGGTGATGACGCAGATCCAGCAAGCTTCTGGAGATCAGGAGAACGCTTGATCAAAGCGACCTCGTCGGCAACGGTTAAGCGTCGGCTACAACCTGTAATTCAGCCTCATTGTCCAAGGCTGTCGAAGCAGCTAAGCCGGTGTCGGCCTTTTCCAGGGTGGCTCCCCGACGTCACAAGTCCGCCGCGCAATCGAGGCAGCGTAGAGCTTCGATAACCAACAGGCTGCTGCGCGTCAGATGGAACCAAGTTGACGCCGAACTCGTATTAGCGGTGGCGGCTTGGGGAGATTCCGGATGAGCGAAGGTGCTGTTCTGATCGTCGAAGATGAGACAATGATCCTGCTCGACCTCGAGTCAGCTTTGGAGGAGGCCGGCTTCCAGGTCGTCGGCACTCGGAGTGCCGCCGAGGCGCTGGCGGCTTTCGACCCCGATCCGACCAAGTTCAAGGCCGTGCTCACGGACATCCGTCTGGGAGCAGGACAGTCGGGGTGGGAGGTCGCTCGGCACTTGCGAAGGTCCAACTCGACCATCCCGGTTGTCTATATCAGTGGCGACAGCGCGGTACACTGGGGAGCGGAAGGCGTGCCCAACAGCATAATGATCACCAAGCCCTTTTTTCTGCCGCAGATCATAACTGCCGTTTCTCAACTTTTAAACGCGCAGCAAGGTGCAGAAACTCACCTATAGGAATCCGACCGCGGCTCCACGAAACCACCGAACATTCTTTCTTCGGCCAATCGGCGCCGTCCGGCGTAAAGCGTTCGCGTCTGCTTGGGTCAAATGCCGGCGGCCTCAACCAGATGTCGACCTCAGCTCCTTTCCCTCGCCACCGGCTCGCATCCACTCGGAAGCCCTGCCGAAAGCAGGGGCGCTCATTGGTTGAGCTTTCGGTCGAGTTCGTCAAGCAATGACCGATGCTCGCTGGGCATGTCCGCATCTGTCGGCAGATCCAGCAACTGGCGAAGCTGGCGACGATTGGCGTCCGATGAAATCCACTCCCGTATGAGGCGGGCTATGACCTTTTGTTGTGCCTTGCCGATTTCTTCCATGTTAGATTCCGAGCTTGTCCGTTGGACGAACTCGGCGGCTCTTTGATGGTTCCCCGTCCTGTACACAAATCGAGGCACAATCTATGGGTTAATGCATGTCGCTCAAAAGTGGCCCTGGTTTTGAGACACGACATGCCAGTGGATGTTTGCAGTCCCAGTCCGCTCGCCTAACGCTGCGCGTAGAGTGCAAATTTATACGTTCGATTTTACCCGAAGCGAGAGGCTCAGCCGCAAAATCTTGGCGCCATTTTCATCGCGCACTTCGATAAACAATTGCTGCCCGTCGACGCTCTTCAGTGACTCTCTCGTGAGGTCGACAAGGCCCTCGAATCCCGCGCGGCGGACCTCCTCGAGGCCCGCGCATTCGACACCTATTTCGTCCTCGAAGATGAGATCGCCATCGCCGCTGTCGAAGAAAAATCGTGCCATCGGAGAGCTTCCGTCACTGCTAATCTGCGGGGTTCCTTTGGTGCAGGTAGGTCGTGTCGAAATCTCCTGCGTGAGTGAGGCCAGCCCAGTCCAGTGCGTGAACTTTTGATCCCGAGGTGGCAATGAGGCCTCTGCGTCGTAGTTCCTGGAGCATCCGGTTGACGTGGACCGTGGACAAACCCAGTGCATCGCCAAGGGCCGCCTGTGTAATGGGAATATCCGCCACGTGATCCTCAATGCGCCCCATAGAGCGCAAGCGAAAAATCAGTTCGCACAGGATGTGAGCCATGCGGGTGTATGCCTCGCGTCTTCCCACATTGATGACCCACTCCCTATAAATCGCGGCATCTATCAACGTCGACCGCCAAAAAGCGGTGGCGATGCGAGGGTGCTGGTCGCAAACGGCACGCAGAGTGTCATGCCGCATGAAACCTACTCGGGCCGGCGTAAGGGTCGAGAAGTTACAATCCATGACCGACAGATGCAGCCCATGCAGATCAGGAATGTCGCCAGCGACGAAGAATGATGTGATTTGTCGCTTTCCTTCGCCCGTATGTTTGGTGGAACCGACCAAGCCATCAAGAACGATAAACGAGTAAACAGGACGGTCGCCCTCACGCACCAGATCGTGGTTGGCCGAATATTCCTTCTCCTGGATCGGAATGCCTTTCAGAACGCCGATGTCGGCCTCTCGAAGATCCGAGATGGTCTGAAGCTTGCGAATGAGTACATCCGAGGATGAGGTGGGGAACAAATTGACTACCTGGCTGATGTTGGTGATCGAACTATTATCCGCGCCAAAAGTTCCGACTGGCATGGGGACATATGCGCGGCGGCAGAAGGCGCCGCCGTGCGGCATGGTCCCATGCCTGGAGCGTTTTGCCAGCGTCGAGCGTGGTTGAAGATCCCGGAATGATCGAAGCACCAGTTTTTTAGGACAGCCATAGGTGAGCAAGGCAGCAATGCATTAACCTATGACATAGGCTCGGTTAGAAATTTTCCCGCTGGGCAGCCAGCCCCAGGAGTTCGCCGATCACGGCGCAGCTTTGACCCTGTCGCTCCGCCCATTTCAAGGGCTGCACCCGCAGCCCGTCCTGGAACTCTTTGATGCGCCGCCAGGAACGGGGTGGCTCCGCTGACGTTGTCTCAGTGGCAAGGTGAGATTTCAGTGAACAGGCATATTTCGCGGACGGATGTCGAACAAATCGATCACACGGATGACAGCGGGTTTGCGATAGGGCACGGCGGACCGCCATCCTCAGCAATCGCGGTAGCGCTGGCCCGTGGCCTGGAGACCAGTCGGGACAAGCACATCATCCATATAGCTCCCTCGGAACGCAGTGCCGAGGAGATCGCCGGCGCCTTGCGTCAGTTCCTGCCTGACGCGGATATCATCTTGCTGCCGTCCTGGGATTGTCTGCCCTACGACAGGGTATGGCCCACACGCGCCAATATGGGGCGAAGGCTTCGCGCGTTGCGTGAGATCGCAACGAAGCCGGATCGCCCGCGCATCGCTGTAATGTCGCTCGAAGCCATTCTGCAGCGGGTGCCGCCTGCTCCGGTCATCGCTGGCGGTTTCACAATTCTGGAGGTGGGACAAAAGCTCGACCGTGACGATTTCAGAACCATGTCCGAAGCCATTGGCTATGTCGTCGACGAGAGGGTCGACGAACCGGGTGAGATAGCCTTTCGGGGCGATCTCATCGATATTTTCCCTGCTGGCGCGGATGGCCCCGTTCGCGTCATCGTTGGTCCCGATGCCTGCATCCGCCAGCTCAAGACCTACGACCCGCTCAGTCAGCTCAGCGATCAGGTTCGAGACTCGGTCACGGTCGGACCGGCATCCGAGCTGATCTTTAAAGCTGGTGAGCATCCTGAGCTGACAGCGATGCGCGCGACGTCGATGGAAGAGCGCCTGGTCGCATCGTATGGCGCTATGCCGTCCGTCTTCGATGCGGCTTCCAGCGCCTCGCTCTCCTTCCTTGAAGGGACCGACGGGCAGCCGCTCGGCAGAGTTCTGGATCTGGTCGAGGATGCACGTCGTGCCAGGCAGGAGGCAGCCGGAACGAAAAAACCTTTGCCGGGACGATTTTACCTATCCCGTGAAGAGTGGGACGCTGCTCTGCTTAACCGCTGCTGCGTGAGACTTGCCGTTTCTGCCGTGGGAGTTCCCAAATTCTTCCGCCAGGCCCGACCCGGGCATGATTTCGCGGAATTCGTCACAAGGCAGACGAGCGCCGGAGTCAGAGTAGTGTTCACGGGCGATGCCTCTGAATTGCAGCGAGCAGATCGCCTGCTCGATAGGAGACTAGGCCGGCGGGCAGAGGAAGCGGCCGACTTGCCGCAAATCCTTTCGGCCGCAAGGGGCTCTCTTCTCAAGGCTGAATTCGTCCTCGACGAAGGGTTTGTCGACGCGCAATCCAATATCGCCGTGGTGGCCGCATCCGACCTGTTTGGTCCCGCGTTGAAGGCGAACGGGAGCGCGACCACGGGCATACTCGAACCCGAGTTGCGCATTGGCGATGTCGTCGTCCATGAAGACCATGGCCTGGGCGTGCTCGCCGCGGTCGAACAGGTCGAGTTGGCTGGCCAGCAACAGGATGTCGTCAGACTGGAATATCATGGCGGGGCTTCCTTGCTGGTTCCGGTCGACGACTTTGGACGAATATGGCGCTACGGCTCGGAACCGGAGGCAGTGTCCCTTGATCGCCTCAACGGCGAGGGCTGGCCGAAGCGACGCGAAGCTGCGTTGCGCGAGATCGACAGGCTGGCCAAACGCCTCTTGAGTCTTGCCAAAATCAGGTCCAGCCAGCCTGCCAAGATCATGAAGCCCTCCCGCACGGACTTGGCCCGTTTTGCGGCGAGATTTCCCTATACGGAGACGCCCGACCAAGCGGCCGCCATCCGCGCTGTGCTCGATGATCTTTCGTCGGGAAGAACAATGAACCGGCTCGTCTGCGGCGATGTCGGCTTCGGCAAGACAGAGGTCGCCCTGCGTGCTTGCGCCGCCGCCGCTCTCTGCGGGAAACAGGTTGCTATCATAGCACCGACAACAGTGTTGGCACGACAGCACTATGAGACGTTCAGCCGCCGCTTCGCAGGAACCGGCCTGCAGGTCGCCCACCTTTCTAGGATGGTCGGGGCTGCGGAGGCGAGAGCGGCAAAAGAGGGTCTGCGGAGCGGCCAGGTTACGGTCGTTGTGGGTACTCAGGCCCTGGCGTCCAAGAGCGTCACCTTCGCCAATCTTGGACTGCTGGTGATCGACGAGGAGCACCGGTTCGGGGTCAAGTTGAAGCGGGCCCTGCGGACCATGACGCCTCGCCTCCATACGCTGAGCATGAGCGCCACACCGATACCCCGGACGCTGCAATCGGCGTTGTCGGGCATCCAGGACGTCAGCGTTCTAAACTCTCCGCCCGCCAAAAGACGTCCCGTTCGCACGATCTTGGCAGCGTTCGATCCAGCATCGGTGCGCGCGGCCCTCCTGCGTGAATTTCACCGGGGTGGACAGAGCTTTTTCGTGGTCCCGCGGATCGAGGATATTGCCCAGGCCTGTGACCAACTGAACAGACTGGTGCCGGAACTCGGGGTCAAGACGGCGCATGGTGAAATGAAGGGGAGACAGCTGGACGAAGTCATGGTCGGATTCGCCGACGGTGATGGCGACATTTTGTTGAGCACCGACATCATCGAGAGCGGCCTCGATGTGCCGCGGGCCAACACCATCATCGTTTGGCGCCCCGACCGGTTCGGTCTGGCCCAGTTGCACCAGCTGCGGGGCCGGGTCGGAAGGGGGGCGGTGCAGGCCGTTGCGTTTCTTCTGACCCAGCCTGGCGTTGAACTGGCCGACAGCACCAGGGCCCGGCTTTCGACGATGCTTGCGCTCGATCGGCTCGGCTCAGGCCTGGCAATCAGTCAAAGGGACCTCGACCTGCGTGGCGCCGGCGATCTTTTCGGAGAAGACCAGGCCGGGCATATGAAGCTGATCGGAGTGGGCTTGTACGAGCACTTGCTGGAGCGCGCGGTCTCGGCGGCTGGCGGAGGGGCCGACTTCGGCAAGCAACTTGCCGAGATCAATGGCTCGGGAAAGGGGGCTTTTCCCGAGAGCTATGTCGACGAGCCTACGGTGCGCGTTGGCCTCTATGCGCGGCTCTCCCGAATCCGTTCGGAGCCGGACCTCGATACATTCAGCGAAGAGCTCGAGGACCGCTTTGGAGACATGCCTGGCGAAGTAGCCCTTTTGCTGGAATTTACCAGGTTGCGAATAGCAGCGTCGGAATTGGGCGTCGGCAAAGTCGATGTGGGTCCCGAGGCCATCGCGATCACCCCTCTGAACAAGCCGTCGGCGTCCCGATGGCGGAACAGCAAGGCGTTGGGCCTGGACTACCGGAACGGCCGCCTGATTTTCAGGCCGACCCAGCCCAGCGTCTCAGGCATCGATGCGGTTCGCTTAGCGCTTGATGCCCTACGTGCAGCCCAGCCAAAGCACGAGATCTGACGAGCCTTTTGTCTCCTGGGGCCATTGGTGCGAATGGCGCTGCGGGCGGCCGTGCGTTCGCGGGGAGCGTTCAAGGCATGGTTCCGGCTTGATGGGGTGTCATGGCAGCCATGTTTTCATTCAGATGGGCCATGATCCAGATAGAGCCCAGAACCACCAGCGCGACGATCAGCACGCCGAAGGCCAGGGCCAGGATGTTGTTGGTGTTGTCCGGCCCGGTGGTCAGGTGCAGAAAGAAGACAAGATGAACGCCCATCTGCGCAACAGCGAGCACCACCAGGGCCGAGATGACCGCGGGCTGGTAAATCAGATCGGTTCGCGCCGCCAGGAATGACGCGATCGTGAGCAGAATGGCCAGCCCGAAGCCGAGCACATAGCCCGAGAGGCCCCCAGCGGTTTCGTGCTCGCTTATGTGTTCCTCGCCCGGCGCTGAATCGCGGCGGTCCTGCAACTCGCCGGTCTTGCTCTCGATCTCGGTCATGACGATGCTCCCAGCAGATAGACCAGGGTGAAGATGGCAACCCAGATGATGTCGAGGGCGTGCCAGAAGAGCCCGAAGCAGTGGAGCCGCCGCAAAATGTCGGGCCGAAAGCCCTTGACCCACAGCTGCGCCATCATCGTTCCCAGCCAGAGCAGGCCGAGACCGACATGGGCACCGTGGCAGCCAACGAGCGCAAAGAAGGCAGAAAGAAATGCGCTGCGCGAGGGGCCTGCCTGCTCGCCGATCATTGCCGCGAACTCCTGTAGTTCCAGGAACAGGAACGCTGCCCCGAGCAACCCCGTGACGAGAAGCCAGAACTGCGTGGCAGCCATTGATCTGCGACGGGTGGCGAGTGTTGCCACGCCGCCGGTGAAGCTCGAAGTGAGCAGAAGGCCCGTCTGGACCGCAACCCGTGTCGGTTCGAACAGATCCTTGCCTGTCGGTCCGCCGGCGGTTGCCTTGGCGAGCACGGCGTAGGCGGCGAAAAATGCCGAGAACATGATGATGTCGGACAGGAGAAAGATCCAGAAGCCGTAGGTCACCGTGACGAACTTTGAGGCCGGGCCGCCTTCTCCGTGGCCCGTCGCAGAGCGCACCGCATGCCGACCGGTGTGATTAAGCCGATACGGGTCCCGTGCCTGGGTGCCGGCGCTGATGTCGCCGGAGAATGCGTGATCGCTCATGCCGGGCGCTCCCACCCGCGCAACCGGGCAAACTGGGCTGCCTTGTGGTCATGGTCGATGCGGGCGACCTCGTCGACAGGGATCTCGTAGTCTCCATGATCGCGCCAGGCGAATACGACGAAGGTTGCGTAGGCGCCGATGAAGCCGACGATCGCCAGCCACCATATATGCCAGATCAGCGCGAAGCCGATCAGTGTGCTGAAGAAGGCGGTGACGAAGCCAGTCGGGCTGTTGCGAGGCATCTCGATCGGCTCATATGCCTTTTCCTCGTCCGAGCTCTGTTCGATCCCTCGTTGCTTGATGCTCCAGTAGGGCTCTTCGTCTTCCACGTGAGGCAGCCGTGCATAATTGAAGACAGGAGGAGGGGAAGATGTCGACCACTCCAGCGAACGCCCGTCCCACGGGTCGCCGGTTTCGTCGCGAAACTTGTCGCGATGCCGGATCGAAACGAAAAGCTGTGTGATCTGCAGCGCCGCGCCGGCGATCATCACCACCACGCCGAAAGCGGCCACCACCAGCCACGGTGCCCAAAGGTCCATATCGATATGTTGCAGGCGCCGCGTCATGCCGAGCAGACCGACGATATAGAGCGGTACGAAGACCAGCATGTAGCCGGCCAAGGTGACCCAAAATGCCGCTTTTCCCCAGCCTTCGTGCAAACGGAAACCGAACGCCTTGGGGAACCAGTAGGTGAAGCCGGCGAATGCTCCAAACAACACGCCCGAGATGATGACGTTATGGAAATGCGCGACGAGGAAAAGGGAATTGTGTAGCACGAAGTCGGCCGGCGGGACGGCAAGCAGGACGCCAGTCATGCCGCCGACGGTGAAGGTGGTCACGAAAGCCAGTGCCCAAAGCATCGGCGTGTCGAAACGAACGCGCCCGCCATACATGGTGAAGAGCCAGTTGTAGATTTTCACACCGGTTCCCACGGCAATGACCGACGTGGCGATGCCGAAGGCGGCATTAACGTCCGCTCCGGCACCCATGGTGAAGAAGTGATGCAGCCAGACCATGAACGAGACGATGCAGATGAACATCGTGGCCGCGACCATCGAACGGTATCCGAACAGCGGCTTCGATGAAAAAGTCGAGAAAATCTCGGAAAAGATTCCGAAGGCGGGAAGCACCAGGATGTATACTTCGGGATGGCCCCACGCCCAGATCAGGTTGACGAACATCATCTGATTTCCACCAGCTTCGTTGGTGAAGAAGTGGAAGCCGAGATACCGGTCCAGCGTCAGCATTGCGAGCGTGGCGGTAAGGATCGGGAAGGCTGCGACAATGAGCAGGTTGGACGCGAGCGAGGTCCAGCAGAACATCGGCATTCGCAGATAGCCCATTCCCGGCGCTCGCATCTTGAGGATGGTCGTCACCAGGTTGACACCGGTGAGCAGCGTGCCGACGCCGGAGATCTGGATCGCCCACAGATAATAATCGACACCGACGCCCGGCGAGTAGGCGGTTTCCGACAAAGGGGCATAGGGCAGCCAGCCGGTGCGCGCGAACTCGCCGACCACAAGCGAGATGTTGACCAGCAGGGCTCCGGAAGCCGTCAGCCAGAAGCTGACGGAATTGAGCGTCGGAAAAGCGACATCGCGTACGCCAAGCTGCAGCGGCACGACGAAATTCATCAGGCCGATCATGAACGGCATCGCGGCGAAGAAGATCATGATCGTGCCGTGCGCGGAAAAGATCTGGTCGTAATGCTCCGGCGGGAGGTAGCCCGGCCCGTGAATCGCCAGCACCTGTTGTGTGCGCATCATGATAGCATCGATAAAACCACGAAGAAGCATGAGCATCGCCAGCACAATGTACATCACGCCGATGCGCTTGTGGTCGACCGAGCTTATCCACTCGCTCCACAGATATGGCCAGTAGCCCTTCACCGTTATCCAGCCAAGCACGGCGGCTGCTGCCAGAAAGACGCCAAGGGCTGCGCCGAGGGGGATGGGTTGATCGAAAGGAACGGCCGACCAGTCGAGCTTGCCCAGCATCGTCATTCTGCGCCTTGTGGATGATGGGTCATCGTTGCCGCCGCCGCGGGTAATGCCCTTGGGCTCACCTGTGGCTCGCCGCTGGCTGCGCTCTCAGCAGGCCCCGGACCCGGTGCGAGCGTCTGCTGAACGACCGCTTCGAACAGCCCAGGCTGGACATGACCGAAGGAAGCCGGCGCCACATTTGTGCTTTGCCGGGCGAGTTCGCGATAGGCGTTGGCATTCAGCACGCCGCCCCCGCCACGCAGCGATGACGCCCAGCGGGTGAAGGCATCGGCTGAAACCGCGCTCACACTGAAATTCATATCCGAGAAGCCGTCGCCGCTGAAGTGCGCCGACTGGCCGAAAAAGCTGCCCTCGCGGTCGGCCTGCAGATGCAATTCGGTCTGCATGCCGTTCATGACGTAGACCATGCTGCCAAGCTGGGGCACGAAGAACGTGTTCATCACGCTGGCCGAGGTCAACTTGAAACGCACTGGAACACCGGCGGGGATAACCAGTTGATTGACAGCGCCCACGCCCTGCTCGGGATAGAGGAACAGCCATTTCCAGTCGAGCGCCACCACCTGAATGTCGAGCGGCGGCTGGCTAGAAGGGATCGGTTTGCGTGGATCGAGCTGATACGATCCGTAGTAGATCAGCCCGCCAATGAACAGGATGGTGAGCGTCGGGATCGACCAGACGATCAACTCCACGCGTCCCGAATAGGTGAACTCCGGGTTATAGCGGGCGTTGCTGTTCGAGGCGCGGAACTTCCAGGCGAATGCCAGAAGTGCAACAAGCGTGGGAACAACGATCACCAGCATCACCGCCAGCGAGTTCAAAAGGATCGTGCGATTGCCGACGCCAATTGGTCCTTGGGGATCGAGCACTCCCCCCGCGCAACCGGGCAAGAATGCGCCTCCGAGGATCCAGAGCAGTTGGCGTGTCAACTTAGGGCTGGATGGCAACAACACCGGTTCTGCAATCTCTCTTTGCGGGAACGCGCGTTAGAAGCATGCGTTCATCGGGTTTCCATCTGAGCCTCCCCATGGCGCGGAACCTCGCGGCACTTCGCAGGGTGTCGCCCCCTGAGCGAGTGCCCCAACTGTCGCCGGCCGGGTTTGTTCCGCTGGACCGAGTTACTCTGTCCGATGGTCCCGCGTTGGCCAATCCGACCATAATTTCAGAACGATGGCGGCTCGATTGGCCTAGCTATCGGCGACGCTGGCTCGCGCACGAATTTCAATTTCGGCGGGACGGCGAATACCCTGAACCGCTCAGCCAGGTTGTCGAGAGCCTGACGCATGCCCACTCCCGCAGCAGCCGCGCCGTGCCCACTGATGACCATCTGGGGGCCCAAGGCAGCCAGATGCTTCACGGACCTTTCCGCTGCATCCCAGTCTGGCGTGAAATAGCGCGGCGGACCGTGCATCTCGAGATCCTGAATGGCGACTTCATAGACCGACTCCTGACCGGTGGTGATGAAAGCGTCTCCTACGATGAGCGAGCGGTCTTGCTCGCGCCAGAGCGAGATATGCCCAGGGGCATGTCCGGGTGTGTGCAGCCATTGCCATCCGGGCATTCCGGGGATCGATCCATCGGCGGGCAAGGATTCCAAACGGCTGCCAAGATCGATTGGCCCGCGTGGAAAAAGCGGTGAAAGCAGCGCCATCAGTCCACCCCCAACCCAGGGATCCGGTGGCGGATAGGATGTGGTTCCGTCCAAATAGGGGTGCTCGAGTGGATGGGCGAAGACAGGCACGTCCCAGCCATTTGCGAGTTCTAGAACCGTTCCCACATGGTCGAAATGGCCATGGGTCAGGATGATTGCAGCCGGCCGTGCGTTGACGCCGAACCGCTTTTCCGCGACCGCTAGAATGCTGCTGCGAGACGTCGGCAACCCGGTATCGATCAACACCCAGTTCCGATCTCCGCTGCCCGGTGCGCCGAAGAACACGACATTCACGATTGCTAGCCGCAAGTAACCCAGGTCCGGTGCGATGCTCCAAGCGCCGTCGCCACGATCCTCGCGCCTGGCGTGGTCGATCTCGGAAAGTCGAATCTGAACGGTCATGTGATCCCATGCCTCTGTTGTTGCCGAGCAGCCGCTCGAGTGGATGATGGCGGCGGTACATCGCCCCGAACTTGGGACGGGCCTCCTTGTTCCTCATTTGCCACGCGGCTCCCGGACAGTTCACCACCGGAACAAAGGCTCTACCAATGGGTTCGGCACTACCCGGCCACGCAAGGACGAGCTGGACTGAGCAACGAACATGGGGCGCGCCCGACTGAATTCGGTATTTCGCCAACGCGGTTCCCGGTCCGGACAAGGCGGCCGAGTTCGAAGCCGATTGCCCAAAGGAGACTTCGAAAAATGAGCGAAGTGGGACGCCAGACGGAGGCCTCGGTTCCGGAAGCTTCGCGCTTCGCCAGTTTTTTCATGGCAGGCTTTGAATGCTCCTCGCACCGGCGCAAGGACGGCGTTCGCCTCGATCTTATTCGTGCGACCTCGCATAATTTGCATGCCCTGGGCGACTACCGCGGCTGCGCCGAACTCGGCCTTCGCACCATCCGCGACGGCCTGCGTTGGCATTTGATCGAAACCGCTCCCGGAACCTATGACTGGTCAAGTTGGGCGCCAATGGTCGAGGCAGCCCGATCGGCAGGTGTTCAGGTAATCTGGGACATCTTTCACTACGGATCTCCGGACCATGTCGATCAGGGCTCGCCGCATTTCATCGACGCCTATGCCTCGTTCGCGGCAGAAGCCGTCAAGGTACACCGTTCGATCACCGGAACATCGCCTCTGTTGTGTCCCATCAACGAAATCTCCTTTTTCGCATGGGCTGTTGAGGTCGGCTATTTCCCGCGTGTGGGGCCGAACAAACGTGGATGGTTCAAGCGGCACCTCGTGAAGGCCGCCATCGCGGGTGTTCGTGCAATGCGGGAGATCGATCCCGCCTGCAGATTTGTCTGGGCCGAGCCGCTTATCCATATCGCCCCTCGTGACCGGACCCGCAGCGAACGGCGCCGGGCCGAAAACGCCCGACAGGGGCAGTTCGAAGCTTACGACATGTTGCTGGGCCGCGTCGAACCTGAGTTGGGTGGGAGCGAAGATGTTGTCGATGTCGTGGGCTTGAATTTTTACCCGCACAATCAATGGTACGTAAACGGGCCGACGATTCCGATGGGACACCACGAGTACCGCGCCCTGTCGGAAATGTTGCTAGAAGTTGCTCATCGCTACGGTAAGCCGATGTTCATTGCGGAGACCGGTTCCGAGGGATCCGGCGGGCCGGCTTGGCTCCACTATGTCTGCGACGAGGTGCGTTCCGCAATCAGTCTCGGAGCGCCGATCGAGGGTATTTGCCTGTACCCGATAACGGCCTACCCGGGCTGGGACAATTCGCGACATGCCGAGGTCGGTTTGTTTTCCGTCATCCAGGCTGACGGCAGGCGACACCTGCGCAAACCCACAGCAGATGAACTGGCCCGTCAGCAAGGTCTTCTCGTGGCGGACACGACACCTTGAAGAGGCCTAAAAACGAGGGAGGGGCGGGCGAGCGTCTGTTTCGAAACGCCGCCCGCGCCGGTGCGGTGCATCAGCTTTTTGCAGTCGCCCCAGCCTCGCGCAGCCTGGCATATCGCATGGTAACGTCGCTCAGATTTTCCTTGAGCCAGTTGGCCATGGCTTCCTCTTCGTTCAGGTTCTGCTTGAGGGCCCTTTCAGCATCCTGGAAGCCCCCGGCGTCGGCCAGTACCAGCAGCGAATTGTAGGCAGCGATCTCGTAGTTCTCGAATGCGAAATTCGCCAGGCTGTTCTTGATGATCTCGTCGCCGGCCATCGAATGTCCAATGGCGGCCACGCTGCCAACCATCGACAAGGCAGTGTCCTTGAGGGTGGAGTGCTCCTCACCAAGGCCCTCCAGGACGGACTCGAGTCTCGTGATCTGGCCTTCGGTTTCCTGAATGTGCCGGCGCAAGCGATCGGCCACCTCCGGATAGTTCTCTATACGCTCGACCTGAGGCTTCATGATCGACAGCGCTTGATTTTCCATGGCGTGCGCGTTGCGCAAGCCGACGATAAATATCTCACGGCTTTCCGAGTTGAAGTTTGTATCCATCGAGTTTCTCCTTCTGATACCCGCCCGATCTTCCGTCTTGGAAGAAACTATCTTCTCGGCTCGGCCAACAACGGCTCCTCCGTGCGTGCCCAGACCGGGAGGCTTTTTTGGATGCGCGCGAAAGTGGCCAGAGCCTGTCCGACTACCTGGTCCATGTTGTAATAGCGGTAAGTTGCAAGCCGACCGACAAACCACACGTCTGGGCAGCTTGCCGCGAGCGCTTCATAGCGCTTATAGAGCACTTCGTTTTCGGGCCGGGGCACGGGATAGTACGGGTCCCCGATGTCCGTGGGGTATTCGTAGGTCAGGCTGGTCCGCGAACTCTGCTGGCCGGTCAGATGTTTGTACTCGGTAATGCGCGTGTAATCTTCCGTCTGGGGATAATTGACCACGGCAACCGGCTGAAGTTGCTCGCAATCCAGTGTAACGTGCTCGAAACGAAGCGAACGGTACGGAAGGTGCCCGAGCTGCCAGCCGAAATATTCATCGATCGGGCCGGTATAAACCATGCGCCTGAACGGTATCTTCTCACGAATTTCACGGAAGTCGGTCTGCAGCATGATCTTGATGTTTGGATGATCGAGCATGCGTTCGAACATCCGCGTGTACCCGCCGGCCGGCATTTTCTGGAAGCTGTCGCTGAAATAGCGGTCGTCACGGTTGGTCCTGGTCGGCACTCGTGCCGTGACGGATTTGCTCAGCTGACTGGGATCGACGCCCCATTGCTTTCTAGTGTAGCCGCGGAAGAATTTTTCATAGAGCTCGCGCCCCACGGTGCTGACGACGACGTCCTCAGCCGTTCGGACGTCCTCCACCGTTTCGCGTCGCGACGCGAAGAAATCCTCCAGCTGTGCCGAGGTCAGGTCCAGCCCGTAAAGCCGGTTGATGGTGTCGAGATTGATCGGGATGGGAACGAGTTGCCCGTCTACGGCCGCCAACACCCTGTGCTCGTACGGCCGCCATTGCGTGAACTGCGAAAGGTAATCCACTATGGCTTGGCTGTTGGTGTGGAAGATGTGCGGGCCGTAGCGATGGATGAGGATGCCGGCTTCATTGTAGCAGTCATAGGCGTTGCCTCCGACATGGCTGCGGCGATCGATCAGCAAAACGCTTTCCTGACGCTGCGACGCTATCCTTTCGGCAAGCACGCTGCCGGCGAAACCCGCGCCGACGATCAGCCAATCGAACATGGCTATGCACTCCTGCGAAGGGGCACGACCTTCTTGCGTTGATAGGCGCGCTCAATGTGAGCTGCCATGGCATTCCATGTCCGTTCCCAGGACATGTCCGCAAGATAGGCATCGACTTGCTGCAGGAGCATCTGACGCGGTCGCGAAAGGACGGAGCGCAGCTTGATTTCCAGATCGTCACAGTCGGCGATTTCCACCAGCCCGGCAGCACCGTAACTGCGAACCACGTCGACGATTGCCGTCGAGATCACCGGCAGACCCGCCGCGAGAAATTCCGGCGTCTTGGTCGGGCTGATGAAACGCGTCGCCTCGTTGAGGGCAAACGGCATCCATCCGGCGTCCCAATGGCGCAGATAATCAGGCAGATCGCAGTAGGCTTTCGGGCCCAGCCAATGCAGGTTTTCGGCTTGCGGCAGGCTTGCAGGGTCGATCTTGACGACCGGACCGAGCATGACGAAATGCACGTCCGGCATTGTCTTTGCCGCTAGCGCCACGAGATCGACGTCAAGCCGCTCGTCGATGACGCCGAAATATCCAACCCTCGGGGAAGGAATGCCGGCCTGGTCGGCTGGGTCCCTTCCTGGCCGTCTTGCGGTGTGAAAGTGCCTCACATCGATGCTGCTCGGAAATGGAAAGATGGCAGGATGCAGGTGACGCTTGGTCTCGAACAAGCTTAGACCACCGGTGAAAACGAGATCCGCGCGGCGCAGAAGCGCCTTTTCCATCTGGCCCAGCTCGGGGGGCGCATTCTTGAATGCAGAGAGTTCGTCCATGCAGTCATAGACGCATATGTCTGGGTCGAGGAATTCCGTAAAGCGAAGAGCCATTGGGGTGTAGTACCAGGCGATCAGCCGGCTATGCGGCATAGAAGCGATGGTCTGCTGCACAAATCTCCGCTGGACGGCATCTGCTTTCGCGGCCGACGTGCCAAGCGGCAGCACTGGTGTGACAATCAGAATGTTTTCCGATGCCACGCTCGTCCGCATCAGCGGCTGCGGCAATTCTTCGAAAACGGGTTCTTCAAAGTAGACCACTCTCTGCTGAGCGGATGCGAGAGTGAGGAGATGCTGCGGACGCTGGTGAACAAAATTCCATCGTAAGTGGGAGAAGCAAACCAGTATATTTTCGCGACGAACATATTGACTGCCGGTTACCCCGCCAAAGGCCGCTTCCATTGACATACTCCCTCTGTGACACTATTTATGTTACGATTAACATTTGTTAATCGGGAATGGAGAGAACTACTTAGTTCCAGCTCCTAACTTTCGATCAGGTGAGTTGTTCCAACTGAAATGAAGAAGGCCCGGTCGCCCGCTTGGTCCACGCACGAAGCGGGATCTGGTTGCGGAGGCGAGGGCGGCTGTCGGAACCCGGCCGCCACTGAAAGCGTGGTTGAACGAGGAATGCTGGTGGACAGCGGCATTGCCGTATTTGCGTTGAACTCGTTGGCTATAGAATGTGCCTAACATCAATGATTCGCCTGAATCTCTGCGCGTCTCCGACTGCCGAGGCGAATTCCGGGGCTGACATGAACATCAACTTTGAAACCAACGTTTTTCCACTGTTTCATCCGCAAAGCGTGGATGATCTCAAGGACCCGTGTCCTGTCTTCGATGGCCGTGTCTGGCACGTCTTCGGGTCAAGCGGCACGGTCACCACTGAGACGTGGAGAATCTTGCATGCCACGGCGCCCGATCTTTATGGGCCGTGGGCCGAGCATGAGCCGATCGAACTTCCAATCAACGGTACTGGTGTTGCGGCTCCCGGTGTGACCCACGAGTGCGGCGTCTTCCACATGTTCATCCAGACGGAATTCATGAAGTCGGGTGGCCGTTGCGAGCATGCGGTTTCCAACGACGGGTTCCATTGGGTAGTCCTCAGTCCGGCCATTCTGGCCATCCCGGACACGGAAGAGGACGGCATTTACGATCCGCATCCAGCAGTCATTGGCGGTGGGCGCTACCTGGTTTATTCGGCTATGCCAAAATTCACCAGGGTGCCTCAGCCCGACATCTATCTGGCACGTAGCCAGTCCGACTCGTGGTTCGGTCCGTGGAAGCGGATCGGCAAAATCCTCGACCACAACGATGTTCCCCACCATAACACCAGAGATGATCCCGACTACGAATGGGGCATTGAGGGCGCGCAACTGATCGAGCTGCCGGACGGCCGGGTGCTTCTCAACGCCACTTGCTTTCTTCCGAATGGCCTTCGGGGAAACCGGCAACGGGTGTTTTTTGCCATCGCCGACGAGGTCAGCGGGCCTTACGTTTCGATCGGCCCGGTGTTGGAGCCAGGTCAACCGGGCGAGAACGGCCACTCGACAGTGATGATCGATGGCAGTCAGCTTTCACTGTTCTACCAGAGCCGGGTTGCCACAACCGATCACCGATGGCGCTATGGTTTGGCCAGATGCGACGTCGCTCTCTTTTCAAAGGTCGCGTGATTTCCAGGCTGCCATTAGCGCCTTGAGGCTGCCATTAGCGCCTTGAGGCGGATGCGCGTCATGCGGCCATGGAACTCCGGAGGGTTGAAGGTGATCGGTGACGGTAAGCAAGTGTCATCGCGACGCACTAGGAGACACGACATCGCCAATGCGGATCGACGGATTTCCGCAATCGCACTTGGCGGGCGGCAAGTCGGGAAGGCCAGCCTTAACTCTGTCGCTTTTAGCGAAATGACTTGAGCCGTTCGTCAATTTTCTCAGTGGCATTGATGACACCGCCAGATGCCCTGCCATGGGCTCATAGCTATTTCTTCGGTCCCTTGACAGGGAATGTCGCGTCGCCGTCTTTTTTGCCGGAGATCACCCGCGGATCGGCGCTGGCGACGCCATCGTTTCCGCCGCCCTTGTGGTCCTTTTCCGACTGACCCTTTGCGTCTTGCTCGGGTGTACGTTTTGATGTTCGAAGCGTCTTGTACGCCATCATGGCCTCGCGGTCTGCCATCCAAACTCCCGGCAATTTCGAAAGTTCCACCGCTTTAGCAAGGCCGAAGGACCCAGTGAGTTGGAACGTCGTGGCGGGACGTGAGTTGTAAGCGAGGATATTCACCCGCAGGAGGACGCTTATGGCTAACCGCCGAGAGCAGCAGACGGACCTCACGCCCGCCGAGGCGACAGACCGCATCTGGGAACTCGCCGAGGACATCGACGTCTGCATGTTCGTGACCTGGGACGGCGAGTACAATCGAGCCCGTCCGCTGTCTGCGCGTGTGGTCCGTGAGGAAAACGCCATATACTTCCTCGTCAATGACGACAGCGCCAAGAGCAAGCAGCTGTCGACCTATCCAAAGGTCACATTGGCCTGGAGTGACAACAGCCACTACAAATACGTCACGATGTCAGGCCCGGCCACAGTGACAAATGACAGGGAAAAGATCGCCGAGCTCTGGGAGAAAACTGACTCAGCCTGGTGGGATAATGCCGATGATCCCGAGATTCGTCTGATAACGGTCAAACCCGACGAAGGCGAATTGTGGGACAGCCCGGGGCTAATGATGGCTACCGCAACGATGGTGTTTGCGGCCGTTACCGGCGCCAAGCCGAATGTGGGCGACAACGCAAAGGTCGAGCTCTGAGCGAGCGGCTAAACTAACCTCTGCTTTAGAGGCAGCGTCGATGAGCATTTTGGAAACCAGCAAGAAAGTGATCGAGAACGTCACCGGTTTCGCAAGACCGCGCAAGCAAGCTGTCGCCGGATTTGTGAGGCAGCGAAAGTCGAATGAGTTCTGGTTCAAGGATGATGGACTTGTACCCAATCATCCAGCATGGCCGCTCGTCGTTTATCGAGGCGCCGTCGAATTGCCCGAAGGACTTGATCCAGCAGCCGTCATGGAGGTGCTTTTCGATGCAAACGGATGGGGCGATAGCTGGCGAAACGGCATCTATGATTACGTTCACTATCATTCGCAAATACACGAGGTTCTGGGCATTGCCCGCGGAAATGCTGAAGTCCGGTTTGGGGGCAAGAAAGGACGAACGCTGTCGCTGAAGGCTGGCGACGTCGCGGTCCTCCCGGCAGGCACCGGGCACCAATGCCTCTCGGCATCCGATGATTTTTTGGTTGTCGGCGCGTATCCTCCATTTGGGACTTATGACGAATGTAGGAGCAAGGATCAGCATAGCGATGCGCTCGCAACCATCCCCAAGGTGGGGCGTCCGCGCAAGGATCCTGCATATGGTAGCCAAGGTCCGCTTCTGAAAAGTTGGAAGCGCTAATGCATGTCGCTCAAAAGTGGCTCCGGTTTTGAGACGAAGAGATGCATAAAACAAAGACCCAAAGCGCGCGTTTTCTGAGTCCGTTCAAACGCGACGCGCTTTAGTCGTCGGGGTCGAAAGCCTTGGCAACCGCGTCTTTCTCAGCCTGCGGCAGGACTGTCATTGTGAGAATGAAGGCTGACAGCAGGAGACAGACGCCATTCGTGATTATGATCGGCCACTCTGCCTTCATGATGCCGAAGGCCAGCCACAAGGCGAAGCCCAACACAGTGATGGCATACATCGGTGCGGAGATGCCGCTTGTCTCTCGTGTCCTGATGATTTTCCAGGCTTGCGGGGTGAAACTGCTCATCGAGCAGACGGTCGCGAGATAGCCGATGAGCGTGACTGTCTGCATGGAAGCGGCCCTGACCTACGTCGCAGATACGCGCTTGAGATCAGATACGCGGACCACGCCGTGCTGGCTGACAAAGGTCAGGGTGGGGTCCGTGCTCTGGCTCTGCGAAACACCGGATATGCGATGGTCGCCTGTGTCATAAATCTCCATCTTTCCATGATCGTCGATGACCAGGCGGCTTTGCTCAGGAAACGCTGCGTAGCGCATATTGTTTTGAGAACCAGCGGCAGACGGGCTCCCAAACTCCTCAGGCCACCATGAGCCGGCGTGGGCCATAGCTGCAGAACGATAGCTCGTGTCGTCGCGTTGTGGCTTGGCGGGATGATCGCGCAGGTAGGCCGAGAGCTCCGCCGCGATAGTGTTGAGCTTCGCCTTGAGGCTGTCATCGAACATGTCGCCGACCATCGTCATGCCGGAGGACCATTGTGACATTCCTCCGAAGTCGACGTGGCTGAACTGGGCCATGGTTCCACCACCACGCCGCAACGCCTCAAGGACAGCCATGACAGCGCCATCAGTGACGCCATGCTGGCGTGCAAGGCGCGCAATCAGTTCAGCTTCCTTTTGAGTGTTTGTCATCATTGCGTCCTTTGAATCGCTTGGCGCCGGCAGTCCTCATTGTTGACGATAGACATGCGCGGCCAAATGTAATCACGAAGGAGCGCCACCAGGTCTTCAGGCTCCTTGCCGAGGAAGCTCAATCAAGTTCTATCCAGGCTGGCGCATGATCGCTCGGCTTGTCCCACGCACGCGTTTCGGCATCTACTCCGGCATTCTTCAGGCGATCCAATAGGGATGAACTCAGCAAGAGATGGTCCATCCGAAGCCCGGAACTCCGATCGTACCCGCCGCGGTAGGAGAAGTTCCAATAGGTGTAAATTCCCTTTTCTGGATGAATGCGACGGACGGCATCGATCCAGCCCTGAGCAAGCATTTCGGCGTACGCGCTCCGGCTCTCGGGGAAGTAAACGGCATCGCCAACCCAGCGCCCCGGCACCGCCGCGTCGATCGGGCCTGGAACGACGTTATAGTCGCCGCACAGGATGGTCGGTGAGCTATCGCCGAGCAGCACCTGGCCATAGGTGATCAAACGTCGGAACCAGCGAAGTTTGTAGTCGAACTTCGGCCCCGGCGCTGGATTGCCATTGGGCAAATACAGGCAGCCGACAACAAGCCCATTCACATCTGCCTCGATGTAGCGGCTGTGCGAATCGCCGGGATCGCCCGGCAGACCTCGACGACGTTCCAGCGGCTCAATCCCGCGAGCGAGGATTGCCACGCCATTGTAGGACTTCTGTCCGTGCCAGATTGCGCCATAGCCGGCGTTTCTAATCGCATCGACGGGAAATTTTCGTCAGAGGTCTTCAGTTCTTGAAGGCAGACGATGTCATAGCCGGTTTCGCCAAGCCACTTGAGAAGCACTGGCAGTCGGCCGTTGACGCCATTGACGTTGAAGGTTGCGATGCGGGTCATCTCGACGATTTAACGTCTTTGCGCCGCTTCGATGCGACATAGAGTCGGTAGCCAAATCTTGCCTTTTGTCATCGTCCATCTGCATTTTTGCTCGAAGCATTGGTCCTTTGACCGGAAGCAGCGGATGTCTTTGCATCTTTGGAATGCGCGGCAATTGCCGGACCCGCGCCGGTAGCTTTCCGCATATCGCCGCTCCCCTTGCCGTCAGTCGATTTCTTGCTCAACAGTCCTGAGAAATATTTTCCAAAGAAGCCCATCCGACTCTCCATCTTGGCGCTCATTCGGCGGCTTTGCGGGCCCTGAACTCATCTCTGCGCTCTTCTCGCAGCTGCCGAGGATCGCTGCGCGAACCGCCAAGCGCGCGGCGCCTGACCAGCGCGGCCGAACACTCAAGCAGGAAACATTCCAGTCCTTTGTAGATATGCGTGATCATGTCCTTCATCTCCCGGGACCGCCTCGGCACATGGGTCGCCGAGGCGGTTGGGTAGGCGATCAATCAAGCCGCTTTCCGTTCTGCCGCTCGTTCGTTGACGCCGGCTTCACCGAGGGCAGTCAACGCCTCGTCGGTGGCCTTCTCCTCTTCAAGTGTCGCATTGAGGAGCGCAACCACGTCGTCCTTGCCGAGCGTCGTAGCCCAGGCGATCAGGGTTCCATACCTGGCGATCTCGTAGTGCTCCACTGCTTGCGCGGCACCGACGAGCCCTGCATCGAGCGAAGTCGAACCCTTGTACTCCTGAAGGATTTCAGATCCTTCCTCCAGGATGCCGTCGATCGCCGGGCAGGTTTTGCCGCGCGCGGCAGCGCCGAGAATCTCGAAGACCTCCTCCAGACGTTCGACCTGCCCCTCGGTTTCAGCGAGGTGCTTCTCGAATGCTGCCGAAACTTGCTCTTCGGATGCGCCTTTGGCCATCTTCGGCAAGGCTTTCAGAATTTTCTTCTCGGCATAGTAGATGTCTTTGAGGCCATCGAGGAAAAGGTCCTCCAGGTCCTTGTTGTTGCCATTGGCTTTCTTGGCAGTGGGCATTGTGCCGTCTCCTCTGTTGAAAATTGCCCGTCGCGAGCATTTTCTTAACTCGGAAACCCGAACCCGGTTCCGGCATAATGGAGATATCTAAATTTAAGGGGTCGTGCGCTTCAGTGAGAACAACGACCACGTCATTCTCGTCGAAGAGCCGCGGCGGGGCGCACGCCATCGGGCTCTCGCCAACAGTTCACGGTGTGAGGGGCTGGCACTACAGGAGAAGCAAGTTCCGCGGCGGCAGCAGAGCAGTCGGGGCAACGCCTCTCAAGCCTCCTTACCGCTCTGCAGCCGCTTGATTGCTGGGCCCCGCTTGCATCCAGGAATTGGGTGATTGGACGCTGCGTATGCAACCAGAATACCTCAGAATGGTTCTAGCTATGATTTAAGCGGGATGGCGCGAGCGCCGTCCAAAGGTGGCAATTTTCATGGACGTATCGCTTTCGCGAACCGCAGACCACAACATCAAGGCCGGCAAGAGCGGCTTGCTGCTTGTCTCGGACAATTATGACGCTTTCGCCGTGCGCGTGCTGGCGGCAAGGAGCGCTGAGCGCAGCCTCGACCTGATGTACTACCTTTGGCATGATGATCACACCGGCCGCTTGCTGCTTCGCGAGGTTTTTCGAGCTGCTGAGCGCGGTGTTCGGGTGCGCATGCTCCTTGACGACGTCAATCCGCGTAAAAATGATGCGGCATATCTGGCGCTGAACAACCATCCAAACATCGAATTGAAGTTGTTCAATCCGAGCGGTATCAGGCGCGGCCGGATCATGCGTGGTGTGGAAGTGCTGTTGCGGCTCTTTGCATTGACGCGACGGATGCACAACAAGGCTTGGATCGTCGACGACAAATTTGCCATTGTCGGCGGTCGGAATGTTGGCGATGCCTATTTCGATGCGGCAGAAACCAATTTCCGGGACCTCGATCTGCTGCTCCTGGGGCCTGCGGTACGGCAAACCGCGGCGATATTCGATGCCTTCTGGGCTTGCAATGAAGCCAAGCCAATCAAAACCCTGGGATCAGTGGCTGAGCATGAGCATGCCAAATGGCTTGAAGGAAGCGATACCGGCCCCGATCCCAAATTCCTGAACGGCATCGGCAACCGGGGCTCGATCACAGAGTTTATTGCGGCCAGCAACGACGTTCATTGGGTGGATGGCGTGCGGGTCATTTCCGATCCGCCGGAGAAGGTTCGTGGTTGGAGACGTCGCAGCTGGCTTATGAAAGAGCTGCGTCCGATCATCCAATCTACGCGCGGGTGTCTGGAAATTGTGTCGCCCTATTTCATCCCCGGCAAAAGGGGCACAGCGATCTTGCTGGACCTTGTCGGCGCCGGTGTTGACGTTTCGGTTCTGACCAATTCCTTGGCCGCCACGGACGTCGCCGCAGTCCATGGCGCTTACGCAAACTATCGCAAGCGGCTGCTGAGGAATGGCGTCAATATTTTCGAGCTTCAGCCGTTCAACCGGCGCTCCGCAATCTCGGTGTTTGGCTCCAAGGGCGCCAGTCTGCATACGAAAGCTTTCACCGTCGACGACAATATCGGCTTCGTCGGTTCCTTCAATTTCGATCCACGGTCAGTGTCCTTGAACTCGGAAATGGGCGTGCTGTTTGAGGATCCGAAATTGGTCGCCGAGCTGCGGCATCGATTCCAATCGGAAATATCTCCGGAAACAAGCTATCGGCTCGAACTGAAGCACAATGTTCTGCATTGGCATGGATGCGGCGAAGGCAAGATTCAGGACTATACGCATGAACCAGAAGCCGGATTTTTTCGCCGTATCCTGGCGGTCTTCGTCCGTCACCTCCCGATCGAATCTCAGCTCTAGCATCTGACGATGGGCGAGGACCTCGCGATCTCAGCGAATTGCCCTGCCGGGGATCGCGTGAGCGAAACGTGAAACCCTGATCTACCACGGGTCAGCCAGACCGCATCACACCCGGTTCTTCGACAACCGCGTCGCCAATCCCATGCTGTCCGGCGTCCGGATCACTCGGCAACACGTCGGAAAAATTGACTGTGGCGACCAGGTATCCGGCTTCATCGTAGACCTTGATAGTCGATCCCGATTGCTTGGTTCCTGACCCAGGATCCGCCGCCACCGCTACGCGCGCCATCTCTATTGCTCTCGGACTGGCCATCTCCGCACTCGCTAGCTCTTCCTCGAGAGCGGTAGTCTGGCCGGATACTGTCGTCTCAAAGCGGAATTTTGGCATGGGCAACCTCCTGTTCCTATGCAATTCCGGTGTCCGGGTTGCGTTCCAAAGAAACAGAATTGGTGGGAAGCAGCTAAGATCGCCGCGATGGCCAGACCCGTGTCGCCACGAAGGTCAGCAAACCCGTGATCACAATCCAGGCCTGCACCTCGCGTTGGATGGTTGGTCCAAGGTTCGATGTCTGTCGCGACGGGCTCTCTGCCTCCACTATCGGTTGAAGGTCGGACCGACTGCCGAGACGGACGGAATAGGCCCGCGTGAACTCGGCGCCGAGCAGGAATATCTCAGACGAATAGTAAACCCAAAGCAGCACGACCAGCAGTGCACCCGCCGCGCCATAGGAGGATGCAATCGCGCTGGTTCCGATATACCAGCCAATCAGCGACTTGCCGATGGTGAAGAGCAAAGCGGTCACTGCCGCGCCAATTGCGACATCGCGCCAAGCGAGCGACCGGTCCGGCAGGATCTTGAAGATCGCGGCAAACAGAGCGGAAATCAGCACGAACGATACAATGCCGTTTATCGACGCGAGAATGATCGTGCCGAACGGCAGATGGGCGTTGATGACAGCGCCAAGCGCGGAAATGGCGGCACTCGCCGCCAACGACACAAGCAGTAGAAATCCCAACGCTGCAACCAGACCCAGGCTGGCCGCCCGCGCCCGCACCAATCGCGACACAGACATGGGTGGTGGGTCAATCTTCCAGATTGTGTTGAGCGAAAGCTGCATTTCGCCAAACACCCCGGAGGCTGTCACGAAGAGGGTGACGATGCCCACCAAGGTGGCAACAGTGCCGGCGGTTCTGTGAGAAGCGCTTTCGATGGTGCTGCGCAGAAGGTCGCCGGTTTGCGATCCCATCACGCCTGCGATTTCGGCCGACAGAGCGAGTTGAGCTGCTTCATGCCCAAAGACAAGTCCAGCAATGGCAACAACGATCAACAAGATCGGGGCCAGGGACGTAACGGCATAGAACGCCATCGCCGCACCGTGGCTGAGGGCATTGTCGTTGATGAATCCGAGGATGCTCTCCTTGCCAAGAACCCAGGCTTCGCGTGCCACCCGCATGGGGAATTCCTTTTGCCTCAACGAGCAACCTAGTGCTGTCGGCAACGAAAGCGAGACCTGCCGCCAGTGCGCGAGGCGCGATTGCCGAGACACGCCCGCTTGTCTCTGCACGAACGGCCAGAAATGTTCCATGCGGCGCCGGAACTCGCCGGGCTCGTAATGGTTATCGGTCATCCGATTGGAGTGATCAAAAATGCCTGATAATGAAAACCGTCGCGAGACCGGCGCAACGAAGTACCCGGCTAGAACAGGTCCTGATCCTTCGGATGCGTTCTCTCAGGATGCGGCCGGCAACAAGAAACCCAAGAGTGGGGTCGGTCTGACGCGGCCAGTCAATGAGGTGGATGACAAGACGCACCAATCCGATGGCCAGAACGCCCCGGCGAGGCCGGGCGGCGGAAACACGGTCAAGCCATGAACGTTGCCAATCTTCAGCTTGAAGGGTTGATGATGGCGGTCGCGTCAATCAACAACCTGCTCGTTCACAAAGGTCTGCTGTCAATTGACGAGATCGATACCGCCCTGCGAAAGGCAGAGGCGTCCATGACAGGTGACGAGCGGACCTACGAAGACATGTCACCGGCCAACCGTGACGCGATCTGCTTCCCGATCCGGCTTCTGCAGATCGCAAACAACGCGCAAGGCGAACTGGACATCCCACCATTTTCAGAGCTTGCAAAAATAGTTGGGCAAACCAAGGAACCTTAACGTCAGCGGTGACGACACCTGTAGTCTCCGTGAAGGCCTCATTTGACGCCGATGCCACTCTGAAGCGGAAAAGCAGCATCGGCGTCGTCTCGGCTATGAACCGAACCAAATCTCACCCACTGCGTTGAGTCCCGGCGTTGCGTCATTAGTCGGGGCACTTCCATGAAAACGGGCGAGCTTTCAACCTACCGGGCCAAAAGGGATTTCGCGAAGACGAAAGAGCCCAGCGGCGAAAGCTCGATTGCGGGTTCGAACCGACTCCGGTTCGTCATCCAAAAACACGCGGCCACGCGGCTGCACTATGATCTTCGCCTCGAGCTTGGCGGGGTCTTCAAATCATGGGCTGTGACCAAAGGTCCATCACTGGATCCTCACGACAAACGACTTGCCGTGGAGGTTGAGGATCACCCGCTGGAGTACGGCGACTTCGAAGGCACGATTCCCAAAGGACAATATGGTGGCGGCACGGTGCAGTTGTGGGATCGCGGATATTGGGAACCGGAAGGCGCCATGTCTCCCGAAAAGTCGTTGGAAAAAGGCGACCTGAAATTCACGCTGCAGGGCAAGCGCCTGCATGGAAGCTTCGTCCTCGTGCGCATGAAGCATGACCGCAATGGCGGGAAGCGGACCAACTGGCTGCTGATAAAACACCGCGACAAATACGCGACAGAGGGCAATGGCGATGCGGTGCTGGCTCAGGATCGATCCGTCGCCTCGGGTCGGAGCATGGAGAGGATTGCAGCGGGGAAGGGGGCAGGTCCGAAGCCGTTCATGATGAAAGGTTCATCGTTGGCCGATGCGGATGCCGTTTGGGACAGCAAGCGCGGCCATGCCGACAAGCGCGCCGCCAGGTCGGCAAAGCCTGCTCCGCGGCCGAAGCGAGCCGCTGGTGCCTCAGCGGCGAAGATGCCCGACTTCATCCCACCACAGCTTTGCGCAACGCTTTCCCGGCCGCCGGCCGGGACGAACTGGGTTCACGAAATCAAGTTTGACGGCTATCGTGTCCAGTTGCGCGTGGAAGACAAGGACATCGCCCTTAAGACCCGCAAGGGTCTTGACTGGACGGAGAAATTTGGCGCCATCGCAAAGGAGGCCGCCAGCCTCCCCAACGTCATCATCGACGGCGAGATCGTAGCGCTTGGCGAGAACGGGGCGCCCGATTTTGCCGCACTGCAGGCAGCACTGTCGGAGCGCCGGACGAAGGACCTGATCTACTTTGCTTTTGACCTGCTCTTCGCAAATGGCGTCGATCTGCGAAAGATGCCTCTCTCACAACGGAAGGAACGTCTGAGCGAGATGCTCGGCGAAGTCGATCGCGGCGAGCAAAATCTCATCCGCTATGTCGAGCACTTCAGCAATGGCGGCGACGCGGTGCTGCGTTCTGCCTGTCGCCTGTCGCTTGAGGGGATTGTCTCCAAAAAGGCCGATGCAACCTATGTTTCGGGGAGGACCGGCACCTGGGCAAAATCGAAATGCCGCGCCGGGCATGAGGTGGTCATCGGCGGCTGGTCGACGACCAACGGCAAATTCCGGTCATTGCTCGTCGGCATCAATCGCGGTGAACATTTCGCCTATATCGGCCGTGTGGGGACCGGATTCAGCGAGGCAAAGGTCAAGCAGCTGATGCCGAGGCTGCAGGAGATGAAAGCCGCGACGTCGCCGTTTACCGGCGATGGCGCACCGAAAAGGAATTCAACCGTCTTCTGGACGAAGCCGGAATTGGTCGCGGAAATCGAGTTCGCCGGCTGGACCGGGGGTGGCAATATCAGGCAGGCCGCCTTCAAAGGCCTGCGTGAAGACAAGCCCGCAAAAGACGTCGAGGCCGAGCGTCCAGCCGATCCTCAAGAGACGCCGATTGCCGACCCTGCCAAGGTGACTGGCAAGACAGGAAAAAGCCCGGTTGTCATGGGCGTCATCATTTCCAAGCCGGACAAGCCGCTTTGGCCGAATGCCGGCGACGGTCAGCCCGTCGACAAGCTCGATCTTGCAGAATATTTCGAGACCGTTGGCCCCTGGATGATCAGACATATCAAAGGTCGTCCCTGTTCACTCGTGCGCGCGCCGGATGGCTACGCCGGCGAGCAGTTTTTCCAGCGCCACGCAATGCCAGGCACATCCAATCTGCTGGAACTGGTGAAAGTCTTCGGCGACCACAAACCGTATCTGCAAATCGACCGCGTCGAGGGTCTGGCCGCGATCGCCCAGATAGGCGGCCTTGAGCTTCACCCCTGGAACTGCCAGCCGGGTCATCCCGAAATACCTGGCCGACTTGTCTTCGACCTTGACCCCGGTCCGGAAGTCCCTTTTGCGAAGGTGGTCGCGGCAGCCAAGGAAATGCGCGATCGTCTCGAAGATCTGGGCTTGGTGAGCTTCTGCAAAACCACGGGCGGCAAAGGCTTGCATGTCGTGACGCCATTGGCGGCCGAACGCAGCAAGACGACATGGGCCGAGGCCAAGGCCTTCGCAAAGGCCGTCTGCATCCAGATGGCGGCAGATAGCCCGGATCTCTACCTCGTCAACATGGCCAAGAAGCTGCGGACATCCCGGATTTTTCTCGACTATCTCAGGAATGATCGCATGGCGACAGCCGTCGCCCCTCTCTCCCCTCGCGCCAGGGAAGGCGCGACTGTATCCATGCCGCTGACTTGGAGTCAGGTGAAGGCGGATCTCGATCCGAAAAAATACACCGTTCGCACGGTCACGGGCCACCTGAAAAAGACCGTCGCCTGGGCTGACTACGACGATGGCGAACGGTCGATCAGCAGTGCCATCAAACGGATTGGTTCAGCAAAGCTCGCCGCATGACGACGTCGGTTCGCGCAAGAACGCCATGACAGCTGCGGCTACCGCGTCGGCTGCTTCTTCGGCCATATGATGTCCGCTTTCGATCGGTTGGCCCTTCAGTTCGGTGGTCCAGGGTCGCCAAACATCGAGCACGTTGCCGTAGAGTGCCTCAAGGTCATCGCGGGCGGACCAAAGCGCCAAGGTCGGGCACGCGACCCGGCGACCAGCTTTCCTGTCGTCGGCATCGTGCAATTGGTCGATGGCCAGACCTGCCCGATAGTCTTCAAGCATGCCGTGAACAACATTCGGATCGTGGATTGCGTCCTTGTAGTCGACATAGGCCTCAGCCCCCATGGACTCGGCTGAGCCGCCATACCATGCGTCAGGATCGGCCATGATTGCGCGTTCGGGCTTGTCCGGCTGCGCGAAAAAGAACCAATGCCACCAGAGCTTCGCAAAGCGGGCGTCGCAGCGTTCGAGGGCTTCCAGGATAGGGACGCTGTCCATGACGATCAGATGGCTGATCGCCGGCGGGTGATCCATGGCTGTTCGGAACGCTGTGTAGCTGCCGCGGTCATGGCCTGCGATGGCAAACCGGCGAAAGCCGAGATGTCCCATGAGAGCAATGCAGTCCCTGGCCTTGGCACGCTTGGAGGATCCAGCATGGTCCACGGCGTCCGCCGGTACCGAGGACTGGCCAAAGCCCCTCAGATCGGGGCAGACAACTGTGTGGTCGGCGGCGAGAAGTGGGGCTACCCGGTGCCAGGTAACGTGCGTCCGAGGATGGCCATGCAGCAAAAGAAGCGGCGGGCCTGAACCTCCATACCTGACTCGCAGTGAGGACTCGGGCAGATCCACAGTCTCTAGCTTGAATCCTTCAAACATCCGCTTCTTTGTCGTCAGACTGTGAAAACAAGTCCATCTTCAACCCACGCCGGTGAAATTGGTTTCGGGCATTTGTCCGTTTGGAGATCTCTCTCATTCCAATGGTTCGGCCGCCGTTCCGCCAGCCCTGGCGCTGGCTTGCAGGTACGACGCCCGAGATCCAGCCTCCTGCCTCACCGGTCTCTGGGATTGCCCAGGGCGGGTCGCGCGCTCGGGTGTAGCCCTCGACGCGAGGCAAACCGTCATCCATCCTGATAAACGGCAGTCGCATTTCCCAATAGGCCTGGGCTTGGGGATGGAACTTCTCGGGCGCGTCCATGAATCCGATCGAGATGTAGAACTCGTTTGGCAAGCCTTCATCGGTGTACCCAATCGAGGTGCCACATTCCGAACAGAAGGAGCGCACGACGCCCCTGGTTTTCGAGAATGTTTTTGGTTTTGGGCCGAGCCAATGGACCTGATCTGGACGATAGCCAATCCAGATCGTCAGTGGGCTGCCGATCGCTCGTCGGCAGTCATCGTCGTGGTCGAAACAAATCCAAAAGGGATCGCCACTGAATTCAGCTGTGATGGCTCCGCAAAAGCAATGCCCTCGATCAATCCGGGCCGGTTTTCTGATCGTCGTTCGGGGTTTGTCGTCCATGGTAATCTTCCCGCCAGCGTGGTGGCGTAACGCCGCAGACGGCAAGCAGTTCCTTTGGACGTCACAGAGCCGCAGATGCGCGCAACCGGCGGGCTGCTCGTCAATATCATTTGAGGCAGATCAGGCCTTAATTTGTTGGGAACATTTTTTCAGGTCCGCACTTTGTTCGGCGTCTGACCAAAGGAGGCGACCTTGAAAACACGACGCATCGACAGGGAAAAGATCGAGAGGGCGGATCGAGAAGCCAAGTTGCTGTTGGAAGCGGAGCGGCATGCCAGGGAAGCCAAGACGGCGCGGCTTAGAGAACAGCGACAGTTGTTGGAGGCATCGATAGCGCAGACCCCGCCCGCGCCCGTAGCCGCAATGCAGCCGCCCCGCCAACGAAAGCCGACGCGCAAGGTAATCGAGGTGGACTGACGGTTTGGTCAGTTGGGGCTTTTGCCAAGGTGGGGAGTTGATATGACAGGGCAGGGGATCCGGCAGCATGAATACCAAAGCGGTAAGTCCGGCCGTCGCCAAAGCCACGGCTGCTCGGCGTGCTGGATCAGGGCCTCATCACCGGTGCGTCCGACGACGATCCTGCGAGAGCCGCTGAAAAGGCGCCCGAGCGGGCCGAGAACCAGCGAATCCGGCTGGACACTTACGTCGGGAACAATCGCACGCGCGGACCGTTCCCCAAGCGATCTTCACGCTCAGGATTTGCTCTTGTTGCAGCGACCGGATGAAATTCTCAACGAGGCTTCGCAAACGGTTGGTGATCCTCTTGAACGCGACGCCGGAGGTGGGGAGCTAACTGGCGATCGCGCCATCGCGCGTCGTCTGGTTGTCGTCTCGAACAGGCTGGGGAACATTCGCGATCTGTCGCAAGCCGGCGGACTTGCTGTAGGCATCGGGGATGCGTTGGCCGAGCGTGGAGGCCTGTGGCTAGGAGCAAACGCCGAGTATCAGGACTACGCCGCGAGCGACGAACCGCTGATCCGCTTGGAACGGGTGGGAAAGATCGAGACGGCTGCGCTTACCCTGCCCTATGAGGAGTATTCGCTCTATTACAATGGCTATGCCAACAGCACGCTGTGGCCGCTTTTTCATTACCGACTCGACCTGGTGAACCACCGGGCAGAGTTTCTACACGCCTACCGGCAGATCAATGCGCGGTTCGCGAAGGCGCTCGCAGGACTGCTGTCGGGCAACGACGACCTGGTGTGGGTTCACGACTACCACCTTATCCCCTTGGCCGCCCAGTTGCGGCGGCTGGGAGTCCGGAATCGGATCGGGTTTTTTCTTCACATACCGTTCCCGCCGCCCGACCTGTTTGTAGCCACGCCCGACCATGAAGAACTCATCGATGATCTGCTTCAATATGACGTCGTGGGGTTCCAGACCGAAACGGACGTGGGGAATTTCCGGCGCTCAGTGCAGGCGGCCAACTCCACTACTTTTGATATCAATGGTTCGGCTGAGATGAACGGCCGCACGGTGTTATCGAGGTGTTTTCCGATAGGCATCGACGTCGATTCAATCGCACGCATGGCCAATGAGGCGGCGGAGGATGTGCAGATCGATTCCATGCGCCGCCAGATTCTGGGCCTCAAGCAAATCATCGGCGTCGATCGGCTGGACTACTCCAAGGGTCTCCCCGGCCGCATGCAGGCTTTCGCTCGTCTTTTGGAAAGGCATCCGGAACACGAGCGAGCGGCAACCTATTTGCAGATTGCGTCGCCGACGCGCGAGGAGGTCAGCGCCTATGCCGACATCCGGGCCCAGCTTGAGGCAACCGCCGGCGCGATCAACGGAAGATACGCGGATTTGGCTTGGACCCCGATCCGCTACATCCACCGTGCCGTATCACGCTCTCGGCTTGCTGGCCTGTTGCGCGCTAGCCAGGTCGGATTGGTCACGCCCCTGCGTGACGGAATGAACCTCGTCGCCAAGGAATACATAGCCGCGCAGGACGAAGCCGATCCCGGAGTGCTGGTGTTGTCGCGCTTTGCAGGTGCGGCCGAAGAACTTGCCGAATCCTTGATCGTGAACCCGTATGCGGTCGACGAGGTTGCCGATGCGATCGCAAAAGCGCTCGCGATGCCGCTTGAGGAAAGAATTGCAAGGCATAGTGCACTGCTCAAGCGCATCACGCGCAATGACGCAGCAGAATGGCGGCGGTCATTTCTCGCCACGCTCGCGGGTGAGAACTAGCGCCTGGCATCGATGCCTGAACCCGTCCGTGTGTCACGCGTTCCCACACGGTCATAGCCCGGCCATAACCCGGCTTGCCTAGCAGTTCGAAAGGCCTTGAAGCTGATCGTGTATCTTGTCCGTCCGCATCAGAACCTTTTCGCTCGTTTGACGGAAGCGCGATAGCCCGCCTCAATCGGTGGACTATCGAAGGTCCCAGGGAACACACCGCCGGTCCGGTCGTTTGGGCTCTGATAGGAGATCTGCGATGACAAGGAACCCCACGCGAAAGGACAGAGATCTCTCTGAACAAGAGGCAATCAAGTTGGCCGAAGCCACCGACGTGTCACCCGGGCAGGCCAAAGAGCTTGCAGCCGAGCACGGCAAAGCCGGCGCCAAGAAGGAAGCAAGAAATTACAAGGCGGAGGGCTGACTATGGCGGCCAGTGGATCCGCAAACGACAGAGACGCACGAGCCACCCTCTACGCACAAGGAGTAATGGAAGCCGAGCGCAAAGCGCGGGAAGAGAAAACGGCGCGATTGCGCAAAGCCCGTTTGGCGCACGAGGCGATCAATCCGCCTGCACCCGAGCGGCAACCGACAGTGCCGAAAGCGCCAAAGCGGGCCGCCAAACCAGGCAGCCGAAAAGCTGGAGAAGATTAGCTTCAGCTTCTTCGGCTGTGCCGGCGGAACGCGTCGGGGAAGAGCAGACCGTGCGGTCGATCTGCACGATAAATTTGTATCTCATCGAATGACACAAAGGAGTCCAGTGATGACGGAGCATGTGTCCCGGAAGGAAGAACAGCGTGGCACCCGAAATGTACTCGGGTGGGGCGTCGTCATTGCGGCTGTTATCTTCGTCGCCCTGCTAGCCTTCTTTGTGTTCATACCCCTTTCAGGCGGATCGTGGCAGACATCGCCGGTAAAGCGCACCCCGGAACAGAACCAAGGCGGCAATGCCCCCGCCGAGACATCACCCGCGGCCGGCGTCAAAAAGAGCCCGCAAGAAAATACCGAGATGCCAGGGCAGCAATGATCGACCTCGGGCTGCGACCCAAGTCGGCCCTGATTTTCCAGGTCGTCTCATCGGCGCCATGATGGGATCAGGGCTTTCTGGGCGCAGAACGGCTGAGCTATTGAGACTGGGCTTTCGCCCACATCGAGCGCTGAAAGATTACCGCACCAGGGGTCTGGCGAACGAGGCGATGACGCCATCGTGGAACTCGAGGCAAATCAAGATGCCTAGCTGCAGGCCGTTCAGTTGGGGTTTTTCAGCTGCTTTGACAACAGCAGTTGCTGCTGCAGCTCAAGGGCGAGCTTCAACAGCCGTTCAGGTGTTTCCTCTTCCGCGATTTCGTCGAGCAGCGCTGCGAGTGCGTCGCCCTCAACAGGATCGCGGAATGAGTCAGGTTTGGTTTGCGGAGGTTTGGCCACGACGATTTCTAGCAGGAATGCGGCCGTATTTGCAAGACGAAGCGAAGCGCTCTTGGGGGAGGGGTACCGTGGCGGGGGCGGTCGACAGACGGCCTGCGGCAAACCATCGGACAATCTTAATTCATGATTCCAGACCTGTCGTTGCGGAGCACCTCCTCCATGAGCGTATTGAGCCATTCGCTCAAGGGAAGGTCATGCCGCGTCGACAACCGCTCCTCCAGCGCCGCCTTCAATGTCCGTTCGACGAGGCGATCGGCCGCCTGTGGGTCGCCCAGCAGCAGCCGCGCGGACAGCCTCAGTTTTGGAAGAGCGCGGAAAACGTTGTCTTCGCCAAGCGCTGTTGATTGCGCGGCGAGGATCCCGGCAACCGTCCTGAACCCGGCCGGCTTGGAGAGGTTTTGGGTGTACCGGAACCGCTCCGGCAGGGTGATCTGATCGTTTCCGGAGAAGAATACGAACGGGATGCCTCTGTCCGTCAGCTCATCGGCGAGGGGAAAAACAGTCTCACCGTTGAGGTCGATGTCCAGCACCGCCCCATCCGCTGAATCGATATATCGTCGAGCCCGGCTGACTGACGACACCGGCCCCAAAACGGTCGCCCCACAATCGCTGAAATAGGAGGCAAGTTCGCTTGCCAGCAAGAATTCGTCCTCGACGAGCAGAATTCGCATGCCTAATAACATAGCAGCCCTCCGGGCCTTAAACGGCGATCGCGTCCATCGGTTCCGTGGCTATCGGCGGTGCGGGATGGGAATTCGACCAGGAACGGTTTACACATTGGGATCGAAATCAGCGCTGCCGCGTTGCATTTCACTGAAGCAGGACAATTGATGCAAAAGCTGCCGAGGTTCCCCATAGTCGGTATCGGCGCCTCTGCGGGCGGCATTGCCGCCATGGAGGGATTTTTTCGCGGGATGCCGTCTTCGAGCGGGATGGCGTTCGTGATCGTCACGCATCTCAGCCCGGAACGGGAAAGTCTGCTGCACGAAGTGATTGCGCTTTACACCGGAATTCCGGTTCGTGTCGCTGAAGATGCAATGGATATCCATCCTGACACCGTCTACGTGATGCCGCACAACGCGATCCTCACCATTGAAAATTCCAGCCTAAAGCTGCGCCAACCGAATTCGGTGTCCAGGGAGCGCAAGCCCATCGATATCTTTTTCAGCGCGCTGGCCGAGGATCAGGGCGAATACGCCGTCGGCGTCGTCCTGTCGGGCGGCGATTCCGACGGTACGTTGGGCATCAAGGCAATCAAGGAGCATGGCGGCCTGACGCTGGCGCAACTCTCCGACGAGTCGGGTCCGAGCAATCCCGACATGCCGCGCAGCGCGATCAGTTCCGGTCTGATCGATATCGCCATCCCAGCCGATGAGATGGGTGCGAAACTCATGGAATTTGCCCACAGCTTTGAACTGCTCGACGAGCTTGAAGCTGACGATGGCAAGGCCAGTGCTTTGAAACTCCGCAAGGGCCAGGAGGAAATCTACGCGATCCTGCGCAGCCATTCGGGACATGATTTCTCGGGCTACAAGGCCAAGACGTTCTTGCGTCGCGTCAGGCGACGCATGCAAATAACACAGAACACCGCGATCGATGCCTATATAGAGTTGCTTCGTTCAAATGCGGAGGAAGTGCGGTCGCTGTTTCGCGACCTGCTGATCAACGTGACAAATTTCTTCCGCGACACGGACGCTTTCAAGACCCTGGAAGAAACCGTCATCCCCAAACTTTTCGAAGGCAAGGACGCCAACGATACGATCCGCGTCTGGGTGCCCGGCTGCGCAACCGGCGAGGAAGTCTTCTCGATCGGAATGCTGATGCGCGAGCATATGGATACACTTTCGGCTGTGCCGCGCATCCAGATTTTCGCCACGGACATCGATGACGCGGCGCTGGGCATCGCACGTTCGGCGCGCTATCCGGAGTCATTGCTTGCGGGCGTTTCGCCTGGACGTCGCGAACGCTTCTTCAGCAATGACGGCACAAGTTTCATCTTGAGCAAGAGCGTACGTGATCTCTGCATCTTCTCGGCGCACAGCGTCATCCGCGATCCACCCTTCTCGCGCATGGACATGGTGTCGTGCCGGAACCTCCTGATCTATTTCGGCCCCGATGTGCAAAAGCAGGTTATTCCGACCTTCCACTATTCGCTGAAGCCCGGTGGCTATCTGTTCCTTGGCACCTCCGAAAGCATAAGCCAGCATGCCGACCTGTTTGCACCGGTCGACAAGAAACAACGGATCTTCAAGGCACGAGAACATTCGGCGCCGCCGCGGCTGCCGATCTTGTTGAATGCTGCGCCTGCAACCAACTTTTCCAGCGCCAATGACACACATGCCCGCCGCGGCTTGTCTTATTCCCTAAGGCAAACCGTTGAAGCGCAGGTTCTCGAACGCTTCGCTCCGGCTCACGTCGTCGTCAATGGTGATGGAGATGTCGTCTATTACTCGGTCCGAACCGGCAAATATCTCGAGCCGCCGCAAGGGGTGCCGAGCAGACAATTGCTCACAATGGCACGCAGCGGCCTGCGTCTGGAATTGCGCGGCGCTTTGCGGGAAGCCGCCGAGGGCCGGCGCACGGTTGTGCGCGAAGCGATAGCCATTGAAGAAGATGAAGATCGTGTCCAATTCGTCACATTGACGATCGAGCCCTTGACTGATCGCGGCAGCGGCGAGCCGCTGTTTCTCGTCCTGTTCGAGCCGGTGGGCCAGCCGCAGCCGCGGCTGGAGGCTCTAAAGGTTCGACAGCCGGTGGCATCTGGGATTGCTGATTTCGAACGCGAGCTCCGCGATACGCGCGAGCGCCTGCAATCGACGATCGAAGAATATGAGACCGCGTTGGAGGAGTTGAAATCTTCCAATGAGGAACTCGTCTCGGTCAACGAAGAAGCCCAGTCCTCCAATGAGGAGCTCGAGGCCTCCAAGGAAGAAATGCAGTCCCTCAATGAGGAATTGAACACCATCAATGCCGAACTGGTTTCCAAGATCGAGGATCTCGATCGTGCCAACAGCGATCTGAAGAACCTGTTCGAGAGCACACAGATCGCGACTGTTTTTCTCGATACCAAGCTGGTTATCCGCAGCTTCACGCCGGCGGCGTCTTCGTTCTTCAACCTGCTGCCGACCGACATCGGAAGACCGCTGACCGATCTTGCCAGCCGGCTCGATTATCCGCACCTGCGCGACCATATTGCCCAGGTTTTCAGGGCCGGCGAGATGATCGAGCACCAGCTGCCGCGCGATAGCAACGGCATCCACTATCTCGTGCGGCTGATCCCCTACCGCGACAGCGCGCGGAAAATCCAGGGCGTGGTGGTGACCTTTGTCGATGTGACGACCATGGCTGAAGCCGAAGCCCACCAGCGGGTATTGATCTCGGAACTCAACCATCGGGTCAAGAACATGCTGGCTGTTACGGTCAGCATTGCCAGTCAGACCCTGAAAAATGCTCCCTCTTCGGAGGCTTTCGCCGAAGCGCTCATCGGTCGCCTGCGCGCCATGGCGCGGGCCTACGGAGTGCTCTCGCGTGAAAGCTGGAAAGAGGTCTCGGTAGAGGAAATCGTGCGGCAGGAAGTCGAGCCGTTCGGGCTGGAACGCATCAACACCACAGGCGAGGACATTCGGCTCAAGCCTCAGCAGGGCCTGTCGCTTGGCATGGTGATCCATGAACTTGCCACGAATGCTGGAAAATATGGCGCCTTGTCCGTGCCAAACGGCGTGGTGTCCGTGACTTGGTCGGCGTCGGATCACGGTTTTCAGCTCGAATGGTTAGAAAGCGGCGGTCCCGCTGTCATTCCGCCTGAGAAGACGGGATTTGGTCTTTCGCTGGTGAAAGGCGAAATTGAGTATCGGCTTGGCGGAAATTTTGAAACATCTTTCGGTTCCGATGGTTTGAGCTTGCGGATTGAGTTTCCGTTTGATCATCGGGAGAGCGAAACGTGACTGCATCTCGTATCCTTATCGTCGAAGATGAATGGCTGGTCGCGGAGGAGCACCGCGCAATTCTGGAAGAGGCCGGCTTCGCCATCGCCGGGCCAGTGCCGTCCGTTGCTCGCGCGAAAAAGCTGATCGAGAGTGAAGTCATATCTGCCGCGGTCCTGGACATTGGTCTCGGCGGCGAGACCAGCGCTGCCCTTGTCCCTCTTCTAGCGCAACGCGGAATTCCGTTTGTTTTCGTCAGTGGGTACACAACATCCGACATTCCGCAGGATTTGCGTCATCACAAGATGCTGTCAAAACCCGTGTGGGCTGCCGCGCTGGTCGAGGCCGTGCGAAATATGCTCGGTGTTCAACCGACAGCTTTGGCAAGACACCAGGACAGCGGAACGGTGCCAACCCAACGAGAAGCCCGGTAACTGCACAAAGACACTGGTTTTTCATCAGATATGCGACGACATTCGGGTCCAGGCCCGAGACGGCGTCGCCGGCAAGTGCCTGCGATCCGGCCGGCACGATTGGCATGCTCCCGGTCTGGCGTACTCCAGCGCTGGGCGAAACTTCGCCACGGCGCGACGATTCGTCAGGCGATGAGCCTATCAAACGACGGGCAGTTCGCCCTCGGTTTGCCTCGCGTCGAATAGGACGCCAAGGCCGTAAGTGACGGCGCCAGCGGCTATCATCTCTGCCAACGCTGCGCTTGACACCGGGCAATGCGGCATGATTGCCTTGATCGCGAGTTCGGCATTCGCGATCGACACGAAATCGTGCCGTCGCTTACGGGTCTCCAGATATTGTTCGATCAACATCTGCAGTCGCCTTCTTTCTATTTCATCGCCAGCCATTGGTTCCTCCTGTAGACAGTCTGAAAGCCCACCACGCCTAAGGAGCGGTGGGCCTGGCGGCCCTTTTTGAGGACCGTTGACTCGAGTGAGGCGAGCAGCGTTGCTGACCAGGATGTCGAGACCGCCGAGGGGCGTTGCTGCTTCATCGACCAGCTTTCTGCAAAAGGCCTAATTGCGGATATCGCCGGCAAGCCTTTTGACCTGCCGCTTTTATTAGGTCCACCAGTTCGTCGGCGTCTTCCTGTTCTTCGGGGAGGTAGCCGAAAGCAACGTCCGCACCCTCGCGCGCGAATGCAATCGCCGCCGCACGACCGATTCCGGAATCGCCGCCGGTTATCAGCGCTTTGCGACCGGCAAGCCTGCCTGACCCCTTGTAGGTTGTCTCGCCGTGATCCGGGCGCGGCACCATCTTGTTGGTCAAACCCGGCCACTTCTGTTCCTGTGGCTTGAACGGCGGCTGGGGATATTGCGTCACCGGATTCTGTTTGAGCATCGGGCTAGCAGGGCCCGCTTTAGCAGGCACTGTTCCCGTATCGGCTGACGCCGTGGAAGCATAAGCGGCGACAATTCCTCCCGCTATGCTTCCAACCACAAGTCTACGCGCTGCGTCTGGTACATCATCATGCTGATCGTGGTTCATCATGGGCTCGCTTTGACGGCAGGTGATCGTTACGGAAGTGCCACCTAACCGGCCGCCGACGCGAATGTTCCCTTATGATTGCAGTGAAGTGTCGGTCGCCTTGCCCGTCTCAGCCGTGAGGCCGCATCACCACTTTGACACAACCATCCTGCTTGTCGCGGAACGTCTTGTAGAGGCCCTGTTTCCAGATCGGCCCGGTGGGTAATCACAAGGGAGGGATCGATTTCGCCGTTCTGGACCATGGCCAAAAGAGGTTCGAGGAGCGTTGCGTGTGCGTCTGGCCCATCCGGAAAGTCGGCCCCTTATTCATCGCCGCGCCAAACGGGATATGATCGACCAGGCCAACATAGACGCCGGGCCCGAGATTGTGCCGCCCTTGCGGCAGCAATAGATTTGCCTCGCGCAGCACATGCCGTCTCTGCGAATGCCAGCCCGTTTGATGACGCGAAATATCAGCTCAGTCGCTGGACGCCGACCCCGGCTCGGCCATCCTACGGTGCTGTTCGGCCAAGGTGCCTGCCGGCGTGACATGCGCGGCGGCAACCTGCAGCTTGTTTTTCCAACCGCTGACGACCTGTTCATCACCGGCCATCATCGCCTCGTAACCCGTCTTGGCGACATCGGCCGGATTGTCCTTTTCATCGGTGCCGACCTTGGTATCCATCATTTCAGCGCGCTCGAAGAATCGCGTCTGCGTAGGGCCAGGCATCAGCACGGTGACCGTCACGCCGCTATCTTTCAGCTCATGGCGGAGCGCGATCGAGAAGGAATCGATGAACGCCTTCGTGCCGTTGTAGACGGCCTGGAATGTGCCGGGCATGAAGCCGGCGATCGATCCGGTGAACAGGATGCGCCCGCGGCCTCGCCGGGCCATCTTGGCGCCGAGCTCATGCGCCAGATAGACCGTTCCGGTGACATTGGTGTCGATGATCCGGCGGACTTTTCGCCAGTCCTGGTCGACGAAGCTGTTGCCGAGCCCGCGTCCCGCATTGAGAAACAACAGGTCGATATCGCGATCGCCGATCTGGGAGATCAACCGATCGGCGCCCTCGACGGTCGCCAGGTCGGCCTCAATGGCTTCGACCGTTACATTGTGGGTCTCAAGTGCCTCTGCCGCCTGCCGGATGGCCGGCTCGTCGGCGGCGATGATCAGGTCGTAACCGTCTTTAGCGCACAGCTTTGCGAGTTCCCTTCCGATGCCACTCGAGGCGCCGGTCACCACAGCGAGTTTGGCGTCCGTCATCATATCCTCCATCTTCGTGCCATCGGAACCACGAGCGGGCACAATTGTTCCGCGGCGTTTGGGCTGGATTGATCGTGCGCTGTCATGACGGTCAGGCGACGGTCGTCGTCGCGGTCCTTGCGCGCATTCATGGATGAGCGTTGGGGCAAAAGCCGTTCTTCGCCATGAGAACTCGCCATGGCCTACCTTCAAAAGGCCCCCAAACGCATGGATTGAGTACTCAGAACGGCAATGAGCCTAATCAGTTGAAGTTGGAACAAGTGGCTCGGTTGGAAGTTCGAACCGTGCAGCGTTGTTGCCCTCCCATGTTGATGCTGCGCGATCGGGTCATCCCCTCAGCCCGATCTCCCGCGCTTCTCCGCGCCAAAGAGAAGCGCGGGCCTCCCTCTTTCACGGCTGTCCGGGATGAGCGTTTTGTTACGTTGACTAGCCGACCTCACAGGCTCGTCGTCGGTTTCGTTGACGAGCTCTCCGAGGGCTCTAGATCATTGATGCCGGACGCAGTTGGTTCGGGCCGGGGAGGAAATCCGCGTGGTGCATACAACGCGCGCTGTACCCCATAACGACCGTCATTTTCCGGTTGGCTGCCTGTGCTTGCTGCTGATTCTAGCCGGGTTGGCCGGATGCTCGTCTTCCAATCAGGTGGCGCAGCAATCACGAACAGCGGCCTCCGCGGCACAGACCGTATCGATGGTACTGGATGCCTGGGTGGAGGGAGCGGCACCGTCCGCCTATGCCACGGCCGCACTGCACTCGGTCGGAAAAACGCTGGCCGATGTCGAGGCGCAAATTCGATCGGCCGAGACCGCTGAACCAGCCGGGCGAGCAGGACTGACGGCAGCAGTCAACAGTTTGTCGGTGGCGGTGGCGCATGCCGAGGCGGGATTGCGGGTGAACAATCGCACTGAGGTGAAAAGCGCACAACAGGATCTTCGGGCGGCCATGCGCTCGCTCGCCGCCGCTTACACCAGCGCTTTCGGACCAAAGCCGTGAAGAAGCTTCTGGAAATATCGCTTGGCGTCGTCACCAGTGTCGGAGGTTTCCTCGAAGTCGGGTCGATGGCTACGGCGGCGCAGGCGGGTGCCGCCTTCGGATTCCAGCTAATCTGGGCCATAGTTCTCGGCACCATATGCATCATCTTTTTGGTTGAAATGGCCGGTCGGTTCGCCGCGATGAGCCATCACACGATCTCAGAGGGCATTCGTGAAAGATTTGGGTTCAACGTCTTTCTATGGCCGTTGCTCGTCGTCCTTCTCGTCAATTTCATGGTGCTGTCCGCTGAGATCGGCGGTGTGGCCATCGCACTCGAACTTGCCACCGGCATAGGCTTCCAGTGGTGGGCACTGCCGGTGGCGTTGCTGGCATGGTTGCTGCTGTGGAAAGGCACGTTTGGCTTTATCGAGAAAGGCGTTTCGGTCCTCGGCCTCGTGACGCTGTGCTTCGTGGTTGGTGCGGTGATGTTAAAGCCCGACTGGACAGCGGTCGCTGGCAGCGCCGTGCCTTCGCTGCCGGCTCACGATGCCATCAATTACTGGTTCATGGCGGCCAGCATTCTCGGCGCGTCAATATCGCCTTATCTTTTCATGTTCTATTCCTCGGGAGCTATCGAGGACAAATGGGATGAAAGCCACCTTGGGGCCAATCGTGCCATCGCCGGGCTGGGCATGACCTTCGGTGGGACCATTTCGATCGGCGTGTTGATCGTCGCTGCTCTCGTTCTCGCGACGCGCGGCATCGACCAGGTGGACGACTATCACCAACTGCCGTTGATGCTGATCCCTATATTCGGCTTCTGGGGGTTCGTTCTATTCGTTGCCTCGCTCGCCATTGCCTGTTTCGGCGCCGCACTCGAAGTCGGGTTGCAACAGGCATATCTGGTGGCGCAGGGCTTTGGCTGGACCTGGGGCGAGGATCGCAAGCCGCGCGATGATCCGGGCTTCAGTGCCGTCTATACGGCATCATTGTTTTTGGCCGCCATTCCGATCATGCTTGGCCTCGACCCACTGAGGCTGACCATCTTTTCCATGGCGGTAACGGCGGCGAGCCTTCCGCTGACGGTAGTTCCATTTCTCTTCCTGCTGAATGACGAACGCTATGTCGGCGAACATCGCAACGGCATCATTTCGAATGCCGCCGTTGTCTTCATTATCGCGCTTGCCTTCGTGCTCGCCGTGGTGACGATTCCGCTGCAGATATTCGGAGGCACATGATGGAATTGATGCGTGATCTCCTGGACAAGCAGGTGTTCGACCGCCGGCGGGTCAAGATCGGCAAGGTCGACGGAGTGGTGGCCGAGTTGCGGCGGGGCAAACCACCAGGGATTGTCGCGATAGAACTCGGCTCCATCACTTTGGCGCGCCGCCTTGGCGCGCGGCCCGGGGAATGGATGGCGCAACTGGCGACGAGGGTGGGTGGCAAACGCCACGCCGAGCCACACAGGATTGCGTGGAAAAAGGTGCAGGACAACGGGCTCGACATCGAATGTGACATCGAGGTGGGCGAGACGTCGATTTTCGCCTGGCAGGACTGGTTGCGCGATCATGTCATCGGGCGCATCCCAGGAGCGTGATGATGAGGACAGTCAACCTCGAACATCTTGCCGGGCGACGCGTGCTCTCGCAGCGCGGAAAAAGCATCGGTCACATCGAAGAGATTCTCGCCGAACAGCGTGGCGACGAGCTCGTCGTTACTGAATTCCACGTTGGCATCTACGCCGCGTTCGAGCGTCTGTCGGCCTCGACCATCGGCATCGCGATGCTCGACCTGTTTCGGCTGCGCCGCCGCGACGGCCTGTACCGCATTCCCTGGGATAAACTCGATATCTCCGATCCGGCGCGACCGCGGCTACTATGCCCGATGACCGAGCTTCCTGGATGGAAAGGGCAAAAGGACCTTCGAGAGTAGATGGCTACGGCTGGGAGGGCTAAGGCGCCGGCGTTTTGCCGGCGAACAGCCGTTCGTGCAGATGGCGCCTCCGCAAAGATTACTGCAGGTTCTTGCGAAGGAAGATGCGGGCGTGTCCTGGAATAACGAATTCGACCTTGCCGAATTCCTCAAACCCATGATGCCGGTAAAATTGAGGCGCCTGGAAACTGCTCGTCTCGACGACGGCTCTCTTGCATCCACGCCTAACGGCTTCCTCCTCGATCGCCATAAGAAGCTGTGATCCATAGGATCGGCCACGCAATTTTTCAGGCAAGAAGAACATGTCGAGAAACAGGAGCCCCAGTTCCGTTCTGCCCCAAATTCCACCCCAGATCTTTCCGGAGGGGTCGGTAAGCTCCGCGCCGATCACTGCCCGGTCATCGATTCCGGTTTGTTCGATGTTGTGTCGATAGAGCGCAGCGGCCGCCTGCGTTCGTGCATCCCCGTTGTGAGCCAGAGCGATTGTAAATCCTTCGGATCGAGCCGGCATGCGTTCTGCTCCTGCGTCGGAATGGTCTTGAGATTCAACCGTCAGATTAACATCAAGGCGGCCGGTTCGCTCGCAGCTCTGATCGCCGCTTCTGTTGTAACCCGTCTTGCCCACATTCCGCATCGCGATCCGCGTCGGATGCATGCAGCCGCGCCCAACATATCGCTTTGGTGTTGAACAAAGCCCATCCTGCCCTTGTCAGTCTTATCACAATTCGTGCGCCGTCAAGAGTGTCCACCTCGACGAAGGCTGCTGCGGATCACAATCCATTACGCCGGGAACAATGAGAAAAACCTGTCGTTGGGAAAGCGATCGCAATTCGGCGATTCAAACACGGAGACTCCAATGTTGAAGAAAATTCTAGCCGCGTCGGTGATAACTATTGCCTTGGCCGGTTCCGCCTTGGCGCAGACAAATGGAACGGGTGCTGGCGGCACGGCTGGCACGGGTAATGGAACTGGTACTGGAACTGTTGGCAGCGGCGGCGCCGCTGGCAATGGCACTGGCAGCGGGAATGCGGCCGTGCCAACCGATCCGAATTCCACAAACTCGACTACAAAATCGAACGGCATGACCGACCGTTGCAAGGACGCCGCAGGCAATGACATCGATAACAACACTGCAAGTGGCGCAACGACCTCGACCGTGCAAAATTGCAACAAGTAGCCGATGGACCTAGCGGCTTCGGCCGCCCGAAGGCCCGCCATCAAGACAATGGCGGGCCTTCGAGTACGTGCCTCGCATGGCTGGATACATAGGAGCACATGTGTCCAAAGAGACCCGGCGGGCCAAACTCGATCGCTTAGCAGCCTCGATTCCGAAGCACGAATTCGAATTCCTAATGAAGATTGCAAAGCTAAGCCGTCATGACTTACTTGGCCTGATCGCTAAACACGATGGCGGCAGGGACAAGGTCTATAGGGACCTTGCGGCCCACTTGGCAGCAACTGAGGCCGCCCCGGAGCCCGTACATGAGGCGGCAGCTGACGACGGCCAAACAGCTGGAGCATCTCCAGCCACGAACTCGCCCGCCGGCAAGTAGCGGCGAAGATCATTTCGGCGCCAGCCCTGACGCTCCACGGAAGCGACGACCGTGTCGTCCTTCTAAAGTCTTCGAATGGGTTGGACGAGCATTTCACCGCGCCTTACCAACGAGAACTGCTGGATACGGCAAGCGGGAGGCGCTTTAAGTCTGGCCCGCCATTCAGGTTCATCGGACATGCCGGAACCTGAAGCGCCGCCGCGCATTTCGTCTCCAGGCATGACCGATCTTGCGGTAATCGCCAGGGAGAAATTCAGATGCAAACTTCAGGCGCAACTTCACAGCAAAACCTTGGCCGATTGGCCATAGAACCGTTTTCCGGCACGGTGACGGTGCGGTTTTCCGACGCCATCGTCGCAGCTACGGAGCGGGCGAAGGTCCTGCGTGAAGACGGGCACGAGCCCGTTTTCTATATCCCCTTCGAGGACATCTATTTCGATCTTTTCGAAAAGACCGACACCACCACCTGGTGCCCGCTTAAAGGCACCGCAAGCTACTGGCGTGTCCACGCCGTCGGCAGTTCTTCCGACGATTTCATGTGGGCCTACGAAACGCCCGATGCGGCTGCTCTGGCTATTGCAGGTCACGGCGCTTTCGATCCGGAAAAGGCCCGTATCGATGTCGACCCTGCCGAGGACAAGCGACACACGCCACATATCGGCGAATAGGTTTCATCAGGCAGAGACAATCACGGTAACGACAGGCGCGATGAGCATTTTCTACCAGGCGGCAAAGATTGCGGAGGAGGTTCACGAGTCGCAGCGCGATAAGACCGGGCGGCCCTACATCGAGCATTGCCGCCGTGTCGTCGACGCCGTCGAGACAATCGATCAGAAGACTGTTGCCTACCTTCATGACGTTCTGGAGAAAGGCGAAGGCTGGACCCGCGCCAAGCTCGAAGAAGCAGGCTTCGGACCGACAATTGCCGCGGCGGTCGATGCCATGTCGCGCAGGCCGGATGAGGAGTATTTCGCCTTTGTCCGGCGGGCTGCGTCGAACCCAGTGGCGCTCCCCGTAAAACGCGCCGATCTGGAGGACAACATCTGGCAGTCGAGGCAGGTCCGAGCGTCGGCGGCCAAATATGAAGAGGGCCTTCGCATACTTGACCAAGAGTTCTCCCGAAAATAGTGCGCGCCCGACGCTGGCATTGCATTTGTCGAGGCAGCCATCGCCTGCGAGAGCTTGCGGCGCAGAGCACGTTTCCGCTCTCCTGGCCGTCAGTTTTTCCGCGCCGGCGTGCGCCTTGGGGTCGTCGTCTGGACCATGGAACGTGTGATTGGGTCAAAGCTCCTTTGGAGATGGATCGCAGCGTCTCGAAAAGAAGTAACGGCCCGGCTCGGAATCAGGAACTCCTCCAGCACCGGTGCGTTGACCAGCAAGCCGGGACGAGTTCCCGGCCTCCGCGGGTGGCGGGCAAGCCGCCGCCGAACCCGAACTTCTGCACAATGAAAGGTAAGGCCATGGGCTTCTTTTCGAAGGACATCAAGACACTCGACGATCTCTTCGTGCACACGCTGCGCGACATCTATTACGCCGAAAAGCAGATCGAGAAAGCGCTGCCGAAGATGATCGGCAAGGCAACCGATCCGCAATTGAAGGCCGGATTCGAAAAACACCTCGAGCAGACCAAAGGCCATATCGAGCGCGTCGAACAGGTGTTCGAATTGCATGGCGTCAAGGCCAAGGAGGTCAACTGCCCGGCGATAGACGGCATTCTGGAGGAAGCCGACGATGTGAGCGGCGACGTCGACGACAAGGAGGTTCTAGACGCGGCGCTGATAGCGTCGGCGCAGGCGGTCGAACACTATGAGATGACCAGATATGGCACGCTCATCGCCTGGGCCAAGCAGCTTGGCCGCAGTGACTGCGCCAACGTATTGGCCAAGAACCTGAAAGAAGAGCAGGCGACCGATCGCAAGCTCACCGAAATGGCGGAAAGCAAGATCAACATGCAGGCTGCCGAGTAGACCGTCCCAGGTCATGATGAGATTGGTTGAAATCTCATCATGACCTAACCCTGTTGGAGCATGATTTTTTCCAAAGCCGGCACCAGTGCTGCGTTGAGTCGATCTCCATCGTTGTCCACGGAACTTTCATGACGGGCGAATCTGCCATCTCTCGCGATCTGCCGACGAGTGTAAAATCGTCTTTCGGCGTGGCGTTGAGCACGGCGCCGATGGAAGCAAAGGCTGCCGACACGTTGCCGGCCGATGCTGGCCGATGGCAATACGAACCCAAATGGGACGGGTTCCGCTGCCTGGCCTTTAAATCCGGCGCGGCCGTGGAGTTGCGTGCAAAATCCGGCAAGCCGTTAGGGCGGTATTTCCCGGAAGTCGTCGCGATGTTGCATGAACTGAAAACAAAAGAGTTCGTGGTCGATGGTGAGATCGTCATCGAAATTGCAGGCTCTCTTTCTTTCGACGCCTTGCAGATGCGGCTGCATCCGGCGGAAAGCAGGATCCGGAAACTGTCGGTCGCGACGCCGGCAAAGCTGATCCTCTTTGACATGTTGGCGACCTCCGAGGGCGCCTTGATGCAGCAGCCGCTCTCGGTTCGGCGCGCTGCACTCGAACTGTTCGTAAAGTCGGCCGCGCGAAAGGATCTCGAACTGTCTCGGGCGACGCGTGATTTGGCGGCGGCAGGCAGATGGCTTGGCCAATCCGGACAAGGTTCGACCGACGGGGTCGTTGCCAAGCTTCTCGATGACGAATATCGACCCGGCGAGCGCGCCATGGTCAAAGTCAAGCGCCTGCGCACGGCCGATTGTGTCGTCGGAGGGTTCCGCTACCTGGCGAATTCGCGTGAAGTCGGCTCCCTGTTGCTTGGCCTGTACAATGACCAGGGGCAACTCGACCATGTCGGGTTCACTTCGACGATCGCCCGGGAGGACAGGGCCAAGCTTACGCGACAACTTGAAGCTTTGCGATCGGCTCCTGGCTTCACGGGAAAAGCGCCGGGCGGTCCCAGTCGGTGGAGCACGGAAAGAAGCGGACAATGGGAGCCATTGCGGCCCGAACTGGTGGCGGAGGTGCGGTTCGATCATGTCACCGGGGATCGTTTCCGTCATGGCACCAAATTTCTGCGATGGCGTCCTGACAAAAGCCCGAAGCAATGCACGTTCGAACAGATACTTGGAAAATGAGGCTTGGCGAAGCGTCGGCAGGTCCACACCATCGAGACCAAATCCGTCAAGCATTCGGCGTTAGCCAAATCCAGTCGCATTTCACTGGCGATCTTGAACCCGGCGGCGAGATAAACGCCTTTGCAGGAGGATGCCGGACCAAACCCGTTGTTCAGTCTGTCACCACGCCTCGCTTTGGCGGATCACGGTTCTCGTCCGGATTAGGAACTGGCACTTCGTCGGGAAGAAGATCCGGCTCAGGCTCGCGTATGTCCGGCGTCCACGTCGGCGCATCCACTGGCGGCTCTTCGGTTGGCTCTGGTTTGGGGGGCACATCTATTCTCCGGGTTTCGCTTGGGCGTGGGTTCGGCCCGCCACAGGTCGCGCGTCGCCGCGTCTGGAGGCGAAAGGGTCTTTTCACACCCCATGTATTTTTACCGATGGCCAGCGGTCCTGGGGCTTGTCGGCGCCCGATCAGAGTCCTGCGTTCCGGCTCCTTTGAGCGCAATGTTGGCATCCGCTGCCTCTGGCTCTTTGAGGACTGCCTGTCGACGTTCTTGATCTCGGCATACGGCATCGTCCTTGGTGGCCAACGGGCAACCGCGAGAATTGTTCCAAACGATTTAGGGGCGGCTGGGGCTGCTGTGCGGACCTTCTGGCTGGGCAGTTATCAACTATGCTGTCTTGCGTTTCGGTGAGGCTCTCTTTGTGGATCTCGCCAGCCCTTCCTGTTTGAGGCTCTTCTTCAGCACCTCAGCGAGGTTGATGACATTCTCCTGTGGCCTTGGTGCGGGCTTCGGCAGCTTCTTGCCTTTGCGCTTTGCATCGATCATGGCGATCAGCGCGTCTTCATAGGTGTCTTCAAATTTCGAGGGATCGAAGGTCGTCACCTTTTTGTCAATAAGCATGCCGGCGATTTCGAGCAGATCGGGGTCGTATTTCTGCTTGGCCAATCCATCGAACACAGTGCTTTCCGAAACCATTTCGTTGTGGTTGCGAAGCTCGGTCATCACCATCCCCTTGCCATAGGGCTGAATCAGCACTTCGCGGCCGCGCTGGTAGAGCACCACGCAGGATCGAGCGGCCACGCCCTTGTTCTTCATGGCATCGCGGATCACTCCGTATGCTTCGATTGCGGCGCCGTCGGCCGGGATCAGATAGTAGGGCTTCTCGAGATAGCGCGTATCGATATCGTCAATCGATACGAATTCGCCGACTTCGAGCGTGTGCTTCGACGTCAGCTTCAACGCCTTTATGTCGTCAGGTTCGATCTGGAGAAATTCGTCCTTTTCGATCTCGAAACCCTTCACCTGATCCGCTGCATCCACCAGCTTTCCGGTCTCCTCGTCGGCGTAGACGCTCCTGACCGGCAGACCGTCCTTGCGGTTCAAAATCTTGAAATGGATCTTGGATGCTTCGCTGGTTGCGCCGACAATCTTCACGCCGCAAGTAACCGAACCAACCTTCAAGAAGCCCTTCCAGGCAGCACGTGGCGCGGCCATTTTGCGCTTATCCCGTTTCCAGCTAGGGCAACGCGTTTCCGTTCGAATTGTTCCTGCGGCGGGGGCTCGGTGCACCGTGAATGTCCGGTGGGGGGAAATCCTGTCGGTCTCGACAGCGATTTTCATCGGCACGGTGCATCTTTTGGCAACCTGTCGGCGTTGGAAGTGAGCCCATTTGCCGAGGTGAGTTCCATGAAAGTGTCCACGAGGGACGATTTGAAAACCGAGGCGCAGCTCTCGGAAGACGCTGACCTCATCGTAAATCGTACAGTCCATTTCGTCGGAGTATGGATTGAGGAGCATGTGATCGAAAAGCCTGCTCTCATGCGGAAGGGCGTCGATGCCGCAGAGGAACTCGCAAGCCAATGCATCGCGGATGCAGACGAGGAAGGCATCGCCCCCGAGGACATTCAGGACGAAGTCGGGGACCTCAAGGAGTACATTGCCGAGATGATCGTGGAGCAAGGCGGTCGCGGCTCTGCAGTTAATTCTGAACCAGACATGAGCTACTTCTGCGCAACGGCCTCGGCGCCGCAGCTTCGCGTTGACCGGCTATATCGCCGCTCCAAGTCCAACAAGAGCATCATTGTTGAGAGGAACAAGTCATCGATCCCGCCCACTGGATAGCATTCGTGGGAACGGTCGTCCTGCTGCAGATGCCGCCCGGGCCGGATAGCATGCTGGTGACGGCGCGCGGCATAGGGCAGGGACGCAGGGTTGCGCTGTTCACGGTATTGGGGATGACGGCCGGCGCCGGCATGGTTCAGCTTCCTCTCATAGCGTTCGGTGTTTCGTCTCTCGTGCGAACCTCCCCACTAGCTTTTGGAGCACTGCAATGGCTTGGGGCGGCGTATCTCGTATGGCTCGGGCTAGGGCTGGTCTTCACGAAGCCGGAAACACAGGCCCGGCCGGATACGGCCCCGATCAAGGCCGTCGCCGCGGCACGGGAAGGCATGATTGCCAATCTGTTCAATCCGTGGCCCATCACGTTTATGGTAGCGTTCCTGCCTCAGTTCGTTGATCCGCATGGGAGTTCCGTGACGCTTCAACTGTTGCTGCTGGGAGCAACTCAGAAAATGACGGGCGTGTTGGTGTTGGGGACCTATGCCGTGGCCTCCGGCAGCATAGGCGCCTGGATCCTGAAGCGCCCTCGTGTGCGGCTTTGGCAGCAGCGGATCGCCGGCCTCTTCATTGTTGGCCTTGGGTTCGGAATGGCCTTTGGCGGCGGCGCAAGCCGTTAAGTTGCCGGGCCGGCGCCTGCATCCGCAGGAACCGAAAGCGCACCATGAACATTGTCAGACAGGCAGGAGAGTGTCATGCAAGTCGTTCGGACCGAAGTGGTGAATGCCAGGGCGCCAGACGGGCAGTCGGTTCGCCGGGTGATATTTTGCGGCGAGGGCGGCGACTGCGTTACGGTGGACATGGCAAACGTCGGGATACAAGCTGAAGATGACGTGCTTGCCCGCGCAAAGGCAATCCTGGTCCAGACAGCGACCTTTGATCTCGCAGCCAATGAATATGACGCGAGCAGCAACGGCAATTTCGACCAGGTCGAGATAACCTCTGCAAGCGACGGCGCCGGCGACGTATATGTCTTTGAGTATCGCGATGGCGAAACCAGCCGACGCATACCGCCGTCGAGGATGGCGAGCCTTGAGGCGGCCCGGTCCGAAGCTATCCGCTGCGCAATCGATCTTCTCGCCGACCTGCAGCCTGGCACGGACGCTCTGTCCGGCTGGCTTGTGAGGGTATCCAACGAAAACGGTGAATTGCTTTATACTGTTGATGTGGCTGAGGCCGATGCAGCGCGGCAGGCAGGCCAGTAACCCAAACCCGACGGAATCCACCAGTGGCCGCCCAAGGATTGATTCACGGACCAATAGGCGACGATGGCCTGCATCTGTGCGTCGACATGCAGCGCCTGTTTGCGCCGGGTGGACCTTGGCCCGTGCGGTGGGCTGAAAAGGTGGTCCCGGCGATCGAAGAACTGGTCGCCAGACATGCCAGCCGTACCCTGTTCACGCGCTTCATTCCTGCCGCCCGCCCGGGCGAGGCGCCGGGAATGTGGGCAAACTACTATCGTCGGTGGGCGGAGGTAACCCTTTCCAACATCGATCCGCGCCTGATCGAGCTGATGCCTCAACTTGCACGATTTGTACCGCCGGCGACGGTGGTCGACAAACACGTCTATTCGCCCTGGACCGAGGGGCGGCTCGACGCGCTGCTGAGTGGCTCCGGCGTGCGTGCGCTCGTGATCACCGGTGGCGAAACCGACGTTTGCGTTCTCGCGACCGTGCTTGGCGCCATCGATCGTGGCTTCCGCGTCATTCTCGTCACCGATGCCATCTGCAGCTCTGCCGACCAGACCCATGACGCACTGATGGAAGTCTACCATTCCCGCTTCAGTGAGCAGATTGAGGCGGCCAGCATGGCGGAGGTGTTGGAGTGTTGGCCACAACTCACTCGCTGACCTGGGGGGCTTAAAGTGAATGGGCCGACAATCGTCATTCTGGTCGGGTGGACTGTTTCAGTTGGCGGACGGCACTACAGTGAACCGGAAAACGTATATGAACGGCACGATGCCTGATCTGGTCGCTCGCGTGAATCAGTGTCTGGAAGCGTACAAAGCCTTGCAGAGCTATCGACAGCGCGGCCAACCGTCATAGAATGAACAGGATACAGCGCCGAAGACTCGATGCCGGCATCTAGCAATCTTTGCGAGACATCCGGCGCCTCTGCCGTCGGCCTTCCGCAGGGAGGATGATGTGCTGAAAACAGAAGTCATTGACCTTGAAACCTATAGCGCAGTCTACGCGGTGATCTCTGGCTATCGCGCTGACGACATTATCTCGACGGCGTTTGCGGTCGATGAAATCCGCGCAAGGTTTCCTGAGTGTCGCTGCGACGACGAGGAATTGGTCGGGCTTATGGTCCATGCCATGTCCGGCAAGAAAATTGCCGTGAGCTTCGACCACCGGGTGGCTGCCTCGCCTTCCGAGTTGCGCAACGCAATTCCGCCTCTCTGGCAATGGCAAACGGCTATGACGTGTCGTGGTCGGCTGAAGCACGATAAATCCACAACCGCATCATGAAAATCCGGCGTTCAAACCAAGGCGCAACCGTCGGCCTGGAATTCACGGCACGATGGAACAAAATTGAAGATGCCGCGTTTGGAGTCTTGCGGCGCGATCCACCATTGGCCGCGGGGGCAACTTTATCCGTATAAATCCATAGGGCTGGGAGTGGCGCTGTGACCGTGCAGGCATCCAAGAAGCAATTGGACCGTCGAAGCATCCTGAATTCTCTGAAAGCCTTCCGGCGCGGCGATTTCTCCGTCCGCATCGACAATGTTTATGAAGGCCTCGATTCCGAGATAGCTGAGACTTTCAATGAGATCGCTGACCTCAACGACCAAGTGACGCGCGAGTTCGAGCGCTTGAGCCGGGTCGTCGGCAAGGAAGGGCGGATAGGCGAGCGCGGCCGGGTTCGCAATGCCACCGGCAGTTGGGAATCCAGTGTCCGTTCAGTCAATGATCTCATCGAAGACATGGTTCAGCCAACGGCTGAGGTTGCGCGCGTTATCGGCGCCGTCGCCAAGGGTGACCTGTCGCAGACCATGATGGTCGAAATTGACGGCCGACCGCTGCGCGGCGAATTCCTGCGCATCGGCAAGATCGTCAACACCATGGTCGGCCAGTTGGCCTCTTTCGCCTCCGAGGTGACGCGCGTGGCGCGCGAGGTCGGTACGGAAGGCAAGCTCGGCGGCCAGGCCCGGGTCAAGGGCGTCGCCGGCACGTGGAAAGATCTGACCGACAACGTCAACGCGATGGCCACGAACCTGACCGGGCAAGTGCGCAACATCGCGGAGGTTACGACCGCGGTCGCGTCGGGCGACCTGTCGAAGAAGATCACAGTCGATGTCAAGGGCGAAATCCTAGAACTGAAGAACACCATCAACACGATGGTGGACCAGCTTAATTCCTTCGCTTCGGAAGTGACGCGCGTGGCGCGCGAGGTCGGCACTGAAGGCAAGCTTGGCGGCCAGGCGCGCGTTGAGGGTGTTGGTGGTACGTGGAAGGATCTGACCGACAATGTGAATTCCATGGCCGAGAACCTGACTGGCCAGGTGCGCAACATCGCCGAAGTGACGACCGCAGTGGCTTTGGGCGACCTGTCGAAGAAGATTACGGTCGACGTGAAGGGCGAGATTCTCGAGCTGAAATCCACGATAAACACAATGGTGGACCAGCTGAATTCATTCGCGGGCGAGGTCACGCGCGTGGCACGCGAGGTTGGCACCGAAGGCAAGCTTGGCGGCCAGGCGCAGGTGCGCGGCGTCGCCGGCACCTGGAAGGACCTCACCGACAACGTCAACTCGATGGCCGAGAACCTGACCGGTCAGGTGCGCAATATCGCCGAGGTGACGACGGCGGTCGCGTCGGGCGATCTGTCCAAGAAGATCACGGTCGCCGTGCAAGGCGAAATCCTGGAACTCAAGGACACCATCAACACGATGGTCGACCAACTGAACTCCTTTGCCTCGGAAGTGACGCGCGTGGCACGCGAGGTCGGCACCGAAGGCAAGCTGGGCGGCCAGGCAGAGGTGAGGGGCGTCGGCGGCACATGGAAGGATTTGACCGACAACGTCAATCTCATGGCCGCCAACCTGACTGGCCAGGTTCGAAACATCGCAGAAGTCACCACCGCCGTGGCGCGCGGCGACCTGTCGAAGAAGATCACCGTCGACGTCAAAGGCGAGATCCTGGAGCTCAAGGACACCGTCAACACGATGGTCGACCAACTGAACTCCTTTGCCTCTGAGGTCACGCGTGTGGCCCGCGAAGTGGGATCGGAAGGCAAGCTTGGTGGCCAGGCGCATGTCGAAGGCGTCGGTGGCACCTGGAAGGATCTGACCGACAACGTCAACGCCATGGCCGGCAATTTGACGGTGCAGTTGCGTGACGTGTCGAAGGTGGCAACGGCCATTGCGACCGGCGACTTGACCCAGAAGATCACCGTCGACGCGCTGGGCGAGATCTTGCAGATCAAGGACGTCATCAACACGATGGTCGACCAGCTCAATTCCTTCGCTTCGGAAGTGACGCGTGTGGCGCGCGAGGTCGGCTCCGACGGCAAGCTTGGCGGCCAGGCCCAGGTGCGCGGCATAGGCGGCACGTGGAAGGATCTGACCGAAAACGTCAACGCCATGGCGGCCAACCTGACCGGCCAGGTGCGCAACATCGCCGAGGTGACCACCGCCGTGGCGCTCGGGGACCTTTCGAAGAAGATCACCGTCGATGTCCGCGGCGAGATCCTGGAGCTGAAGGACACCATCAACACAATGGTGGACCAGCTCAATTCCTTCGCTTCGGAAGTCACGCGCGTGGCACGCGAGGTCGGCACGGAAGGCAAGTTGGGAGGCCAGGCGCAGGTGCGCGGCGTTGCCGGCACGTGGAAGGATCTCACAGACAATGTGAACTCGATGGCCGAGAATCTGACCGGCCAGGTGCGTAACATCGCCGAAGTCACGACCGCCGTGGCGCGCGGCGACCTGTCGAAGAAGATCACCGTCGATGTGAAGGGCGAAATCCTCGAGCTCAAGTCGACCATCAACACCATGGTGGACCAGTTGAACTCCTTCGCCGGCGAGGTCACCCGAGTCGCGCGTGAGGTTGGCACCGAGGGCAAGCTTGGTGGCCAGGCGCGCGTCGAAGGTGTTGCCGGTACCTGGAAGGACCTGACCGACAACGTCAACCTGATGGCGACGAACTTGACCAATCAGGTGCGCGGCATCGCCGATGTCGTGACGGCGGTCGCGCAAGGCAATCTCAGGCGCAAACTGACGGTCGACGCGAAGGGAGAGATCGCCCTGCTGGCCGACACCATCAACGGCATGATCGAGACGCTTGCCACCTTTGCCGACCAGGTGACCAACGTCGCCCGTGAGGTGGGCATCGAGGGTAAGCTCGGTGGTCAGGCGCGTGTGCCAGGTGCCGCCGGCCTCTGGCGCGACCTCACCGACAATGTCAATCAACTCGCTGCCAATCTGACCACCCAGGTGCGTGCCATCGCCGAGGTTTCGACGGCGGTGACCAAGGGCGATCTTACCCGTTCGATCAGCGTCGAAGCGTCCGGCGAGGTCGCCGCGCTAAAAGACAACATCAACGAAATGATCCGCAATCTGAAGGATCAGACGCTGAAGAATGCCGAGCAGGACTGGTTGAAGACCAATCTCGCCCGGTTTTCGCGCATGCTGCAAGGCGAGCGCGATCTTGCCACCGTCTCGCGGCTCATCATGTCCGAACTCGCTCCTCTGGTGAACGCCCAGTATGGGGTGTTCTACGTCACCAATCGCGACGAGGAGGAATCCTATCTTGAGCTGGCGGCTTCCTATGGCGCCGAGAGCAAAGCTGCCATCAAGCAGCGGCTTGATCTGCGAGAGGGCCTGGTTGGGCAAAGTGCCGCCGACAAGCGCGCCATCATGCTGGACAATGTGCCGCCAGAATTCCTTCGGGTCACATCTGGTCTTGGCAGCGCCTCGCCAGCCAATGTCATCATCCTGCCTGCCCTGTTCGAGGATGAAGTCAAAGCCGTCATCGAGCTCGCCTCGTTCGGCGAGTTTCGTGACACACACCAGTCGTTCCTCAACCAGCTCATGGAATCCGTCGGCATCGTTCTCAACACCATCGCTGCGACGATGCGCACGGAGGGCCTGCTCAAGCAGTCGCAACTGCTGACGTCGGAATTGCAAGCGCGTCAAACCGAGCTGACAAAAAAGCAGGAAGAGCTGCATGCGACGAACGAGGAGCTGCAGGAAAAGGCGCAGCTGCTCGAGAACGAAAAGAAGCAGGTCGAAAACAAGAATCTCGAAATCGAGATGGCGCGACGCGCGCTGGAGGAGAAAGCCGAGCAACTGGCACTCACGTCGAAATACAAGTCCGAGTTCCTGGCCAATATGAGCCACGAACTGCGCACGCCGCTCAATTCGCTGCTCATTTTGTCAAACCTGCTGGCGACCAACCAGCACGGCAACCTCAACGAAAAACAGGTAGAGTTCGCCCGCACCATCAATTCGGCAGGAACCGATCTTCTCAGCCTCATCAACGATATCCTCGATCTGTCGAAGATCGAGTCGGGCACTGTTTCCATCGACATCAACGATATGCCGGTGACGCATCTTCGCCAGCATATGGAACGAACTTTTCGTCAGCTGGCAGCCGACAAGGGACTTGGCTTCACCATCAAGGTCGATCCGGCGCTTCCCGACACGGTCCGCACAGATGAGAAACGCTTGCAGCAGATTGTCCTCAACCTGCTTTCCAACGCGTTCAAATTCACCTCGGAAGGCGAGGTCAGCCTGAACTTCCGGGTTGAGAAGGCCGGCCGCCGCAATGGCGCGACGCAGCCGGTGAAGGCTCTCGCGATCGCCGTCACCGACACCGGCATTGGCATTCCAGAAGACAAACAGAAGCTGATTTTCGAGGCCTTCCAGCAGGCCGACGGCACCACCAGCCGCAAGTATGGTGGCACCGGCCTTGGGCTCTCGATCAGCCGCGAGATCGCTCGCTTGCTTGGCGGCGAATTGCGGGTCGAAAGCACGCCGGGCAAGGGGTCGACATTTACCCTCATCATCCCGTTCGACGGCCCCCGCGTGACGACAGTACAGTCGACCTTGGCTCCGGCGGCGGAGGCGGTTGCTGCGACAGCTCTGCTCAGCAGTCCGCCCTCGGCAGAGCTGATCGACGACCGCGATTCAATCCTACCCACCGATCGGATCGTGTTGATCGTCGAAGATGATCCGACCTTTGGCGGGTTGCTGCTTGGCCTCGCCCGGTCGGCCGGGCTGAAAGGCGTTCTGTCGACTGCAGGTTCCGGCACGCTGGCATTGGCCCGCAAGCTCGTTCCCGACGCAATCACACTTGATCTCGGACTTTCGGATATCGATGGCTGGGTGCTTTTCGATCTGCTGCGGCATGACCAGAAGACGAGGGGAATTCCCATCCATGTCATCTCGGGTGCCGAAGACATCGACAGTCTCGCACGCAAGGGGGCGTCCAGCATTTCCACCAAGCCCGTTTCCTCGGACGAGCTGATGAAGGTGTTTCAGGATATCCACTCGAAGAAGCTCCGCGTTCAGCGCCGCGTTCTGGTCGTGGACCCTGACCCGGAGCGGCGTCTGGCGCTGGTCGAGGCAATCCGCGACGGCGTAACGTCGGTCACCGCGATCGGTCGTGTTGCGGCCAATGCAGAAGACGTTGGCCTCGCCTCCTATGATGCCGTCGTGCTCGGCTTTGGACGCTCCGCCAAGGACAACGCAAAGGCGCTGGACGAGATCACCGGCCAATTCGGCGAAGCCTTGCCGCAGCTGCTGTTCTTTACGCCTCACCCGGACGCGCTTGAACAGGTGCTGGCATTGAACCCGGCCTTGGCGGAAGCACCGCGGGCGGAGAACTTCGCTCAATTGGCGCTGCACATTTCGGCAACGCTGCCGGGAGAAGGTCGCCAAGAGGCCTGGGCAGGAACTGAACACAACGGCAAGTCCGATCTCGCCGGGGCGAAAGTTCTCATCGTCGACGACGACATTCGCAACATCTATTCGCTCACCAGTGTTCTGGAGACCTGTGACATACAGGTTCTGCATGCCGAGCGGGGCCGTGATGGCATCGCGCTTCTTGAACAGGCGCCCGATGTCGACGTGGCATTGATCGATATCATGATGCCGGAGATGGACGGCTACGAGACGATGCGGCGGATTCGCGGCACACCGGCGATTGCTCATATCCCGCTGATTTCCGTCACCGCAAAGGCGATGAAGGGGGATCGGCAAAAATGTCTGGATGCCGGGGCTTCCGACTACATCGCCAAACCCGTCGATCTGGATCTCCTGCTGGCGCTGCTTCGTGTCTGGATCGGACGTGCCCGATCCCGTGTCGAGAGCCCGGAAAAAATTCTCCTGGCAGCGAACTGACGGCCGTTCGATGCAAAAGCTGGCAAGAAACAGGGTAAGGAAACTTGAGGTGGCAGCTCTTGCCGAAGGGCCGGCAAGAGCCCGTATCCTGGCGGTGGACGACGATGAGCGCAATCTGCTGGCGATCAGCGAAGTGCTCGCGACTATCGGAGAGGTCATCTGCGCCCAATCGGGCGAAGAGGCTCTGCGCTTTTTGCTGAAAGAGGAGTTCGCCGTCATTCTCCTGGATGTCCTCATGCCAGGGTTGGACGGGTATGAAACGGCCGCACTTATCCGCCAGCGCGAGCAATCCAAGCGCACCCCAATCATCTTCTTGACCGCCATCAACAAGGAGGATGCGCATATGCTGCGCGGCTATGATGCCGGCGCGGTCGACTATGTGTTCAAGCCATTCGATCCGATCATGCTGCGTTCGAAAGTCGCGGTTTTCGTCGAACTCCACGAGAAGACGCTCGAGATCCAGCGCAAGGCGGAGGTCGAGCAGGGACTATTGGCGCAGGCGTTGCAGGCGCACAAGGACAAGCTTCAGGCCGAACGCGCGCTGCGCAGCGCCGAGCAACGGCAGGATGCCATCCTGAATTCGTTGCCGGTCTGCTTTCATGCTCGGGCAGCCGAGCCACCCTTCGCGGCGCGCTTTGTTACCGAGGGCGTCGAGCGCTTGACCGGCTTTGCGCCTGAATACCTGACATCGGATCCGGAGTTCGGTCTCAGCCGCGTTCATCCCGACGATCTGCCGCGATTGAAGGAAGCGCTGCTGGCGGCAAAAACCACCGGCTCCTATACGTGCGAGTTCCGCTGGCAATGCGCCAATGGCGAGTATCGCATTTTTCTCGACCAGGGGGTGATGTCGGACGGCTCAGATGGCCGTGAACCGGAAATCATCGGCACATTGCTTGACATCACCGAGCGGCGCGGTCTTGAGGATCAGCTGCTTCAATCCCAGCGCATCGACGCTATCGGCAAGCTAACCGGCGGCCTGGCGCATGATTTCAACAACCTGCTCGCCGCAATTCTCAGTGGGTTAGGGCTGCTTGAACGGCGGGCTGCGTTGGATGATCAGGCGCAACAGGTACTCGACCTGACGCGGCGTTCTGCAAAACAAGGCGCTGACCTTGTCGCGCGAATGCTGGCATTCTCGCGGCGCCAGACCCTGAAGCCGGAAGCGGTGCGCCTTGCTGCGCTGGGCGACACGATGAACGGATTGGTGGCGCCCGTGCTGGGGGGGTTGATCCGTTTCGACTGGCAGATCGATGACACGATCTGGCTGGTGCATGTCGATGCAGGCCAACTTGAATTGGCCTTGATGAATCTGGTTTTCAACGCGCGTGACGCCATGCCCTCTGGCGGGACAATAACCGTGCATGCGCAGAATCGATCGATCGGGACGCCAACAGAGGATATTCCGCCGGGCGACTATGTCATGATCGCCGTCAAGGACACCGGATCCGGCATACCCCCCGATCTTGTCGCCAAGGTCGTCGAACCGTTCTTCACCACCAAGCCGGTCGGTAAGGGAACGGGCCTCGGCCTCAGCACGGTCTACGGCTTCATGAAGCAGTCAGGTGGGACACTTCGCATAGAAAGCGTCGTTAACCGCGGAACTACCATGCAACTCTGGCTGCCACGATCGACCGAACAGCCGGTCGATCCTGTGGTGGAACCCGACATTGAACGAGCGTTCGCCGATGCCGGGATGGAGCACCCATCAATCCTCCTGATCGACGACAGCCATGTTTTGCGGCAATTGACCGCCGAGTCCCTTCGCCAACGTGGTTTCGAGGTGACCTGCGCGGGAGGAGGGGCGGAGGCGCTGGCCATGATGGAGCGCACTCCCAACCAGTTCGACGTCATTATCACCGACTTCGCCATGCCACTCGTATCCGGCGTCGACGTGATCCGCTTCGCGCGCAATTTGCGCTCGGACTGGCCAGCGGTCATGATCACGGGCTATGCCGATGCCCGGGAGATTGCCGATCGGCCGGCCGACGTGCCCTTGCTCGGCAAGCCCTTCCGCGACGAGGATCTGTTCGAAGCGATTTTCCTCGCGATAGAGAATGCGGCCCCCCAAAGGATGAAAACCGGCTAGCGCTTAGGGCTTGTCGACGGTCTGGCCACGTCGGCAGGCCGGGCAGATCGAGACCGCACTTTCGGGGCACGGCGACAAGGGCCGCATTCCTGATCGGCAATCTAGGTCATTCGCAACAGGCGGCGCTACCAGCGCTCCTCGGTGTCGCGGTCCGGTAGGTCTATTCCGCAGCACACCCAACCAAGGCGCTGCGCTGAACCATAGTTGTACCGAGGCTCCAGATGAGCCGGATCATCGAAGGTACCGACGTGCAGCGCGATCTCGGTTGGCGACGCGTCGTAGCAAAGGCTGAGCGGCGACCCGCATTCTGGGCAGAAGCCTCTTTGCGCAATCGGCGAAGACCTTCGTTATGTTGGCTTTCCGGAATTCCAGGTCAGGCTTTTGCAGGGCATCCAGGCAAGAACTGCAAACGCGCTGCCGGTCGCTCGTCTGCACATATCGCAGTTGGCAGTAGTGAACCCTCGGTTCGATCCCGGCGCTGAATCGGATCCTGCCACAGAGACATCCGCCATGGATGGCCAAGGAGCCGGGTAGGCGCTTGCCAACCTCACGCATCAAGATCGATCAAGGCGGCGCCGAACGCTCCGATCGCAGTCAAAGAGGCACTGCCGAGGTTTTGGTCGGTTGCGAAGGCTGTCAGCGCGCCGAAGCCTTCGTCGCCGAGGTCGAGCACCACGACGAAAATTCTTTGCCCGCTGACCTGGTTAGCGAGCTTGGGTTTCATCGCGTTCCGAACCTGTTGCGGGGCAGTTAATGGGCATGGTGCTCGGCATTCCGCTTGCGGGTTGCCGCTGCCTTCTTTGCCGATTCCGATCGGCTTGCGGCTGACCGTGAAGCCGATGCCTTGCCGCCGCTTTTCCCACCCTTGTGGGCCGCGGGGTGTCCGGTGTGTTTACCACGACCCGCGCCGCCTTCTTTCTTGCCGCCGCCATCGTCCTTGTTGACGGTCGCCCATGCCCGCCGCTCGGATTCCTTCTCGGAAACACCGCGCTTCTCATAGCCTTCGGCAATGTGGTCGGCTTTGCGTTCCTGTTTGTCGCTGTATTTCGATTTGTCGCCTCGTGGCATGGTCGTTCTCCTGGCTCAATGATGTTTGAACGGGATGCCGGCGGGAGAGTTCCAAGTGGAAATTCAGAAAACTGAAACGCGGGCGAGGATTTCGACCAACACGGAGCGCTATTGCTCCGGGGCCGTGGCGGGTGCCGTGAAGCGGCGCACGGCACCGATCACGCTTTTCTTGAAGCGATCGAGCGCGGCAAGCGTCTCCCTGGAGACGACGTCGTCGCGTGCCGTCTACTCGGTAGCCAACGCAATGAAATACGTTCCGCGACCTCAGTAGCCACCGACCACCGGCAGGATCTCTCCCGTGATGTAACTCGAGCAATGCGACGAGGCGAGGAACACGTAAGCCGGGGCAAGTTCTTCCGGTTGCGCTGGCCGTTTCATCGGCGTATCCGCGCCGAATTTCGAGACGTCGTCGGCTTCCTTGTCCGAAGGGTTGAGCGGCGTCCACACCGGACCTGGCGCGACCGCGTTTACCCGGATGCCCTTGCCGATCAGATTGCCCGAAAGCGCTCGCGTGAAGGCATGAATGCCGCCCTTGGTCATCGAATAGTCAACCAGTTGCTTGGAACCGTCGATGCCGGTCACCGAACCGGTATTGATGATCGCGGAGCCCGGCTCCATGTGCGGCACGCTCTCCTGCGCCATGTGGAAATAGCCGTAAAGATTGGTCTTCAGCGTCGTGTCGAAATGTTCCTCGGTCAGGTCGTTGAAGTCACTGGAATGGATTTGGAAAGCGGCGTTGTTGACCAGCACGTCGATCCTGCCGAATTTTTCGACCGTCAGCGCCACGGCGTTGCGGCAATGCTCGCGTTCACTGACATCGGCTTTTATCAGTATGCAACGCCGGCCTTCCTTTTCGACGGCGTTTTTGGTCGCTTCGGCGTCCCTGTCTTCACTCAAGTATACGATCGCAATGTCGGCGCCCTCGCGGGCGAACAAGACTGCCACCGAACGGCCGATGCCGGAATCACCACCCGTGATAAGCGCTACCTTGTCGTCGAGTTTTTTCGATCCGAGGTAGTAAGGCGCATCGTAGAGCGGAGCGGGCTCGATCGCCCATTCATGCCCCGGTTTGGGTTGATGCTGCTCGGGAAAAGGCGGCTCGGGATATTTGCGGGCGCCGGCTTGCATCGCTTGTTGCATTTTGCCATTGCTCTTCGTCTCGTCTTTGGCGTCGATACCACGCTGGATATGGCGTTGCTTGGCGGCTTCAGCTGAAGTCTGCGACTTAGTCTGCATGGCTTTCTCCTGTGCTCGGAGAACGAACAACGCATGCCGGGCAAAAAAGTTTGCGCAAATATCTCGATCCCGAAAGGGCTCGCCATTGCGAACAGCCTGCGAAGAGCGTGGAGCATTGGTCGTCAATGAGATCGGAATTGCCATGCCGGCGGCGTTCAGACAAACACCACATTCATTACCCGCTCAAAGCACGCTTTTTTCAGAACCATAGGGTTTGGCAATGCGGACCATGCCTTTCGTCCGAAGGCGCTGGTATAAATAGAAAATCGTCATCAAGCCGATTGCTGTTCCAGCACCAAGACACAGCGCGAGCAATAGTTCTGCACCGACACGAAACGCAAGCAGAGTAACGCCCGCCGCAGCGACGATGGCATTTATGAATGCGATCATAGTCGCTGCAGTGGTCAGGTACGCCAGGAGAGGCCCAGTACGAAGAGAAGGTTCGGCGTCATTTTCGGGCCAGCGACCGAATTCCTTGGAAAACTGGAAGGCAGCCTCGTCGCCCAAAGTTCGATAGTAGGCTCTGATCCGGGCAATGCCGATATGGGCCTGCATGTTCTCAGCGGCGATGTCGACCAACCTCAAGACGGTAAAGGCACCCAGTAAAAAGACCGATGGCAGCACAACCGCGACAAACGGCAGGAAGAACTCGGAGGACTGCGTAACAAAGCCCGTTGCCACCAGAGCGCTCGACAGAGCCATAATGTAGATGGTCGTTCGCGACGCCATTTCACTTATGGACGTGCTGATCGCTGTCTGCTGCACGAAATGCTCTGTCGTCAGGGCCGCGAGAAACGAAGCATCGGGTGTCGGCGTGTCAGCCATGGAGTATGCTCCTGTCGGGTCGACCTGAGTTTTTCTTCGATATAGCGCTTGCGAGGCTGGCCGCCACTGGATGCTCCCGACGTCTGATCCATGCCGGTTTTATTGTGCCATATCCAGCGAGCCCGCATCAGCGATCAGAAAGGGCCGATCATGTGGTCAGCAGATGCTGGCCATATCGCAGGCGAAATGTCTGCCGTGGTCAATCCGTATGGCCTCCTGTTGGGGATCCGGGTCGAAGCGCATTCGCGGCGGTTGCAGTTGGGGGCGGTTCCGCGGCGGCGCTGATGCGAGTTCGCGCATTCGTGGCAGCGGCCTCGAAACAAATTCGGTCCCTAGGCCGGCAACGCGAATTCACCGGCAGGTTCAATGGTGCGGGCTTGCGGGCCAAACTTTTCGGTGGCGAAGCCCATGACCACGTCCACCAGACTCATAAATCAGCAGCCCGGATCCTGCCTACTGCGGCATCTCCAGTCCCTGCCGCAATCCTGTCGCCACGACTGAGACCCTGAACTTTCCGGCGAGTGCCCGGTCGAATATGGCGCCGACGATGATGTCGGCGTCGGCGTCGACCTCCTCGCGGATGCGGGTGGCGGCCTCATCGACTTCGAACAGCGTCATGTCCATGCCGCCCGAGATCGAGACCAGGACGCCCTTGGCGCCGATCATCGAGGCTTCGTCGAGAAGCGGGTTTGCTATCGCCGCTTCGGCGGCCTTCCTGGCGCGGTCCTCGCCCGTGGCTTCCCCGGTACCCATCATTGCGCGGCCCATGTCGCGCATCACCGACTTCACGTCGGCGAAGTCGAGATTGATCAGCCCCTCCTTGACGATGAGATCGGTTATGCAGCCGACGCCGGAATAAAGGACGCGATCAGCCATGGCGAAGGCGTCCGCGAAAGTCGTCTTTGCGTCGGCGATCCTGAAGAGGTTCTGGTTCGGAATAACGATCACGGTATCGGCGCATTCGCGAAGCTGCTCGATGCCCTCTTCGGCGGCTTGCATGCGGCGCTTCCCTTCGAAGGTGAACGGCTTGGTGACGACCGCCACCGTCAGGATGCCGGCTGCCCGTGCAGCGTTCGCTATGACAGGCGCGGCACCGGTTCCAGTTCCGCCTCCCATGCCGGCGGTCACGAAGCACATATGGGTTCCCGCAAGGTGGTCCCTGATCTCGTCGATCGATTCCTCGGCTGCCGCGCGGCCGACCGCGGGCAGCGACCCGGCGCCCAGGCCTTCCGTGACATGGGCGCCCAGCTGGATCAGCCGCGATGCTTTCGACATGGTCAGTGCCTGGGCATCGGTGTTGGCGACGATGAACTCCGCACCCTGCAGATTTTCGGCAATCATGTTGTTGACCGCGTTGCCGCCGCCACCGCCGACACCAATAACGGTTATCTTCGGTCGCATTTCAGAGATGACGGGCCTTGCCGCGGTGCTCATCGTCTTGTTCTCCTTGGAATTGGTCGACAAAAGGTTCCCGGAACGCGCCGCTTGAACACGCCAGGTGCAAGAATCAGGTTCTATCGCCTTGGCACAGGGAATCAGAGGGTGAACTTTGCGGCAAGACAAGATGTGGGACTTGTACCATATACGCCTGAATGAGCCGACCTTTTGAATGGGTCTCCAGTCCGATGTTCCGGAATCGGCTCGGATTCTGGCCAGCGAAAATCCACAATCTCCGGGATCCAACCCCTCCAAGCTTCACGCGCCCGCCTCACGCGCGAGAACCTTGAGAATCTGGCGACCGAGCGACGCCTGACGCTTAGCGGATCGGCATCTTGCCGCGAAACAACGGCTGATGGGCCCGCATCAGAGCGGCAATCCGGTTGGCAATCTTTCGTACCGGCGGGGAGTGGCGTTCCTCATGATGGGTGACGATCCACTGGTCGGTTTCGAGTTCGGGGATAGGCTGAGCGACACGAACCAGCCGCGGATCGCTGTCGCCGACGAAGCACGGAAAGACGGAAAGGCCGGCGCCCGCGGCCACAAGTTCTCGCACCGAATGGGTGTTGTTGCCGCGCACGGCGATGCGGTCGCCGTGATGGGCTTGCAGCCAGCGCGCCGAGGCAATGTTTGCCCCTTCGCCGGTGACGCCGACGAACAACCCGGCGGCGATGCCGTTGATCAGGTGGCGTCCGGAATAGATGGCATACGCGACCTTGCCGCTCTGACGGCCGGCCAGCCACTGTTCGGTCGGGCGCTCGCTGCGGATGCCGATATCGGCGGCGCGGCGACCGATGTCGACCCGGTCGGTGGTGGTGACGAGTTCCACCCTGATGCCGTCATCGACCGTCCAGATTTCGCCGATATGGGCAGAAACGAAGGCCGAGGTCCAAGGCCCGGCCGAGACGCGGACAATGCGGTCGGGCAGGTTTCCCTCGCGCCAGCGGGTCAGCGACTGCATTGCTGCTTCGACGTCTTCGGCGCGCCGCAGCAGTTCTTCACCGACCGGGGTTAGCCGGTAGCCGGTCTGCTGCCGTACGAACAGCGCTTCGCCGATCTGCTTTTCGAGCGCGGTGACGCGTCGTCCGAGTGTGGCTGCGCTGAGGCGCGTGGTTGCCGTAGCCGCGCTCAGGCCACCCAGCCGCGCAACGTCGAGAAACAACCTCAGATCGTCCCAGCCAATATCCATTTTGCAGAAATGAAAAACTCCTTGCGACCGTGGCTGTAGCGCGAAGCGGACATCATGCGCAAGTATGCAGCCGTTGGAGGCGCTGGAGATTCCTGCCCTGGTGGGACAAAGACAGGCACCTCGGTTGGCCAGGAAGTCAGTCCAATCCTTTGATCGTGCATACGCTTTGCGCGATTGCTTTGCGTTTTCGACCAACTCAAGAGCGTGAGGTATTTCGCTCTCAAGGAGACGATATGTTGCATGAACTTCGACACCGTTTCGCCCGCTGGCTTGCCTATCGCCAGACGCTTGCGAGCTTGAGGCGGCTTCCAGACAGCATATTGGCGGATGCGGGCCTTTCTCGCGAAGAGCTCCGCGAGCGTGCCCGCGACGCCAGCCTGCGTCGCTGAGATTGGAGGCGGGCATGCAGAGAATGGAGCCGGCGGCGAGAAGCAATCAGGCGTCGTCTCCTCACTGCTGAGCTGCGGCTGAATGCGCCAATACGGTTGCCACGCTTGATGCCGCCGCAGTTTCGCTCCACATCGTGAGGGATGAAGACCGAGAAATCCGAGCGGCGTCGGACCTTGCTGTGGGCCTTGCCCGCATCGCTGGTCCTGCATGCGCTCATCACCGCGTTCCTGGTCTATGGCCTGCCCGTTCCTGCCCAGCAGCCGCAGGAGGAGGAACCGGTCAATGTCGCACTCGTCCCGCCACCCGAACCGCCGAAGCCTGAGCCCCCGCCGCCTCCAAAGCCTGAAGCGCAAAAGCAACCGGAACCGAAAGTAGAAAAGCCTGTAGCGGAAAAGCCGCCGGCGCTCGAGGTGCTGAAACCTGTATTCCAGTTCGGCGACAAGGATACCGGCCCCAGGAAATCCCTGGATGGAGCCAGCGCGCAGGATAATTCGCCGACACCGGTCAAGGACAAGGATACGAAGCCGCCAGGTGAGCCGAAGGACGTCGAGAGCAAACCCGCCGCGTCGCCAGACTCCGGGGAGCCGGCGGGTACGACCAAGACCGAGGAGAAGCCGGCAACCGCAGCCTCCGAGCCGACCCAGGAGAAGCAGGCAACCGAGGACGCGAGCAAGCAGGGAGCAGACAAACAAGAGCCGCAAGATGCTGACAAGCAGGCAGCCGCGACGCCGTTGGCCACCCCCGGCGATGATGGTGAGATCGAGCTTCCTGCATCGGCCCAGGCGCCGAAGGCCAGGCCCGAAAACGCGCCGAAGCGCAGCCCTGCAAAGGTCTCGAAGCCTGGAGGCGGAGGCGCCAGGAAGCCTAGCTCCACGGAGGTGGCCTCAGCCGGGGCTTACTCGGGCCTTCCGGGCGTCCGCGAGCTCTTCTCGCACGGCGCTACCGGCAATGCATTCGGCACCACCGCGACCGACGGCATGTCTCGCGGTGAGCGCGTTGCCACACTTTGCGCCAACGTGTTGGCCGAGGAGCTGAAGGGCGCCGAGTTTTCTCCCGAGTGGCTACCAATGAGACCGCTGAAGTCGGGCAATATTGTTATAGATCCGGATGCGGCCTTTCGCGCAACGATCGGATGGTACCATGTGAGCTTCCGGTGTGAGGTCGACACCGACGCGACGCGAGTGTTGTCCTTCGACTCTCATGTCGGGTCTGCCGCCTCGCCAGCCGAAAGCGCTCAGCTTGAACAGGAACTTCGCCGGCAGCATTCGGGGGGATAGCCTGCGCGTTATCATGCCCACGCGCTGGGCGACTGGTTTATGTCCAAGGCGCTGTGATTGGGTGCCGCGTGGTTGCATCTCAATCCGCCGGGCGGTTGGCCTTGCGCCACTCCTCATATTCGCCGCGGGCATCGTCATGCAGCGGATAGTAGCGCTGCAGCGGTGCGCCCTGCATCAGCTTCTCTCGCGAGAACTCTTCCCAATCGTGATGCTTCCGGGATTCTTCGATCACCTTTGCGGCCATTGCGACGGGAAGCACTACCACCCCATCGTCGTCTGCGATGATAATGTCGCCCGGGATCACCGTGACACCGCCGCAGGCGATCGGAACGTTGACGGCGTTCGGATAGATGCTGGTTTGCACATGGTAGTTGGGCGTCCAGCCGCGCAGCCATAGCGGCAGATCGAGCTTTTCGACATTCGGCCGGTCGCGCATGCATCCATCGATGACGATGCCCGCGCCGCCTCTGCCCTTGAAGTAGGTCGACATCATATCGCCGAAGACGCCCGAGCTCATGTCACCGCGCGCGTCGACGACGACCACATCGCCTTCCTGCGCGTGATAGAGCACGTGCCGGTGCAGTTGCGTTTCCGGGTCGGCGTATTCTCCCTCGCTGAAGAGGTCCGGCCGCTGCGGCAGGAACTGCAGCGTCAGCGCCGGCCCGACGATCGACTTCCCATGGTTCTGCGCCACCGGACCGACCATGTGCGGATTGCGGAAACCCATGTGGCCTAGCGTGCCGGCAACCGTCGCGGCGCCGATTTCCCTCAGGGCGTCAATGAGGTCTTTGGGCGGTCGCGTGATGTCAGGGATATGCGTCATTGTGGACTCCGGTTGAGATGGAACTACCAGTTCGTAACAGACCCGTCCCGGCGCCTGAGGTGAGGCGCTTCCCAGAAACGAAAAGCCTCCGCCCGGACCGCCGCTTCGTTGACCTCGACGCCGAGCCCCGGCAGGTCGCTTACCGGATAGTCGGGACCGTCGAGCCGTGGCTGCACGGGGAAGAAGTCGGAATTGTCGAAGCCCAGCTTCGTCTCGGGTTCCCTGGTCTCGAGCCACGCGAAGTTGGGTACAGCGGCGGCGAGATGCAGGGTCGCGGCCGTGCACACCGGACCAAGCGGATTGTGCGGCATCAGGTCGACATAATGCGCCTCGCTCCAGCCAGCGACCTTCATCGCCTCGGTGAGCCCGCCGACATTGCAGACATCGAGCCGGTTGAACTGATGGATGCCGCGCTCGATGTAGGGCAGGAACTGCCACTTGCTGGCAAATTCCTCGCCGATGGCAAAGGGAATGTCGGTCATCCTGCGCAGGGATTCGTAGGCTTCAGGTGTCTCGTCGCGGATCGGCTCCTCGAGAAAATCAAGCACGCCGCGGCCGAGCTTGTTGCAGAAGCTCGCCGCCTCTGCCACCGACAGCCGATGATGATAGTCGATGCCGAGGACGACGTCGTCGCACAGCGCCTCGCGCGCCTTGTTCAGCATGCTCGCGGTAGCGCCGATCGACTCGCGGGGTTCGAAGATGTCCCTGCTGCTTTGCCCTACGGGGAAGAAGCGGATCGCCTGCCACCCCCGTGCGCGCAGCTCCCGGGCTCGTTCGATGGCGACGTCGCCCTCGGCCTCGTCTCCGGTCGAGGCGAAGGTGGGGATGCAGTCGCGCTGCTTGCCGCCCAGCAGTTCGTAGACCGGCACCCCCAGCGCCTTGCCCTTGATGTCGTGAAGGGCGATGTCGATGGCGGAGATAGCCGCCTGCAGAACGCGCCCGCCTTCGAAGTACTGGCTGCGATAGGCCTCCTGCCAGATCCGCCCGATCTGCATCGGGTCACGGCCGATGAGAAACTCGCGAAAATGCTCGACCGCGCCGGCAACGGCCTTTTCGCGCCCGCTCAAGCCGCTCTCGCCCCAGCCGAAGACGCCCTGGTCGGTCTCGATCTTGACGAGCATCTGATTGCGCGTTCCAACCCACACAGGATAGGGCTTGATCGCGGTGATCTTAAGCTTTTCAGTCATCCCCAACGTTCCCAATGAACCCCGTCTTGTCTCAGCCGGCCTTGAGGGCCAGTTCAGTTTCGCCATCGAACAGATGCAGCCGCTCCTGGTCGAACTCGAGCCAGATCTGCTCGTCAGGTGCGACGGCGATGTTGGGGGACACGCTGATGTTGACGATGGCGCCTGACAGCAACGCCTGCACGAAGGTGACGTCTCCGGTCGGCTCCACTGTATAGGCCTTGGCCGGGACGCTGCCTGGCACCGCGCTCTTGTGGAGCCTGATGGTCGAGTGACGTGCGCCGAGCACGACTTTCCTCGACGTTGCCCCCGCAACCTTCCGGGCGTTGAGCGGCGAGAGCTCAAGGCTCCAGCCCTCCGCGCCGGTCAACGCAGTGTTGCCGTTTGCTGTCGATGCCTCCAGTGGAACAAGGCTCATCGCCGGGCTGCCGATGAAGCTGGCGACGAACATGTTCACCGGATGGGCAAAGACCTGCGCCGGAGAATCGTATTGCAACAGGTAGCCGCTGTTCATCACCGCCATCTTGTCGGCCATGGTCACGGCTTCGAGCTGGTCGTGCGTGACATAGATGATGGTCGCCTTGAGGTCCTGGTGGAAGCGCTTGATCTCCGAGCGCATCTGCACGCGCAGTTTGGCGTCGAGGTTGGAGAGCGGCTCGTCCATGAGGAAAACGGCAGGGTCGCGGACGAGGGCGCGCCCCAAGGCGACACGTTGCTGCTGCCCGCCTGAAAGTTCGCGCGGCTTGCGCTCGAGAAGGTGCGTCATGTCGAGCACGCGCGCCGCTTCCTTGACCTTCCTGTCGATCTCGTCCCTGGGCAGCTTGCGCATCTGCAGCGGGAACGCCAGGTTCTTGTAGACCGATTTCTGCGGGTAGAGCGCGTAGTTCTGGAACACCATCGCGATGTCCCGGTCCTTGGGGTCGAGGTCGTTGACCACGCGGTCGCCGATGACGATGTCGCCCGATGTGACCGGGATCAATCCCGCGACAAGATTGAGCGTGGTTGTCTTGCCGCAGCCCGAAGGGCCGACGAGCGCAACGAACTCGCCGTCATTGACCGTCAGCGAAACGTCGTTGACAGCTTTGAAGCCGCCATAGGTCTTGACGAGATCTCTCAGGACCACGTGGGCCATCGGCAACTCCCTACGGCATGATGCCGAAAAGTGTGAAGCGGTTTTCGGACGACATCATGCTCTATCTCTTTGATTTAGAGGCGCATTCAGATTTCAGGTCGAACAGACCTGAAATCATCCGGCTCTAGTGTTTGACCGCGCCTTCTGTAAGGGCGCGTACGAAGTATCGTTGCAGGAGGAGGAACAGCACCACGACGGGCACGCTCATCATGAAGCTGGCCGCCATCAGGCCCGGAAAGTCCGTCGTATTCTCCGAGAAGAAACGCTGTATGCCGACCGGCAGGGTCAACTGCTCGTTCTTGGAAAGGAAGGTGTAGGCATAGATGTACTCGTTCCAGGCGCCAATGAAGGAATAGATCGCGGTGGCGATGATACCGGGCGTCGACAGAGGCATCACGATCAGGATGAAGGCCTGGAACCGGGTCGCCCCATCGATCCGCGCCGCCTGCTCGAGCTGCACCGGAATGTTGTCGTAAAAGCCCTTGAGCAGCCAGATCGCCAGCGGCAGGCCGAAGGTGAGATAGGTGAGAATGAGCGAGCCATGCGTGTTCACCAGCCCGATCGCGCGCATCAGGATGAAGAGGGGCACGAGAAAGATCACCGCCGGGAACATGTTGCGCAAAAGCACGGTGAAGAACAGGAAGTTTCGTCCGGGGAAACGAAAGCGCGAAAACGCGTAGGCCGCAGGAACGGCCACGATCACCGAAAGGATTGTGGTGACCGTGGACACGTAGAGGCTGTTCCAGAAAAAACGCAGGAAGTCCTGGCCGACGCTGTTTTGCGGATCGAGCAGCTTTTGGTAGCTGGCCAGGGTAGGCTCTTCCGGCCACCATTGCGGCGGGAACTGCATCGCCGCGAACCCGGACTTGATCGATGTGATCAGCATCCAGATCATCGGCAACGCGGTGTAAAGCAGCATGAACACGAGGAAGACGCGCCCGGCCCAACGCCATCCGTCGATGCGCATGCGGCGCCGGGCTGGACCTCGAGGGGCTGTCTCGACGATCGTGCTCATGCGCTCCCCTCGTTGCGCTCGTTGCCGGCCAGCGCACGAACGTAGAAGTAGCCCAGCACCATCAGCATGAGGAACAGGAGTACCGAATAGGCCGATGCGACACCCCATCGCTGACGGCCGAAGGCGAGCTCATAGATGTGGGTGATCCAGATATGCGACGCGTTCGACGGCCCGCCACCGGTCATGATCCACGGGATGATGAAGGAATTGAAATTGGCCACCGCGAGCAACAGGATCGTCACCGTCGAGACGTTGCGCAGATGCGGGAAGGTGACGTGCCAGAAACGCTGCCATGCATTGGCCCCGTCGACTTCCGCGGCGCGCAGCAACTGGTCGGGGACCGTCTGCAAGCCGGCCATCATCATGATCATGGCAAACGGAAACTCGCGCCAGATATTGACGACGATCAAGGAGGGCAGCACCGTGCTGACGTTGTCGATGAAGTTGGGCGGCCGGTCAGCCAATCCGAGGCCGACCAGCACCGCGCCGATGATGCCGAAGTCCGAATGGTAGATCCACTTCCAGATATAGGAGGCGGCAACCGCGCTGATGACCCAAGGAATGATCAGGACAGCGCGCAGGACACCCCGGCCGATAAACTCGCGGTGGAGCGCCAGCGCGGCGGCAAACCCCAAGGCAAAGGCAACGAAGGTGGATGCGATCGTCCAGATCAGGGTGTTCAGGGTGACTTTCCAGAACACCTGGCTGGTGAGGATGGCCGTGTAGTTGTCCAATCCGATGAAGGTCTTGTCGCGGAGCTGCAGGCCAGGCGGCGTCTTAAAGAACGACAGCTCGACCGTGTAGTAGATCGGATAGGCGATGACGATGAGCATCACGGCGATCGCTGGAAGCACGTAAGCGTAGTCGGCGCGATGCTCCCAGATATTCCGCAGCACCCCGGAGCTACCGGGTTGCAATCTTCGGCGAGCCTCGGCCTTCCCGGTCACGATCGTCACGATGGCGTGCCCTTGTTGTTCGGAGCAAACCGGCTGCACGCACTATCGGCGCAGCCGGTCGGATCGCAGGTCAGGCCCGGACTAGAGTCCGTCCATCAGGTTTTTCACCTTCTCGGCCGCGTCGTCCGCTGCCTGATCGACGGTCATCGCTCCGGTCAGGGCGTTCTGCAGCATGTCCGGGACGATGATATTCATGATCTCGGGCGATTGCGGCAGCGCCGGAAACGGAATGCCGTATGGCAACATCGAGGTCGTGACATCGAGGAACTTGATGTTGTCCAGACGTTCCTTCATCCATTTGGTCTTGAAGCCGTTGAGGTTGCCTGGGTTCGAGCCGGCATACGCCATCTTCAACGACCATTCAGGGCTTGTCCACATGCAGATGATGGCCTTTGCGGCCGGCTCGTCCACCTTGCCGCCCTCGACATATTCGGGCTTCAGGATGTGAATGTTCGAGCCACCAAACACGACCGCCCGCTTGCCGTCGGGGCCGGTCGGAATCAGGCCATAGCGCATGTTGTCGATGACGGTCTGCGCCTTATCCTTGTCGGCGCCCGTTGCCTTCTTCTGCAGGTCGAGCATGACGTTATAGTCGGACGGGTGCGAGACCATCATGCCGAGTTGGCCGGCGACGAACAGGGGCTGGTTATCGGCCTGCTGGTTGGTGAGGGCCGAAACCGGAACCGACTTGTCGCGAACATACATGTCGTAGGAGGCTTGCAACGCCGCCTTGCTCTGCGGGCTATTGAGCTCGACCTCCTTATAGGTCGGGTTCGCGGAGGCTTCGTCGAAGACACCGCCGCCATAGGCCCATAGCTGCGGCATGAAGCGGTACGGCGTGTTGCCGGCGTTCTTTCGCGCCACGAGGCCGTAGCCGGCAATGCCGAGCTTGTCATGGATCTGCTTGGAATATTTGACGACGTCGTCCCAGGTAGCCGGAGCCTTGTCCGGATCGAGGCCCGCACGCTTGAAAATGTCGGCGTTCCAGATGAACGCCATCGTCTCATTGTTGGTGGGAATGCCGTAGGTCACGCCATCCCAGGTTACCGCCTTCATGGCGCCGGGCCAGAAATCCTCTGTGGGATAGCCCACATCTTCCGGCTTGAGCGGCTGCAGATAACCCTTCGAGGCGAACTCGGTTCCACCCAGGATTTGCAGGCGGACCGCCATCGGCGCCGCATTGCCGAGCAGCGCCGTGCGGAATTTGTCGAGAAGGTCGTTGTAGGTGAGGGCCTGATCCTCGAGCTGGATGTTCGGATAGGTCTTGCGGAAGGTCTCGAAGAAATCCTTGTAGTACTGGCGCAGGAGATCGGGGTCGCCCTCGAACACACCCTGATACCAGAACGTCAGTCGCCCCTTGTAGTCGAGCGGAGTGACCTTGCCGCAATCGGCGGCCGTGTCGAAATCCTGTGTGCCGGCGATGGAGCGCACATATTCCGGCGACCACTTGCTCAAATCGACCGGCGGCGAACCCAGCGCCGATCCCGACATGAGCGACGCCATCAAAGCAGTGGCGACTGTGCCGCGCAGGACGGCACCGCCGAGTGTAATCCTCGTCATAGTATCCTCCCAGATTCTCCCATGCCGCCGTGCGCCAAGGGGCTCGTTCGACCGTGCGGGATGTGTCCTTCTGCTCAATGTATCCCTTCGATCATCTGGTACGTTTTCAGATCGTGGATTGCCTGTCAACGCACCCGATCGTACATTGTTTGCAAAACGCGTGTATGATATCAAGCATGTGATGTACTAATCGGGGGAGCCGGCTTTGGCCGAAACAAGTGATTTCAAAGCAGAGCCACCCGTGGGGATTGATCCCATCGCGGCGTCCAGCGAGGGCGCCTCGCTTTATGAGCTGATCCGGGAAGACATCATCGAGGGACGGCTCGCCGCCAACGAACGACTTGTGGTTACCGATCTCGCCCGGCGTCACGGCACCTCGACCAACCCCGTACGCGAGGCGCTGCAGCTGTTGCGAGGGGAGGGCTTCGTCACCTTTGTCGCCAACCGTGGCGCCCGCGTCCGACCCATAGACCAGGATTTCGTCCGGGATATCTACGAGATCGGAGTCCTGATCGAGCCGGCCCTGACGCGATGGTTCGTGAACATGGCGACCGGCGAGGACATCGCCGAACTCGAACGCATCCAGGCTCTGATCGAAGAGAACAACTTCACCGACACATTGCGGCACAGTGAATTGGATACCGCCTTCCACACCGTAATGTACCAGCGCCACTACAACCGCCATGCCGCCGAGCTTTGGTGGAAGCATCGCGAAGTGCTGCGAGCCGTGAGCCGGCGTTTCAATTTCACGCTCGCGCGGCGGGCCGCCGTCATGCGTGAACACCGCGAGCTCATCGCGCATATCAAAGCGGGAAATGCCGACGAGGCGGCCGAGCTCATTGCCCGCCATGTCGAGGGTTCCGGCCGGCACGTTCTCGAACAGATGCGTGCGCGCAACGCCGCTCGGGCCGGATAGAACTTCCAGCCCAGAAAATCATTGGTCCGGCCATCAGACAGAGGTAGTTGAGAGATGAAAATCACGAGCGTTCGGCCGTGGCTGATCAAGTCCGATGCTTCCTATTGGGGAGAGTTCCTGTTCGTCGAGGTGACGACCGACGAAGGGGTGAGTGGCTGGGGGGAAATCACCACCACCACAAGGCTCGCCAACCGCGCGCTGTGCACGATCCTGCGTCAGATCGGTGTCGCCGTCACAGGTGAGGATCCGGCGCGCATCGAGCATCTCTGGCACAAGATTTTCCGCAGCTTCACCTATATGGGCAGCCGCGGCGCCGCAGTCGAATGCGTGAGCGCTATCGACATAGCGCTCTGGGACATTCGCGGCAAAGTTCTCGGCAAGCCGATCTACGAGCTGCTGGGCGGACCGGTGCGCGATAAAATCGCGCTCTATACCCATCCCAACCAGGCCAAGTTTACCAGCAAGGAGGCTGTGGTCCGCGAAATTCGAGACATCGTCGAATCCGGACACACCGGGCTGAAGTTCGATCCTTTCCCCCACCAGGGCCGCATCGCCGATGGCTTGGCGCGCGAACAGCGGGACGGCTACCTCGATGGCAGCATGACCCGCAAGGACGAGCGCGAGGCTGCCGAACTAACGGCTTTGATCCGTGAAACGGCGGGGCCCGATGTCGACATTCTCATCGACGCGCATGGCCGCTTCGACGTCCCCACCGCCATTCGCCTCTGCCGAAGCCTCGAGGAAGCCGGCCAGATCGACTGGTTCGAGGAGCCATGCCCGCCAGAAAGCCTCAATGCTCTCAAGCAAGTGCGTGAGAAGGTCAGTGCCGCCATCTCGTGGGGCGAGCGCGGCCACACCAAATGGGATTTCGTGCCGGTGCTCGAGAACAGGCTTGCGGACTACATCATGCCGGACGTTACCTGGACCGGCGGCATTACCGAACTGAAGAAGATTTCCGCCCTGTGCGAAGCCTACTACATCCCGGTCTCGCCCCATGACGCCGCGGGACCGATCAATGTGGTTGCGGGAGCGCAGGTGATGATGACGGTTCCCAACTTCTACAAGCTCGAAACGTCGGAGTGGAACCTGGACAAATATAATCACCTCATCGACGAGCCACTCGATGTCTCGAACGGCAGCCTCAAGCTGGCGTCGAAGCCGGGTCTCGGTGTCGAGATGAACCGAGACTACCTGCAGGCCCACGAGATAGAGCTTGGCTAGCAACGCTTATGCAGGCCGGGGGTGCGGGGCGCCACCAATCAGAACGAGGATAAGCCATGGCAAAGACGGGTAGCGCCGGCGAGGCGCTCAATCGGGTAAATACGAACTCCAGGCCGAGCGACCTGCGCATCACCGACCTGCGCGTTGCCGAGATCGTCGGCGCGCCGTTCACCTCCGCGCTGGTCAAGATCTACACCAACCAGGGCATTGTCGGCCTGGGCGAAGTGCGCGACGGCGCCAGCGCGACCTATGCGCTGATGCTGAAGAGCCGGTTGCTGGGCGAGAACCCTTGCGACGTCGACCGGCTGTTCCGCCGCATCAAACAATTTGGCGGCCATGGGCGGCAAGGTGGCGGTGTCTCGGCAATCGAGATCGCGCTTTGGGACCTCGCCGGCAAGGCGTATGGCGTGCCGATCTACCAGATGCTGGGAGGACGGTTTCGCGACAAGGTGCGTGTATATTGCGACACCGACGCGGACAAGCCCAGCGGCACCGAGACCGGAAAGCGGCTCAAGGCGCGGATGGATCTCGGTTTCACCTTCCTCAAGATGGATCTCGGCCTGGCGCAGATTTCGCACATATCGGGCGCAGTGGTGGCGCCGGCCGGCGTGCTCGACGGTTTCCGCAGCCATGCCGCGCGCGGTCCGGCACGCACGCTGGACGAGCGCCGGGCGCGTAATGCCGCCTATGACGCGCAAAACGTGCCGCATCCCTTCACCGGCCTCCACTTCACCGAAAAGGGCATCGACCTGCTCGACCAATATATCCACGAGGTCCGCGAGGTGATCGGCTACGAGGTTCCGCTCGCCATCGACCATGTCGGCCACATCTCGCTGCAGGACGGCATCCGTCTGGCCCGGCGGATCGAGAAATACGCACCGGCCTGGCTCGAGGACGTGATCCCCTGGCATTACACCGAGCAGTATCGGCAGTTGCAGCAGGCGACCTCGGTGCCGATCTGCACGGGTGAGGACATCTACCTCAAGGAAGGCTTCGAGCCGCTGCTCAACGCCGGCATCTCGGTCATCCATCCGGATCTGCTGACCACCGGCGGCATTCTCGAGACCAAGAAGATCGGCGACGCGGCGCAGGAGCATGGCGTCGCCATGGCCATTCACATGGCGGAAAGCCCGATCGCGGCAATGGCCGCCGCGCATGTCGCTGTAGCCACGGAAAACTTCATGGCGCTCGAATATCACACCGTCGAAGTCGACTGGTGGGACGATATCGTCACCGGCCTGCCCAAGCCGCTGGTCAAGGACGGCTTCATCACCGTGCCCGACAAGCCTGGTCTGGGCATCGACGACATCGTCGACGAAGTGATCAGCCAGCACCTGCAGCCCGGCGTCACCGGCATCTGGCAACCGACCGATCACTGGGACGACGAATACTCCTGGGACCGCACCTGGAGCTGACTCTACACTTCTCTCCTCGGAGGGAGAGGTGAACAGAAGGATGGACCATGATCTACGAACTTCGCATTTACGACTGCGTGCCGGGCCGGCTGCCGGCGCTGCTCAAGCGTTTCAACGACCATACCTTGGCGCTGTGGGATAGACACGGCATCCGCCAGGCCGGGTTCTTCACCACGGTGGTCGGCGAAAACAGCAATCGACTGACCTATTTCGTCGCCTGGGAATCCCTTGCCGAGCGCGAAGTGAGATGGAAGGCCTTCACCACCGATCCGGCATGGCTCAAGGCCCGCGACGAGTCCGAGCGCGATGGCCCGATCCTGGCCAATATTTCCAGCCAGTTTCTCGCGCCAACCGCCTTCTCGTCGGTGAAATAGAGGACATCATGAAGATCACCGATCTCAGGTGCGCCGTCATCGGCAGGCACCCCATCGTGCGCATCGTCACCGACGAAGGCCTCCATGGCCTCGGCGAGGTCGAGTACACCAAGCCTTATCTGAAACCCTGGGTGCTGCATTTCCGCGACGCGCTGATCGGCGAGGACCCGACCGATGTCGAACGCGTGATGTTGAAAATCCGCCAGCGCGGCTCGTTCAAGCCCTACGGCGCCGCCGTCAGCGCTATCGAGCATGCTCTGTGGGACATCGCCGGCAAGGCGGCAGGCGTTCCGGTCTACAAGCTGCTCGGCGGCAAGGTGCGCGACAAGGTGCGGGTCTATAACGGTTCCATCCGCAAGAAGCGCACCGGCGACAGGCCGGAGGATTACGCGGCCGACGTCAAATGGATGATGGAGCGGCCGGAAGGTTTCTTCATGGTCAAGCAAGGCATCTCCTTCCATTCCAACATGAAGACTTCCGTTCCCGACTTCCACTATGGCGTTCGCCAGCCGCCGACCTATCACGGCGCGATGGACCAGGGGCAGATCAGCGAGCGCGGCATGGCGCATATGATCGACTGCGTCATCGCCATGAAGGAGGTGCTCGGCGACAAGGTCTCGCTGGCGTTGGATTGCGGCCCCGGGTGGTTCCTGCCGGACGCCATCCGCTTCGCTCAGGCGGTGGAAAAATACAATCTGATGTGGCTGGAGGACATGCTGACCGGCGACTACGTGCCATGGGTCAACCCGCAAGCCTATCGCGAACTCACCACATCGACGTCCACCCCCATCCACACGGGCGAGCAGATCTACCTGCGCCATAACTTCAAGGAACTGATCGAGACGCAGGCGGTTCGCGTCATCGGTCCGGATCCCGCCGACATCGGCGGCATCGCCGAGCTCAAATGGGTGGCCGAGCACGCCTACATGCACTCGATCATGATGGCGCCGCACGGCACGGCGAACGGGCTGCTCGGCCTCGGCGCGCTGATCAATGTCTGCGCCACGCTGCCGGCCAACTACATCGCCTTCGAATATCCCAGCGCCTCCGACCCCTGGTGGGAGGACATCGTCATCGGCCTGCCCAAGGGGCAGATCGTGAAGGACTCCATGATCGACCTGCTCGAAGCGCCGGGACTGGGTGTCGACATCGATGCCGAAGCAGCGAAGAAGTACCTTGCGGAAGAGGACGCCGGTTTCTTCGGCCGATAACGATCCGACGCGACCTGAGCGTCAAGGGCTATCGAACGGCTCGCACACATGGGTGAGCGTCCACGCCGTGCCGCCTATTTCGTTTCGGGCAGCATCTCGTCCATCAACTGCTTGACGGCCTCGGCGGATCTTTTCATCCCGGCTTCGTCCATGGCCCAACCGGCGAAGCGTTCCAGCAAGGTGGCGAACCTTACTAGGTCCTGCTCATCCCACTGTGCCAGCGATCCGGCGAAAATCCGCCATTTGGTCTGGCGCACCGCCGCCACGAGGCGCTCACCCTTGGCGGTGAGTTTGAGGCAGATGCGGCGGGCATCGCGTTGCGATGCGACACGGCAGGCATAGCCGCGTTCGACGAGGTCGGCCGCGATGCGGCTGGCGCGCGACGGATCGGTCTCGAGGCGCTCGGCGATGACGCCAACCGTCACCTCATCCTGCTGGGTATCGCTGAAAACCGGATTGTTCGCGATGGCGCTGATCGCATCGAGATGGCTCACTTCCAGCGAAGGGTCTACGCGCGCCAGGATCATGCGGCCGAAGTCGCGGCGCTGGATCGAGCGGCGCACCTTGCTCATTACCGCATCGATGGCGGCCACGGCCTCGGCCGCCGGTTCGGACAGGCCGCTGCCGCGCGCCAGACCGGCGAGGTCCCGATCGCCGCGCGTCTGGAACAGGGATGGAAATCGGTCCGGACTGCTGGATGCGTTGCTGCTCATCCATAGCGCGTTAGCAAGAATATATGCTGATGTCAATTATATGCTGCGCGCACATATCTGGTTGACACCTCTCGGCTGTGGGCACATAAATCGCGCCCCAAGCTACGGAGACACCGATGACTGTCGAGCAGACGCTGCCGGACGCGCGGCCCGTTGAGGCCCAAGTCAGGCCCGACCTTACGACCTTGATCGTCTATTTCGGCGCGCTGATCGCCATGTTCATGGCAACCATCGACATGCAGATCGTCGTCACCGCCTTGCCCACCATTGCCGGCGAACTCGGCAATCTGCATTTGTTCGGCTGGGTCGGTGCCGCCTACCTGCTCTCGACCGCCGCGGTCTCGCCATTCTACGGCAAGCTTGGCGACATGTATGGCCGCAAGAATGTCGTGCTGACGGCGATCGGCCTGTTCCTGCTGGGCTCGCTGGTCTGCGGCATGGCATGGTCGATGGAGAGCTTGATCGCCGCGCGCGTGCTGCAGGGTATCGGCGGGGGTGGGTTGATGGTTTCGGCCTTCGCCATGATCGGCGAACTGTTTTCACCGCGCGACCGCGCGAAATATCAGGGCCACAGTTCGGCGGTGTTCGCGCTGTCATCAGTGCTCGGCCCGTTGGCCGGCGGCTACATCACCAGCCTGTTCGGCTGGCGCTGGGTGTTCCTGGTCAATCTGCCGATAGGCATCATCGTGCTGGCGGTGCTGGCCTTCGCCATGCGCAGCCGGTTCAACGAAAAGCGGCACCGCATCGACTATCTCGGCGGCGTGCTGCTCGCCGCCGGCACGACGGCGATCGTTTATTGGGGCTACCACGTGCTCGACCCCAGCGGACCGGACCTCATCACCTTCGCGCTGCCGCTGCTGGCGCTGGTCGCCATCACCTTGTTCGTGATGGTCGAGCGGCGGGCCGAAGAGCCGATCGTACCTCTGCGGCTGTTCGGCGATTCGACGGTCAGCATCGTCTCGGGCGTGTCGCTGGTCGCCGGAACGGTGACGCTGGGCATGTTCTTCTATTTTGCCCTCTACATGCAGACGCTGACGGGCCTGAGCCCGGCCGAGGTAGGCTTCCTGTTCCTGCCGGCGTCGCTCACGTCCATGGTCATCTCGATCGTCGCCGGGCGGGTGATCGCGGCAACCGGACGCTACAAATGGATGCCGGTGGTCGCCATGGCTATTGGCGGGTTTCTGATGCTGGGCTTTGTCCTCACCAACCAGCACACGCCGATCTGGGTGCTGGCAACGATGATGGCTGTGTTCGGCATCAGCATGGGCCTGCAGTTCCAGGTGCTGATCGTGGCGATCCAGGCGGCAGCACCCCTGCAGGATATCGGCGCGGTGACGTCGCTGATCACCCAGGCGCGGACGCTCGGAGCATCGCTGGGTCTGGCGCTGAACGGCGCGGTGATGATCTGGGCGCTGAACCGGCAGACAGCCGAGCTTCCTGCAGACGCCGCCGCCCTGCTGCCGGGTGGCCTGAACGGGTTGACGCCGCACCTCGCATCGAGCCTGCCGGGCGCGATCCGCGAAGTGGTGCTCGACCATTACTCCAGTGGCTTCAACGTGATGTTCATCTGGGTGGCGGCGCTCTATTTCGTCGCCATGGGGCTGACGCTGCTGCTCGAGGACAAAGAGATCCCGAAGCGGGGCTGAGCCAGAGTATGTCCATGCGCTGGGTTTAGGCATTTGGCGATGATCTGAAATCACCGAGGAGGACAGCCATGATCATCGACACTCATCTGCACCTGATCGACCTGTCGGCGCTGCGCTATCCCTGGCTCAGCCGCGAGCCGGCGCTCAACCGCGATTTCCCGCACGCAGAATATGCGATCCAGGCCCGCCGCGCCGGCATCGAGGCCGCGCTGCATATGGAGGTCGACGTCGATGAAGCCGACATCCAGGCCGAGACCAGCCATGTGAAGGCGCAGTCGCTGGAAAAGGGCACGCTGTTGCGCGGGGCGATCGCCTCCTGCCGTCCGGAGGAGGCCGGCTTCGCCGCCTATCTCGAGCGCCAGCAAGCCGATCCCTTCGTCAAGGGGTTCCGCCGCGTGCTGCATGTCATGCCGGACGAGCTTTCGGACAGCGCGCTGTTTCGCGAAAACATCAAGCGGCTTGCCGGCACAGGCCTGACCTTCGACTTCGTCGTCCTGCCGCATCAGATTCCAAGGGCGGTTGCGCTCGCCGATCTGGCGCCGGATGTGCAGTTCGTGCTCGACCATTGCGGCGTGCCCGACATCAAGGCCAGTGCGGAACATCCGTGGCGCGAGCATATGAGTGAGATCGCGCGGCGTCCCAATGTCATCGGCAAGATCTCCGGCGTCGTCGCCTATGCCGATGCCGGCTCATGGACAGTCGAGACCTTGCGCCCCTATGTCGAGCACACGATCGGCTGCTTCGGCTGGGACCGCGTCGTGTGGGGCAGCGACTGGCCGGTGTGCACGCTTGGCGGTGGCCTTGCCACCTGGGTGGCGGCGACACACGCGCTGATCGCGGGCGCCAGCCCTGAGGAGAGGACGAAATTGCTGTCGGGCAATGCCAAGCGGATGTGGAAGCTGTAGCGCGGTCGGACACCGATTGCCTGCAAGCGCGCAGAACGCCATCATAGCGCTACTTCACGCCAATACCTGCCGTCAGGCCGCCATCGATCCTGTAGTCCGCGCCGGTGCAGAAACCGGCCTTCGACGAGCACAGGAAGGCGATGAGTTCCGCCACTTCCTCCGGTTCGCCGATACGGCCGAGCGGATGCGCCGCGCCGAAGCGCTTGTAGGCCTCTTCGACATCGGCATCGCTGCCGCCGTCACCGCGCGCAGCCTTCTCCAGGATCGGCGTGCGGATCGAGCCCGGGCTGACCGAATTGACGCGGATGCCTGATGCCGCGTAGTCGAGCGCCAGCGAGCGCGTCAGCGTGTGGATGGCCCCTTTGGTCGTGGCATAGGCGGCAACGTTCTGCTGGCAGGCAAAACCCTGCACCGAGGCGACGTTGACGATGGCGCCGCCACCGCGCTTGATCATTTCCGGGATACCGAAATGGGCGGTCAGGTAGATCGAGCCGACATTGACCGTCATTGCCCGGTTCCAGCTTTCCCAGTCGGTGGTCGTCGCGGTGCCATAGGGATGGACGGCGGCGGAGTTGACGATGACATCCAGACCGCCGAACCTGGCGACGCCAGCCGCCACCGCGTCGCGCACCTGGTCGGAGACGGACACATCGGTGTCGATGACCAGCACCGCGGCACCAGCACTTTCTAGTTGCGCTTTCATCGCCGCATTGGCGGCGCGGTCGATGCCGCAGGCGATGATTGCGGCGCCACCGGCCGCAAGGCGTCTGGCGGTTGCCAGGCCAATGCCGGTCGTCCCCGTCACCAGGGCGACCTTACCGTCGAAATCCATCATTTCTAAAAACTCCTCCATTTTCTATCGACTCCCATCGGGGTCCAACAATAAGTTGCCAACCTCTCGCAGAAGGAAAGCCGAAAATGGAACAATGCTGGCGCTGGTATGGGCCCGATGATCCGGTGACGCTCGATCATGTCAAGCAGGCGGGCGCCACCGGCGTGGTCTCGGCGCTCCACCATATCTATGACGGCCGGGCGTGGCCTGAAGCCGAAGTTCTGGAGCGCAAGCGCCTCATCAAGGCGGCAGGACTGACCTGGTCGGTCGTCGAGAGCATTCCGGTCCACAATTCCTTCAAGATCGGCGCGCCGGAACGCGAGCGCTATGCCGGCTATTATCGCGATTCGATCCGCGTGCTGGCCAAGGCCGGCATCGCCACGATCTGCTACAATTTCATGCCGGTGGTCGACTGGACCCGCACCGATCTAGCCTACCGTCTCCCGACGACAGGCTACGCCCTGCGTTTTGATGCCGTTGATTTCGCCGCCTACGATCTGTTCGTGCTGAAGCGCAAGAACGGTGCTGACAGCTATACGCCGGCGCGTATTGCGCAAGCGGAAGCGCGGCTGAAGGAATTGTCGCCAGAGAAGATGGACCAGATCGAGCGCAATCTGATCGCCGGCCTGCCGGCTACAGAGCGCAAGTATGACCGCGACAGTTTTCGCGAGGCACTTGCGGACTATGACGGAATCGGGCCGAAGGAGTTGCGCGGCAACCTCGCGTGGTTCCTGCGCGAGATCATTCCGGTGGCGGAAGAGGAGGGGGTGCGCATGTGTATCCACCCCGACGATCCGCCGTTTTCGCTCTACGGCCTGCCGCGCGTCGTTTCGACCGCCGAGGATGCGCGTTTCATTCTCAATGCCGTCGACAGCCAGGCCAATGGGCTGACGTTCTGCACCGGGTCCTACGGCACGCGCGCCGACAACGACATCGTCGCCATGGTCAAGGAATTCGCCGACCGCATCCACTTCGCCCATCTGCGCAACATCACCATCGAGGATGACGGCTCGTTCTACGAGGCCGAGCATCTCGAAGGCGGCACCGACATGGCGCATGTCATCCTGGCGCTGATGCAGGAGGAGGCGCGCCGCCGCAAGGAGGGCCGCGCCGACTGGCAAATCCCGATGCGGCCGGACCATGGCCACCTGCTCGCCGACGATATCGGCAAGACAAGGATCAATCCCGGCTACTCGCTGATCGGCCGCCTGAAGGGCTTGGCCGAATTGCGCGGCATCATGCGGGCCGTGGAAACGTTTGGGCTGGCTTGAAGGGGCAACGAACTGCGTTCAATGCCGACGCCGGCTCAGCGTGCGTCGCTGTAGATAATGCGGCCGGCGCGGACGCAAGACACCTCCGATTGCCAGGTTGACAGAAAGCTGACAATGTATCATATCCGGAAAAGCTGACTATGTATCATATTATCTAGCGCTAGGAGAAAGACCGGCAAAGCCGGCGCCCCAGGGAGGGATCGTGGGAGAGGCTATCAGCCAGTGGAGCAATTGGTCGGGCTATGTCACGGCCACGCCGCAGGCTTTTGCCGAACCGCTGAGTCTCGATGAGCTGAGTGGTGCCATTCGCAACTCGCCGGGACCAGTTCGATTTGTCGGCACGGGCCATTCCTTTACGCCGCTGGTCAAGAATGACGGCACCATCCTGTCGCTCGACCGCTTCGAGGGCCTGAGGTCGCACGATCCCGAAAAACTGACGGCGCGGGTCGGCGCCGGCACCAAGATCGGCGCGCTGGCAAAGCTGTTGCACGGCGTCGGCCAGGCGCTGCCGAACATGGGCGACATCGACAAGCAGGCGTTCGGCGGGGCGCTCGGCACCGCCACGCACGGCTCGGGCATCACGCTTGGCGCGTACCACACCCAGCTCGAGGCGATGCAGATCGTCGACGGGCGTGGCGCGCTGAAAGAGTTCGACCGTGCCAAGAGTCCCGACATGATCGAAGCCATGGGCGCTTCGCTCGGCGCTTTCGGCGCCGTCACCGAAGTGACGATCCGCAACGTGGCGAGCTACCGGATGCGGCACCGCCGCTGGACGGCGCCGATTGCCGATGTGCTTGCGCAATTCGAAAGCACCATGACGGCGCATCGTTCGGCCGAGTTCTACTATGTGCCGTTTTCCGGCCAGGCGCTGCTGATTGCCAGCGACATCACCGAGGCGCCGGCGACGGTGCGTCCGCCGACGGAAGACGACGATGCGGTGACGACGCTGAGAAAACTGCGCGACTATCTCAGCTGGCTCCCTTGGCTGCGCCGCCGTCTCATCGGCTCGGCCTTCGCCAAGGTGCCGGCCGAGGATTATGTCGAGGAGTGGCTGAAGGTCTTCACCTCCGAGCGCAACGTCAAGTTCAACGAGATGGAATACCACCTGCCGTTCGAGGAAGGGGCGGCCGCACTCAGCGAAATCATTGCGCTGCTCGAGACGCGGTTTCCAGAGGTCTATTTTCCGATGGAGGTGCGCGTCGTCGCGCCCGACAATGTCTGGCTCAGCCCCTTCTACAAGCGCCCAACCTGTTCCATCGCCATCCATCACGGCGTCGAGCGCGATCCGATGGCGTTCTTCAACGCCGCCGAGCCGATCTTCAGGAAGCGCGGCGGCCGCCCGCATTGGGGCAAGATGCACAGCCTGACATCAAGGGAATTGAGCGCGCTCTATCCGCGCTGGAACGATGCGATGGCGGTCCGCCGCGAGATGGACCCGGACAACCGCTTCGTGTCGCCCTATATTGCCAGGCTGCTCGGCGTCGCGGCATGAGCCTGACCGACACCTATTTCGCGGAAATGTCGGGCGCGCTCAGGGCAGCCGGGATCTTTCAGCCTTGCCTGGTGCTCGATCTCGACCGGCTCGATCACAACATCGCTGCGATCAAGGCGAAGTTCGCCACGGGCCTCGATCTGCGCCTCGTCGACAAGTCGCTGCCATGCCTGCCGCTGATCGACTATATCCGCGCGGCGTTTGCGACCGACAGGCTGATGACCTTTCATCTGCCGATCAGCGCCGAGATGCTGAAAGTGTTTCCCCAAGTCGATCTCCTGTTGGGCAAGCCGATGCCGGTTGCCGGCGCCAGGCACGCGCTGACGAAGGGCGTTCTCGCCGGGCTCGGCGAAGCTACGTCGCGCATCGTCTGGCTGATCGATACCGAGGAGCGGCTGGCCGCCTATGGCTCGCTTGCCGCCGAGCTCGACCGCGAGCTGCGCGTCTGCTTCGAGGTCGATGTCGGCCTTCATCGCGGCGGTATCAGCGATCCCGACTCACTGGCCCGGGCAGTTTCCGCGTTGGCGAATTACCCGCGGCTGAAATGCGAAGGCGTCATGGCCTACGAGGCGCATATCGGCCATATCCCCAAACTGCTGGGAGGACCGGCCAAGGCGCGCGTCAAGGCGATCAGCCTGTTTCGCCAGTATGTCGCTTGCCTTGCCGCCGACCAGCGCAAGATCCTCAATCTTGGCGGCAGCAGCACCGCATTGCTCTATGACAGCTGGGTCGGCGCCAATGAATTGTCCATCGGATCGGCTTTTATGCTGCCGACCGATTTCGATGTGCCGAGCCTCAGCCAATTGCGGCCTGCCGCATTCATCGCGACGCCGATCCTGAAAGTGGTCGATGTCCAGGCGCCGGGCCTCGACCAGCGCTCCTGGCTGCTGCAGAAGCTCGGGCTGTTGCCGCGGCGCGGCTGTTTTCTCTATGGCGGAAAATGGATGGCGAAGCCCGTCCATCCCGTGGGGATGAAGACCGACAAGACGTTCGGCTTTTCGACCAATCAGCAATTCATGGCGCTGCCCGACAACGTCAATGTCGGGCCTGACGACTACGCCTTCCTGCGTCCGACGCAGAGCGAATTCGTGCTACAGCAGTTCGGTTCGATCCAGGTCTATTCCGGCGGGAAATTCGTCGAGCAATGGGCCGCACTGCCGTTTTCGTAGAGCAATTCCAGGAAAAGTGTGAAGCGGTTTTCCCACAGGAATTGCGTCAAACAAAGAGATCGAAGTGGAGGAGGATAGGATGGTTGCCAAGGCAGTCAAAACCCAGCCCGTGCAGCCTGAATGGGCAGCCGAACTCGACCTCGCGCTCACCGATCTCGACGCCAGGAAGGACGACTGGGCGCAGACCTCGAATGGCGAGCGGATCGCCTTGCTGCGGCAGGTCAAGGATCACATCCGCGAGGTCGCCGAGGCGTGGGTCAAAACCGCGACGCGCAAGAAGGGCATCCCGATCGGCTCGCCGCTGGAAGGTGAGGAATGGCTGGCTGGCCCGGCGGCGCTGATGGATGGCTGCAACCAGTTCATCCACACGCTGAGCCTGATGGAGGGCAAGAAGTTCCTTGACAGTCTGCCGGTTCGCACCTTGCCCAACGGACAGGTGGCTGTGACGGTGGTTCCGAATTCGCTCTGGGACAAGGTGCTGTTCACCGGGCTGAAGGCCGAGATCTGGATGCAGCCCGGCGTGACCAAGGCGAACCTCGCCGCAAACACCGCCTCGGCCTATGACGCGCCGCGCACCAGCCGCAAGGGCAAGATCGGCCTCGTGCTCGGCGCCGGCAACGTCGCCTCGATCGCGCCGCTCGACTGCCTGCACAAGCTGCTCGTCGAACATCAGGTCGTCCTGCTCAAGATGAACCCGGTCAATGATTACCTCGTTGATTTCCTGCGGCCGGCGCTGCGGCCGCTGATCGAATTCGGCGCGCTGCGCATCGTGCGCGGCGGCACCGATGTCGGTGCGTATCTGTGCAACCACGATCTCGTTGACGACATCCACATCACCGGTGCCGCCGCCTCGCATGACGCGATCGTCTGGGGTCCCGGCGAGGAGGGCCGCAAGAACAAGGCGGCGGGCACGCCGCGCAACAGCCGGCGTATCACCTCGGAGCTTGGCGGCGTGGCACCCACCATCGTGGTGCCCGGCCCATGGTCGGATGCCGATATCACCTACCACGCCGAACTGATCGCTACCCAAAAGCTCAACAATTCCGGTTTCAACTGCATCGCCTGCCAAATGCTCGTGTTGCCCGAAGGCTGGGGCAAATCCGATGCGCTTTTGGCAGCACTCGAAAAGGTGATGCAGAAAGCCCCGTCGCGCCCGGCCTATTATCCCGGCGCGACCGAGCGCCTCGCCGCCTTCGAGGCGCACGCCGACACGGCACAAAAATTCGAGCGGCCTGGCGGGCCCGCCTGCGTGGTGGTGCCGTTCCGGCCGGGCACGGACGCCTATCTCGAAAATGCCGAGGTGTTCGCGCCGGCGCTCAGCGTCATGCGGCTGCCGGCGGGCAATGCGGAATCCTATCTGCGCGCCGCTGTCGCCTACGCCAATGAAAAGCTGCACGGCACGCTTGCCGCCAACATCCTCATCCATCCCAGGACGATCGCCGAGATCGGCCGGCAGCGCTTCGAGGAAATCATTGCCGAACTGCGCTATGGCGGCATCGGCATCAATTCCTGGAGCGGCGTTCTGTTCGCGCTGCTGCGCCCGACCTGGGGTGCTTTCCCTGGCCACACGCTCGACGACGTGCAGAGCGGCATCGGCGTCGTCCACAACACTTATTTGTTCGACAGACCGGAGCGCAGCGTGCTCGAAGCGCCGTTCCGCATTGTGCCGAAGCCGGCCTGGTTCCTGACCCACAAAAGGGCTGATGTCGTGGGACGGCTGATCACCGAGTTCAATTACCGGCCGAGCTTCCTGAAGCTGCCGCGCATCATCTGGAACGCGCTGCGCGGCTAGCAACGAGCATCCGATGTCAAAAACAAAAAGCCGGGACAGGAGTTACGACAATGGCTGACACGGATGCAATCATCGTCGGCGGCGGGCTGGCCGGCCTGGCCGCAGCCGCGGAACTCGGCGATGCCGGCAAGCGCGTAATTATCGTCGAGCAGGAGGGTGGCGGTTTTCTCGGCGGCCAGGCATTCAGGTCGCTCGGCGGCCTTTTCCTGGTCGACACGCCCGAGCAGCGCCGCCTGCGCATCAAGGACAGCCGCGACCTCGCCTGGCAGGATTGGCTGGGTTCTGCCCAGTTCGACCGGCCCGAGGACCATTGGCCAAGTAAAGTGGCGGAAGCCTATGTCGCTTTCGCCGCCGGCGAGATGCGGCCGTGGCTCTACGCCATGGGCATGCGCTGGTGGCCGGTGGTCGGCTGGGCCGAGCGCGGCGGCGCGCTGGCCAATGGCCACGGCAATTCAGTGCCGCGCTTCCACCTGACATGGGGCACTGGGCCGGGCGTGGTCGCGCCGTTCGAAAGGCGCGTGCGCGAGCACGTCGCCAAAGGGCTGATCACTTTGAAATTCCGTCATCAGGTCAGCCGGCTGATCAAGACCAACGGCGCGGTCACCGGCGTCGCGGGCGAAATCCTGGAGGCATCCGATGTCGAGCGCGGCAAGCAGTCGAGCCGCACGGCCGTCGGCGATTTCGACCTTTCGGCCGGTGTCGTGATCGTCACCTCCGGCGGCATCGGCGGCAATCATGAGTTGGTTCGCAAGGTCTGGCCGGTCGGGCGGCTGGGGCCAGCGCCGAAGCGTATGGTTGCCGGCGTGCCGCACCATGTCGACGGCCGCATGGTGGCGATCACCCAGGACGCCGGCGGGGCCGTCATCAACGCCGACCGCATGTGGCACTATGTCGAGGGGATCAAGAACTGGAATCCGACCTGGCCGAACCACGGCATCCGCATCCTGTCGGCGCCGTCGCCGCTATGGTTCGATGCTCTGGGACAACGCATGGAGGCGCCGTTCTTCCCGAGCTTCGATTCGCTCGGCACCTTGAAGCGTATCCTGTCGACGGCACACGATTATTCCTGGTTCGTGCTGAGCAAGACGATCGCTTCGAAGGAGTTCGTGCTGTCGGGTTCGGAGCAAAACCTAGACTTTACGGCCAAGGATTGGCGGGCCGTGCTGAAGAACCGGCGCGGCGGCAAGGCGCCACCATCGGTGGCAGCGTTCCTGGAAAAGGGCGAGGACTTCGTCGTCCGCGACAACCTGGCCGACTTGGTCGCCGGTATGAACGCGCTGTCAGGCGACAATCTGCTCGACTACGACCGGCTCAAGGCGCAGATCGTGGCGCGCGATCGCGAGGTCGACCATGCCTATACCAAGGATGCGCAGGTCACAGCCGTCCGCGGCGCCCGCAACTACATTGGCGACAAGATCTTCCGGGTGACCAAGCCGCACAAGATACTCGATCCCAGGCACGGCCCGCTGATCGCGGTGCGCCTCAACATTCTGACGCGCAAAACGCTTGGCGGCCTGCACACCAATCTCAATTCGCAGGTTCTCGACGGCAATGGCGAACCCATTGCCGGGCTCTATGCGGCAGGCGAGGTGGCCGGCGGCGGTGGCGGCGGCTATCACGGCTACAATGCGCTGGAAGGGACATTTCTCGGCAGCTGCATCTTCTCCGGCAGGAACGCAGGCCGGCACGCCGCGGGCAGGTGAAGCGGCTGGCGGGCCAAGAAAAGGTCGATGAGAACAGGACATCCGCCATGTTCCATGGATAGCGACTGCTTTCGATCGCTTGCGGCAACCCAGGCGGTCAGCGAGTTGCGGCTTGCCGGCGCCGACGGTTCCCATGCGCTGGTGCTCGGCGCTGCGGCCCATCAGAGGCCTGCGTTACGCTGGCGCCACCGCGAAATCGAACCCGAGGTCCTGAAGGCCTGGCCGCAAGGTCGGCCGAGCTACCACTCGGCGAAGGAGCCGTCCTTGTGACGCCAGACCGGGTTGCGCCAGCGGTGGCCTTCCTTGGCGCGTTCCTTGACGTAGTCCTCGTCGATTTCGACGCCGAGGCCGGGACCATCGGGGATTGCGACATAGCCATCCTCGTAGCGGAAGACGTCCTTGTTGGCGGCATAGTCGAGCAAATCGTTTGCGGCGTTGTAGTGGATGCCGAGGCTCTGTTCCTGGATGAAGCAGTTGTAGCTGACGGCATCGAGCTGCAGGCAGGCGGCGAGCGCGATCGGGCCGAGCGGGCAGTGGGGCGCCACCGCAATGTCATAGGCCTCGGCCATCGCTGCGATCTTGCGGCATTCGGTGATGCCGCCGGCATGCGACAGGTCCGGCTGGATGATGTCGACGGCGCCTTGTTCGAACACCGATTTGAAATCCCAGCGGCTGTAAAGACGCTCGCCGAGCGCGATCGGCGTCGAGCCCAGCGCTGCGATCTCCTTCAGCGCCTCGCGATTTTCGCTCAGCACCGGCTCCTCGATGAACATCAGCCGGTAGGGTTCGAGCTCCTTGACCAGCATGCGCGCCATCGGCCGGTGGACGCGGCCGTGGAAATCGACGGCGATGCCAATGTTGGACCCAACGGCCTCGCGCACCATGGCGACGCGTTCGACAGCCGCATCTATTCTGTCATGGCTGTCGACGATCTGCAGTTCCTCGGTGCCATTCATCTTCAGCGCCTGAAAACCGCGCGCCACCACTTCCCTGGCGCCATCAGCCACTTCCGCCGGCCGGTCGCCGCCGATCCAGGAATAGACCTTGATGCTGTCGCGCAGCTTGCCGCCGAGCAGTTCGTGCACAGGCACGCCGAGCGCCTTGCCCTTGATGTCCCACAGCGCCTGGTCGATGCCGGCAATGGCGCTCATCAGGATCGGCCCGCCGCGGTAGAAGCCGCCGCGATGCATCACCGTCCAATGGTCCTCGATCAGGCGCGGGTCCTTGCCGATCAGATAATCGCCAAGTTCCTTGACCGCTGCCTCGACCGTCAGCGCACGGCCTTCGACCACAGGCTCGCCCCAGCCGGTAACGCCGGCATCAGTCTCGATCTTCAGGAACAGCCAGCGCGGCGGGACGATGTAGGTGGTGAGCGAGATGATTTTCATGCTGGTCTCAGTTGTTCTTGAGTTTCTTGGCGCTGACCAGGTCGCGCGCCGCAAGGTCGAGGATCCGGCCTGCCGCCGCACGCGCCGCCGCGGCATCGCGCATGCGCAGCGCCTCGACCACCTCACGGTGCGCCGCCACCGCTTCCATGCGCCGGGCGAGCGAAATGGTCGCCGTTGCTTCGAGCGAGAATTTCAGCCCGGTGTCGATCAGATTGCCGATCTGGCGGAAGATCGGGTTGTGGCTCGCGGCATAGACGATCTGGTGGAAGGTGATGTCCGAGCGCGAGAAGGCGGCGAGATCCTCGCCGGCATTGGCCATGCCGCGCCAGGCGGCTTCGAGATCGGCGATCTCCTGCAGCGTCGCACGAGTCGCCGCCAGTTCAGCTACCAGAGGTTCGATGGCGCGGCGCGTTTCGAGGATGGCGTCGAACAATTTGTCGTCCAGCGCATGCGGCGCGTGCCAGGCCAGCACCTGCGGGTCGATGATGTTCCAGTTGTCCTGTTCACATACAACCGTGCCGATGCGCGGTCGCGACAGCACCAGCCCCTTGGCGGCCAGCACCTTCAGCGCCTCGCGGATGACGGTGCGGCTGACGCCATATTCGACGCCGAGTTCGTTTTCGGTCGGCAGGGACGAGCCGGCGGGATAGCGTCCGGAAAAGATGTCTGAGGCAAGCGCCTTGGTCACATCGGGCATGACGCGCGGGCGGCGGGTGTCGCCTGATGCCTTCTTCGAAGTTTCGGTCACCTCAGCCCTCCTCCAAGGCGGCGAAACCACTGATCTCGCGTCCCCGGCCTTACCGGATGCGGATGATTTGCGCCAGCGATCCCTGGTCAGAGCATGTAGCTCAATTATCATACCAGATCAATTGACGAGTATGATAAAAAGAATTAGAGACTCTGCATCCGGGCTGAGCGCCCGGCCATCGCTGGGAGGTAATCATGCGACTTCTGAAGACCGCGCTCGTCGCGGGCGCCCTTGCCGTGCTGTCCGTCACGACCATCGCAGCATATGCTCAGGACACCAAGATAGGTTTTATCGTCAAACAGCCCGAGGAGCCGTGGTTCCAGGACGAATGGAAGTTCGCCGACCAGGCCGCCAAGGAGAAGGGTTTTACCCTGGTCAAGATCGGCGCCGAGGACGGTGAGAAGCTGATGTCGGCGATCGACAATCTCGGCGCGCAGGGCGCGCAAGGCTTCATCGTCTGCACGCCTGATGTGAAGCTCGGCCCCGGCATCGTCGCCAAGGCCGCCGCCAACAATCTCAAGCTGATGACGGTTGATGACCGTCTGGTCGGCGCAGACGGGAAGGCGCTGGAAGACGTGCCGCATATGGGCATTTCGGCGACCAAGATCGGCGAGGCCGTCGGCCAGGCGATCGTCGACGAAATGAAGGCGCGCGGCTGGAAGGCCGACGAGGTTGGCGCCATCCGCGTCTCCTATGATCAGTTGCCGACCGCCGTCGACCGGGTCGAAGGCGCCATTTCGGTGCTCAAGGCCAACGGCTTCAAGGCCGAAAACATCTTTGACGCGCCGCAGGCCAAGACCGATACCGAGGCTGCGCTCAATGCGGCGACGGTGGTACTCAACGCCCATGCCGACATCAAGAAGTGGGTCTCCTTCGGCCTCAACGACGAAGCCGTTCTCGGCGCCGTGCGCGCTTCCGAAAGCGTCGGCATCCCGGCCGAAAACGTGATCGGCGTCGGCATTGGCGGCGCGGATTCGGCGATCAACGAGTTCAAGAAGCCGACCGCCACCGGCTTCGTCGGCACGGTGATCATCTCGCCGAAGCGTCACGGCTACGAGACTGCGCTCAACATGTATGACTGGGTCGCCAACAACAAGGAACCCGAGAAGCTCATCCTGACCGCCGGTGCGCTGGCCAAGCGCGACGACTACCAGACGGTCCGCAAGGGTCTCGGCATCGAATAATCCTCCCTGTACAAACAGGCGGCGGCTCACAGTCGCCGCCTGTTTGGCATGGCAAAAGGATAGGCGCCCCATGTCCTTTCTCGACTTCTCGGAAATCACCAAGACCTATCCGGGCGTCAAGGCGCTGTCCGGCGTCTCGTTCAGCGTCGACAAGGGCGCCGTGCATGGCTTGATGGGCGAGAACGGCGCCGGCAAATCCACGCTGATCAAGATCCTGTCGGGCGACCAGCATGCCGATGACGGCGAGATCCTCATCGACGGCAAGATGCAAGCCTATGCAACGACGCGAGATGCCTTCGACAATGGCGTCATCGTCATCCACCAGGAGCTACAGCTGGTTCCTGAGCTCACTGTTGCCGAAAACCTCAGCCTTGGCCGCTTCCCCACCAACGCCGGCATCATCGCCCGCGCCAGAATGCTGGAAGACGTCGGCGCCAAGCTGAAATCGGCGGGCATCGACATCGATATCAGCCGCAAGGTCAAGACGCTGTCCATCGGCGAACGGCAGATGGTCGAGATCGCCAAGGCGATCATGCTCGACGCGCGCGTCATCGCTCTGGATGAGCCGACCTCGTCATTGTCGTCGCGCGAAAGCGAAATTCTGTTTGCCCTGATCGACCGCCTGCGCGGCGAGGGCAAGGTCATCATCTATGTCTCGCACCGGCTGGACGAAGTGTTCCGCCTCTGCGACAGCCTGACCGTGCTGCGCGACGGCAAGCTCGCGGCGCACCATGCGTCACTGAAAGACGTCACGCGCGATCAGGTCGTCGCCGAAATGGTTGGCCGCGAAATCTCCGACATCTGGGGGTTTCGCCCACGCCCGGCTGGCGATGTCCGGCTGAAGGTCGACGCTGTTTGCGGAGTAAAACTGACGACGCCCGCCAGCTTCGAGGCGAGGGCGGGCGAGATCGTCGGCTTCTTCGGTCTGATCGGCGCGGGCCGCTCCGAACTGATGCGGCTGGTCTTCGGCGCCGACCCGCGCTCAGGCGGCACCATTACCGTTGATGGCAAGGTCGTTCATGCCACCGATCCGCATGACGCGATCCGCGCCGGCATCGTTTTGTGCTCGGAAGACCGCAAGCATGACGGCATCATCCAGGGCCGCTCGATCGAGGAGAACATCAACATCTCGTCGCGGCGTCATCACACGCGCTTCGGAATCCTGAACCGCGCCAGCGAGATCGCCACCGCCGAGACCTTCATCAAGAAGCTCAAGGTGCGCACGCCGTCGCGCAAGCAGGACATCATCAACCTCTCCGGCGGCAACCAGCAGAAGGTCATTCTCGGCCGCTGGCTGTCGGAGCAGGGCGTGCGCGTGCTTATCGTCGACGAGCCGACACGCGGTATCGACGTCGGCGCCAAAGCGGAAATCTACGAACTGCTCTACCAGCTTGCCGAAGACGGCATGGCGATCGTCGTCGTCTCGTCCGAATTGCCGGAAGTGATGGGCATTTGCGACCGCATCCTGGTGATGTGCGGCGGGCGGGTCAGCGCCAAACTCGCGCGCGACCAGTTCGCCGAAAAAGCGATCCTGGCCGCCGCTCTTCCCGATCAGAAAACCCCCGACGCGATCGCATCCTGAGGATCTTTGCCATGACCGATCAGTTGAAGAAGATCCTGCTCGGCGAACAGGGCCTCGTCGTGATCTTCATCGTCGCCTTCGCGCTGGTGTCGCTGCTGGTGCCGAATTTTCTGACTGACCGCAACATGCTCGGCCTGCTGCAGTCGGTGGTCACCGTCGGCATTGTCGCCTGCACCATGATGTTCTGCCTTGCCGCGCGCGACTTCGACCTCTCGGTCGGCTCCATCGTCGCCTTTGCCGGCATGGTCGCGGTGATGGCGTCGAACTATACCGGTTCGATCCTGCTCGGGCTTCTCGCGGCAATCGCCTGCGGCGCCTTCGTCGGCTTCATCAATGGCGTCGTCATCGCCAAATTCCGCATCAACGCACTGATCACGACGCTTGCCACCATGCAGATCGTGCGCGGCCTTGCGCTGATCGCATCGGACGGCCGCGCCGTCGGCATCAACAGCCCGGATTTCTACCAACTGGCGCTGTCGAAGCTGTTCGGCATTCCGACGCCGGTCTGGGTCCTGGCCGTGCTGTTCTGCATCTTCGGTTTTGTCCTCAATCGTACCGTGTTCGGCAAGAACACGCTGGCCATCGGCGGCAACCCGGAGGCTTCGCGCCTGGCCGGCGTCAATGTCGACTGGACGCGGATCTGGATCTTTGCTCTGCAGGGCGTGGTCTGCGGCATCGCCGGCATCCTTCTGGCCTCGCGCATCACGTCGGGCCAGCCCAATGCCGCGGTCGGGCTTGAACTCTCGGTCATCTCGGCCTGCGTGCTCGGCGGCGTCTCGCTTGCCGGCGGCCGCGCCACCATGTCGGGCGTCATCGTCGGCGTGCTGATCATGGGCATCGCCGAAAACGCCATGAACCTGCTCAACATCCCGGCGTTCTACCAATACATTGTGCGCGGTGTGATCCTGCTGCTTGCCGTTTTGCTCGACAATCTGCGTTCGTCGGCACTGGGCCGGCGCTGACCATCTTCCAGTGGAGTGACAGCCATGGCTGAGCGCCTGTCCGGCAAACGCATCTTCCTCACCGGCGCCGCGCAAGGCATTGGGCTTGCCATCGCTGAAGCTTGCCTCGCCGAAGGGGCAAGGCTGTTCCTGGTCGATCGCGACGGCGCGCTGCTGGACAAAGCGGTCGCCGGCCTAGCAGCGCCGCAGGGCCATGTCGGACATACCGCAGCCGACATCAGCGACGGGGCCGCGATTGCCGCTGCCGTCAGCCGGGCGACCGACGCGATCGGGCCGATCAACGCGCTGATCAACAATGCGGGGATGAATGTGTTCTCGACGCCGCTCGAGGCGACCGAGGAGGAGTGGAATCGCAATTTCGATGTCAACGTCAAAGGCGCCTGGAACTGCGCCAAGGCGGTGCTGCCGGCAATGATCGCAAATGGCGGTGGCGCGATCCTCAACATCGCCTCGACGCACAGCTTCACCATCATCCCTCATACCTTCCCCTATCCCGTGGCCAAGCACGCGCTGCTTGGGCTGACCAAGTCGCTGGCGCTGGAATATGCCGGGCAGGGCGTGCGCGTGAACGCGCTGGCGCCCGGTTATGTCGAGACGCAGAAGGCAGCCGACTATTGGAACAGTTTTGCCGATCCGGTTGCGGCGCGCGCCAGGACGCTGGCGCTGCATCCCGGCGGCCGCATCGCCTCGGCGCGCGAGATCGCGCTGGCCGCTGTGTTCATGATTTCCGAGGAGTGCCCGTTCATGAACGCGGCGACCCTCGTCGTCGATGGCGGGCTCAGCCAGCTACAGCATCCCGCCTGAATGCTAGAGAGGCTCTATTTCTACGGCATCGACCGCCGGCCTAATGGAGCAAGCAGTCGCGATCAGAAACGCTCGCGATAGGCGCGCGGATTGGTGCCCAGCACGCGCAGAAAGCCGCGCCGCATGGTTTCTTCCGAGCCGAAACCGCAGCGGCGGGCCGTCTGGTTGACGGGCTGGCCACGCTCCAGCATCCGCCGCGCCGCCTCGATCCGGATCTCCTCGATCGCGCGGGCAGGTGTCCGGCCGGTGGCATCGCGATAGCGTCGCGAGAAACTGCGCGGGCTCATATTGGCGTGGTCGGCCAACTGCGCCAACGACAGATCGCCTGCCAGATTTTCGAGGATCCAGCCATGCAGCCGGTCGAAGCGGCCGTCGCCTTGCTGCAGCTTGAGGGTCTGGCTGAATTGCGCCTGGCCGCCGGGACGTTTCAGGAAGACCACCAACTCGCGCGCCACCGCCAGCGCCGTGTGCCGGCCAAGATCGGCCTCGACGAGGGAGAGGGCGAGATCGATCCCTGCCGTTACGCCGGCCGATGTCCAGACATTGCCATCACGAATGAAGATTGGATCGGGTTCGAGGCGGACCGCCGGAAAGCGCCGGGCGAATTCCGCGCAGCGCCCCCAGTGGGTGACCGCGCGACGGCCGTCGAGCAGGCCTGCCGTCGCCAGCAGCATGGCGCCGCTGCAGACGGAAGCGGTTCGTGTGGCATCGCGCGAGCGGCTGGCGATCCATTGGACCAGCTCGGAATCCTCGCAGGCTGCGTTGACGCCCCATCCGCCGGGCACGACCAGCGTGTCGATCTCAAATCCGTGCGTCGGCAGCGCCGCGGCCTCCAGCATGAGACCGGCCGATGTCTGGATCCGTGGCGAAGCGGCGACGACCACGACCTCGTAGGGTGCTGGTTCGCCGGCCTGCCTCTTGAAGTCGTTGGCGCTGGCAAAGACCTGAAGCGGTCCGCTGACGTCGAGGAGCTGGACGTCGGGATAGGCAAGCATTTCGATACGGCGCATTGGGTTTGGCCTGAAACGAGGGATGAATGGCAATCGTGCCAAAGCATGATGCCGTACATTGGCTGAAGTCAACCCACGGAGATTTCCATGCCCCTTCGTTTCGGCATCCTCGTATTCCCCAACGTCCAACAACTCGACCTCACCGGTCCCTACGAAGTCCTGGCATCGGCCAAAGACGCCGAGGTGGATCTGATCTGGAAGGACCGCAACCCGGTGATGTCGTCGACGCACCTCTCGCTCACCCCGACCGCGACCTTCGACGATTGCCGGCCTCTCGATGTGCTGTGCATTCCGGGCGGGGGCGGGGTCAACGCGCTGCTGGAGGACCAGACAGTCCTCGATTTCGTGTGGGAGCGCGCGGCGCAGGCGCGCTACATAACCTCGGTCTGCAGCGGCGCCCTGGTGCTCGGCGCGGCCGGGCTGCTGAAGGGCAAGCGGGCGACCACGCACTGGTATGCGCATGATTTCCTTGAAGAGTTCGGGGCCATCCCTATCGATGAGCGTATCGTGGAGGACGGCAAGCTCATTACCGCTGGCGGCGTCACTTCCGGGATCGATTTCGGCCTGGCGCTGGTTGCAAGGCTGCTTGGACAGGAGGAGGCTGAGATCGTGCAGCTCTCGCTCGAATATGCCCCGGCGCCTCCCTTCCGCTCGGGCACGCCCGCCGAGGCTTCGCCTGCCGTGCTGGCGCAGGCGAAGGAGCGGCTCGCGGGTTCGAGGCGGGTTCGCGAGGCAATGTTCGCTCGTTGGCGCGAGGCTCGCGCGGCCGCTGTGCCGGCGCGCATCCACGGCTGAAGCGGCAGGGCCGAAGGGGCATTTCTCTGGTCCTTCGGCCCCGCTGCGTTTCCACTGTTGACACGTGCCTTCGTCTGTGCAGAAATTGGTTGGACCATTGAACCACTTCGGTAATCGCCCCCGTGACCGAATTCAGCCTCCCGCCGATCCAGACGACGGCCCGCGACGATGCGGTGCTGAAGGCGTTGGCCGGCTTTGTCATGCGCGAGAAACTGGAGCCCGGTGAGAGGCTGCCGACCGAACGCATTCTCGCCGAGCGCCTGAAGGTCAGCCGCAACACGGTCCGCGAGGCGCTGACGCGCTGGGAAGGGCTTGGCCTGGTCGAGCGCCGGCAAGGCTCTGGCACCTATCTCAAGGCCGCCGTCTCGCTCGACATGCTGCACATGCCGCTGACGCTTGCCGGCGGCAATGATTTCACCGGCCTGATGCGCACGCTGGAAATCCGCCGCGCGCTGGAAGCGGAAGCCGCAGCACTTTGCGCCGTCCGCGCCGACAAGGACGACCTCGCCGAGATCGAGCGCAAGCTCGACATCATGGAGGAAGAGTTTCTCAGCCGGGCCGGCATGTCGTCGGAAGAGGATTGGGAATTCCACCAGGCGATCTACCGCGCCTGCGGCAATCCGTTGTTCGAGCAGATCATCGCCGCCATGCACGAACTGTTCCACCGCTTCTGGGAACATCCGCTCGGCGTGCGCGATTTCGGCCATGCCAGCTTTCCCTACCACCGCACCATGTTCGACTGCATCGCCGCGCATGACCCGGAGGGTGCCCGGGCCGAGGCGCTGAAGCTGATCGCCACCGTCGAGGACGATTTGAAGCGCGGTGCTGCCAACCTCAAACTTGCGGACCGCAAATGAACGAGCACAGCTTCGACCCAGGCATTTCCGGCAGCGACTATCTCGCCGAGGCGGCAACGCTGCTGGCGCATGACGATCCGTTCCCCGGCGGCGCCGTGGTGCCGCCGATCTACCAGACCTCGCTGTTCACCTTCGCCAGCTATGCCGACATGGCCGACACCTTTGCCGGGCGCAGGAAACAGCCGATCTATTCGCGCGGCGACAATCCGACGGTGATGGAGTTCGAGGCGCGGGTGGCGGCGCTCGAAGGCGCTGAAGCCGCACGCGGCTTCTCCAGCGGCATGGCCGCGATCAGCGCGACCGTGCTCGCCTTTGTCGGCGCCGGCGAGCGCATCGTTGCGGTGCGCAATTGCTATGGCGACGCCTACCGACTGTTCGAGCGGCTGTTTCCGCGCCTGCATATCAAGGTCGACTATGTCGACGGCTCTGATCCGGATGCGGTGGCGGCGGCACTTCCCGGTGCGAAATTGCTCTATCTGGAAAGCCCGACCTCGATGATGTTCGAGCTGCAGGATCTCGAGCATCTGACGCGGCTGGCGAAAGAGCAGGGCATCGTCACCACCATCGACAATTCCTGGGCGACGCCGGTGTTCCAGAAGCCAATCCTGCACGGCGTCGATCTGGTGCTGCATTCCGCCTCGAAATATCTCGGCGGTCACAGCGACACCGTCGCCGGCGTGGTGGCCGGCTCGGCCGCTCACATCAAGCATATTAACGACCAGACCTACTCGCAGCTTGGCGCAAAGCTGTCGCCCTTCGAGGGCTGGCTGCTGTTGCGCGGCCTGCGCACGCTGCCGCTGAGACTGCCGCATCACATGAAGAGCGGGCTCACCATCACCGAGCGCTTGAAGGCGCATGACAAGGTCGAGCGGGTCAATCATCCTGCCTATTCCAATCATCCCGGCAAGAAGACGCTTGCCGGCTATGCCGGGCTGTTCTCCTTCGAGGTGACGGAGGATGTCGACATTCCCGCTTTCGTCGATGCGTTGAAATTTTTCCGCATTGGCGTCAGCTGGGGTGGTCATGAAAGCCTGGTCGTGCCGGCAAAGGCGTCGCTCGAGCAGACGCCGGGTCTCAATTCGATGGCGCGCTTCGGCGTCAGCCCCCGAACCATCCGCTTCAATGTCGGATTGGAAAGCGTCGAAGACCTCTGGGCCGACATCGGCCAGGCCTTCGACAAAGCAAAAAAATAACTGGGTTCAAAATGGGAGTTCTGAACATGAAGAGACTGAGCATCATGCTTGCCACCGCTGCCGGCCTGGCGATTTCCGCCAGCGGCGCGCTGGCCGACACCACCCTCAAGCTGGTCGAGGTCATCACCAGCCCGCAGCGCACCGAATTTCTGAAGAAGCAGATCGCCGAGTTCGAGGCCGCCAATGCCGGCGTCAAGGTCGAGGTGGTCTCGCTGCCCTGGGGCCAGGCATTCGAGAAATTCCTCACCATGGTGCAGGCCGGCGACACGCCCGATATCGTCGAGATGCCGGAACGCTGGATGGGCCTCTACGCCACCAACGGCCAGCTCGAGGATCTCGGCCCGTTCATGGCCAAGTGGGACGATGCCAAGACGCTCGGCGACCGCGCCAAGCAGTTCGGCTCGACCGTCAACAACACCCAGTTCATGATCCCGTACGGCTACTATGTGAATGCGCTGTTCTGGAACAAGAAGCTGTTCAAGGAAGCCGGTCTCGACGGTCCGCCGGCGACGCTCGACGACTTCATCGCCGACTCCAAGAAGATCTCGGCCATTCCAGGCAAGTACGGCTATTGCTTGCGCGGTGGGCCGGGCGCCTTCAACGGCATGCACATGTTCATGAACATCGCCGCCGGCAAGGGCGGCTACTTCAACGAGGACGGCACCTCGACCATCAACGAGGAGGGCTCGGTCAAGGGCCTGCAGATGCTGGCCGACATGTACAAGGACGGGCTGGCGCCCAAGGATGCGGTGAGCTGGGGCTTTAACGAGACCGTCACCGGCTTCTATTCCGGCACCTGCGCCATGCTCAACCAGGATCCGGATGCGCTGATCGGCATTGCCGACAAGATGAGTGCCGACGATTTTGCCGTGGCGCCGCTGCCTGTGGGGCCAAGCGGCAAATCCTATCCGACGCTGGGCTATGCCGGCTGGGCGATGTTCGCCAATTCGCAGCACAAGGACGATGCCTGGAAGCTGATGGCGACGCTGTTGTCGCCCAAGGACAATCTCGAATGGGCCAAGGAAGTCGGCGTCGTGCCGATCCACAATGGCGCCGACCAGGATGCCCACTTCAAGACCGAGCAGTTCAAAGGCTGGTTCACCGAACTCAGCGACACTTCCAAATATGAAATGGTGACGCCGCCGACACATCTGGAGAACCTCGGCAATTTCGTCGACCAGGTGGCGATCAAGAATTTCCAGGAAGTGCTGCTCGGCCAGAAGTCGGCCAAGGACGTTGCCGATCAATGGGCCGCGTTCCTGACCAAGGAACAGCAGGACTGGCTGGCCAAGAACAAGAAGTAGTTCTTCCACCTTCTCCCCGTTTACGGTGAGAAGGTGGCCCGAATGCATGTCGCCCAAAAGTGCGTAGCGGTTTTGGGACAACGACATGCACAGACAGGCCCGGATGAGGGGCAGCGCGAGCACCCCAAGGCTGGCGCCGCCCCTCATCTGCCTGCCGGCATCTTCTCCCCGTGAACGGGGAGAAGGGTGCTGTTGCCGCTGTCGGCACCCACCCATGATTGTTGAGCGCTAATGACTTATGCCGTGTCCGAAATACGATCCGCCGGCCGGCCGCGAAAGAAGCGGCTGACGCATGCAGCAATCGAGCCCTGGCTTTATCTCAGCCCGGCGATCGTTCTGCTGGTCGTGGTGCTGCTGGTGCCGCTGATCATCGGCATCAGCTATTCGTTCCGGAAGTTCTCCGCCTTCAAATCCGAATATGTCGGTCTAGGCCAGTATCAGGCGATGCTGACCGACCAGGTGCTGGGGCAGGCGCTGGTCAACACGCTGTGGTGGACCGTCGCCAGCCTGTTCTTCCAGTTCTTCCTCGGCCTGGGTCTGGCGTTGCTGCTCGACAAACCGTTTGTCGGGCGCAAGTTCGTGCAGGCGGTGGTGTTCCTGCCCTGGGCGGTGCCATCTTTCCTGTCGGGCCTGACCTGGGCGTGGCTGTTCAATCCGATCATCGGACCACTGCCGCATTGGCTCTTCACGCTCGGGCTGAAGGCCGAGCCGACCAATGTGCTGTCCGATCCGGCGACCGCCATGTGGGGGCCGATCATCGCCAACATCTGGTTCGGCATTCCGTTCTTCGCCATCACGCTGCTGGCGGCGCTGAAGTCGATCCCGTCGGAACTGCATGAGGCGGCCGCAATCGACGGCGCTTCGCCTTGGCAGCGCTTCACCAAGGTGACGCTGCCGTTCCTAGCGCCGACCATCGTCATCACCGTCATGCTGCGTACGATCTGGATCGCGACCTTCGCCGATCTGATCTTCGTCATGACCGAGGGCGGGCCGGCCGGCTCGACCAGCACGGTGCCGGTCTACATCTATGTCAGCGCCTTCAAGTCGCTGGACAAGGGCTATGCCTCCGCGGTGGCGGTGCTGCTACTGGTACTGCTCATCGCCTATGCGATCGCGCTGATCGCCATCCGCCGGTTGCTGGTGAGGCACGTCTGATGATTGCCGGACGCTCTACCTCCTCGCGCATCTTCAGCGGCGTCGGCCTCTACGCGGCGATTGCCGCCTATATGATCTTCGCCCTGTTCCCGATCTTCTGGACGCTGAAGATTTCGGTGACGCCGGAGCGGCTGCTCTATTCCGAGGGCATCACGCTGTGGCCGTCGCAGACGACCTTCCGCAACTTCATCACTGTCCTGGAAGCCTCTGACTTCCCCCGCTATTTCCTCAACAGCGTCATCGTCTCGGTGTCGACCGCGGCGCTCGTCACGGTCATCGCCACCCTCGCCGGCTACGCCATGTCGCGCTTCACCTTTCGCGGCAAGGCGACCCTGGCGATCATGCTTTTGCTCACGCAAACCTTTCCGCTGGTGATGGTCATTCCGCCGATCTACCGCGTCATGGGCGAGCTTGGCCTGACCAACAGCCTGGTCGGTCTGATCATCATCTACACGGCCTTCAACACCGCCTTCGCCACCTTCCTGATGCAGTCCTTCTTCGACGGCATTCCGAAGGATCTGGAGGAAGCGGCGATGATCGACGGCTGCACGCGGGCGCAGGCGATGCGCAAGGTGATCGTGCCGCTGACCTTGCCCGGCATGGGCGCCACGCTTGGCTTCGTCTTCACCGCCGCCTGGAGCGAATTGCTGTTCGCGCTGATGCTCATTTCCAGCGACGACCAGAAGACGTTTGCCGTCGGCCTGCTCACCTATATCGGCAAGTTCGCCGTCGACTGGGGGCAGATGATGGCGGCGTCGATCCTGGCGCTGATCCCGGTCTGTATCTTCTTCGCCTTCCTGCAACGCTATCTCGTCACCGGCCTCACCGCCGGCGCGGTCAAAGGATAATCGATGGCTTCCGTCACGCTGCAAAACGTCGAGAAGGACTACGGTTCGCTGCGCATCCTGCACGGCGTCGACCTCGAGATCGCCGATGGCGAGTTCGTCGTGCTGGTCGGCCCGTCCGGCTGTGGCAAGTCGACCCTTTTGCGCATGATTGCCGGGCTGGAGGAGGTGTCGGGCGGCGAGATCCATATCGGCGATCGGCTGGTCAACGATGTCGCGCCGAAGGACCGCGATATTGCCATGGTGTTCCAGTCCTACGCGCTCTATCCGCACATGGACGTGTCGTCGAATATGGGCTTCAGCCTGCTTTTGAAGAAGGCGGAGAAGACGACGATCGACGGCAGGGTAGGGGCGGCGGCCAAGCGCCTCGGCCTCGACAGTTTCCTCGGACGTCTGCCCAGGCAACTGTCCGGCGGCCAACGCCAGCGCGTGGCCATGGGCCGCGCCATCGTGCGCGACCCCAAAGTGTTCCTGTTCGACGAACCGCTCAGCAATCTCGACGCCAAATTGCGCGTGCATATGCGCGCCGAGATCAAGGCCCTGCACCAGCAGCTCAAGACCACATCGGTCTATGTCACCCACGACCAGATCGAAGCCATGACTATGGCCGACCGCATCGTCGTCATGCATGACGGCTATGTGCAGCAGGTCGGGCATCCCCTGGAACTCTACGATCGGCCGCTCAATACTTTCGTGGCCGGCTTCATCGGCTCGCCCGGCATGAATTTCTTTCCGGCGACAGTCGCCAAGGGCGGCAAGGTGGATGCGGTGCTGGCCGACAGCCAGAAGCTGAGATTGCCGGATGGATTGCCGCTCACGGATGGTGACAAGCTCACCGTCGGGTTACGGCCGGAGCACATCCAGCTCGCCGACGACGGAGGGCTCATGGCAGAGGTCGAGGTGGTCGAGCCGCTCGGCCTGTCGACGCAGTTCTATGTCCGGCTCGCCAATCAGCTGGTTTGTGTCTTCGTCATGGGACGCAGCACTATCCGGCCGGGCGACACGGTAAGACTGTCTGCCGATCCGGCGGCCCTGCATCTGTTCGATCCCGCAAGCGGCAACCGCATCGGGTAATCCTATCGAAGGCTGCCCAGGCTGGCATACATGCCGGTGGTGCGGAACTGCGTCGGGTTGATGCCGTAGAGCCGGCGGAAGACTTTCGAGAAATAGTTGGCGTCCTCGAAGCCGCACAGGATGGCGACCTCCTTGACTGGCAGGAAATCGGCTTTGGTTAGCAGCTTCGCCGCCCGCTGCAGCCGCTGCTGCAGCACGAACTCGGCCGGCGGAACGCCTTCGCTCTCGGCGAAGCAGCGCGAGAAATGGGCGCGGCTGAGGCCGCTGATCTGGACGAGCTCGGCCACGGGCAAGGGCTTGTCGAGATTGGCGTTGATATGATCGATGACCGGCTGCATGACGCTCTGTTTCTCAGTGAAGGCGTGCGAGCCGAAGACATCGTCGTAAAGCGCCATCGCCGCCTCATAGGCGATTGCCGAAGCAGCGCCAGGCGAAGCGCCACCCTTGATCAGGCGCAGGCTGCAATCGGCGAGATGATCGATCGTCTCCGGCTGCAGCCGAAACACCGGGCCGGAGACGCTGAGTATGGATTTGTGGACGCGCAGCGCCTCCTCGCCATTCATCGAGATCCAGAAATATTCCCAGCGGTCGCCCTTCTCCAGCCAGTAGCGATGGTTGTGTGGCACCAGCACCAGCAGCGTGTCGTTGGCCTGCAGGCGGTAGTTGCGGTTCTCGTAGCGCAGCTGGCCGGTGCCGCTGATCGTGTGCTGCAGCACGGTGAACGGTGTCTGGCCGCGCTTGCGCCCATCCCAGTCATAGGTCACGCCCTCGCGTACTTCATAGCCGGTGCTGGTTGGCATGGCATGCAGGCGCTGGCGGCCGCGCGGCAGCGAGATGGTGCGCATCAACTGTCCGTTGGCGATCAGATCATGCAGCACAAAATTACCCTCGAAAGCATAATCGTTCTCTGGCCGCGCCCTGGAATAACGGCATAATCCAAATCCTGAGAACGCGAAAGACCCGCGGTCGAGGAGCGGGCGGGGAGGAGAACGAGCCGGAATTCCGGCTCGAATGGCATGCGCGCCGAGGCGAGCCGCCATTCCCTTTCCTGTTGCTCCTTACCCGGCATTTCGAATGCATCGAGGTGAGGTGATGAGTTTCAAAATCGCTATTATCGGCGCCGGCAGCGTCGGCTTCACCAAGAAGCTGTTCACCGATATTTTGTGCGTCCCGGAATTCAGCGACATCGAATTCGCGCTGACCGATCTCAGCGAACACAATCTGCAAATGATCAAGGCGATCCTCGACCGCATCGTCGAGGCCAACAAGCTGCCGACCAGGGTGACGGCGACGACCGACCGCCGCAAGGCGCTGGAAGGCGCGCGCTACGTCATCAGCTGCGTCCGGGTGGGCGGGCTCGAAGCCTATGCCGACGATATCCGCATTCCCTTGAAATACGGCATCGACCAGTGCGTCGGTGACACGATTTGCGCCGGGGGCATCCTCTACGGCCAGCGCAACATCCCGGTCATCCTCGACTTCTGCAAGGATATATTGGAGGTCGCCGAGCCAGGCGCCAAATTCCTCAACTATGCCAACCCGATGGCGATGAACACCTGGGCGGCGATCGAATATGGCAAGGTCGATACGGTCGGCCTCTGCCACGGTGTCCAGCACGGCGCCGAACAGATCGCCGAAGTGCTCGGCGCCAAGTCGCACAGCGAACTCGATTATGTCTGCTCCGGTATCAACCACCAGACCTGGTTCATCGATTTGCGGCTCAACGGCCGCAAGATCGGCAAGGACGAACTGGTGGCTGCCTTCGAGGCGCATCCGGTCTATTCGCAGCAGGAAAAGCTGCGCATCGACGTGCTGAAGCGCTTCGGCGTCTACTCCACCGAAAGCAACGGTCATCTCTCCGAATATCTGCCCTGGTATCGCAAGCGGCCGGACGAAATCACCCGCTGGATCGACATGTCCGATTGGATCCATGGCGAGACCGGCGGCTATCTTCGCTACTCCACGGAAACCCGCAACTGGTTCGAGACGGAATATCCGCAATTCCTCGAAGCGGCGTCGAAGCCGCTCGACGTATCGAAGCGCTCGAACGAGCATGCCAGCCATATTCTCGAAGCGCTGGAGACGAACCGCGTCTATCGCGGCCACTTCAACGTCAAGAACGCCGGCATCATCACCAATCTGCCGCAGGACGCGATCATCGAATCGCCCGGTTTCGTCGATCGCTTCGGCATCAACATGGCGTCAGGCATCACGCTGCCGGAAGCCTGCGCGGCCACCTGCATGGCTTCGACCAACGTTCAGCGCATGTCGGTGCATGCGGCTGTTACGGGCGACATTGACCTGCTCAAGCTCGCGGTGCTGCACGATCCGCTGGTGGGTGCGGTGTCGACGCCGGAAGAGGTCTGGCAGATGGTCGACGAGATGGTCGTCGCCCAGGCGCGTTGGCTGCCGCAATACGCCGATGCCGTGCCGGCCGCCAAGGAGCGGCTTTCGAAATCGATGGTGAAAACCCGCGACTGGGCGGGTGCGGCGCGGCGCAAAGTGCGCTCGATCGAGGAACTGCGCGCCGAAAAAACGGCCCTGAAACAGGCCGGCTGAGAATGCTGGCAGGCGGACAGCGGGAGGCCGGTTCGCCAATCAGCCGTCATGAATAGATGCGGCAGCAGCAGACGTCGAAACATCTGGGAGGAACACAATGAGGAACTTTCGTGGAATTGGCATTCTCGCCGGTCGAAGAATTGGCATTCTCGCCGGGCGAAGAATTGGCATTCTCGCCGGGCTGGCGCTGAGCGTCTCGGCATTGGCGCTTGGCAGTGCATACGCGTCCGAGCCGACCACGCCGCCGGCGCCGGCGGCGTTTCCCGCCGAGGGCAAGATCAAATACGTCGCCCGCGATTCCATCCTGGAGTTCAAGGCGCTGCCCGAATATCACGAGCCCGAGTGGGTCACCGAGAAATACGTCAAGACTGGCAAGCTGCCGCCGGTCAAGGATCGCCTGCCGAAGGAGCCGCTGGTGTTCAAGACCGGCAACATGCCGGACGGCATCGGCGTTTATGGCGACACCATGCGCCACGTCATTGGCGGCCGGCCGGAAGGCTGGAATTATGGCGCCGGCCAGACCCAAGGATGGGGCGGCATCGACATCGGCCTTTCGGAATGCCTGACGCGCACCGCGCCTTTGTTCCAGGTCGAGGCCAAGGACACCGAGCCGCTGCCCAACCTCGCCAGGAGCTGGGACTGGTCGAAGGATGGCCACACGCTGACCATGCACCTGGTCGAAGGCGCCAAATGGTCTGACGGCGTTGCCTTCAATGCCGACGATGTCATGTTCTACTGGGACGATGAGGTCGTCGACCCCAATGTCTCGCCGTTGAACGGCGCCACAGCGGAAACCTTCGGTGTCGGCACGACGCTGAAGAAGGTCGACGATTACACCGTCGAGTGGACCTTCAAGGACGCTTTCCCCAAACAGTATCTCTATGCCATGGCCTACGGCACCTTCTGCCCCGGCCCAGCGCATATCCTGAAGCCGCAGCATCCGAAGTACTCGAAGAATACCTACGAGCAGTTCAAGAACGCGTTCCCGCCGGAATATATGAACATTCCGGTGATGGGCGCCTGGGTGCCGGTGGAGTATAGGCCCGACGACATCATCGTCTTGCGCCGCAATCCCTACTACTGGAAGGTCGACGAGAAGGGCAACCAGCTGCCCTATCTCAACGAACTGCACTACAAGCTGTCGACCTGGGCCGACCGTGACGTGCAGGCGGTGGCAGGGGCCGCCGACTTCTCCAACCTCGAGCAGCCGGAGAATTTCGTCGCTTCGCTGAAGCGAGCGGCGGAGAAGGACGCGCCGGCCCGGCTCGCCTTTGGCCCGCGCCTGATCGGCTACAATCTGCGCATGAACTTTTCCGCCAATGGCTGGGGCAATCCCGACGAACGCGGCCAGGCGATCCGCGAGCTCAACCGCAATGAGGACTTCCGCAAGGGCATCACCATGGCGCTCGACCGCAAGGCGCTCGGCGACTCGCTGGTCAAGGGGCCGTTCACCGCTATCTACCCCGGTGGCTTTTCCTCGGGCACCAGCTTCTATGACCGCAACTCGACCGTCTACTATCCCTTCGACATCGAGGGCGCCAAGGCGGAACTGGCCAAGGCTGGTCTCAAGGATACGGATGGCGACGGCTTCGTGAACTTCCCGGTCGGGACCGCCGGCGGCAAGAATGTCGAGATCGTGATGCTGGTCAACAATGACTACGGCACTGACAAGAGCCTCGCCGAAGGCGTCGTCGGCCAGATGGAAAAGCTTGGCATCAGGGTCGTGCTCAACGGCCTCAACGGCACCCAGCGTGATGCCTCGCAATATTCCGGCCGCTTCGACTGGCTGATCAGGCGCAACGAGCAGGAGCTGACTTCCGTCGTGCAGAACACCGTGCAACTCGCGCCCGTCGGACCCAAGACCAGCTGGGATCACCGCGCGCCCGAAAGCGGCGTGGTCGACCTGATGCCGTTCGAAAAGGAGCTTGTCGACATCGTCAACAAGTTCGTCTCCTCGTCAGACAATGACGAGCGCGCCAGCCTGATGAAGACGTTCCAGAAGATCTCGACGGAGCATGTCTACAATATCGGACTGACCGAATATCCCGGCGCCCTGATCATCAACAAGCGCTTCTCCAACATCCCGCAGGGAACGCCGATCTTCATGTTCAACTGGGCCGAGGATTCGATCGTGCGCGAACGCGTCTTCGTCGCCGCCGACAAGCAGCAGAAATACGAACTCTTTCCCGACCAGCTTCCCGGCAAGCCCGGCGACAAGGGTCCGAGTAACTTTGTTTCCCCCCCGGGCTGACGCCCGGCCGCGCGGCGCGCGGCCGGGACGGAGTAAGGTCAGCGGCAACAGATTAGATCAAAGGAGGAGAAACGGTCCGATGCTGCGATTCCTGGCCATGCGCATAGCATCGGCGGTCCCGGTCATGGTCATCCTGAGCCTGGTCACCTTTGCCATCATCCAGGCGCCGCCGGGCGACTATGCCGACTATATCCGCTCGCAGCTTATCAACCAGGGCGGGGCGTCTTTTGCCGAAGCCGACGCGCAGGCGCAGGCCTATAGGGTCGAGCACGGCCTCGATAAACCGCTGCCCGTCCAGTACCTGAACTGGGTCGCCGGCATCATCACCCGCGGCGATTTCGGCTACAGCCTCTATTACAACAAGCCGGTCGCCGCCGTGGTCGGCGAGCGGCTGCCGCGCACGCTGCTGCTGGCACTGGTCTGCCATCTGCTGGCGTCGGTGCTCGGCATCACCTTCGGCATCTGGGCGGCGACCAGGCAATACACATGGATCGACTCGGCGCTGTCGGCCATCTCCTTCCTCGGCATGACCGTGCCGCGCTTCCTGATGGCGCTGATCATCGTCTATCTCCTGGTCTTCCAGTTCAACGTGTCGGAGATCGGCAGCTTCTTCTCGCCGCAATATGGCGGCGCGCCGTGGTCGTGGGCGAAATTCGCCGATCTCGTCAAGCATGTCTGGCCGGTGGTGGCGATCGCCACCTTCGGCGGGCTCGCCTACAATATGCGCGTCATGCGCGGCAATCTGCTCGATACGCTGAACGCGCAATATGTCGAGACGGCCAAGGCCAAGGGCCTGACCGGCAGCGCCGTCGTCATGCGCCATGCCGTGCCCAACGCACTGCACCCGCTCATCATGTATCAGGGCGTGGTGCTGCCCTACATGCTGACCGGCGAGATCGAGACGGCGATCATCTTTGCGCTGCCCACGGTCGGTCCCGCCATCGTCGGCTCGATGGCGGTCGGCGACGTTTATGTCACGGCGACCTTCATGATGGTGCTGTCGGCAACACTGATCGTCGGCAACATCATCGCCGACATGCTGCTCGCGCTGCTCGATCCGCGCGTACGCCAGTTCAGGGAGAGCTAGATGCTGGCGCGTGACCCATCCCCGCCGCCGCCCCCGGCTGAAGCAACCGCGATTGCGACCCCACGCGGCAATGAGAGCTATATGGCGCTGGTCTGGCGCCGGCTGAGGCGCTCCTGGACCGGCATGGCCGGGCTGATCCTGGTCGTGCTTCTGGTGCTGATGGCGCTGTTCGCCGATTTCTTCGCGCCGATGGACCCCAAGGTGACCGATGTCGCTTTCGCCCCGCCGCAAGTGATGAGTTTTCACGACAGAGACGGGAATTTCGTGCTCCAGCCGCGGGTCTATGCGCTGGCGGATTCTGCTGACCTCGACCCGGTCACCTTCCAGCCGGTCGTCGGGCCGGATTACGAGCATCCGCGCCTGCTCGGCTTCTTCGTCAAGGGCGCCGACTACCGGCTGCTTGGACTGATCCCCGCCAACCGGCATTTCTTTGCTTCGGCCGACGGCCAGCCGGTGCATTTTCTCGGCACCGACAAATTCGGCCGGGATGTGTTGTCGCGCGCCATCCAGGGCTCGCGCGTCTCGCTGATGATCGCGCTGACGGTGGTGTTCATCATCACCGTCATCGGCACCACGGTCGGCATGGTCTCGGGCTATTTCGGCGGCCGCTTCGACGTCTGGATGCAGCGCTTCGTCGAGTTGGTGCTCGCCTTCCCGCAATTGCCGCTCTATCTTGCGCTGACGACGCTGATCCCGGTGACCGCGCCGACCAACGTTTTCCTCGCCTTCGTCATCATCGTCATGTCGGCGCTGGGCTGGGCGCAGATGTCGCGCGAGGTGCGCGGCAAGACGCTGGCGCTGGCGCGGATCGACTATGTGCGCGCTGCCATGGCGGTTGGCGCCACCGACATGCGTATCATCATGCAGCACATTTTTCCCAATGTGATGAGCCACGTCATCGTCGCCGTGACGATCGCCATCCCGACGGTGGTGCTGCTCGAAGCCTTTCTCGGCTTCCTCGGCTTCGCCGTGAAACCGCCGCTGATCTCATGGGGGCTGATGCTGCAGGACACGGCTACCTATTCGGTCATCGGCACCTATCCGTGGATCCTGTCGCCGGTCGGCTTCGTGCTGATCACCGTCTTTGCCTTCAACGCGCTGGGCGACGGCCTGCGCGATGCCGTCGATCCCTATTGAGGTGGCCGGGATGACCGTAGCGCTCGCAGCCACCTTCGCACCAGCCGTCCGGCTCGACCATGCCGGCCGCCACGACCAACCCATCATCGATGCCCGCAACATCGAGGTCGCCTTCAAGGTCGAGCACGGCGTCGTCGACGCTGTGAAGGATGTCTCGTTCCAGCTTTATCGCGGCGAGACGATCGCCATCGTAGGTGAGTCCGGTTCCGGCAAGTCGGTGACGGCGCGTGCTGTCATGGGGCTCTTGTCGAAGCGGGCCACCGTGTCGCCGAAATCCACCATCCACTATTGCGGGCAGGACATACTGAAATTCCCCGAGAGCGCCCGGCGCAAGTTGCGCGGCAATCGCATCTCGATGATCTTCCAGGAGCCGATGAGCTCGCTCAACCCGATCTATACGGTTGGCAGTCAGATCGTCGAGGCGATCAGAGTGCATCGAAAGGTCAGCCGCAAGCAAGCCTGGGCGCGGGCGCTCGAGCTTTTGCGGCATGTCCAGATCCCCGAGCCGGAAGCGCGCATCAAACAGTATCCGCACCAGATGTCGGGCGGGCAGCGCCAGCGCGTGATGATCGCCATGGCGCTCGCCAACGACCCCGATGTGCTGATCGCCGACGAGCCGACGACGGCGCTCGATGTCACGGTGCAAGCACAGATCCTCAATTTGATCCGCAATCTGCAAAAAGAACTCAGGATGGCGGTCATCCTGATCACCCACGACCTCACCGTGGTGCGGAAATTCTCCGACTATGTCTATGTCATGCAGCATGGCGAGATGTGCGAGCACAACGTTACCGAGCGGCTGTTCGCCGACCCGCAGCATGCCTATACCAAGCGGCTGCTCGCTTCAGAGCCGCACGGCAAGCCGCAGCCGCTGCCGGAAAACAGCGGCACCATCCTCGAGGCCCGCGATATGCGCGTCTGCTTCATGCTACGCCATGGCAGCTTCCTGAAGCCGGACTGGCGCGAGCTGGTCGCCGTCGACGATCTCGGCCTGAAGCTTTGCCGCCACGAGACACTGGGGCTGGTCGGCGAATCCGGCTCCGGCAAGACCACCTTCGGTCTCGCCTTGCTCAGGCTCACCGAGGCCAAGCGCGGCGAGGTCAGCTTCGACGGCCAGCCGATCCACGGCCTGTCGCGCGCCGGGATGCGGCCGCTGCGCTCGCGCATGCAGGTCGTTTTTCAGGATCCGTTCTCGTCGCTCAACCCGCGTATGACGATCGGCCAGATCATCGAGGAAGGGCTGGTCGTCAACAGGATCGGCGCGACACGGCGCGAGCGGGTCGGTCGGGTTCGCGACGCCCTGGTCAGCGCCGGCATGCCCGGCGATATCCTGTCGCGGTTCCCGCACGAATTTTCCGGCGGCCAGCGGCAGCGCATCGCCATTGCCCGAGCCATCGCGCTGGAGCCCGAATTCATCCTGCTCGACGAACCGACATCGGCGCTCGACCTTTCGGTGCAGGCGCAGATCATCGACTTGTTGCGCAAGCTGCAGGACGAACGCGGCCTTAGTTATCTCTTCATTTCGCACGACCTCAAGGTGGTGCGCGCGCTCTGCCATCGCGTCATCGTCATGCAGAACGGCAAGATCGTCGAACAGGGGCCCGTCGACGAGGTCCTCACCCATCCCAAGACCGCCTACACCGAACGGCTCGTCAGGGCCGCCTTCGACGTGGCGTAGCAAAGTGCCGGAGGTTTAATAGTGGCAAGACATCCCAGGATCACCTTCATTGGCGCGGGTTCGACCGTGTTCATGAAGAACATTGTCGGCGACGTGCTGCAGCGCCCATCGCTGTCAGGCGCGACGATCGCGCTGATGGACATCAATCCGCAGCGGCTGGAAGAGAGCGCCATCGTCGTCAACAAGCTGATCGCGACGCTGGGCGTGAAGGCGAAGGCCGAGACCTATTCCGACCAGCGCAAGGCGCTCGCCGGTGCCGACTTCGTGGTCGTCGCCTTCCAGATCGGCGGCTTTGAGCCCTGCACCGTCACCGATTTCGAGGTGCCGAAGAAATACGGCCTGCGCCAGACCATTGCCGACACGCTCGGCGTCGGCGGCATCATGCGCGGCCTCCGGACCGTGCCGCATCTGTGGAAGATCTGCGAGGACATGCTGGCCGTCTGCCCCGACGCGATCATGCTGCAATACGTCAACCCGATGGCGATCAACACCTGGGCGATCTCAGAGAAATACCCTGAGATCAAACAGGTAGGCCTCTGCCACTCGGTGCAGGGCACGGCGATGGAACTGGCGCACGATCTCGACATTCCCTACGACGAGATACGCTACCGCTCGGCCGGCATCAACCACATGGCCTTCTACCTGAAGTTCGAGCACCGGCAGCCGGATGGCTCTTACCGCAACCTCTATCCGGACCTGGTCCGCGCCTATCGCGAAGGCAGGGCGCCGAAGCCGGGCTGGAACCCGCGCTGCCCCAACAAGGTGCGCTACGAGATGCTCACGCGGCTCGGCTATTTCGTCACCGAAAGCTCCGAGCATTTCGCCGAATACACGCCCTATTTCATCAAGGAAGGCCGCCCCGACCTGATCGACAAGTTCGGCATTCCGCTCGACGAATATCCCAAGCGCTGCATCGAACAGATCGAGCGCTGGAAGGGCCAGGCCGAGGCCTATCGCTCGGCCGACCGCATCGAGGTCGAGCAATCGAAGGAATACGCGTCCTCGATCATGAACTCGGTGTGGACCGGGGAGCCTTCGGTGATCTACGGCAATGTCCGCAACAATGGCTGCATCACCTCGCTGCCGGACAATTGCGCCGCCGAGGTGCCGTGCCTGGTCGACGGCTCCGGCATCCAGCCGACCTATATTGGCGAGCTGCCGCCGCAACTCACCGCGTTGATACGCACCAACATCAATGTGCAGGAACTGACGGTGCAGGCGCTGATGACCGAAAACCGCGAGCACATCTACCACGCGGCGATGATGGATCCGCATACGGCCGCCGAACTCGATCTCGACCAGATCTGGGCGCTGGTCGATGAGTTGCTGGCGACACATGGCGACTGGCTGCCGACCTGGGCGCGTGTGAGCGCCAAGGTCCGGGCCGCCTGAGCGCTGCTGCGGCGGTATCTACTCCACCCGTCAGGCCTCCGGTGGCGCCGGCAACCGGTGGCGCAGTTCCTCGACCAGCACGCGCTCGTTCTCCGAATAGTCGATCGGAACGACGACGAGATGGACGCCACCGCCGGCAAAAGCCTGTTCAAGCGTCGATTGTATTTCTGAGACGGCGCCGACCCTGGTTCCCTTGGCGCCATAGGCCTCGGCATATCTGACGAAATCGGGATTGCCGAAGGTCATGCCGAAATCGGGGAACTGGTCGACCGCCTGCTTCCAGCGGATCATGCCGAAAGCATTGTCCTCGATGATCAGCACGACCAATTTGAGCTTCAGCCTGACGGCGGTTTCCAGTTCCTGGCTGTTCATCATGAAGCCGCCATCGCCGCAGATCGCCATGACGCGGCGGCCGGGATAGAGCATCGCGGCCGTCATCGCCGAGGGCAGGCCGGCGCCCATCGTGGCCAGGGCGTTGTCGAGCAGCAGCGTGTTGGCGACGCGCGTGCGGTAGTTGCGCGCGAACCAGATCTTGTACATGCCGTTGTCGAGCGCCAGGATGCCATCGGCCGGCATCACCGCGCGCACGTCATGCACCAGACGCTGCGGCGTGAAACGGTCTTCGGTGGCGCGGGCGGCAATGCGGCTCAAAATCCCTTCGCGCAGCGGCAGTAGCGCCTGCGCGTTGGGGATCTTGCCCTCGAGGCGGTCGGCAAGCAGCCTGAGCGAAGCGCCGATGTCGCCGACCACTTCGGTCTGCGGGAAATAGACCTGCTCGACATTGGCCGGCTGGTAACCGACATGGATCACCTTCGGTCCCTTGTCGCCCATAATGAAGGGCGGCTTCTCGATCGTGTCGTGGCCGATAGTGATGATGAGGTCGGCCTGTTCGATGGCCTCATGCACATAGTCGCGCTCGGAGAGCGCGGCGGTGCCCATGTAGAGTTCGGTGCCGCCGGGCACCGTGCCCTTGCCCATCTGCGTGGTGAAATAGGGAATGCCGGTCCTGATCACGAACTGGGCGAGGTCGGACGTCGAGCGCGGCCGCGATGCGGCGGCGCCCAGCATCGCCAGAGGACGCTGCGCCTTGATGATCATCTCGGCGGCGCGGTCGAGCGCAAGCGGGCTGGCCAGCGGAAGCTCGACCGGATGCGGCGGGATCAGCGCGACATCGTCGCACTCCTCGGCCGCGATGTCTTCGGGCAGTTCCAGATGCACCGGTCCCGGACGCTCCTCTTCGGCAATCCGAAACGCTTCGCGCACCACGGCGGGAATGGTCTTCGCCGAGATGATCTGGCGTGACAGCTTGGTCAGCGGCTTCATCGCGGCGACGATGTCGACGATCTGGAAGCGGGCCTGGCGCGACGACCGGATGCCCTTCTGCCCGGTGATCATGATCATCGGCATGGCGCCGAGCAGCGCATAGGCGGCACCCGTCGTCAGGTTCAGGGCGCCGGGTCCCAGCGTGGTGATGCACACACCTGGCTTGCCGGTGAGCCTGCCATGGGTGGCGGCCATGAACGCCGCCGCCTGCTCATGACGGGTGAGGATGAGCTGGATCGAGGATTTGCGGATGGATTCGACGACGTCCAGGTTTTCTTCGCCGGGAATGCCGAAGATGCGATCGACGCCCTCATTCTCGAGGGCGGCAACAAGCAGGTCAGAACCTTTGGGCACGAAGCATCTCCTGGGCAAAGCGGCGGCGAACCGCGTCGGGATATGATCAGACATAGTTCTGGCAAAGCCCTAGCGCGAGGCGCGGCCGCCGCCAATATCGCTCTGCCTTACAGATCCTTCCGTTTCCTGAATTGGCCGGGCGAGACGCCGGCGTGGCGGCTGAAGGCGGTGGAGAAGGCGGCTTCCGAGCTGTAGCCGACCGCCTCGGCGACTTGGCCCAGGCTCTTGCCCTCGTGCAGCAGCCGGCTGGCCTGCCGCATGCGGCAGCCGAAGAGATAGGCCATGGGCGCTTCGCCGACGAGATCGCGAAAGCGGGCGGCAAAGGTTGCCCTGGAGAGCCCGACCGCGCGTGCCAGGGTCTCGATCGTCCAGTCGTGGTCATAGGCTTCATGCAGGGTCGCGAGCGCTCTGGCGATCGCGGGGTCCTGCAATCCCCTCAGCCAACCTGGATTGTCCATGCTTTCCAGACCGGAGCGCAAGGCGCGCGTGACGATGGCCCCAGACAGGCGAGCCATGACTACGTCGCTGCCGGGACCTTCGTCGGTCGCTTCCACCAGCAAGGCCTCGACATAGCCACGCAGCCATTTGGGCAGACGGCCATTCGATCCCCGGATGTGAACGATGCGCGGCAGGCCGGCAAGTGCCGGATGGTCGGCGTCGCGAAAGGCGAAGGCGCCGCACAGGATGACGGTCTTTTCGCCTTCGCCGCCGCTGCGAATACGCCCGGCTGCGGTTTGGGTCGCCAGTTCGGCGGCGGGGACGTTCGCGCTTTTGAGCGCGCCGGGCGACCGCAGCACATGCGGATCGGCGCGCGGTGCAATGATCAGGTCGCCGGCATCGAGAGGCTCGACATCTTCCTCACCGAACACCGCCTCGCATCGCCCCTTGATGACGACGTGAATGCCGCGAAGCCCAGCCTGGCTGAACGAGATCGCCCAGGGCGCGGCCAGTTCGAGGCGCCGGTACCCGGCGGCTGCGAAGTGCAATTCGCGCATGAGGGTAGCCAGGAGGTCCACGCTTCGCTCCAGAAACAGACGATCGATATATCAATCCAGACGCTGTCGAATAGCGCGCCGGCCTTACTGGACCTAGCTATGCCCGACAGGCCGCTTGTCGGCGATAACGAAACTCAGGAGTTATTCATGCCGCCAATCGAGCTTTTTGTCGCGCAGCTTTGTCCCTATGCGCACCGTGTCAGGCTCGCCCTTGCCGAGAAAGGCCTGCAGGCGACGGAAATCGAAATCGATCTGCGCAACAAGCCGGCGTGGTTCCTGAAACTCACGCCGACGGGAAAGGTGCCGCTGCTGCGCCATCAGGGGCAATATGTCAGGGAGTCGGCGATCATCTGCGAATATCTCGATGATGCATTCCCCGAACGGCCGATTTTCCCCAGGGATGCTCATGCCCGCGCTGAGGCGCGCATCTGGATCAGCTTCGCCGACACGCAGCTTTACGCCAGGACGGCAACCATGATGCACAGTTCCGACGCTATGGTTCATGAGCGGATCAAGGCCCAGCTTGCCGACGCCCTGCGCTTTGTGGAACAGCATGCCTTTGCGAGGCGAGGGGCGGACGAACGGTTTTTGCTGGGCTCGGAATTCAGCGCCGCCGACGTCGCCTTCTATCCCTGGTTCGAACAGCTGTGCGTGCTTGAGAAATATCTGGGCTTTGCCATGCCGGCCGAATGCGAGCGCCTGCTACGCTGGCAGGAAATGGTTGCTGCCAGGGAGGCGGTGCGGACCTGCGCCAGGTCAACCGGCTTCTATCTGGAATCCTATGGCCGGCTTCTCGCGGCCTGAGACGAGCGGGCAAACGGAAAAAAATTCCTCACTATGGTGCTGCAAGGTCAGTCATTTGCTTCTTGCTGCAGGCGCAAGCCTGTAAACATGCGGTATGAAGCGGGCCTGCCCGCCGCGCAGGAGGTGCCAGAATATGCCCAATCCAACCGTCGTCGGGTTTTCCGGCAATTTCACCAGGCCGTCCAAGACGCGTGGTTTTGTCGACCAGGTCGTCAGGGATATTGCGCGCCAGCATGGCCGGTCGGCGAGCACCTATGACATCGAAGACCTCGGCCCGTCGCTCGGCGCTGCCAAATGGGCGCGCGATCTCGACGGCCAGGCCCGGGCAATCTTCGACAGCGTCGTCAATGCCGATGTGCTGGTGGTGGGGTCACCGACCTACAAGGGCAGTTACACCGGCCTGTTCAAGCACTTCTTCGATCTGTTCGATCCCGCCGCTTTGCGCGGCAAGCCGGTGGTGCTGCTTGCCACCGGCGGCAATGATCGCCACGCGTTGATCGTCGAGCACCAGTTGCGGCCGTTGTTCGGCTTCTTCGAGGCGCTGACGCTGCCGACAGGGGTCTATGCCACGGACAAGGACTTTTCCGACGGCGTGCTGCGGGCCGAACCCATCCTGAAGCGCGTCGAGCAGGTTGTCGGCGAGGTCGGGCTGGTGCTGGCCAATCGCTCGCCAGCCGGCGTTGCTGCCGGATAGAGCGAGGCGGGCAGGCCGCCTCCGGCTTTGCTCGGGAGTGAATAAAAAGGCCCGCCAGCGACGCGAATCGTGACGAGCCTCCTTGGAGTAGGCCAAGCCTCCCACAGCCCGATTGCCTTCAAAATCAATACCCCGCCGGCTAGGCCTGGTATCGATAGTAGGGTCTGGATCGAATGGGAGCGATCCGGGCTGAAAAACGCCAATACCGGTCAAAGGTTCCCGGTCATCCTGAGCGGCGATGACAAAGGGGTTTTGGCCAACTGCGAAATCCATCTCAGGCGGATTTCTCGCGACAACTAGTTCCTGTCCGCCGGCTTCGAACGCATCCTTGACACCGTCTCGCGCTCGGCGCGCTTGGAGCGCAGAGGCGGCAGGCCGCGGTCGATCAGGTCCATGTCTTCCAGAACCATGTCGCCCATGCGCTTGAAGGCGATGTCGAGCGCGCCGGCGCGGTGGGCGGAGCGCAGGAAGCCGGGGATCGCACGGACCGGATGGTCCTGCGCCAGCGGTTCTTCAGGGAAGACATCGCTGGCGGCGACGATGTGGCCGCTTTTCACCGCCGCCATCAGGGCAGGGAAGTCGACGACGCCGGCGCGGCTGAGCAGGATGAAGGCGGCGCCCTTGCGCATACTTGCAAAGGCCTCAGCGCCGAGGAAACCCTGGTTCTCCGAGGTCACCGAAGCGACGACGAAGACGAAATCGCTTGATGTCAGCACCTCGTCCAGCGAGGCCGGCTCGACGCCATTGTCGATCAGGATCGACGGCGGCAGCCAAGGGTCGAAGACCTTGGTGCCGGTGCGAAAACCCGACAGCAGTCGGTTGAGCGCACGGCCGAGATCGCCGAAGCCGATGATGCCGACATCGGCGCCGGACAGAAGCCGCGCCGTCAAATTGCCGTCACCGCCCCACAGCTCCTCGCCTTTGCGGAAGGCGAGGTCAGCATCGACGATGTTGCGGGCGAGGTTGAGCGCCATGGCGAGGCCAAGCTCGGCCACCGGCTCGGCGAAGACGAGGCCGGTGGTGACGACATGGATGCCGCGCGCAAACAGCGTCTCATAGGGCATGTTGTTGATGAGGTTGGTCTCGACATTGAAGACGCAACGCAGCGCCTGCATCCGGTCCAAGGTCTCGGGCGAGATCGGCGGCTGGCCGATAATAAAGCGGGCTTCGGCAAGCACGTCGGCGGGCAAGTTCGCCACGCCCTCGGCCGTCGTCTCGACGACGCGGTAATGCGCTTTGAGGCGCGCCAGCTGCGGTGAGGTGAAGATCAGGTCGAGCGTGCGTGGTTCCGGCGCGCTGATGACCAGCGGCAGGGCCTTGTTTGGCATAACGATTCCTCCCCGGCGCGATCCGTATCGCGTATTTTGCTTTGCACTTGTGGTAGTCCCCAAAACCGCTTGCCGCCGTCCGGCGGCATGGGCTTGAGGGGTAAAATACCCACGATTAAACGATTTACAACTCCGGGAGGGGCCGCCGATCGCGTGGCTCGAGCCTTGCCGGGTTTTGATGCGGGAATCCGTTGGCTCGCCAGGCAACGGCCCTGAGGGCTCCTTTCCTTCTCCCCTGTGAGAGAAGGTGGAGTCAAAACGGATAGTGCTGCCCCGGATCCTCGATGGTCAGCCAGCGCAGGTCGGTGAACTCGGCAATCGAGGCCTTGCCGCCGAAGCGGCCGTAGCCTGAACCCTTGACGCCGCCGAACGGCATTTGCGCCTCGTCGCCGACGGTCGGGCCGTTGATGTGGCAGATACCGGCTTCGATGCGCGCGGCAACCGCCATGGCACGGCGGATGTCGCGGCTGAACACGGCTGAAGACAGGCCGTATTCGGTATCGTTGGCGACACATACCGCTTCGTCCTCGCCCTTGACGCGGATCACCGGCTTGACCGGGCCGAAGGATTCTTCCGAATAGACGCGCATCGCTGGCGTCACGTGGTCGAGCAATGTCGCCTCGACCACGGTTCCGGTGCGCTTGCCGCCGGCCACGAGCCTGGCGCCCTTGGCGACGGCGTCGGCAACCAGTTCTTCCATCTTGTCGGCGGCTTGGTCGCTGATCAGCGAACCGAGCACGACATGGCCGCGCGGGTCACCGGCAGGCAGCTGCGCCGCGCGGGCGGCGAGCTTGGCGACGAACTCGTCGGCGACCTTTTCATCGACGACCAGGCGCTCGGTCGACATGCAGATCTGGCCCTGATGCATGTAGGCGCCGAAGGTCGCCGCATTGACCGCGGCGTCAATGTCGGCATCGTCGAGCACGACCAGCGGCGCCTTGCCGCCGAGTTCGAGCAGCGCCGGCTTCAAGTGACGGCCGGCGAGTTCGGCAATGATCCTGCCGACCTTGGTCGAGCCGGTGAAGTTGACACGCCTTACGGCCGGGTGCGCGACCAGTGTTTCGACGATTGCCGCTGCGTCCTTGGGGTCATTGGTGACGACATTGATGACGCCCTTGGGCAGGCCCGCCTCGACCAGCACCTGGCCGATCAGCCGGTGCGTGCCCGGGCACATTTCGGAGGCTTTCAGCACAACCGTGTTGCCGCAGGCGATCGGCATGGCGATGGCACGGGTACCGAGGATAACCGGTGCATTCCACGGCGCGATGCCGAGGCAGACGCCGGCCGGCTGGCGGATCGCCATGGCGAGCGTGCCGGGCTTGTCGGAGGGGATGACCTCGCCCGAAATCTGGGTCGTCATGGCGGCTGCCTCGCGCAGCATTTTGGCGGCGAGCATGACGTTGAAGCCGGCCCAGGGGCCGGTCGCGCCGGTTTCTTCCATCATCAACTTGGTGAATTCGCCGACCTTGGAGTCCATGACATCGGCCGCCTTGGACAGCAAAGCGCGGCGCTCGCCCGGACCGGTCTTCGACCACGTCTTGAAAGCGGCAGCAGCGGCTTGGACCGCGGCATTGGCGTCGGCGATGCTGGCTGCGGCAGCGCGGGTCGCCAGCTTGCCGGTGAACGGGTCCATGCGCTCGTAAGAGGCTGAGCCGGAGGCATCCCTTTTATCGCCGTCGATCAGAAGTCCGATGTCCATTGTTCTCTCCCTCGCTCGCCGTGGAGCGTCTTTTCTATATTGACCACGATCTTATCCGAACATCGGCTCCCACTTTTCGGGATGATGGTCTAGAAGCCGAGCACCTCGGCATTGATCGATGCTTCAAGCCCACCGTCAACCGGCACATTGGCGCCGTTAACCCAGCGTGCGCCGTCCGAGCACAGGAACAGCACGACAGGCGCGATGTCGCCCGATGTGCCGGCGCGGCCGCTACGGGCGATGTCGCTATCGACGCGGGCGTCGCCCAGCACATTGCGGAACTGTTTGAGGATCGGCGTCTCGACCGGGCCGGGGCTCACTGCATTGACGCGGATACCGCGGCTCCTGAACAGGTCCTGATGCGCGGCGCTCTGCGTCCACAAAAGCAGCAGCTCCTTGGAAACGGAATAGCCTTCCTCGTTCTTCACCTGATGGTCGGCGACCACCTCCGCCACATCGGGAAAGCCTTCGATGCCGACCATCGATGCCGCGCGGTTGAGATTGGCGCGCCAGCCATAGCCGGCGATCGAGGCGACGTTGACTACGGTGCCGCCTTCACGAAGTCTTGGTGCGAGGTCTTCCGAGAGCGCGCGCAGGCCGTAGAAGTTGACGGCCAGTGTCGACACCGCACCGGTGTTGCCGGGGAGGCCGGCGACATTGCAGAGCGCATCGATGCGCTGCGGCAGGCGCCCGAGGAGATCGTCGACGCCGGCCTTGGATGAGATGTCAGCCTTGACGAAACTGCCGGCCGATGCTGCCGGTTCACGCATATCGACGCCGATCACGTCAGCGCCCAGTTGGCCGGCAAGTTCGGCCGTGCGAGCGCCGATACCAGAGGCGACACCGGTGATGAGGATGGTCTTGCCGAACAGCATGGTCACGCCTTTTCACTATGCGTTGCGGCCTGTTGCGGCGAAGGCGTCGCGTCACTATCGCCGGCGTTTGCCGGCAGCCTGACCCGGTAGCCGACCGGTAGCAGGCGCAGGCCAAAGCGCTCCTCCAGCGTTCCCCACACGCCGCGCGGCAGGAACAGCGAGAACAGCACCGCCGTGGCGCCGAGGCCGATCAGATACCAGACGCCGGTGCCGCCGAACCAGGTCTCGATGAGGAAGAACAGCAGCGCACCCAGAATGGCGCCCTCGAAGGTGCCGATGCCGCCGACCAGCACCATGAAGATCATGTAGGCGGTCCACTGGACGTTGAAGTAGGTTTTCGGCTGGAAGGTGATCGACGTGGCCAACCACAGCGCGCCGGCCATGCCGATGCCGAAGGCGGCGAGCACGAAGAGCAGCCGCTTGGTTCCGGTGACGCGCACGCCGACCGATGCCGCGGCCTCCTCATTGTCCCTGATGGCGCGGATGGCCGCACCCGTGCTGCCGCGCAGCAGGCTAAACAGGGTGGCGAGCAGCGCCGTCATCGCGGCCAGCGCCAGCCAGTAGATCGTCGCCCGCCTGGAACCGGCGTCATAGACGTTGAGCGAGATCAGCGACGTCCCGGTCTCGCCTTGCACCAGCCGGTCGAGATTGACCAGGAGATGGGTGAGCGCCGCGATCACCCACATGCCGATGGCGAACTCGCCGTTCCTGAGCCGCAGCATGAACAGCGACATCGGCCAGGAGATCGCGCCGACAATGATCGCGGAGACGAACAGCGAAGCGAACGGGTTGAGGCCGGCATCGGCCAGGCGGATGGTGAAATAGGCGCCGAGGCCGAAGAACACTTGCTGTCCCACCGAAACCAGCCCGCCGAAGCCGGCCAACGCGTTCCACATCGCCGCCAGGATCACATAGATGAACAAGGCCGTCATGCGGTCGACCGCGCCGGCCGACAGGAAGTGCGGCGCAACGGCGAGCAGCGCGATGATGACGACGACCGCGATCGCCGAGATACGCGAAGCAGCTGTGCCGCGCTCGATCACGGGGGAGGCCGAAACCGCGCTCATATCGTCTTCCTCGCGGGCAGGCGCACCAGGCCCCACAGGCCAAGGCCGGACGTGGAGAGCCGGATGAACAACACGATCAGGAAGGCGACATGGCCGCCGATGAGGAAGCCTTGCGGATGCACCTGCGCGCCGAGCGTCTGGGCGAGCGCCAGCACGATGCCGCCGACAAGCGTGCCCCACAGCGAACCGGCGCCGCCGATCACCGCCGCCTCGAAAGCGAACAGCAATTGAGGTGCGCCGGTATAGGGATCGAAGGTGGCGCGCATGCCGAGGAAGGCACCGGCAAGACCGACCGTGACCATGGCGATGGCGGCCGCGAGGGCGTTGGCGCGGCGCGCATCGACGCCGACGAGACCGGCCGTGTCGGGATCTTCCGACGTGGCGCGGATCGAGCGGCCAAGCCTGGTGTTGGTAAGGAACAGCTGCAGTCCGCCAAGCAATATGACGGCGGCGGCGAACATGATCACGGCAAGCTTGCCGACATAGATGCTGCCCGGCCATTCCCAGGAATCGTAGGAGAGGCTGCCGATATAGGGCGCCAGCGAACGTGTGTCGGCGCCGAACTGCTCGAACAGCGCATTGTCGATGACGATGGCGAGGCCGAACGTGGTCAGGATCGGCAGCAGCGCGCCTCCACGGGCGCTGCGCTCGAGTAGGAAGCGCTGCAGCGCCCAGCCGATGGCCGCCATCAGCGGCAGCACGATGAGCAGGCCGACGAAGGGCGAGATATGGAATTGCGAGGCGAGCCACCACAGCGCGTAGGCGGAAAACACGGCCAGGCTGCCATGCGCGAGGTTGATTATGCGCATCACCGAAAACATGAAGGAGAGGCCGCAGGCGATAAGCGCGTAGTAGCCGCCGAGCAGGATGCCCTGGACGATCTGGTTGCTCATGCCGGCACACTCCCGGCGCTTTTTCTGTGCAGACCGAAATAGGCTTTCGTCACTTCATCGCGGGACATGCCCTTGCTCGGGCCTTCCAGCGCGACGCGTCCTTCGAGCATGCAGATGACCTTGTCCGAGACCGAGAGCGCGCGATTGAGGTCCTGTTCGACCAGGATGATCGTCGTGCCGGAGCTGATCAGGCCTTGCAGCGAAGCGTATACGCGATCGACCACCAGCGGCGACAGGCCGAGCGAGACCTCGTCGAGCAGCAGCAGTTCGGGATTGCTCATCAAAGCGCGGCCGATGGCGGTGGCCTGCTGCTCGCCACCGGAGAGATGCCCGGTCTTGGCATGGCGGCGCGGCTTCAGATTGGGGAACGTGTCGAGCACTCGTTCCACGCTCCAGTCGCCGGGACGGCCGGCGGTCTTGCCAAGCAGGAGGTTCTCCTCGACCGTCATTTGCACGAACAGTTTTCGCCCTTCCGGCACCAGCGCGACGCCCATGCCGACGCGCTTGTGCGAGGGAACGCCGGTGATATCGGCGCCATTCAGCAGCACGCGGCCGGCCGTCGGCTCATGGGCGCCGGCGATCGCCCGCAGCAGCGTCGTCTTGCCGGCGCCGTTGGCGCCGACCAGCGCCAGCGTTTCGCCGCGCTCGATCGTAAAGCTCACACCGCGCACCGCCTGCAACAGGCCATGGCGGACGACCAGATTCTCGATTGCGAGCAGGCTCATTTCGGGCCTCCGCCGAGATAGGCGCGCACGACTTCCGGGTCGGCCATCACCGCTTGCGGCTCGCCATCGGCGATGATCTTGCCGGCGTCCATACAGATCAGCCGCTCTGCCACCTGCAGCAGGATGTGGACGATGTGCTCGATCCAGACGATGCCGATCTTGCGGCGGCGCAATTCCTTGATGGTATCGACAAGTTCGCTCGCCTCGCCATCGGTCAGTCCGCCGCCGATCTCGTCGAGCAGAAGCAGCGTAGGCCTTGCCGCGAGCGCGCGGGCAAGTTCCAGCCGCTTGCGGTCGAGCAGGCCGAGCGTTTCGGCGCGCCGGTTGGCCACGCCCATCATGCCGCACAGTTTCAGCGACTCCAGCGCCTCTTCATAGGCCTCGTCGCGGGCGAGACCGGCGCCATGCGACGCGGCAACAAAAACGTTCTCGAACGTGGTCATGCCGCTGAACGGCTTGGGCACCTGGTGCGTGCGCACCAAGCCGAGACGACAGCGCGCTGTAGCCGGCATCGCGGTCACATCGCCACCCTTGAAGGCGACCGTGCCGGCGCTCGGCGGGAAGGCGCCTGATAAGATGCTGAGCAGCGTCGTCTTGCCGGCGCCGTTCGGGCCGACGATGCCGACGGCCTCATCGGCATTCATGGCGAAGTCGACATCGTCGAGCACCACCAGCGCGCCGAAGCGTTTCTGGATGCCGGCAGCGCGGAGGATCGCGGCGTTTGCTGAACCGTTCACGATGCGATCCCCGTAACCGACCGTCAGCTGTTATACGGCTGGAGCTTGGCCTCGACCGGAACCTTCGGGTCGGTGGCGTTCTCGGTCACGACGTAGTCGAGCGGGAATTTGCCGCCTTCCTTGGCCGCCACCCATTGGGTGCCGATGATCGGGCCGGGAGAGACATTGGCGACCGGGCCGCTGGTGAAGTCGACCTTGCCGATCATGGTCTCGGTGTTGAGCGTGCTCAGCGCCTTGGCGACGGCCGCCTTGTCCTTGGCGTCGGTGCTTGCCTTCAGCGCCTCGAAGCCGGCGTCGAGCAGCGACATCGAGGCGCCGAGCTGCTGCGTCCACTGCTTGCCGCTGGCGGCCTCATAACCGTCGGCCAGTTCGATTCCCGAAACGCCGGTCAGCGGCGACTTGTAGGGAAAGGCCTTGTGCCAGTAAGCGGCGCTCGAAATCTTGTTGCCGAGATCGCCCAGCGCCTCGATGTCGGACGGGAACAATCCGGTCTTGGCGACCTGGCAGATCTTGATCTGCTTGATCAGGCCTTGCTGTGCAGCCTGACGCCAGAAGGCGGCGAAGTCCGGCGGGATCGGGAAGGAGTTGAAGATCTCGACGCCTTCCTGCTTGAACAGCGCGATCTGCGAGGAATAGTCGGTGGTGCCGGTCTCGTAGGCGCCGGGATCGACGATGGTGAAACCCTGCTTTGCCAGCAACGGCGCCAGATGGGTGCGGATGGCATTGCCGTCTGCGTCGTTGGGATACATGACGCCGACCTTCTTGTTGGTCTCGATCAGGTTCCATTGCGAGATGTAGGTCCGGAAGAACTCGTCGACGCCGAAGCCGAAATGATAGGTCCATTTGAACGGCGAGGGTTCGCCGGGCTTGGCGCCGCGGCCGAAATACCAGGCCTCCCACGGCATGACGGTGGAGAGGCAAGGCACGCCGGCGGCTTCGCAGGCGTCGGCGACCGGGTTGATCACCTCCGGCGTCGACACCGCCAGCATCAGGTCGACGGCCTGGTTGTTGATGAGGTCCTTGGCGAGCTGGCCGGCGCGCGACGGGTCGGATTGCGTGTCCTGGTCGATGATCTCGACACTGTATTTCTTGCCGCCGATGTCGAGGCCGTTGGCGAGCGCCTTGCGGGCGAGATCGAGCACATAGCCGTCGGTCTGGCCGAAGCCGGCGAGCGGCCCGGTGCGCGGGCTGACAAAGCCGACCTTCAGCGTGTCGGCGGCCTGCGCGAATGCCTGGCCGCGGCTGAGCGCAAGTGCCGCGCCGCCGGCGAGCGATGTGGCGATGAACTGGCGCCGCGAGACGCCGGATTTGCTTGAGGTCATGCTGGTATTCCTCCCTTTCCTGACGGCACCTGGAGGTCACCGCCGGCCTGCTCAAAATCGATGCCGCCCGTTCTTAAGATCGGAGATCGCCCCGGCAGGCCTTGAGGCGGCAGCGGAACGCCGCCAATGCCGATAACGGCACGATTTCGATCCTCCCATCGTCACAGTGCCCTAGGTGTTTGGTTTGGTAAAATGATATTTTGCGGTGTTTCGTTAACCAACAGGTTATGGAAATACGGCTGAAGGCCCGCTCTGCGCCAGATTGGCGAAAGGTGCTCAGGCGTTCTGGCTGGCCGCCTCGCGAATGGTCTGCAGCAGGATGGTGAAGGCCGGCGAAGGCGCAGTGTCGGTCCGCATCGTCAGGCCGACCGGCCCTTTGGTTTCCTCGGTGTTGACGGGCAAGGCGACGAAGGCGCCGCTGGAGAGTTCGTTGGCGACGACGCCTGTCGATATGATCCAGACCGCGTTGCTTTGGCGCAGGAAGGCACGGCCGAAGGAATCCGAGACGGTCTCGATCTCGGTCGCAGGCGCCGTCATGCCGTTGGTGATGAACAGGCGGTCGACGAACGGGCGGATGACCGATTCCCGCGTCGGCATCAGCACCGGAAATTCATCGAGCCGGGCGAAGATGTCCTGGCCCGGCTGCAGCAGCGGATGGCCGGCCCTCACCACGAACAGCACCGGTTCGGAATAGAGATGCTCGAAGAAGAAGCCGGTCATGTTTTCCGGCGCCGCAAGCCGGCCGACGACGAGATCGAGCGCACCGACGCGCAACTGTTCCAGCAGGACCGCGTTCTCGCCGGTGACGATCTTGATCGCAGCACCGGTATTTTCACTCAGGAACAGGCTTATGGCGCGTGGCATCACCTTGGCCGACACTGTCGGGAGCGCCCCGATGCGGATCGGATGCCGGTTGATGGCGCCGTCCTGGCGGACGGAATCGACGCCGCGCTTCAGTGCCGTGATCGCCGTGCCGGCATGGCCGAGAAAGATTTCGCCAAGCCGCGTCACCCTGATGCCGCGGCCGTCGCGTTCGACGACAGCGATGCCAAGCGCCTCCTCCAGTTCGCGCAGCGTCTTGGTCACGGCCGGTGTGCTGACATGGAGAAAGTCGGCCGCCCTCGCGACGCTGCCTTGCCGCGCTACCTCAAGGAATGCCTGCAGGTGACGGAACCTTATGCGGCTTTCGGACATGTTCTCATAACCTAGCAGTTAACGAAACGGCGTAAAATATCATTTTACCAAACCAAATGCCTTGTGCAATGTGAACACGGAGGATCGAAATCGTGCCATTCGTCAACATTGGCGGCATCACGCTGCACCATCGCCATATCAAGGCGAACGGAAATGCGCGGCCGATCGTGTTCATCAATTCGCTGGGCACCGACTTCCGCATCTGGGACGAGGTGTTGTCCGAACTGGGTGGCGAAATGCCTGCGTTGGTCTACGACAAGCGCGGCCATGGCCTGTCCGACATTGGTGGCGTCAGCTCGATCGACGAGCATGTCGATGATCTGTCGGGCCTGATCGATCATTTCGAACTGAACAATGCGGTGCTGTGCGGCCTGTCCGTGGGCGGCCTGATTGCGCAAGGGTTTTATGCCCGGCGCCCCGAAATCGTCGACGGCCTCATCCTGTGCGACACCGCCCACAAGATCGGCACGGCCGACAGCTGGAACACCCGCATCGAAACGGTCGAACGCAAAGGCATCCAGGCCATCGCCGATGCCGTGCTCAAAATGTGGTTTACGCCTGCCTTCCACGCGGACCGTGTCGCCGAGCTCGACGGCTACTGGAACATGATGACCCGGCAAGCCGTCGCCGGCTATGTCGGCACCTGCGCCGCGGTGCGTGACGCGGATTTCACCGAGGCCGCGCAGGCGATCGCGGTGCCCACGCTTTGCGTCGTTGGCGACCAGGACGGCTCGACGCCGCCGGATCTCGTCCGCTGGCTGGCCGATCTGATCCCAGGCGCACATTTCGAAATCATTCGTGACGCCGCGCACATCCCTTGCGTCGAACAGCCCGAGGCGCTGACCACCCTGATCCGCGATTTCGTCGCGGCGCTTCCCCTGAGAAAGCAGACCCATGGATGAACTGCCCAAAAACGAAACCAGATACCAGACCGGGCTGACCGTCAGGCGCTCGGTGCTCGGCGACCCTCATGTCGATCGCAGCGAGGATGCCGTCACCGATTTCGACCGGCCGTTCCAGGAGCTGATCACCGAGGCAGCCTGGGGCACTGTGTGGGCGCGTCCGGGCTTCAGCAGGCGCGAACGCTCGATCGTGACGCTGGCACTGCTGGCCGCCCTTGGCCATGATGAAGAGGTCGCCATGCATGTGCGCGCCACCGCCAACACTGGTGCGTCGCGCGACGATATCTGCGAAGCGTTCCTGCATGTCGCGATCTATGCCGGCGTGCCGGCCGCCAACCGCGCCTTCAGGATCGCCAAGGAGGTGTTTTCGGAAATGGACGGAAGCAGGGCTGGCCATGCCAGCTGATGCCGGCTCGAACCGCAGGCCCGAGAGCGGCGCCTTCTTCCAGCGCGACCGCGGCTGGCATCCGCCGGCGCTGACGCCCGACTACAAGACGTCGGTGCTGCGCTCGCCGCAAAAGGCGCTGCTGGCCTTCGACAACACGGCTTCGGAAATCACCGGTCCGGTGTTCGGCCACGCCATGCTGGGCGAACTCGACAATGACCTGATCCACAATTTCGCAAAGCCCGGAGAGAGCGCCATCGGCGAGCGTATCATCGTCTATGGCCGCGTGCTCGACGAGCGCGGCCAGGGCGTCTCAGGCGCGCTGCTCGAATTCTGGCAGGCCAATTCAGGCGGCCGCTACCGCCACAAGAAGGACGGCTATCTCGCGCCGCTCGATCCGAATTTCGGCGGCTGCGGCCGCACCATCACCGATGCCGATGGCGGTTATGCCTTTCGCACGGTGAAGCCAGGTCCCTATCCCTGGCCGAACGGGCCCAATGACTGGCGGCCGTCGCACATCCATTTCTCGGTGTTCGGCCACGGCTTCGCACAGCGGCTGATCACCCAGATGTATTTCGAGGGCGACCCGCTGATCTGGCGATGCCCGATCGTGCGCGGTATCCGCGACAAGGCGGCGATTGAGACGCTGGTCGCCGCGCTCGACATGCAGGCGACGATCCCGTTCGACGCGCGCGCCTACAAGTTCGACATCGTGTTGCGCGGACGCCGTGCCTCGCTGTTCGAAAACCGTCCGGAGGGCAATTGATGGCGCAGTCGCTCAGCCGGCTGAAGGAGAGCCCGTCGCAGACGGCGGGGCCTTATGTGCATATCGGGCTGACGCCGAATTTCGGCGGTATCGGCGGCGTCTACCCGACAGACCTGGGCGCCACGATGCTCAACGACAACGCCAAGGGCGACCACATCGGTTTGCGCATTCGCGTGCTCGACGGCACCGGCACGCCGCTCAGGGATGCGTTGATCGAGATCTGGCAAGCGGATGCCAATGGCTTCTACAATTCGCCGGCCGAATTGCGCGGCGATGCCGATCCGGATTTTCAGGGCTGGGGCCGTCAGCCGACCGACATGGAAACCGGCCTGTGCAGTTTTCAGACGATCAAGCCGGGACGCGTGCCGTATGGCGACGGCCGGCTGATGGCGCCGCATATCAGCCTGTGGATCGTCGCCCGCGGCATCAATATCGGCCTCCACACGCGGCTCTATTTCTCCGACGAGGCCAAGGCCAATGCCGAGGATCCGATCCTGGCCCGCATCGAGCACAAGGTGCGCGTGCCGACGCTGATCGCCGAGCGGCAAGGCGACGACTATATTTTCGACGTCCATCTCCAGGGGGAGAAGGAAACGGTCTTCTTCGACAGCTGACGGAGGAAACCAGCACATGACCGTATCGCCCTTCGACCATCCGCTGCTTTCCGGCCTGCTCGGCGACGAGGAGGCGGCTCGGCATTTTTCGGTGGATGCGGAAATCGCCGCCATGCTCGATTTCGAGCGCGCGCTGGCGCAAGCGGAAGCCGAAAGCGGGATTATCGGCACGGATGCCGCCGCGGCGATTATACCTGTCCTGTTGTCATACAAGCCGGACACCGCGCGGCTGCGGGCCGGTGTGGCGAAGGATGGCGTGATCGTGCCCGAACTGGTGCGCCAGTTGAAGGCAGCGGTCGGCGCGCCGCACGACGCCGGCGTGCATTTCGGCGCAACCAGCCAGGACGTCATCGACACTGGCCTGGTTCTTCGGCTGCGCCGGCTCATTGAACATCTCGACCTGCTGCTGACTGAAAACATTTTGCGGCTGGTGGGGCTGGAAGAACGTTTTGGCAGCCGTGCATTGACAGCGATTACGCGCATGCAGCCGGCGATCCCAATTCAGGCGTCGGACCGCGTGGCGGTGTGGCGCACGCCGCTGCAACGGCATCAGCAGAGACTCTCGGAGCAATCCAAGGGTCTGCTGGTAGTGCAATTCGGCGGCGCCGCCGGCACGCTGGAAAAGCTCGGCGACAAAGGACCTGCCGTGCGCGCCGCCCTTGCCGCAAAGCTTGGCCTTGGCGATGCGCCGCAATGGCACAACCAGCGCGATGCGCTGGCCGAGTTCGCCGGTTTGCTGTCGCTCATCACCGGCAGCCTCGGCAAGTTCGGCCAGGACGTCGCCCTGATGGCGCAGAGCGGCACCGAGATCAAACTATCCGGCGGTGGCGGCTCATCGGCCATGCCGCACAAGCAGAATCCGGTCAAGGCCGAAGCGCTGGTGGCGCTGGCCCGCTTCAACGCCACGCAGCTTTCCGGCATGCACCAGGCGCTGGTGCATGAGCAGGAGCGCTCCGGTGCTGCCTGGACGCTGGAATGGCTGCTCTTGCCGCAAATAGCGGTTGCGACCGCGGCCGCCTTGCGGCTTGCCGCGGAACTCGCCGGACAGATCGAAAGCCTGGGGCACTGATGCGCACCCAGATTGTCATTGTCGGCTCCGGACCGTCCGGGCTGCTGCTCGGCCAGCTGCTTAGCGGCATCGGCGTCGAAACCGTGATCCTCGATCGTTCGAGCCGGGAGCACGTGCTTGGCCGCGTGCGGGCAGGGGTGCTCGAACAGGGCACTGTCGAGCTGCTGGAGCAAGCAGGCGCAGCGGCAAGGCTGCATGCTGAGGGTCTACCCCATGCCGGCGTCTCGCTTGCCTTCGGCGGCAGCCTGCATCGGCTCGATCTCACAGCGCTGACCGGCGGAAAACACGTCACCGTCTATGGCCAGACCGAGGTGACACACGACCTGATGGACAAGCGCGAGGCGGCGGGGCTGGTCACCGTCTACGAGGCGTCCAATGTCGCGCTGCACGGTTTCGATGGCGAAGCGCCTTACGTCACCTACGACAAGGATGGCGTCAGCCATCGCATCGACTGCGACTTTATCGCCGGCTGCGACGGCTATCACGGCGTCAGCCGCAAATCGGCGCCCGAACGCGCCCTGAAAACCTTCGAGCGGACCTATCCGTTCGGCTGGCTCGGCGTGCTGGCAGAAGTGCCGCCGGCCGATCACGAACTGGTCTACGCCAACCACGAGCGTGGCTTTGCGCTGTGCTCGATGCGCTCGACACATCGCAGCCGCTACTATGTGCAGGTTCCGGTTGATGAGAGCGTCGAGGCCTGGAGCGACGACCGCTTCTGGGATGAGTTGCGCCGTCGCCTGCCCGAGCAGACTGCCGCCGCCGTTGTTACCGGGCCGTCCTTCGAAAAGTCGATCGCGCCGCTGCGCTCCTTCGTTGCCGAGCCGATGCGCTTCGGCCGGCTGTTCCTGGTCGGCGACGCCGCCCATATCGTGCCGCCGACGGGCGCCAAGGGGCTCAACCTTGCCGCCAGCGACGTGCGCTATCTCTTTGCCGGGCTTCGCGAATTCTATCTGGACAAATCACCAAGCGGGCTCGACGCTTATTCAGCCAAGGCGTTGGCCAGAGTGTGGAAGGCGGTGCGCTTCTCCTGGTGGATGACGACGATGCTGCACCGCTTTCCCGATACGGGCGAGTTCGGCCAGCGCATCCAGGAAGCCGAGCTCGACTATCTCGTGCATTCGCAAGCGGCGTCGACCGCGCTGGCTGAAAACTATGTCGGTTTGCCCTATTAAGGGCGGTGCAAAACTCAAACCCGTTCGAGCGCCACCGCGATGCCCTGGCCGACGCCGATGCACATGGTGGCCAGCGCATAGCGGGCGCTGCGCTCGCGCAGTTCCAGTGCCGCGGTGCCAGTGATACGCGCGCCCGACATGCCCAAGGGATGACCAAGCGCGATGGCGCCGCCATTCGGATTGACGTGCTCCGCATTCTCGGAGATGCCGAGTTGACGGAGCACGGCGATGCCTTGGGAGGCGAAGGCTTCGTTGAGTTCGATGACATCGAATTGGTGCGGTGTCAGGCCGAGGCGGGCGCAGAGCTTTTGTGTCGCCGGGGCAGGGCCGATGCCCATGATGCGCGGCGCCACGCCGGCAGCAGCGCCGCCGAGAACGCGGGCGATCGGCGTCAGGCCGTATTTTTTCACAGCCGCTTCGGAGGCGATGATCAGCGCCGCCGCGCCGTCATTGACGCCGGACGCGTTGCCGGCGGTGACGGTGCCGCCCTGGCGGAACGGCGTCGGCAATTTGGCCAGCGACTCGACCGTGGTGCCGGCGCGCGGATGCTCATCCTTCGATACGATAATCGCATCGCCCTTTTTCTGCGGGATCGTCACCGGGGTGATCTCCTTCGCCAGCCGGCCATTGGCCTGTGCTACGACGGCCTTGTCCTGGCTGCGCACGGCAAACGCATCCTGGTCGGCGCGCGACACCTGGAAGTCCTCGGCGACGTTCTCGCCGGTCTCCGGCATGGAATCGACGCCATATTGTTTCTTCATCAGCGGGTTGATGAAGCGCCAGCCGATGGTGGTGTCATGGATCTCGGCATGGCGTGAAAAGGCGGTCTCGGCCTTGGGTATGACGAAGGGCGCGCGGCTCATCGATTCGACGCCGCCGGCGATCATCAACTCGGCTTCGCCCGCCTTGATGGCGCGGGCGGCAATGGTGAGCGCGTCCATGCCGGACCCGCAGAGGCGATTGACGGTCGAGCCTGAAATTTCCTTCGGCAGTCCGGCCAGGAGCAGCGACATGCGGGCTACATTGCGGTTGTCCTCGCCGGCCTGATTGGCGCAGCCATAGACGACGTCGTCGACAGCCTGCCAGTCGATGCCGGCATTGCGCTCGACCAGCGCCTTCAGCGGGATGGCGCCAAGATCGTCGGCCCGCACCGACGACAGCGAGCCGCCGAAACGGCCGATCGGGGTGCGGATGTAATCGCAGATGAATGCCTCGGTCATGTCATGCGGCCTTTTCTTTTCCGCTTCCCTCATGCGCCGCCTTGGTGCGGGCCTGCAGGTCGCGCAATGTCGTCAGCTCGAGTTCCGTCGGCGCCGGCGTTTCGTCAAGCGCCTCGGCGAACTTTACGATCCAGCCACAGCTGTCCTGCACCTGCTGCCGCGTTGCGCCGGGATGCAACGACACCACGGTGAATTCCTTGCTCACCGGATCTGGCTTCCAGATGGCAAGGTCGGTGATCAGCAGCGTCGGCCCTGATGTCTCGATGCCGAGGCGCTGGCGATGGTCGCCGCCATTGCCATGGCCGAAGGAGGTGAAGAAGTCGATCTTCTCGACCATGCCGCGCTTGGACTGCGCCATGGTGATGTAGATCTCCTTCGACGAGGTGGCGATCTCCGGCGCGCCGCCGCCGCCGGGCAGGCGGGTCTTGGGATGCGCATAGTCGCCGATGATGGTGGTGTTGATGTTGCCGAACTTGTCGAGCTGGGCGGCACCGAGGAAACCGATCGAAATGCGACCGCCCTGCAGCCAGTAGCGAAACATCTCCGGCACCGAGACGGTCGTGACGGCGGTGTCGCAAAGTTCGCCGTCACCGATCGACAGCGGCAAAACATCGGGCGCGGTGCCGATGGTGCCGCTTTCATAGATCAGCGTGATGTCGGGCGCATGCGTCAGCCGCGCGACGTTGCAGGCGGCCGACGGCGCGCCGATGCCGACGAAGCAGACATCGTCGTTTTTCAGGGCTCGGCTGGCGGCAATCGTCATCATCTCATTGGGAGTAAAGCCGCTCATGCCGCGCTCCTCAGATGCTTTACGCGGCCGGCGAAATCGTCCGCCGTGCGTTCGATGACATTGGCCTGCATCCAGGCCTGGAATCTTTCACGGTCGGCGGCGATGTCGTCCCATTCGAGATAGGCGGCATTGTCGCGCGCATAATAGCCGTGCGTGTAGGAGGGGTGCGAACCGCCTGATACCACCGAGATCGCAGCGATGGTCCAGCGCGGCAGCACGGTGAGGTTGGGATGCAGGTCGTCGAAATTGTCGACGACTTCCTCTACCGTCACCACGGCGCGCTTGGCCGCGAGCACCGCTTCCTTCTGGATGCCGATAATGCCTTCGACCAGCACATTGCCTTTTTTGTCGGCCTTCTGGGCGTGGATGAAGGTCACGTCGGGGCGGATTGAGGGAACAGCGGCCAGCACTTCGCCGGTGAAGGGGCAGGTGACCGACTTGATGTTCGGATTGACCGCCGCCAGGCCGGCGCCGCGGTAGCCGCGAAAAATCGCGCAGGGCAGGCCGGACGCGCCCGCCTCATAGGCGTTGGCCATGCCGGCATGGCTATGTTCCTCGATCTCGATCGCCCGGGGAAAGCCGTTCTCGATGGCATCGCGGGCGCGGCGCAGCAGGCCGACGCCGGGATTGCCGACATAGGAGAAGATGATCTTCTTGGCCATGCCCATGCCGATCATCTGGTCGTAGATCAGGTCAGGAGTCATGCGGATCAATGTCAGGTCGCGAAATCCCTGGCGGATGGCTTCGTGCGCCGCCGCCGTCGGGATCAGATGCGTGAAGCCTTCGAAGGCGACCGTATCGCCATCATGCAGGTTCTCAGCCACGGCCTGTTTGAGCGGCAGGAAATTGACCATCGCCAAGAACTCCGAAGTTCAAAAAGTTCGTATTGCGAACATTTGTTTTGTATGAGATATTTTTACATCACGCCGCCGAGACGAGTCAAGGCGGCGCATTGTCTTGCGGAGGCCGCATGGAGGACAAGGCAAAGACGCGCGACCATGTCGGCTCGCTGGAGCGCGGCCTTGCAGTCATGGAGATACTGGCCCGGCATCCGGCCGGGATGACGCTGACCGAAATGGCGGAGGAGGCGGGGCTGACCCGCGCCGGCGCGCGTCGCTTCCTGCTGACGCTGACCGCCACCGGCTATGCCACGCGATCCGGCCGGCAGTTTTCGCTGTCGCCGCGCCTGCTCGCCATCGTGCGCTCTTGGCTCGGCGGCGCCTCGCTGTGGACATTCGCGGCATCCATCATGCGCGACGTCGCGGGCCAATTCGACGAGGCCTGTAACGCGGCGGTGCTGTCGGGCGAGGAAGTCGTCTATGTCGCGCGCATTCCTGGCCGCCGCATCCTCAGCGTTTCGCTCGATGTCGGCACCAGGCTGCCGGCGCATTGCACCTCGATGGGGCGCGTCCTGCTTGCGGGGCTGGGCGCGGATGAGCTGAAGGCCTTGCTTGCAGAGGCGAGGATCGAACGGCGCACGCCGAAGACGATCACCAGCCGCGCCGCGCTGGCCAAGGCCATCGACGCGGCGAGGGCGGATGGCTTTGCCGTCGTCGATGAAGAGCTGGAACTTGGCCTGCGCTCGATAGCGGTGCCGATCTATGACCGCGCCGGCAAGACCGTGGCGGCGATCAACGTCTCGACGCAGTCGGCGCGGTTCTCCGTCGAGGCGATGGAGCGGGATATCCTGCCAGCGCTGCGGACGGCCAAGCAACGGATTGAGGAATTTTTCTTGGTGTGAGCGCAAGGCTAATCGCCTGAGGGAAGCGCTGCCCCCGCTCTGTCTCGGAGACGGGACGCCCTGCGCGGTTAGCGTCGCCATGCGAACAAACGATGCCCGGGGCACCTGAGCACAACGCATATGCGTGAATCCAAATATATCGTTGACGTCGCCCTTCAACTCCAATATTGAACAGGACTATACAGGTTTATTGAACAGGTACCCATATGAGGCGGCGCGTGGTTCAACTGTCTCCCGGCACGGGCAAGCCCGAGCAGATCGCCACCGTTCTCGAACATGAGATCCGCTCCGGCGTGCTTGGCTTCGGCGACCGCCTGCAAAGCGAGAACGAACTCGTCCAACGCTTCTCCGTCAGCCGCAACACGATCCGCAAGGGCCTTGAGGAGCTGTCCAGCCGTGGGCTGATAACGACCAAGGTCGGCATCGGCTCTTTCGTGACCTTCGACGGCAAGCCGGTCGACGACGCCATCGGCTGGTCGCGGGCGCTGGCCAATGCCGGCGCCAATGCCGAGACGCGGACGCTGCGGCTTGAAGTGATCGAGGATGCCGATCTTGCCGCGCTGCTTGGCATCGAAAGCCCGTTCTTCATCGCCGTCGACCGGGTGCGCACCAATGCCAGCGACGGCCATGCGATCTCCATCGAACGCAGCCGCCTGCCGCTGTCGCCCGAACTGGAGGACGTGCCGCTGCGCGGTCTGCGCGAAGGCTCGCTGCACCAGACGCTGCGCGGCGCCGGCCTCATCCCAGACCATGGCGAGGAATGGGTCGGCATCGAGATGCTGAATGCCGAAGACGCCGCCATTCTCGGCTGCCCGCAAGGCACGCCGTTCCTGCGCGGACGCCGGCTGACGCGTGCGGCCGACGACCGGCCGATCGAATATGTAACCAGCCTGCTCAACCCGGCGCATTTCGCGCTGCATATGAGGTTTTGAGCGATGCCGGACAGAACCAACGACACGCTCGATCGCGCCATGGGCGCGCTTGTCGGTGGGGCGCTCGGTGATGCGCTGGGCATGCCGACGCAGCTTCTGTCGCCGGCGCGGATCGCCGAGCTATACGGCCATGTCGAGGATTTCGTGGCGCCGTTTGCCGATCATCCGGTGTCGAAGGGGCTCGTTGCCGGCACCATCACCGACGATACCGAACAGGCGCTGCTGCTTGGTCGCATTCTGGTCCAGTCCGGCGACCGCTTCGATCATGCGCGCTGGGTGAACGCACTGCTCGACTGGGAGCGCGAGGTCAAGGCGCGCGGCAGCTATGACCTGCTGGGACCATCGACCAAGCGCGCCATCGACGCCATCAATGACGGCGTGCCGGCGGAAGAGGCGGGAAGCCGGGGCGACACCAATGGCGCGGCCATGCGCATCGCGCCGGTCGGCATCATGATGCCGCTGGAACCGCTCGACGCTTTCGTCGCCAAGGTGGCCGAAACTTGCCGTGCCACGCACAACACCTCGATCGCCATCGCTTCGGCCGCAGCAGTTGCCGCCGCCGCCAGCCACGGCGTCGCCGGTGGCGACTGGCGTGCCGCTTCCGACAGCGCGGTAGCAGCCGCGCGGCGAGGCGCCCGGCTCGGACATTGGGTGACTGGTGGCGATATCGCCGCGCGTATCGCCTGGGCGCAGGAGCTCGTGCGCGGCAAGACCATGCGGGATGCGATCGGGCTCATCACCGATCTCGTCGGCACCGGTGTGGCCAGCCAGGAGTCCGTGCCGGCAGCTTTCGCCGTGCTTGAAGTCGCGCAGGGCGATCCCTGGCAAGCGGCAATCATCAGCGCCAATCTCGGCGGCGACACCGACACGATCGGCGCGATTGCCTCAGGCATGGCCGGCGCCTGCGTCGGCTTTTCGCAACTGCCGCAACAACACATTGCCGGGCTCGTCGGCATAGATATGGGGGAGGTGCGCTCGCTTGCCGAAGACCTCGTCGCGGCGCGCACGGCAAAGGCCAGCAAGGATGCCGCGGCATGAGTGGGCGTCTGGTCCATATCGGCAGCGCCGTCGTCGACTATGTCTACCGCATCGACGCCTTGCCGGCGCCGGGCTGCGAGAAGACCGCGTCGAGCTTTGCGCAGGTCGCCGGCGGCGGCTTCAACATGATGGTCGCGGCCAGCCGCACCGGCATGACGGTGGTGTTCGGCGGCCAGCTCGGCAGCGGACCGAATGGCGATTTTTTGCGCGCCGCGTTTGCGGCCGAAGGCATCATAACGCTGACGTCGCCATCCCCTGTCATGGACAGCGGCAATTGCGTCGCCATGATCTCCGGGGATGCCGAGCGCACCTTCGTGTCGTGGCCCGGTGCGGAGAGCATTCTCAGCCTCGAGATGATGAGGCCCGTGGTGGTCGCGTCTGATGATTGGGTGTTCACGTCGGGCTACACGCTGAGCTATCTCGGAAGCCGCAACGCGCTGACCGACTGGATCGAGGCGCTGCCAGAAAACATTCCCTTCGTTTTCGATCCAACGCCGGTCATCGCGGATATCCCGCGTCCCATCCTGTCGCGGGTGCTTGCCCGTACGACATGGCTGAGCTGCAACATGACGGAAGCGGTCGAGATCGCTGGGCAAGGCGATGTCGAGGCACTCGCCGCCCGGCTGCTCGCCGACCACTGCCCAAAGGCCGAAGGCGTCGTTATCCGCGCCGGCGCCAAGGGCTGTTTCGTGAGGTTGGTCAATGGCGAGACGCAGACCATTGCCGGCTTCAAGGTCGATGCCATCGACACCAATGGCGCCGGCGACACCCATATCGGCGGTTTCGTCAGTGCACTCTCGCGCGGCGTGCATCCCTTCGAGGCGGCGCGCTATGCCAATGCGGCGGCAGCACTTTCCGTCACCCGCCATGGCGGCTCATCGGCGCCGACCGACAGCGAGATCCAGACTTTCCTGAGCCAGGCCGCCACGGGCGAGCCGGGCCAGAACCAGAAGGCCCATCAGACAGCCTGACCCGCCAAGCGGGCAAACAAGAGAGGAACGAACATGCGCATGCCAAGACTGACTGCCCTGCTGACGGCGACCGCCGTCATCACCTCCGCGCTCACGCTGGCCGCCAGTGCCGCCGAAGTGCATGTGCTCAACTGGAAGGGCTACGGCGCCGACGAGCCGTGGGCGATCGAAGCCTTCGAAAAGGCGACCGGCAACAAGGTCGTCAACGACTTCTTCAATTCCGAACAGGAAATGCTGACCAAGATCCGCACCAATCCGGGCCTCTATGACGTGGTCATGATCAACGCCGCCTTCAACGATCAGGCGATGGCGGAAAAGCTGATCCAGCCGATCGATGTCTCGAAGCTGCCGAACTATGCCGACATCAGCAAGGACAAGGCGCAATCGCCGATGCTCGACCATGACGGCAAGGTCTATGGCGTGCCGTGGGTGTGGGGCCTGACGGCGCTGGCAATCAACGAAAAGTCCTTCGACAAGCCACCGACCTCGATCGCCGAAATGTGGGACCCAGCGCATAAGGGCCGGGTCGTCATTCGCGACGACGCTGTCGAAGCGGTGCAGTTCGGCGCCATCGCCACCGGTCAGAATATCAACGACATCAAGGATATGGAAGCGGTCAAGGCGAAGCTGACCTCGCTGATGCCGCAGATCAAGACGTTCTGGAGTTCGGAGAACGACTGGAACCAGATGGTCGCCTCCAACCAGATCGACATCGGCACCTATTGGAGCGGCTCGGCCGATCGCGCTAAGACCCACTTCAAGCTGCCGGTCTCGCTGGTCGTTCCGCAGGAAGGCGCCGTCGCCTGGCTCGACGCGTTCTCGATCCCGGTGGGCTCGAAGAATGTCGAAGGTGCGCAGGCCTTCATCAACTGGATGATCGATCCGAAATTCTATGTCGAATGGGTCACCAAGGTCGGCGCTCCGGTGTCGGCCAACACCAAGGCGGTGGAAGCGCTGCCTGAAGACTCCTTCAACCGCAAGGTGATGGGCGATCCCGAGGTGGCCAAGCGCATCCAGTTCCAGGCGCCGATCACCGACGCGCAGCGCGAGGCCTATCTGGCGCTGTGGCAGCAGCTCAAAGTCGACGTGAAGTAACGCTCACGTCCGGACCAGCCGGCGGTTGGCGCCGGCTGGCCCTTCAATCCTGGGGAGGAGGGTATCATGGCAGTACAGGGTGCGGTCGCGTCGCGCAGCGGGCTGAGATCGGCCCTGCCGCTGCTGGCGCCGGCCTATCTCTGGCTGACGGTGGCGATCTTCCTGCCGCTCTCGGCCATGGTATTCTTCTCCTTCATGACCGACCTGCCGCTGTCGGGAAAGCCGTGGGCGTTCACCCTTGGCAATTACGCCGCATTCTTCTCGCAGAGCCTGTACCTGACGCTGCTGCTCGCTTCGCTGCGGCTCGGCCTCGAAGTGACTTTGTGGTGCGTCGTCATCGGCTACCCCGCCGCCTATGTGCTGGCCAAGGTGCTGAAGGGGCGCAGCCGCGAGGCGATCTTCCTGCTGGTCATCCTGCCGTTCTGGTCGAACGGGCTGGTGCGCATCTTCTCCTGGGCGATGGTGCTGCGCGAGGGCGGCATCCTCGACACGGCGCTCAACGCCGTGCTGCCGTTCAAGATCAACATCGACCTGATGTATTCCTATCCCGCAATCATCATCGGCCTGGTGCACTCCTACGTGCCCTATATGGTGCTGACCTGCTATCTCACGCTGCAAGCAATCGACGACTCGCTGATCGAGGCCGGGCGCTCGCTCGGCGCCTCGCGGCTGCAGGTGCTGAAGCGGGTGATCATCCCGCTGTCTATGCCCGGCCTGGTGGCAGGTGCGGCACTGATCTTCGTGCCGGTCGTCGGCTCGTTCATGGAGCCGCGCATTCTCGGCGGTCGCACCGGCACCTTCTACGGCACGGTGATCGAAGACCAGTTCGTCGCCGTGTTCAACTGGCCGCTTGGTGCGGCATTGTCGTTCATCCTGCTCGCCGTCGTGCTGGTCATCCTCGCAGTTGCCTCGCCGGTGCTGAAGAGGGCCGCGTGATGAAGACCACCCGCATCCTCCAAGGGCTGGGCCGGTTTTACATCTTCCTGCTGCTCGCCTTCCTCTATCTGCCGATCATCATCATGGCGCTGATGTCGTTCAACGTCTCGCCCTTCTACCAATTGCCGTTCGAATGGACGACGGAATGGTATGCCTCGCTCTGGCAGAACGACCAGCTGATCGCGGCCACCTGGAACAGCCTCGAGATCGCGGTCATCACCACGCTCATCTCAGTGGTGCTTGGCTCGGCCGCTTCGCTAGCGCTGTTCCGCTATGATTTCCGCGGCAAGAAAGTGCTGCTGGCGCTGCTGTTTCCGCCAATCGCCATTCCGTGGCTGATCACCGGCACGGCGATGCTGATCTTCTTCTTCGGCGTCGGCATTGGCCGCGGCCTGTTCGCCATCCTGCTCGGCCATGTGGCGCTGGCGCTGCCCTATGTCATCGTCGTCGTCTCGGCCCGGCTGCAGACTTTTGCACCGGAGCTGGAAGAGGCGGCGCGCTCGCTCGGCGCCAACCAGTGGCAAGTGACGAGGCGTGTGACGCTGCCGTGGATCATGCCCGGCGTCATTGCCGGCGGCTTGTTCGCATTTGCCGTGTCGTTCGACCAGTTCGTCGTCTCCTACTTCCTGGCGACGCCGGGGCAGACGACGCTGCCGGTGGAAATCTACGCCGCGATCCGCAAGGGGTTCACGCCCGAGATCAACGCGGTCTCGACCATCATCATCGTCGTGTCGATGGCGCTGATGCTGCTCACGGCGCGCTTCTTCAAATTCGGCGGAGAGAAATAATGGCCGGCGTGCAGGTATCGAACGTCTCCCGCAGTTTTGGCGCGCACAAGGCGCTGGACGACGTCTCCATCGATTTCGCCGATGGCGGTTTCTATGGGCTGCTTGGCCCCTCGGGCAGCGGCAAGACCACGCTGCTCAGGCAAATCGCCGGTTTCGATTTTCCGGATAGCGGGCGCATTTCCATCGGCGGCGAGAGTGTGGAACGCGTCCCGGTCGAGAAGCGGCGCATCGGCATGGTGTTCCAGAACTATGCGCTGTTTCCCAATATGAGCGTTGCCGACAATGTCGCCTTCGGCCTGTCGGTGCGCGGCGAAACGAAAGCGACGATCGCCACCGAAGTGCAGCGCGCGCTCGATCTCGTCCAACTCGGCAAGCTCGGCGAGCGGCGGCCGCACCAGCTCTCCGGTGGCCAACGCCAGCGTGTGGCGCTGGCGCGCGCCATCGTCACCAAGCCGCGCGTGCTGTTGCTCGACGAGCCGCTCGGCGCGCTCGACAAGGCGCTGCGCGTCGACATGCAGATCGAGCTGAAGCGCATCCAGCGCGAGATCGGCATCACCACCATCTTCGTCACCCACGACCAGGAAGAGGCGCTGACGATGAGCGACAGCATCGGCATATTGCGGGACGGCAGGCTCGTGCAGGAAGGGCCGCCGGAGGAAATCTACGACCGGCCGAAGAGCGAATTCGCCGCCACCTTCCTTGGCGACGCAAACATTTTTCGCGGCGATGCGACCGGCAACGGCATCCGGCTGCCTGACGGCACGGCGATCGCCGCCGGGGTGGGTGATCGGCTTGCCGCCGGTACGAAGGCCAGCTGCGCCGTGCGTCCCGAACGCATTCGCATCGCGACCGATGCCGGGGTTGCGGATGCGGCCAATGCCAACGCTCTGAAGGGCCAGATCTCCAAGCGCATTTTCGCCGGCAACAACAGCACCTATTTCGTCGAGCGCGCCGGCCAGACGTTGAAAGTCATCGTCCAAAATACCGGCAGTGACCGGCTGGCCGAGGGCCAGGATGTGGTGCTCAGCTGGTCGCCGGAAAGCACCGTGCTGATTGCCGCAAACTAGTTCGCACCGTCACCCCGGCATGGTTCTGATGGGAATTGATGGAGCGGACCTTGGCTGATGGGCCGGCCATGGCGTTATATCCTGTCGTCCAAGGGAGGAATGGATGGCAGGCCAGGGTTTCGAGCCGGATGTGAGGGTTCGCACCAGCGAATACCGGATCGGTTGCATCGGCGCCGGCATGATCATGGCCGAATGCCATCTTGCCGCCTATGCGCAGGCCGGTTTCCCAGTCGTCGCCATCGCCTCGCGCACCAAGGCCAGCGCCGAGAAGGTAGCTGCACGCTGGAGCATTCCGACCGTCCACGACACGCCGGAACAACTGATCGAGAATCCCGAGATCGAGATCGTCGACCTTGCGTTTCCGCCCGATCTGCAGCCGGCGCTGATCCGCCATGCGCTGAAGCAGCCTCACATCAAGGCGATCCTGGCGCAGAAGCCACTGGCGCTGTCGGTCGATGAAGCCGTGAAGCTGCGCGACGAGGCAGCCAAGTCAGGCAAGATCCTCTCGGTCAACCAGAACATGCGCTACGACCAATCGATGCGCGTCTTGAAGCAGATCATCGACAGCGGCGCGCTGGGCGACATCGTCTTTGCGCAGATCGACATGCATGCGATCCCGCACTGGCAGACTTTCCTTCAGGACTACGACCGGCTGACGCTCGCCAATATGAGCGTGCATCATCTCGACGTGCTGCGCTTCCTGTTCGGCGATCCCTCGGAAATCACCACGCTGACACGCAAGGACCCGCGCACGACATTCGAGCATAGCGACGGCATCACCGTCTCGACGCTGCGCTTTCCCTCCGGCGTGCTCGCCGTGTCGTTGGAGGATGTCTGGTCCGGACCGCGCCAGGAGGGCTATCTGGACGACCAGCACATCAACTGGCGCGTCGACGGCACCAAGGGTGTCGCGAAGGGCACCATCGGCTGGCCGAAAGGCGCTGCCTCGACGCTGACCTATGCGTCGACCGAGACGACGGATGGCAAGTGGGTCAGCCCGAGCTGGGACACGATGTGGTTCCCGCATGCCTTCATCGGCGTGATGGAGCAATTGCAGCATGCGGTAAAGACAGGCGCGCCGCCGGCATTATCGGTTGCCGACAACGTCAAGACGATGGCGCTGGTCGAGGCCGGCTACCGCTCGATGGCGCAAGGCCGCACCGTCAAGCTGTCCGAGATATCGATCGACTGAACATGCCGCCGAATAGCGTGGCGGCTGAATCGCTCACAGGGAGGAGTTCACATCATGATGCAGGCAGGTATATTCACCGGCTATTTCCCCTATGAGCTCGCCGAGGCCGCCCGCCGCATTCGCGGGCTCGGTTTCAACACGGTGCAGCTCGATATGCATTTCAGGGATGTCGATCTCACGGCCGGGCAGATCACCGGGGACAAGGCGAGGACGGTGCGCGACACGTTCCGAGACCACAATCTGCCGGTGTGCTGCATCTCGGGCTACACCAACATCATCCATCCCGACAAATCCGAGCGCGACAAGCGCGTCGGCTATCTCAAGGAAATCATCCGCAATGCGCGCGCCTTCGGCTCGCCCTACGTGATCTCGGAGACCGGCACCTACAACACCGAATCCGACTGGGTGCATCACCCCAAGAACAAGACCGAGGAAGGCTTCGAGGAATGCCGCAAGGTGATCTCGGAGCTTGCCCAGACGGCTTACGACCATGGGGCGGTGTTCCTGCTCGAAACCTATGTCAACAATGTCGTCGGTTCGGTCGAGGAGACGGTCAAAATGTTCGCGCAGGTCGACCATCCGGGCCTCGGCCTGCTGATGGATCCGACCAATTATTTCGAGGCGCACAATATCGACCGCATGGACCAGGTGCTGAACCAGGTGTTCGACACGCTGGCCGACAAGATCCGGATCGCGCATGCCAAGGATGTGAAACGCTCCGGCAGCGACAAGACGGAAAAGCATGCCGATATCGGCGATGCGGATGCGCATGAGGGGCTGACCTTCCGCGGCGTCGGCGAGATCGAATTGCCGGCGCCCGGTCTCGGCTCGCTCAACTACGACCTCTATCTGAAGCGGCTCAGCGAAAAGCACCCGAACATCCCGGTCATTATCGAGCATCTGACCGAGGACGACGTGCCGCGCGCAAAGACATTCCTCGACGGGAAATTCCGCGCCAACGGTCTCTAAGGGCAGGGCGAGACGGTGATGGCGACGGCGGCCAAGACAAAGCGCGATTACGGCCTGGTCGGCGAAAGCACCCGCCGGGCGATCGAGACCGGGCTGGCCTCGGCCGAGTGGTATCACACCGACGTGCCGCGCAAGGCAATGAAGGAAATGATGCAGCGCTCCGACGGGCCGGCGATCCGCGATACAGTGATCTGGATCGCAGCCATCCTGGGCTCGGCCGCCGGCATCGTGTGGTTCTGGGGCACGTGGTGGGTGGTGCCGTTCCTGCTCCTCTATGGCGTGCTCTATGGATCGTCGAGCGATTCGCGCTGGCACGAATGCGGCCATGGCACCGCCTTCCGCACACGCTGGATGAACGATGCGATCTACGAAATCGCCAGCTTCATGGTGGTGCGCAATCCGGTGCAATGGCGCTGGAGTCATGCGCGGCATCACACCGACACGATCATCGTCGGCCGTGACGCCGAGATCGCGGTAATGCGGCCGCCAAATCTGGTCAAGGCGGCGCTTGCCTTCACCGGCATTTTCGATTTCCGTTATTCGCTGCCGATCCTGGCGCGCCAGGCGTTGGGCAAGCTGTCGGACGACGAAAAGAGCTACATTCCTGAGACCGAACAGGGCAAGGCCATCACGGCGGCGCGCTGGCATGCCGCCGTGTACGTTGCGACGATCGCCCTCGCGATCGCGCTGGGTTCATGGCTGCCGCTGGTGCTGATCGGCCTGCCGCGTCTTTATGGCAGCTGGCACATGGTTCTGACCGGCCTGCTCCAGCATATCGGGTTGGCCGACAATGTCGTCGACCACCGGCTGAACACGCGCACCGTCTACATGAACCCGGTCAGCCGCTTCATCTACTGGAACATGAATTACCACGTCGAGCATCACATGTTTCCGATGGTGCCCTACCATGCGCTGCCGAGGCTGCACGCGCTGATCAAGCACGACCTGCCGGCGGCGAACCCGTCCATATGGCATGCCTATCGCGAGGTCTGGCCGGTGCTGCTGAAGCAGCTGCGGTACGAGGATTATTTCCTCAAGCGCGAATTGCCGCCGACGGCGCGGCCCTATCGCGGTGAATTTCACGAGCTCGATATGTCGGCGGCGGCCGAGTAGCGAATAAACCACCCGCCTTCTATCCGGCCTGTTACGGGGCCGGTAAGGTGACCGGGAAAAGCAACCAGCCAACAGGGACATCCCGATGAGCCGAAAGAGACCGACCGTCGCCGATCTGCGCGCCATGAAGGGCAAGCGCCAGCTGACCATGCTGCGCGTTCTGACCATGGACGAGGCCGAGGCTGCCGAGCGGGCAGGGGTCGATATCGTCTCGGTGCCGCCCGAGCTGGTGCTCAACCCTGAGTATCGCGATGCGGCGCCTAGCCTGTTCACCATGCCGGGCGAGAACTTCTATGAAATAGGCACGGCGGACGATTTCCTGCGCTGGGCGTTCCGGCTCTACAAGGCCGGAGCCGACGCCGTTTATTGCAGCGCCGGTTTCGCCACCGTGAAGCGGCTCGCCGACGACGCGATCCCCGTGATCGGCCATGTCGGCCTCATTCCGTCCCGCGCCACCTGGACCGGCGGCTTCAAGGCCGTCGGCAAGACCGCCGACACCGCCATGCAGATTTTTGAGGCGGTCAAGCAGTATGAGGCCGTTGGAGCGCTTGGTGCCGAGATCGAAGTGGTGCCGGTCGAGGTGGCGAAGGCGATCTCAGAACGGACCTCGCTGATCATGCTGTCGATGGGTGCCGGCACCGGCTGCGACGCGCAGTATCTGTTCGCCGACGATATTCTTGGCCAGAACCGGGGCCACATGCCGCGCCATTCCAAGGTCTACCGCAACTTCGCCGCCGAGTACGATCGCCTGCAGGCCGAACGCGTCGCGGCGTTTTCCGAGTACGTTGCCGACGTCGATAGCGGCGCCTATCCGGAAGACAGGCATGTCGTGCGCATGGATCCGGCCGAGCTCAGCCTGTTCATGAAACGGGTGGACGCAAAGGGCTGACTACTCGGCCTCTTTGCCGGTCGTCGCAGCGCCTTGCCATGTTCCGTCGGAAAGCATTGCGTGGAGCACCTCGGCGTCTGTTCCCAGCGGCCGGTCTTCCCTCAGCATCGCTACATGCGCGCGCACCGCGGTATGGACCGCTGCTGTGCCGGGCGCCAGCTTGAGACCGTCGCGCAGGTCCACGGCTTGCGCGGCGGCCATCAGTTCGAAGGCGATCAGCCGTCGCCACAGCGCGATCATCCCGGCGCATTTCGACACGGCAAGCGGCGTCTGCGTGGCGTGGTCCTCTACGCCTTCGGACACGGCCAGGAAATCCAGCATCACCGGATTGGCCTTGTGGCGGATGCCGGCCAGGATTGCCGTTGCCGTCTTTTGCAGCGGCACGAAACCGGCCGAGGCGCCGCCAACCGGCGACAGATATCTGGGCAGACCGTTGCGGCCGGAGCCGGCGAGCTGGATGAAGCGGGCAACGCTTGCCGCGGCACATTGCGCGATCGCCAGGCCGAGCGTCTCGAAGGCAAGCGCCAGCGATGCGGTGTGGAAATTGCCGGTCGACAGAACCAGCCCGTCATCGCCCAGCACCAGTGGATTGTCGGCGGCGGCATTGAGTTCGATCTCCAGCGCCAGCCGCGCCTGGTCGATCGCCTGGATCAATGCACCATGGATCGACGGCATGCAGCGGATCGACAGCGGGTCCTGCAGGGTGGTCGGCGCCGGCTCTTCGTCGCGGGCAAGCAGGTAGCGCAAGCCCTTGGCCGCGAGTTGCTGGCAGGCTGCCGGCCGCGCCAGATGCAGGCGCGGATCGAGGATGGTGCGGTTGGCGCCAAACCCTTCCATGGTCAGCGCGCCGGCCTGCTGCTGTTGCGCAAAGGCCGACAGCGCGTCGGCCAGTACCAACGCGCCAGTGCCGGCTGATACCGCCGAGGCGTTGATCAGCGACAGGCCGTCTTTCGGCGCCAGGCTGATCGGAGCCAACCGCGCCATCATCAACGCCTTGGCCGCCGGCATGCGCCGACCCTGATAGTCAGCTTCGCCGTCGCCGGTCAGCAGACGGGCGAGCGCCGCCATCAGCACGAGATCGCCGGCGCCGATCGAGCCCAACTGCGGCATTACCGGATGCACGCCTGCATTGAGCGCATCGACAAGGGCGGTGAAAGCCGCCGGCGAAATGCCGGAGCCGCCGACTGCCAGCATCGCTGCGCGCGCAAGCATGGTCGCCCGCACCGCCTCTTGGGGCAACGGTTCGCCGACAGCGCCGCTTCGCCCTTCCAGCAACTGGCGCTGGAAGGCGCTGGCATCGCCCTCGACCGATGTGCCGAGATTGGCGCCGAGCCCGGTGTTGAGCCCATAGATTTGCTGACCGGACGCGGCGACCTGATCGAGCACTTTTCGCGCTTTGTCGAGCCTCTCGATGACTGTCGGTTCAACCTCGACCTTGCGGCCGCCGCGGGCGACCTGCGCAACGTCCTCGACGCTGACGCCGGCGCCGGTGAGGACGAGCGCGCTCATGCGAAGCGCAGCCTCTGGCCGATGCCTTTATCAGCAGCCTTGGCCAGCATCGCCTTGCCCAGCGCAATGTCGGACAGCGACAGGCCGCGATGCCAGAACAGGATCGTCTCGTCGTCGCTCTGGCGTCCCGGCTTGAGACCGGCAGCGATCTGGCCGAGCTCGGCGTGCAGCGTCGCTTCGCTCAGCCGCCCGGTCTCGACATGGGCGCGCAGCGAGCCGAACTTGCCGCCTTTGCACTGGCCCCAGTCGTCGACGACCATTTTCTGCATGATGTCGGTCAATGACAGCTCCACCGCGCTCATCGTACCATAGGGCACGACCAGCGCACCGGGCTTGATCCATTCGGTCTTGAGCAGCGGCTGCGGCTCCGGCAGCCGCGAGGCCTCGACGACGATGTCGGCGCCCTTGATGCAGCTTTCCCAGTCGGCAACCGCGGTAACTTTCTTGCCGAGATCGGCCGAGAGTTTGGCGGCGAAGCCGTCGCGGCTTTCCGGGCGGCGCGAATGGACGCGGATCTCGTCGAAGTCGAAGAGATGGTCGAGCAGGCGCACATTCCAATAGGCGGTGCCGCGCGCGCCGATATGGGCCAGCACCTTGGAGTTCTTGCGCGCCAGATGTTTGGCGCCGATAGCGGTGACGGCGCCGGTGCGCATGTCGGTGATGACGGTGGCGTCGAGAATGGCGCGCGGCGTGCCGGTGCGCGGATCGAACAGGTTCAAAATGCCAAATTCTGAAGGGAGCCCGTGCAGATAGTTGTCGACATAGTCGCCGACGATTTTCACGCCCGCCGTATCGAGCGGCGCAACGTAGCCGCGCAGAACGTTGAAATGGCCATGGAAGGAAGGGGCGGGTTCAAGATGGACGCGCGGCTCGATCACCGTCTGGCCATTGCCTTGCGCGATAAGCCCGGCTTCGACAGCGGCAATGATTTCGCCGTCGGTCATCTCCAGGGCTTCGATATCGAGGCCATTGAGGTAGTCGATATAGATAGGCTTCATGCAATGTCCTTGGCCGCCCGCCCATCCATAACAGGCTGCGAGCCGACACGGAAGTTTGTTGGATAAGCTCTGGACGGGGCCAGCCATATGCTGTTCAACGCGGTTCGCCATGACTGCCGTTCCCGACACCGAGGCCTCCGCCGTAACCGCCAGCAATGCGCGGCGCGTGGCGTTGATCGTTGCCATCGCCTTTTTCATGCAGCTGCTGGATTCGACGATCATCTCGACCTCGCTGCCGCAGATTGGACAATCCTTCGGCGTGCCGGCGGTGGTGGCGATGAGCATCGGCATCACCGCCTATATGCTGACCATGGCAGTGTTCGTGCCGCTGTCGGGCTGGCTTGCCGACCGCTTCGGCGCGCGCAACATCTTCCTGCTGGCGATCGTACTGTTCACGCTGGCCTCGCTGGCCTGCGGCTTCTCGCAAAGTCTGCCTCAGTTCGTTGCCGCTCGCGTCGTGCAAGGCCTTGGCAGCGCGCTGATGACGCCGGTCGGGCGAATTCTGGTGCTGCGCAATGCGTCGAAATCGGAGCTGCTCAACGCCACGACGCTGATCACCTGGCCGGCGTTGTTTGCGCCCGTAGTCGGGCCGGTGCTTGGCGGCTTCATCACAACCTATCTCTCCTGGCACTGGAATTTCTTCATCAACATCCCGCTTGGGCCGGTCGGGCTGGCGCTGGTCGCGCGCTTCATTCCGGGCGACCGCGCGGCCGATCCCAAGCCGCTGGATTGGCCGGGGTTTTTCCTCACGTCGCTGGGGCTCGCGCTGCTGCTCTACGGCCTTGAGCGCATCGCACATCCGGAAGACGGCGCCTTGCCCGCCGTGCTGCTGGTTGCCGCCGGCATCGTCATCGGCTGGCTGGCGGTGCGGCATCTCCGGCGCGCGCCGCATCCGCTGCTCGATCTCAGCGCGTTCAGGGTGCAGACCTTCGCCATCTCGACGCTTGCCGCCGGCACCATTTTTCGCGTGGCGATCAACGCCACGCCGTTCCTTTTGCCGCTGCTGTTTCAGGTCGGCTTTGGCCTTTCGCCGGTCGATGCCGGCTTGATGATCCTGGCCTACTTCCTCGGCAATCTCGGCATGAAGACGGTGACGACGCCGACGCTGCGAGGCTTTGGTTTTCGCACGGTCATGGTCGTCAACGGCCTGATCGCCTCGGCCTCGATCATGGCCTGCGCGGCGATCTCGCCCGAAACGCCGCAGGCGCTGGTCGTGATGCTGATGCTGATCGCCGGCCTGACGCGCTCGATGCAGTTCACGGCGCTGAATACTCTGGCCTTCGCCGACATCGATGCCGCGCAGCGCAACTCGGCGGCGACTTTGTCGTCCATGCTGCAGCAGATATCGATGCTGTTCGGCGTGGCGGTGGCGGCTGCCATCCTCAACCTGTCGCAGATCGTCAGGGACCGGCCGGCGCTCGACCTCGTCGATTTTCGCATCGCCTTCCTGGTCATCGGCGCCATCGGGCTGGTGGCGGCGTTGCGGTTCCTCGTGCTGCCGCCCGGTGCAGGCGCCGAAGTTTCAGGCCACATGACCAGGACCTGAATTCGCGATTTTCGCCGCTCAGGCGGCAATTAATTCCGCCTTGTGCTTTCGCCTCAGAACGGCACCTTCGCGCATACACGCAATGGCGCAACGGAATGCCAAAAGCGCAGCCTTTTCCTAGGATTGCGCCAGTTCTAGCAATCGGTGCGTCCACTGGAAGATTATCGCTGCCAACGGGCGTTCCGAGCGCGGATTCATTTGACGAAGCGGCGCCGAGCCGATTAGCTTTCTTCGGAAGGGGTGGCAGAGCTGCCATCGGGGCGAATGCAGACATGAACACGATTGGCTGGCCAAATGTCAGGAGCCTGAATCAGGAAGGCATTGTCTTTGCCATCGCCGTGGTGCTGTTCGTCGCCGCTGCCATTGGGCTGCCTGGTTTCATCGCTGCCAACAATCTCGTTGCCATCGTCCGCTCGGTGTCGGTGCTGGGCATTTTGGCGCTCGGCATGGCGGTCGTCATAATCGGCAGGGGCATCGACCTGTCGGCGGTGGCGATCATGGCGATGTCGGTCGCCTGGTATCTACAATTGCTCAACGCCGGAACGCCTGATGGGCTCGCCTTCGCCTATGTGCTGGCAGGCGTGCTCGCCATCGGCCTGCTCAACGGTTTTCTCGTCGCCTATGCCGACGTGCCGGCGATCTTCGTGACGCTGGCGACCGGCTCCTTCGTCTTCGGCTATGTCCGCTCGCAACTGATCACACAGGATGCGGTGCCGGTGCCTCAGGGCCATTGGGTGGAGTTGCTCGGCGGCCTGCGTTTCCTCGACATTCCGATCGAAGTGTTCGTCTTCGCCGGGCTCGCCTTCCTGTTCTTCCTGTTCCTGCGCTACACCAAATGGGGCCGCTACATCTATTTCGCCGGCGACAATCCGGTCGCCGCGCGCAACATCGGCATTCCGGTGCGGCCAATGCTGGTGCTGCGTTATGTGGTTTCGGCCTTCGTCGCGCTGATCGCCGGCCTGCTGACGGCGTCGAGCCTGCACTCGATCAATACCCGCGTCGTCAACTCGACGCTGCTCTATGACATCGTGCTGGTGGCGGTGATCGGCGGCATCGGCCTTTCCGGCGGGCGGGGCGGGGTGCGCAATGTGCTGGTGGGCGCTGCACTTATCGGCATCCTGTCGAACGCGATGACCATCATCGACATTCCGCTGCTCTATCAAAACCTGATCAAGGCGGCGATCCTGCTCGGAGCCATCATCGTCGACGGCATCATCAATCCGCGTGACGAACAGACCGCGCAGCAGGGCGACATCTAAGGGGTACCCGACCGGGTCATGCCGACCGGCCGGCAATAAGTGAAAAACAGAGGATGTGACATGAAACTGATCAGAACACTGATGGCCGCCGCCACGGCGCTGGCCGCTACCGCCTTCGTCGCGCCGACCTTCGCCGCCGACGATCCGGGCCCGGCCGCATACGCGCAGGCGCTCAAGGGCAAGCGCGTCATGCTGGTGCCGCTGGCGATGGGCTTCGACCTTGCGCAGGGCTGGTCGCACTATCTGAAGACGGAAGTCGAGGCGTGGGGCGGCACCTTCGAAACACGCGATCCGAACTGGGTCGTCGATGCCGGCGCACAGGCGATCACCGACGCGATCTCGTCCGACACAAGGCCGGACGTGCTGATCATCCATGCGCCGGATCTCAACTCCTATTCCAAGCTGATGAAGAAAGCGCAGGCTGCCGGAACCTACGTCATCCTGGTCGACAATCCCGCCAACTTCCCGGCCGACGCCTTTGTCGGCAGTGACTGGGACCGGCTCGGCCAACTCGAGGCCGAAGCGGCGATCAAGGGCTGCGGCGAGAATTCGTCGAAGAAGATCGGCCTTGTGCAGGGTGATCAGGCCAACTCGTCCAGTCTCTACCAGTATGCCGGCATCATGAAGGTGCTGGAGAAGCACCCCGACTTCAAAGTCGTGGCCAAGCCCGACTCCAACTGGGATCCGACGACGTCGCGCAACGTGACGACGACAATGCTGCAGCAGAACCCCGACATCTGCTCGATCATCGACTTCTGGGATGGTGACGCCACCGGCGCATCCGCCGCCATCCGCGACGCCAAGCTCGACGGCAAGGTCTTTTTGGTCACCACCGGCGGCGGCGAGAAGGCGGCCGATTGCGACAAGTTGCAGGACGGCACCTATGGCGCCGTTGTCATGACAGACCTTGCCCGCCAGTCCGGCGACATGAACGCTATCATCAAGTTCCTGCTGCAGAGCGGCCAGCCGGCCGGCACGTCGCACACCTACATCTACACGCTGGAGAAGGCTACGACCAAGGCCGACCTCAAGCCCGACAGCTGCTGGGACCTGAAGGCGCTGCAGGCCGAAGCGGCGGCGAAGTAAGCCGCGCTTTTTCGACTGAAATAAACGAGGTGGCTGGACAATCCGGTCACCTCGTTCCCTCATGGAATGGCAGCCGCCGATGTCCTTTCGCGAACGCCTCCAGTCCTGGCGCTACAATCTCGTGCCCGACCATCTGGTCGGCGAGATCCTGACAAAACGCTGGACCGACAACGCCATTCCGTTCCTGGCGCTGGTGGCGACGCTCAGCGTGTTCGGCTCGATCATTCCCGGCTTCTTCAAGCTGACCTCGCTGCAGGAATCGACCCGCCAGCTCGGCGAGTTCTCGATGGTGGTCACCGGCATGACGGTGGTGATGCTGGGCGGCGGCATCGACCTGTCCGTCGGCTCGATCTTCGCGCTGTCCTGTTTCTCCGCCGTCTATGTCTTCTTCATTCTCGAACAGTCTATCTGGCTGGCGCTGGCGGCATCGCTCGCCACCGGCCTGATCTTCGGCGCCGTCAACGGCTACCTCGTCGGCTACCTCAGGCTGCGCGCCTTCCTCACCACCCTGGTGACGTTCATCTTCGGCCGGGCGCTGTTCGATATTCTCGTCACCACCTATGCCGCCGACGTGCAGCTTTCCCAGGCGACATCGGATGTGCTCGACTTCATCGGCGACAGCACCTTCTGGGGGCTTTCGGTCTCGGTGTGGCTGGCGATCATTCTTGCCATCGTCACCCATATCGCGCTGACGCGCTCACGGCCGGGCTGGCATGTGCTGGCGGTCGGCGGCTCCAGGCGCTCGGCGCACAATGCCGGCATTCGCGTGCGCCGCACCGTGTTCATGACCTATGTCTTTTCCGGCTTCTGCGCCTCGATCGGCGGCTTCCTCATCGCTTGCCGCCTGAGTGGGGCAGGGCCGGGCACCGGCCTCAACCTGGAGATCATGGCTCTGACGGCGGCGGTGGTCGGCGGCGTCAGCCTGGGTGGTGGCCGCGGCTCGGTCATTAAGGGGCTGATGGGCGCCATCATCGTGCTGACCATGACCAACGGGCTGATCCGGCTGGGCTATGGCACCGGCACCAACCAGATGGTGCTGGGCATCATGCTGGCGATGGCGGTGACGATCGACATCCGCTGGCTGAAGAACCGCCATAAGGTGCTCAACGAAGTCTATGTCGCGCCGGTCTATCTCAAGATGGGCGAGACACAGTCTGCGGTGCCGGGCTCAGGCACGCCCTACGCGCTCGACAACCGGCTGTCGGCGGCCGACCATATCGGGCTCGGCGAGTTGGAAGGGCCGGAAGACGTCATTCTCGACCGCGACGACCATCTCTATTGCGGCACGCGCCATGGCGAGATCGTCCGCTTCTTCGCGCCGGACTATGTGAAATCGGAGGTGTTTGCCCACATCGGCGGCTTTCCGCTGGGCCTGGCCTTCGACAAATCGGGCAATCTGATCAGCTGCGTCGGCGCCATGGGGCTCTATTCCGTCTCGCCGGATCGGGAAGTGAAGCGCCTGTCGGCCGAGACGTCGCGCTCCTGGACCTCGATCGTCGACGATGCGCGGCTGCGCGACCCCAATGATTGCGACATCGCGCCGGACGGGCGCATCTATTTCACTGATTCCACCAAGCGCTATGACGCCCACGATTGGGCACTGGACTCGATCGAGAACCGCGCCACCGGCCGGCTGCTGGTCTATGACCCGAAGGACGGTTCGACGAAGACACTGCTCGACGGCTACCGCTACACCAACGGTGTGTGCATGGCGCATGACGGCAAGTCGCTGTTCTTCGCTGAGAGCTGGGCCTGCCGCGTGCATCGCTACTGGCTGGAAGGGCCAAAGGCGGGCGCCGCCGAATGCGTCATCCGCGACATGCCGGGCTATCCCGACAACATCAACCGCGCCTCCGACGGCAATTACTGGATGGCATGGCTCGGCATGCGCACGCCCAGCTTCGACCTGTCGCTGCGCCATCCCGATATGCGCAAGCGCATGACGCGCCGGCTGCCGCAGGACGAGTGGCTGTTCCCCAACATCAACACCGGCGGCGTGGTGAAATTCAACGACAAGGGCGGCATTATCGAGGCGATGGGCGACCTCACCGGCGGCGCGCATCCGATGGTCACCTCGATGCGCGAGCACAAGGGTTTCCTGTTCGTCGGCGGCATCCTCAACAACCGCATCGGCCGCTACAAGATTGCGGGCGCGGACCCGACCTGGACCAGCTCCGCTTCTTATTGGGGAACGCAGCCATGATCCTCGATCCCATCTTGGACATGTTTCGCGGCAAGGCCGTCACCATCCCGCCGCTCGACGGCGCCTTCCGGCCCAACACGCGGCTCGATGATGCGCCGGTTTTTGCCGGGCTGATCGAGCCCGACAATCTGCTGGTTGCCGATGGCCGGCTGCTCGCTTCCAGCGGCAACGCCATCTATTCGCTTGCCGCAGGAGTGGAGCCGAAGGTTGTCGAGACCTTTCCTTCCCCCATCACTGCGCTGGCTCTATCGCTGTCGGGAGAACTGACGGTCGGACTTGAGAGCGGCAAGCTGCTGGTCGCCGGCAAGGAGGTTTCGCTGCCGTCTGGCGTCAGCTGCATCACCGCGCTTGCCTATGCCGACGACGGCACGTTGTGGCTGGCCAATGGCTCGGCTGAGCACACGCCGTCGCAATGGGCCGCCGACCTGATGAAGAAGGGCGCGTCCGGTTCGCTTTGGAGGCGGGACGCAGCCGGCGGCGGGTTCCGCAAAGTGGCCGGCGATATCGCCTTTCCCTATGGGCTGCATCCCATTGGGCGGGATGTGTCGGTCAGCGAAAGCTGGCGCCATCAGCTCGTTCGCTTCGATGGTGCGACCGGTAGCCGCTCGACCGTGCTGACGCACCTGCCCGGCTATCCCGCGCGCCTCGCGCCGGCCGGCGATGGCGGCGCGTGGCTGGCTCTGTTCGCGCCGCGCAACCGGCTGATCGAATTCGTGCTGCAGGAAACGCATTACCGGCGCGACATGATCGACCAGGTGCCGCCGGCCTACTGGATCGCGCCGGCTTTGGCGTCCAATCGCAGCTTCCTGGAACCGCTGCAATGCGGCGGGATCCGCACCATGGGCATCCACAAGCCCTGGTCGCCGAGCCGCTCCTATGGGCTGGTGGTCAGGCTCGATCAGAACATGCAGCCGCAATTCAGCCTGCACAGCCGCGCGGACGGCACGCGCCATGGCATCTGCAGCGTGGCGGAAACGGACGGCCGCCTGTTCATCGCCTCCAGGGGCGGCGATTGCGTGCTGGCCATCGACGCAGGAGGTCTCTGATGGAACCGATCGTGCGCCTGGAAAACGTCACCAAAAACTATCGCGGCGTGCCCGCGGTCAGACAAGTCAGCTTCGAACTGCGCAAGGGCGAAATCCACGCGCTGCTCGGCGAGAATGGCGCCGGAAAATCGACGCTGACCAAGATCATTGCCGGCGTCGTCGACGCCACTTCCGGCAAGATGTTCCACAAAGGCCGCGAGATCGCCTACGCCTCGCCGCATGCGGCGCTCGAGGCCGGCATCGCCATGGTGTTCCAGGAGACCAGCCTGGTGCCGTCGATGACAGTGGCGCAGAACCTCTATCTCGGCACCGAAAAGTTTCTCAACCGGCTGCGCGGCACCTACATTTCGGCGCAACAGTTTTTGCAATCGCTGAACTTCCCGGTCGACCCGAACGCCATGGTGGCAACGCTCGGCGCGGCCAAGCGTCAGATGGTCGAGATCGCGCGCGCCGTTCACCACAATGCCGAGATCATCATCTTCGACGAGCCGACGGCGACGCTGACGCCGGAGGAGAAGCGGCACTTTTTCGCACTGATCCGGCGGCTGAAGGCGAACGGCGTCTCGATCGTCTTCATCAGCCATGCATTGGAGGAGGCGCTGATGATCGCCGACCGCATCACAATCCTGCGCGATGGCGAACTGGTGATCACCGACGACACATCGGCCTTCGACCGCGACAAGATCGTCGCCGCCATGGTCGGGCGTACGTTGTCGGGACAGATCTACCGCCAGCGCGACGAGGCCAGGCTGCGCAAGGCCGGCAAGAAGGTGCTGTCGGTGCAGGACATTTCGATGAGCAATGTCGTGCGCAACACCTCCTTCTCGATCTTCGAGGGACAGATCACCGGCGTGTTCGGGCTGATCGGCTCCGGCCGCACCGAGACCTTCAAGATCGTCTCCGGCATCTACAAGCGCGATTTTTTGCGCGGTGGCGCGATTGAACTCGACGACAGGCCGGTGCGCTATATCGTGCCGAGCGAAGCGGTCGCCGACGGCATCGTCTATGTTACCGAGGACCGCAAAAGCGAGGGCATTTTCGAGACGATGGGCATTGCCGAGAATTTGTTCGGCGGGCTCCTGGCGGCGGGCCGCGAAAAGGCCTGGGTGATCAACCAGCAGGAGATGCGCACGCTTTCCGCTGAATGGACGAAGACGCTGAACATCAAGGCGATCAACGACAATGCCCGCGTGGTCGAACTTTCCGGCGGCAACCAGCAGAAGGTGGTGATCGGCAAGGGGCTGGTGCAGCAGCCGCGCATCGTCATCTTCGACGAACCGACGCGCGGCGTCGATGTCGGCGCCATCGCCGAGATCCACCAGATCATCAACCGGCTGGCCGATGAGGGGCTGGCCGTGGTGGTGATCTCGTCCTACCTGCCGGAAATCATGAACCTGTCGGATCGGATTCTGGTGTGCCGACAGGGGCGCATCGTGGAGGAGTTCTCGCCGGCGGAGGCGACGGAGGAGAAGATCATGTATGCCGCGGTTCATTAGGGTGTTGAAGCAGGAAGCGAAAGGGGTGTGCTGCTGGGTTGAACAATGTGGAGATTAGCCGAGCCGTCCATCCCTTCGTCATCCACGGGCGGAGCAAGGAGCGTAGCGACGCAGCGCAGACCGGAGGATCCATGCCGGGACTCCTGAGCGTTTCTTCGGTCCAGAATTTTGCGCCGCTGCATCCCTCGCGCGAGGTCGCAGAATGGATCCTCGGGTCTCCGCGACGGCGCTTCGCGCCTGCTTCGCCCGTGGATGACGACGCTGAGATGCTTCGGCCAATCGCCATGGTTCTGTGTCATTCCGTATGACTGAATTGGAATAGCCGGTTAGCCGCCTTTTCTCGACATCTGATTCAACGACCTGATCCATCGATTCAACGAAAGGAAACACCATGGCTGCCACCAGACTCCTGACCGACGCCGAGGTCGAAAAAATCCCGGCCGTGAACGCGGTCTTCGACGACATCCGCGCGACGCGCAAATCGGACTTCGTCAACAATTTCTGGCGTGGGCTCGCCAATGATCCTCCGGCGCTGAAGCGGATCTGGGAACAGCTGAAGGCGGTGATGGTGTCCGACAGCGCCATCGATCCGCTGACCAAGGAGATGATCTACATCGCTGTGTCGACCGCCAATTGCTGCTCCTACTGCGTCCACTCGCATACGGCAGCTGCCCGCGCCAAAGGCTTGACCGATGCGCAGCATGGCGAACTGGTGTCGATCATCGGGCTGGCCGGGCAGACCAACCATCTGGTGACTGCGATGCAGATTCCGGTCGATCCTGAGTTTGAAGTGAAGTGAGGGGCGGCTTTCCCTTCTCCCCTGTGGGAGAAGGGAAAGCGTGCGCTATGCCGGTCTGTAAACCTTCTCTGCTGTATTCCAAAAGATATCCGCTTCCGCCACCGGACCGTGCTTCGCCACGGCTGCACGATGCGCCTTGATCAGTTCGGCGTGGCTGGTCCAGAGCTTCTCTATCGGGAAGTTGGAGCCGAACATCAGGTGGTCAGCGCCCAGAATGTCGATGGCATTGTCGACGATGTAGGCAATCAACGCCGGATCGTTGCGGTGGGCGAAGGTGCCGAGGCCCGACAGCTTGGCGTAGAAGTTCGGCGCTGTTGATAGAGTACTCAGGCCGGCTTTCCAGGCCTCGGTGGTTTCCGGCTCCATGCCGGTCAGCATGCCGGCATGGGTGAGGATGAAATTGGTGTCGGGGTTCTCGCCGACGAGCGTCAGCCCGTTCTTCATCTGGGCGGGGAAAAGCTGCAGGTCGAAGGACAGGCCATAGTCTTTAAGCCGCGCGACATTGGCCCGCACCCTGGGGTCGATGACCTGATCGGCCGAGGCAGCGAAGCGGAAGGCCGGCGTCTCGTGCCAATGCAGTTGCATGCGCACGCCGCGCAGCAGCGGGTACTTTTTCAATCGATCGATCTGGGGCCGGACATCGTCGACAGTCATATCGGTATAGCCGACGATAGCGTGCGGCCAGCCGGTCTGGTCGGCAGTCTTCTGCAGGAAGGCGACTTCTTTTTCGAAATCCTCCTTGGCCCAGTTGGTCTGGACATAGACGGCCTTCTCGACACCTGCGCCTTGCTGATCGGCGAGAAATTCCTCGATCGGATAGTCGCGGCGGATCGGTTCGTAGGGGCCGAAAATGCGCGGCACCATCGGCCCGACCAGCCATGGCTGGTCCTGCTGGCGCCAGATGTGGAAATGCGCGTCGATGGCTTTCTGCATCACGATACCCTTTTCCAGATTGCCGACGCCGCCGGGGCGGGGCGGGCGAGCGACAGGACGAAATCGGTGAGGCTCCCGAGCGACGAGCCGTCGATGAGATCGTCGAGATCAGGCAGGATGGCGCGGAGTGCTGCCGTGGCGGGAAGGAAACGCGGGTCACCGGCCAGCGGTGTGGCCAGCGACAGGCGAAAGGCGCGGGCGCTCAGCCGGCGCATTGCGGTCTCGAGATCGGCATGGTCGCCGCGCTCCAGCGCGTCCGACAGGATGATCACAGCGGCACCGCGGGCGAAAGCTGAGAAACGCGGCACCGAGAGGAAGGCGAGCAAGGTCGGTCCCATGCGCGTGCCGCCGTCCCAGTCGTCGACGAGTGCCGCCGCGCGGGCGAGAGCCTGGTCGCGATCGCGGATACGCAGTGCGGACGTGATGCGGGTGAGCCGCGTGCCGAAGGTGAAGATTTCGGCACGGTCAGCACCTTGTACGGCGGCGTGCGCCAGTTTGAGGTAGTCCGCCGTGTGCAGCTTCATCGAGCCGGAGACGTCGATCAGGATCAGCAGTTTGCGCGCCACCGTCTGGCGGCGGCGCAGCTGCGGCGAGGGGATATCGCCATCGGCGCTGACGATTTCCCTGAGCGAGCGGCGCAGATCGAGCTTGCCGCGCGAATGGGTGCGCACGGTGCGGAATGAGCGGCGCGCGGGGAGGGCTGAAGCGAGCTTGCGGCGGAAGGGCCCAAGGCCATCGTCGTCGCGGAGGAAGTCGCGGCTGCTGAGCTGTTCGATTGCCGACGACAGCTCGCCGCCTTTCTCCTGGCGCGTGGTCTGTTTCTCCTCCTGGCGCGTGCCGTGATCGTCCTTGATGCGGGTTTCCTCGTCTTCCTCGCCTTCGATCGAGGGTTGGCCATCGCCATGGAAGTGATTGCGAAAATGCGCCTCGAATTCGCCGCGGCGATTGGGCGGGGGGGCAAGCGTTGCGAGCGCCGCCTCGCGGATGTCGGCCATCGAGCGGGGGCCGAGCAGGGTGACCGCCTGCATGAAGCTGGAGACCTGCTCGGGGGCGACGGCAAAGGCGTGGCGGCGCAGCAGCCGGGCGAAGTGGAGGAAGGGCGCGGAGGCGAGAGGAAGGGTTCCCTGACGCATCATTCCTTCGCGCCCCCCTCTGTCCTGCCGGACATCTCCCCCACAAGGGGGGAGATCAGCAGCTTTGGCGCTTCGGTTCTTTCTGCGCCGCTGGAGATTGGCGAAAGCCAGGATGACGGCTGATCTCCCCCCTTGTGGGGGAGATGTTCGGCAGGACAGAGGGGGGCGCTGTCCCGCCAGCGTTGCAGAGTGCCCAGGTGAGGCCACCTCGCTGTGAACGAGCTGTTGACCTCACACGTCACCCCAGCGCCTCCTCGACAATCCGGCCAAGCTCCGGCGCGATCGCGGACAAATCCTCCTCGTCCTTGATCAGCACGCCGATGGCGCGGCGGAAGGCTTCCGGCCACGGGCTGCCGCCCTTCTCCAGGATGGTGGCGGCGTTGGCCCATTCTACGGCCTCGGAGATGCCGGGCGGCTTGGCCAGCGGCCGGACGCGGATCTCCTGCACAGCGGCCGCCACGGCGCGGGCGGTGGTCTCGGCGACATCGCCGGCGCGCAGCATGATGATGGCGGCTTCGCGCTCGGCGTCGGGATAGCCGATCCAGTGATAGACGCAGCGGCGCCGGAGCGCTTCGGCGAGTTCGCGGGTGCGGTTCGACGTCAGGATGACGATCGGCTGCGCTTCGGCGCGGATGGTGCCGCGTTCGGGAATGCTGATCTGGAAGTCGGAGAGGAATTCCAGAAGTAGCGCTTCGAATTCGTGGTCGGAGCGGTCGATCTCGTCGACCAGCAGCACGCGCTGCTCCGGCGCCCGCAGCACCTGCAGCAATGGCCGCGCGATCAGAAAGCGGTCGTCATAGATGTCGATCTCGTGCTCGCCGGCATGGCGGATGGCGAGCAGCTGGCGCTGGTAGTTCCATTCATAGAGCGCGTGTGCTGCGTCGATTCCTTCATAGCATTGCAGCCGCACCAGATCGCGGCCCAGCAGCTGCGCGATCGCCTTGGCCGCTTCGGTCTTGCCGACGCCGGGCGCGCCTTCGAGCAGCAACGGCTTGCCCAGCCGTATGGCCAGGAAGATCGCCGTCGCCAGGCTGTCGTCGGCGAGATAGCGCGATCCAGCGAGGTGGCGTGCCACCGCCTCCGGTGAGGTCGCGACAGTCTCTGCGTTCACCTCTGGCGTCATCAATTGGCCGCTTGCGCCTTCAGCGCGCGCAATATGCGCTCCGGTGTGATCGGCAGCGTGTCGATGCGCACGCCGACGGCGTCGAAGACGGCATTGGCAACCGCGGGGATCTGCGGGTTCGCGCACATTTCGCCTGGCCCTTTGGCACCGTAAGGACCATCCGCCGACGGCCGCTCCAGCACGATGATCTCGGTTTGGGCGAGATCGCCCGGTCCCGGCATCAGATACTGGTTGAAGTCGGTGCCGCCATGGTCGCGGTTGGGATAATAGGGCTCGGTCGTTTCGTAGAGCGCGTGGCTGATGCCCATCCAGGAACCGCCGACCAGTTGCTGCTCGACCATTTTCGGGTTCAGCGCGCGGCCGATCTCAAAGACGTTCTTCACGGTCAGCACCGTAACCTCGCCCGTCTCGTCATCGACCTCGACCTCGGCCACCGTGCAGGCATGGGCGTAGCAGGTCGACGGCTTCATCGCGCCGGTCTCTTTCTCCGGATAGGAGCGCGGGATCAGGAACATGCCGCGGCCTGAGATCGAGCGGCCACGCTTGAAATGAGCCGACAGCGCGACATCGAAGATCGAGATCGACTTTTGCGGCGCGCCCTTGACCAGAATGTTGCCCTCGCCATCAGTTTCGAGATCGGAGGCGTTCACCTCCAGCTCTTCCGCCGCCACTTCCAGCATCACCTGGCGCGCTTCCTTGGCCGCCTGGATGACGGCGTTGCCGGCGCGGTGGGTGCCGCGCGAGGCGAAGGTGCCCATGCAGTGCGGACCGGTGTCGGTGTCGGCGGTGTCGATGGTAACCCGGTCCGTCGGCACGCCGATGGTTTCGGCGCAGATCTGCGCCATGATCTGCTTCAAGCCCTGACCGAGATCGACGCTGGAAAGCGTCACCATGAAATTGCCGGTCGGCGTCGAATGCACCAGCGCCTGCGTCGGGTCGCCGCCAAGGTTCATGCCCGTGGGATAGTTGATTGCGGCGACGCCGCGTCCGCGCCTTATCGCCATCTCAAGCTCCCTTCTTGTAGGAGGACATCGCCATATACTTCTCCGCCACCGGCCAGTTGGCGGCGCGCGACGCCTCCTGCATACACTCGATCAGCGCCGCTCCTTCGGTCGGCTGGCGATGCGCCTTCATGTCGCCATCGCGATAGGCGTTGATGAAGCGGAATTCGAGCGGGTCCATGCCGATCAGCCGCGCCAGCTTGTCCATCTGCACCTCAAGCGCGAAGTCGCCGATGGTGACGCCGAAGCCGCGCATCGCGGAGGAGGGTGTGCGGTTGGTGTAGACGCAGTAGGTGTCGATCCAGACATTGGGAATGGTGTAGGGGCCGGGATAGTGCGCCGCTCCCTTCTGCGCGCCATAGGGCGAGTGGCGCGAATAGGCGCCGGCATCGGTGTAGCCGGTGACCTTGCGAGCCACGATGCGGCCATCGTTCATCACGCCGTCCTTGATGATTATCTTTTCGGCGGCGCGGGGTGAGGAGATCTGCATCTCCTCCTCGCGGCTGTAGATAAATGAAACGGGACGTCCTGTCAGCTTGGCGCCAAGAATGGCGATCGGCTCGACGATGACGTCGACCTTGCCGCCAAAGCCGCCGCCGACAGTGCCGCCGACGAAATGCAGTTTTGAGCCGGGCATCTGCAGGATGATCGACGCGTTGTCGAGGGTGAAGAACATCGCCTGGGTGTTGGTGTAGCCGGTGAAGCGGTCATTGCCTTCCGGCACCACGACGCAACCCGTGGTCTCGGTCGGCGCATGCTCGATCGGCGAGGACTGGTAGCTCTGTTCCAGGATGTGGTCGGCGCCGGCGAAGCCCGCCTCGACATCGCCAAAGCGCACCTTGCGGCATTCGCCGCTGTCGTAGAGGTAATAATTCTGGCCGTGATATTCGTTGACCAAAGGCGCGCCGGGCTTCAGCGCTTCTTCCATGTCGAAGACGGCCGGCAGCACCTCATAATCGACCTTGACCTTGGCTGCCGCTTCCTGAGCCGCGCGCTCGGTCTCGGCCAGCACCGCCACCACCGCCTCGCCCTTCCAGCGTACCTTGCCGTCGGCCAGCACCGTCTCGTCTTCCGGTCCGACCTGGATCAGGATCAGGATGGTGTAGACATTGTGCGGCACATCCCTGGCGGTGAGGATTTTCACCACGCCGGGATGCTTCTCCGCTTCGGAAGTGTCGATCGAAGGGATGCGGGCATGGTGGTGCGGACTGCGCACCATTTTCAGGTGAAGCATATTCGGGACGTTGCGGTCGGCGAAATAGGCGGTCTTGCCCGTCACATGTCCCGGCGAATCCAGCCGCGGCCGCCCATGGCCGATCTCGTGCAGGCCGTCCTTGCGCTGATCGGCGAAATAGTTTTTGCGCAGTTCCATTCTTTTGGTCCTTAGGCCGCGTTCTGCGAATTGGCTCGGGCCGCCGTCAGCACCGCCTGGATGATCGGCTCGTAGCCGGTGCAGCGGCAGATGTTGCCGGACAGCGCCTCGATCACGTCCTCGCGGCTCGGATTGGGCGTGTGGTCGAGCAGCACCTTGGCGGCCATGATCATGCCCGGCGTGCAGAAGCCGCATTGCGTGGCGAAGGCATCGAGGAAGGCACGCTGCAGCGGGTGCAGCACGCCGGCCTCAGCGAGGCCCGATGTGGTGCGGATGTCGGCGCCGCTGCAGGTCTCGGCCAGGGTCAGGCAAGAGAGCCGGAGTTCGCCGTCCATGATGACCGAACAGGCGCCGCAGGTGCCCTGGTGGCAGCCGCCCTTGGGCGAGGTGTCGCCGATCTTGTCGCGCAGCGCGTGCAGCAGCGTCGTGCCGCTGTCGACGAATTCGGCCTTCTCCGAGCCGTTGAGCGTGAACTGAACCGGAACCTTTGCCATGTTTTCCTCCCAGCGCGCCCGCCCGATTGATCGGACAGACGCGCGCCCCCCAAGCGGTGGTTAAGTAAGCAGCAGCCGGCCGAGATGGACCGGGAGAACCTCGGCGCGATACCAGGCGCTGGCGATCGGATCGGTGATTGGCGAAGTGCCTTCACCGGCTGCAGCCAGCGCGGCTGCGACGCCGTCCTGGTCAAGCCTGCTGCCGATCAGTGCCTTTTCCGCAGCGCGGGCGCGCATCGGCCGGTCTGCCATGCAGCCGAGCGCGATCCGCGCCGAGGAGACAGTGCCGTCGCCGGCCTGTTCGAGAACGGCGGCGATGCTGAGCACCGAGACGCCCTTCGGCTTGACCCGCGACACTTTCAGGAAGCGGAAATTCTCGGCCTTCGGCAACGCGAAGGCGACTGACGTGACGATGGCGCGGCTGCCGTCCCGCCTGGCCAGAAAATCCTCGATAGGCAATTCCCCATCATCGGTGCCGACCGTCGCATCCAACGCCAGCAGGGCGACAGCGAAATCACCGTAGGGCGCGGGTGCGAACAGATTGCCGCCGACAGTCGCCATATTGCGGATCGCCGGGCCGCCGACGGCGCGTGCGGCCTTGGACAGCGCCGCAAGCTCCGGATGGCGGGCGATAGCCGCCATCGTCACCGAGGCGCCTATGCGGACCTTGCCGCCGGCAACGGTAATCTCGGAAAGGGTCGGATCGGTCGAGCGGACGAGGCCGGTGACGGAGACATCGCCTTCATTGGCGGCACGCACGACCAGCGTGCCGCCGCCGAGATAGCGGGTGCCGGGCGCCTTCAGCGCCGCGTTGGCATCCCTGACGGCCGAAAAGGTCTGGAGGGCAAGCGCCATGGCAGTCTCCCTGGTTCAGCTCTGGCCAGAAAAATGGCTCTTCAACGCATTGAAGCCACCCTGGAAGACATTGGCGGCCATGCCGGCGGCGATCTTGTCGGCCTCTTCGGGCGCCGCGTCGAAAGTTGCTGTCCATTCGGCATAGGTGCGGTCGCCGTCGGTAACGCGGCGCAATTGCAGCGTCGCTTTGTGATTGGTCAACGGCTGCGGCGTCTCCAGGATGGAGTAGCTGACGCGGAAATTCGCGTCGGAGAAGTCGAGCAGTTTTTCGCGGATACGCGCGCCGCTGGCGAGCTCGAAATTACGCACGCAGCCGATGGTTTCGGCGCTCTTGCCGTCTTCGATATGGCTCTTGACCATGCGCGGATGCCAGCCCGGCAGGCCGTTGAAGTCGCGTATGCGCGCCCAGACCTTTTCGACCGGCGCGTCGATGACGCTGGAGACGGTGACTTCAGCCATATGATCATTCCCCTACGAATTCGATACGCAGCAGGGTAGGGCGGCGGCCGGTGCTGCGCTTATCAATGGGTCTTGCGGCCCTATCAAGGAGTCTGAAAAACGAGCGGCTTGGCTCAGGCCATGGCCCGCGCCGCCTCGCGGTAAAGCGTCGGCGGCACGCCGACATGGTCGCGGAAGAAGCGCGAGAAATTGCCCTGGGTGGTGAAGCCGAGATTGCAGGCGACCGAGATCAGCGGCTCCTGCGACCACTGCAACTGCCGCACGGCTTCCTCCATGCGCAGCGTGTTCCAGTAGACATTGGGCGTCAGATTGGTCTGTTCCTTGAACAAAGCGAAGAAATGCGGCCGCGACAGGCCGACGCTGCGGGCGACGTCGTCGAACGAAATGCGCTCGCAGACATTGGCCTTCATCAGCTGGATTGCCTTGCGGACGCGGAAATCCTGCATGGTGTTGACGCGGATGCGCGTCTCCTGCGGCGCCGAGGCGTCGGCGGCGTCGAGCACGCTATCGATGAAGCGCTCGATCTCGTAATTGGCGACGTCGTCGATGCTTTCATTATCGCTCAAATGGTCGAGCAGGTTGGCGGCGGCCTGGTGCAGCCAGGGTTCGAGCGTGATTGCCGCCTGTGCAAACAACGGCGCCGACGAAGGCAGGTCGCGGCGCCGGCGCGCCCAATCCGGATCGATGTAGAAGGCGAGGAACAGGCCGGGCCTGCCGTTCTGCGACAGAATGTGGCTGTGTGGCTGGTAGGAATTGATGCCGGCGGCGGTGCCGGGACCCAGCGGCACCGTCTCGCGGCCGACGGTCATCTCGCCGGCCGTGCCCTCCAGCCAGATGATGATGTGGGCCTCGACATGCGCATGGGTGACGAAGTCGCTGGCGACATTCAGGACAGAAACATGTCCGAACCGGCCCCAATAGAGCCTGATCGCGTCCGTCATGGGTATACCTCCCGCAGACGACTGGCCTCCCTTCGCCTGCAACGGGATTGTGCGGCTGAGTTCGGGGTCGCGTCAAGGCTGGGAGGTGTGGTGAGCTTGGGGGGCCGCTTATGCCGACGGATTTTCAGACTGAGCGATAGGGTTTCCCGTCAAACCGAAGCCGTCATGCCGCCGTCGACATAAAGCGTATGGCCGTTGACGAAGGACGAGGCGTCGGAGGCGAGGAACACGGCGGCGCCGATCAGTTCGTCGACATACCCCCAGCGGCCGGCCGGCGTGCGCTTTTCCAGCCAGGCGGAGAATTCCTGGTTGTCGACCAGCGCCTGGTTCATCTCGGTGCGGAAATAGCCGGGGGCGATGGCATTGATCTGCAAGCCGTATTTCGCCCAGTCGGTGCACATGCCACGTGTCAAATTGCGGATTGCGCCCTTGGTGGCCGTATAGGGCGCGATGTTGGGCCGGGCGAGTTCGCTCTGCACCGAGCCGATGTTGATGATCTTGCCCTTGCCGCGCGCGATCATATTGCGGGCGACCGCCTTGCCGGCATGGAAGGCGCCGGAGACATTGGTCTTGAACAGCCGCTCCCACTGCTCCTCGGGAAAGTCCTCGAGCGGAGCGCGGAACTGCACGCCGGCATTGTTGATCAGGATGTCGATGGCGCCGATCTCGGCCTCGATGCGGGCGACATCGGCATCGACCGCGCGAAAATCCGTCACGTCGAAGGTCGAGGGGTGCGCTTTGAAGCCGGCGTCGCGCAAGCCGGCGACAGCACCGGCAACCTTGCCGGCATCGCGGCCGTTGAGCACGACACTTGCGCCATGCTCGGCAAGGCCGCGCGCCAGCGCCAGGCCGATGCCCTGGCCGGAGCCGGTGATCAGCGCCAGCCGGCCGTTGAGCTCGAACAGGGATTTCGATGTCAAGGCAACGGTTTCCAGCCGAAAGGTTCAGTCCAAAAACATTCAGTCATTGCGCCTGAAGTTGCGGATCCGGTCGAACAGCACCGCGAGCAGGATGGCGCCGCCGATGAACACGCCTTGCCAGAAAGCATTGATGCCGAGCAGACCAAGGCTGTTGCGGATCACTTCGATGAGCGCGGCACCGACAATGGCGCCGAAGGCGGTGCCGACGCCGCCGGCGAGATTGGCGCCGCCAATGACCGTGGCGGCGATGACCTGCAGTTCCATGCCGGTTCCGAGATTGGTGGTGACGGCGCCCAGCCATCCGGTCTGGATGATGCCGGCAATGCCCGCCGCCAGCGCCGAGATCATATAGACGGCGACCTTGATCTGCTTGACGGGAACGCCGGTCAGCGTCGCCGCGTGCTCATTGCCGCCAATGGCGAAGATGTGGCGGCCAAACTTGGTCCAGCGCAGCGTGAAGCCGGTGATCAGCGCCAAAAGGATCATGTAGAGCACCGGATTGGCGATGCCGAACACCCAGGCACCGCCGCCCAGCGCCAGAAGCTTGTCGTGATCCGGGCCGAACTGGAAGACGACGGTGTTGTTGGAGGCGACCATGGCGAGGCTGCGGGCAATCGACAGCATACCGAGCGTCACCACGAAGGGTGGAAAGCCGAGATAGGCGATCATGATGCCGTTGAAGGCGCCTATGGCGAGCGCGGTGGCGATCGAGGCGAGGATGCCGACCTCGATGGAGTAGCCGGCATGCATGGTGACGGCCAGCACCATCGACGACAGGCAGAGCACCGAACCGACCGACAGGTCGATGCCACCTGTGATGATGACGAAGGTCATGCCGAGCGCGATGATGGCGACGAAGGTGATGTTGCGGGTGATGTTGTAAAGGTTCTTCGACGTGGCGAAGGCGTCGGTGGCAAAAGACAGGAACAGGCAGGCCAGGATGACCGCGATCACCACCCAGAAGGTCTGGCTGGCAAACAGTCTTGCCGGCAAGGATTGCTGCTTTTGTTCGATCGGCTGGTCAATTGTCAGTGCCATCGTCGACCTTCATGTGCTGTGCGTGGTGAAATTCGCTGAGATCAAACCTGTTCGATGGCGCCGGTGATCAGCCCGGTGACTTCCTCGGGCGAACTTGACGCAATCGTCTTGTCGGCGACCTTGCGGCCGCGCCGCATGACGATGACGCGGTCGGCGACGGTGAACACGTCAGGCATGCGGTGGCTGATCAGCACCACTGCGATACCCTGGTCGCGCAAATGGCGGATCAGGTTCAGCACTTCGGCGACCTGGCGCACCGAGATCGCGGCCGTCGGTTCGTCCATCAACACGATCTTGGCCTGCGACAGCATGGTGCGCGCGATCGCTACCGCCTGACGCTGGCCGCCCGACATCTGCTTGACCAGGTCGCGCGGACGGGTCTCGGACTTCAACTCGGCGAAGAGCTGGCCGGCGCGCTTGTACATGGCGGCATAGTCGAGGATGCGTAAAGGGCCGACGCCGCGGCGCAATTCACGGCCGAGATAGACATTGGCGGCAGCGGTCAGATTGTTGCACAGCGCCAGGTCCTGGTGGACGATCTCGATGCCGTGCTGGCGAGCTTCCGCCGGCTTGTGCAGGATCAACTCCTTGCCGTCCATGCGCATGACGCCATGGCTGGGGCGGAAATTGCCGGCGATCATCTTGACCAGCGTCGACTTGCCGGCGCCGTTGTCGCCCATCAGGCCGACCACCTGTCCGGGCTCGATCGACAGCGATACGTCGTTGACCGCCTGGATGGCGCCGAAATGCCTCGAGATATTGGTGAGTTCGAGAACCGCCACCAGTCTTTGCCTCCCCGTGTTTTGCGACCCGCTGCTGTTCCCGGCGTGAATGCCGGCGCTGCTTTGGCCCCGCTCTCCCCATCTCCTCCCGGAAACAGCGTCAGCGTTCTTTTACGCAAAAGCCGGCGCTCGTCAATCAATTGTCGGACGAATTGAAGCCTTGGTTATCCAAAAATCCGTTTTGTAGGACAAATAGCATTGACGTTGGCCGCAAGCCGATATTAGCTAAGCGTCGGAGGAGATTATGCCGATGCCGCTGGCGGTTAGCCGGGCGGAATCGGCGGAGGTTTATCGGTCGAGGTTGCGGCGCCACCCTTGTGTTGAGCCGGGCCAATGCCGCATCTGGAAATGCTTATCGATCTGTCTTGGCGACACGAGTGCTCGTGAAACGAACCTCGGTCATTAAGCATCCGGTCGATCTGTGTGGCGGGCACGCCGTGTCCGTCTGTTTCAAGGGAGGACTGACATGAGGAAAACACTTTTGCTCGCCGCCGTCGCCGCCATGGCGCTGGGCGCCGGGCCGGCTTTGGCCAAGAAACAGCTCGTCATCGTGGTGAAGGGTCTCGACAATCCATTCTTTGAAGCCATCCACCAGGGCTGCGAGAAATGGAACAAGGAAAATGCCAGCTCGGAATATGAATGCTTCTACACCGGCCCGGCATCGACCTCCGACGAGGCCGGCGAAGCGCAGATCGTCCAGGACATGCTGAGCAAGGCCGACACGGTGGCAATGGCGATTTCGCCATCCAACGCGCCGCTGATCGCTCAGACGATCAAGACCGCCAATCCGACGATCCCGATCATGACGCTCGACGCCGATCTCAGCAAGGAAGATGCCGCGCTGCGCAAGACCTATCTCGGCACCGACAACTATTTGATGGGTCACAAGATCGGCGAGTACATCAAGAAGGGCAAGCCGAACGGCGGCACGATCTGTACCATCGAAGGCAATCCCGCGGCCGACAACATCCTGCGCCGCGCGCAGGGCATGCGTGACGCGCTGTCGGGCAAGGAAGGCCTGGCGGCACTTGCCGGCGAAGGCGGCTGGACCGAAGTCGCCGGTTGCCCGGTGTTCACCAATGACGACGGCGCCAAGGGCGTGCAGGCGATGACCGACATCCTCGCCGCCAATCCCAAGCTCGACGCCTTCGGCATCATGGGCGGCTGGCCGCTGTTTGGCGCACCGCAGCCCTATCGCGACCTGTTCGGGCCGCTCAAGGACCGCATCGCCAGCAACGACTTCGTCATCGGCGCCGCCGATACGATCGGCGATGAAGTGGCGATCGCCCGTGACGGCCTTGTAACTGCTCTGGTTGGTCAGCGGCCGTTCGAAATGGGCTACAAGGCACCGTCGGTGATGATCGATCTGGTCGAAGGCAAGGCCGTCGCCGATCCGGTGTTCACCGGCCTCGACGAATGCACCAAGGACACGGTCGACACCTGCATCCAGAAGTAGGTTCTCGATTTCGGGGCGCCCTTTGACGGGCGCCCCGTCTCTTCCCGGACGGACGCAACGGTTGGGGCAGCAGGCTCCGGCTTTGACGCGTCTGTAGTTTGGATTTTCGGCAACGAGATCGGCGCGCCGTGCAGGTTCGGACCAGTCCGGACGCAGACGGCCGACGCATTGGAACGTGAATGCCGGACGAGAAATCAAAGAAGCGAACCGAGCGGGCCAAGGCACAAGCCAGCCGCGGTCCGGCTGTCATGCGCAGAGCCGGTGCCGCGCATTTTCCGGGAGCGAGCGTCCATGTCTCGCTGGCCGGCGAGATCGGCCTCAGAATCGTGCGCGGCGATTATCCGCCCGGCACCATTCTGCCCAACGAGGCCAAATGGGCCGAGATCTTCGATGTCAGTCGTTCGGCGGTGCGCGAAGCCATCAAGATGCTGATGGCCAAAAGCCTGCTGGCTTCACGGCCCAAGATCGGCAGCTGGGTCGAGCCCAGGGAACGCTGGAACCTGCTCGACCGCGATGTGCTGGCCTGGTACGCGACCGGGCCGGACCGGGAAGCCTTCCTGCGCACGGTGCAGGAGTTCCGTCACATCATCGAGCCGGAAGCGTCGGCCTTTGCCGCTACGCGGCGCAACGACGAGCAGATGGACGAGATCAGCCAGGCCTGTCGTGAGATGGGCGAGGCTTTGAACCTGCAGGAGCGTATCCGCGCCGATACGCGTTTTCACCTCGCCATACTGCGCGCCTCGGGCAACGATCTGCTGGTGCCGCTTGGCGTTCTGATCGAGTCGGCGCTCGATCATCTCTTTGTCTTCGTCACACGCGAGACCAGCGATCAGCGGCGGGCGCAGGCGCTGCATGAGGCGATCGAGAAGAACATCCGCCTGCAGCGTCCTGCGGCCGCCCGCAATGCGGTGCACAGACTGCTCGCCAACACCGACGATGTTATCGGCCGGTCGAGGCGCTGACACAGGCTTTTCGCCGCCTTCAAATCGTCTGCTTCTTGCCGTCCTTGCTGGGCATCAGGTCGACGCCGTTGACCTTGCCGACATATGTCGCCAGCATCGGCACGAATTGCTCGGCCGGGCCAGTGGCATGGGCACCGGCGAAGGAGTTCTTGGTGGCGTTGCCGAGCGGGTTGGCGATGCCGGCCGCACCCGCCATCGATTCCAGATAGGTCAGGTCCTTGAAGGCGTTGGCGATGGTGAATTTATGCGCGTCGCGGTCGCCCTCCAGCGTCCAGCGCATGAAGGTCTGGTAGAAGCCGCAATCCATGCGGCCGTTGCGGATGACGCTGTCGAAACGCGGTGGCGAGATGCCGACCTTTTCGGCCAGCGCCAGCGCCTCGGAATAGATCGCGGCATAGCCCAGCGAGATGAAGTTGTTGAGCAGCTTCATGCGGTGGCCGTCACCTGTATCGCCAATATGGACGATGCGGCCGGCCCAGGTTTCGATGACCGGCTTCACACGGGCAAACAGCGCGTCGGGCGCGCCGACCATGGCGTCGAGCGTGCCTTCCCAGGCTTCCTTCGGCGTGCGGCTGAGCGGTGCATCGACGAAGTCGACGCCGATCTCCTTCAGTTCCGCCGCCAGCGCCACGGTCGAGACCGGATCGGCGGTCGAGCAATCGACGACAACCGAGCCTCTTTTCAGACCCTCCTTGAGGCCGCCGGGGCCACGGATGATGGCTTCGACCTCGCGCGAGCCGGTGACGCAGATGAAGACGATATCGGATGCCGCTGCCACCTCACGCGAGGTGGCCACTTCCTTCGCACCGCGGCCAGCCAAGTCTTCCGCCGGCTTGCGGTTCTTGCGGCCGAGGAAGGTCAGGCCATAGCCCTTGTCCACGATGTTCTTGGCAATGCCGTGCCCCATCAGGCCAAGGCCGATAAAGCCGATCTTTTCGCTCGCGGCGGTCGTGGTCATGTCTTGAAGTCCTGTTGCGATGATTGATAGTGGGCGCCGCCGTCTGGCGGGCGAGGGTGGTTGCGGAATGCCATATTGTCTGACAATACACGGAAATCCTAGGCATTGGAGACGAAAATGACGAAGCGGATCATGTTCACCGGCGGCAGCGGCAAGGCCGGTCGCCATGTCGTGCAATATCTGATCGAACAGGGCTGCCAGGTGCTCAACATCGACACCAGGCCGCTCGACAATCCCAAGGTACGCACGCTGATCACCGACATCACCGACAGCGGCCAGGTGTTCAACGCGCTGTCGAGCTATATGGGCCTGCATGAATTCGATCCGTCGCTGCGCCCGCAGCCGGTCGATGCCGTGGTGCACTTCGCCGCCATACCGCGCATCATGATCACGACCGACAATGAGGTGTTCCGCATCAATGCGATGGGCACCTACAACGTCATCGAGGCGGCGGTGAAGCTTGGCATCCCCAAGGTGGTGATCGCGTCCAGCGAGACCACCTACGGCGTGGTGTTCGCCAACGAACCGCGCGACCCCAAATATTTTCCCCTCGATGAAGAATACGACGTCGATCCGATGGACAGCTATGCTCTGTCCAAGGTCGTCAACGAGCACACGGCGCGCGCCTTTGCGCAGCGCAACGGCACCGATATCTATGCCTTGCGCATCGGCAACGTCATCGAGCCGCACGAATATTCGCTGTTTCCGAAGTGGTTTGCCGATCCGGGCTTTCGCAAGCGCATCGCCTGGAGCTATGTCGACGCGCGCGATCTCGGCCAGATCGCGCTGCGCGCCGTTGAAACGGACGGGCTCGGCTTCCAGGTGTTCAACGCCGCCAATGACGACACCTCGTCCGACCTGCCGACAGCGGAACTGTTGAAGCGGTTTTATCCCGACGTGCCGGTCAAGACGCAGCTCGGCGAATATGAAACGCTGCTCTCCAACCGCAAGGCCAGGGACATGCTCGGCTTCCGTCCCGAGCACAGCTGGCGCAAATACGTCAAATAGGACGGCCGGGGGCAAGGTTGCGACCTGATCTGTGCACAGCCGCAGGCTTTGCCGTCAACGTCCCGTCCTTTGCTTGACAGCTTTCGAAATCCGGACTTTGTGGACGCATGAGGGACGGAAAGCCGAATAAGGGAAAGAAGCCTGAAAAGGCGGCATCCGGCGAGCGCCCGGCGACCCTTCGCCGGGCTGACGCCACCCGGATGCCCGGCACCAGCGTGCATGCCTCGCTGGCCAGCGAAATCGGGCTTCGGATCGTGCGCGGCGACTATCCGCCAGGCACCATCCTGCCCAATGAAGCCAAATGGTCCGAAACCTTCAACGTCAGTCGCTCTGCGGTGCGCGAAGCGATCAAGATGCTGATGGCCAAAAGCCTTTTGGCATCGCGCCCCAAGATCGGCAGTTGGGTGGAGCCCAGGGAGCGCTGGAACCTGCTCGATCGCGATGTGCTCGCCTGGTACGCGACCGCGCCCGACCGTGAGGTGTTCCTGAAGACGGTGCAGGAATTCCGCCACATCATCGAGCCGGAAGCGACTGCCTTCGCAGCCATGCGACGCACCGAGGAGCAGATGGCCGAGATCAGCCAGGCCTGCCGCGAGATGGGCGAGGCGTCGAGCCTGCAGGAGCGCACGCGCGCCGACACACGTTTCCATCTGGCCATCCTGCGTGCCTCCGGCAATGACCTGCTGGTGCCGCTCGGCGTGCTGATCGAATCCGCCTTCGATCATCTGTTCACCTATACGACGCGCGAACTCGACGATCTGCAGCATGCACAGCAACTGCACGAGGCGATCGAGAAGGCCATCCGCCTGCAGCGGCCGGAGGCGGCCCGCAACGCGGTGCGCAAGCTGCTCGCCAATACAGACGGCGTCATCAACACCCGGTAGGATGTGCTGAAATTCAGGTGAGGCGGGCCTGCAAACGCCGGCTTTCTGCGCTTCCGGTGCTCACGTACTTAAGTACGCTCCGCTCCGGTTCTCGAACCCAATGTTTTCGGCGCGGCCTGACCTGAATCTCAACACATCCTGCGAGCGCTCAGCCGGCCTGCGAAGTGGCCAAATGCTGCCTGGTCAGCGCGATCAGCAGCGCCTGGTCGCGCGCGGCGTGCTCGGGGCGGTTGACCACCTCGTCGCCATTGATGATCGCACCCCAGAACCCGCGCAGTTCCTCGACGAAGGCTTCGCCGTAGCCGGCGCGTAGATCCTTCCTCGACAGTGTGTGGCCGTCCGAGGTCTTCACAGTCAGCCGGGTCGGGTGATGGTTGAGCCAGGGCGAGGGGAATTCGAGCTCGAGGCTGGCAGCGTCGAAGAAGAGCGTGATGCGTTCCTTGTAGTCGGCGAGCTTCGGCACGGTGAGATGCGTCATCGTCCACAGCGCCTGGCCGTCGAGCAGTTTTACCGCGCCCTGGCCGCCATCGCCATTGGCGAAGATCTGCGCGCCGACAACCTCGCCCTCCGGCACGCCGAGTGCGTCGAGCAGTCCGTGCACGGCATTCACATCGTGAATCAAGGCGGAGCTGTAAGCGCCGATAAATCCACGGAAAGCCAGATCGTTCAAAGGCTGGCCGATGGCGCGTTCGACCTGTTGTTTCTGCTTGCTTTGAGCGGCGGCAATCAGGTCCTTGGGAATATCGTTGCCGCGGATATAGCGCTGGTGGGCGATGAACGGCCAGGCGTCGGGATCGTTGACCTCGACCGAGACGGACCGCAGCGTCTTTGCCGTGCCGGGCAGCGAGGCCAGCGCCAGCCGGTAGCTCGGATCGAAGCGCTTCATATAGCCGACCTGCATGACCTTGCCGGCCTTGTTGCGCGTGGCGATGATCTCGGCGATTTCCGCCGGGGAATAGCAGAGCGGCTTTTCGCAGAAGACATGCAGGCCGCGCCCCAGTGCGGCCAGCACCTGCTCGTGATGCAGCGGGTCGGGCGAGCCGATCACGACGGCGTCGAGCTTATGGTCGAACAGTTGCTCCGGCGTTTCGAAATTGGCGATGCCGTGAACTTCGCTGACATATTCCCGCGAAATCCTTGACGGGTCGGCGACGCCGACCAGTTCGAACAGGTCGCCGAGCCGCAACAGATTCGGAATATGCTCGACCTGCGAGATCATGCCGGCGCCGATAACGCCAACCCGTATCCTGCTCATGCTGCTAAAACTCTCTGCAAAGTGTTCCAGGCTCAGGGTGCGGCGGCCGGCCGATTGCCGATCTGAGCCAACAGCCCGGCAATCTCAGCTTCCACCGCCTTCAGATCCTCGCCGCCCGACATGATGGAAATCACCTCGTCGCGCGAGATCTCGGACTTTGCGTATGTGCCGCGATTGCGGCCGCGGTTGAGCAGCGTGAAAGTGTCACCGACAGGGTAGGCGTGGTGGATGTTGTGGCTGATGAAGATCACCGCCAGCCCGCGCATGCGCGCCTCGATGATGAATTTCAGCACCATGGCCGCCTGATGCACGCCGAGCGCCGAGGTCGGCTCGTCAAGGATCAGCACCTTTGCGCCGAAGTGGACTGCGCGCGCGATTGCCACCGATTGGCGCTCGCCGCCCGACAGCGTGCCGACTGCCTGTGTCGGGTCGCGCACGTCGATGCCGATATCGGCCATCGCCTGGCGGGCAATTGTGTTGGCGCGCTCCTTGTCGAAGCGCGAGAAGGGCAGGCGGCTTCTGGTCGGCTCGCGGCCGAGGAAGAAGTTGCGCGTGATCGACATCAGCGAGATCATGCCGAGGTCCTGGAAGACCGTCGCGACGCCGAGGTCCTGCGCGTCGCGCGGGCTGCGGAACGTGACGGGCTTGCCGTCGACGAAAATCTCGCCCTTGGTCGGCCGGTGCACGCCCGACAGAACCTTGATCAGCGTCGACTTGCCGGCGCCGTTGTCGCCCAGCAAACAGTGCACCTCGCCGGGATAGACCTTGATGTCGATATCTTGGAGCGCGCGTACCGAGCCGAAATTGACCGACACACCACGCAATTCCATGGCTGGCTGGATGGCCGGGGACGGGTTTGGGTAGGTCATTTGCCGCCTCCGCGTCCGAGCGCCTTGAGGCGGATGTAGTTGTTGACCAGCACGGCCATCAAAATGACGATGCCGAGGAAGACCTTGAACCAGTCGGTGTCGATGCCGGTGTAGAAGATGCCCATCTGCACCAGGCCGAAGATCAGCGCGCCGAACAGCACGCCATAGACGGTGCCATAGCCGCCGGTGAGCAGCACGCCGCCGATGACCGCGGCGATAATTGCCTCGAATTCCTTGAGCAGGCCGCGCGTGGTGTCGGCGGAGCCGGCCTCCATCACCTGGATGGTGGCAAGCAAGGTCGCGGCACAGGCGGTGTAGATGAAGAGTGCGATCTTAACCCGGTCGACCGGCACGCCGACATTGCGGGCGGCATTGAGGTCGCCGCCGGTGGCGAATATCCAGTTGCCGTATTTGGTCTGGGTCAAGACATAGCCGGCAAGCGCTGTCAGGCCGAGCCACCAGACGATCGACATCGGAATGCCGACGACGAAGGGAATGCCGTCGGTGCGGGTGGCGATCCAGCCTTGAGTGCCCATCCATTGGAAGAAGCTGGTCAGGAGATGGCCGTTGAACAGGCTCGCGGTTGCCGGGTCCGGCGCGCCGTCGAGGATGTAGGGGATCTGCGTGCGGCCGGTGACGGCGCGGGTGATGCCGATCGACAGGCCGCGCAGGATGTAGAGCGACGCCAGCGTCACGATGAAGGACGGCAGGCGGGTCTTCACAACGATCAGGCCGTTGACGTAGCCGGTGAGGATGGCGACAGCGAAGGCGCAGGCGATGCCGCCCCACAGCGGCAGGTCCCAATATTTCACCGTCAGTCCGATGACGACGCCGGCGAAGCCGACCATCGAGCCGACGGAGAGATCGAACTCGCCGGCGATGATGAGAAGGGCTGCGGCCGTGGCGATGATGCCGAGTTCGGCTGCCAGCGTCAGGAAGGTCATCGACCCCTGCAGCGAATAGAGGTTCGACGCACCCGGCAGCAGGGCGAAGATGATGATGGTGGCGATGAGGCCGCCGGCGGCACCGGCTTCGGGCCGGCGCAGCCATTGAGTCAGCCGGCCGGTGCTGGCCAGCCGCTCGTCAGCACCGGCCGCCCGTTTCGACATCATGCCGAAACGGTCCTTGCCCAGTACCCCGGGGGCCGGCGCTTCTGGAGGTATCGCCTTGTCTTCCACAACAGCCATTAGGCTCCCCAATCGCTCACTTCGCAATCTCGACCAGAGACGGGGAGCGCATGGCGGCTCCCCGATCCGTTTTGGTCTTGCCTTAGCGGATGCCGTCCTTGGCGAGCGCCAGGATCGCCTTGGCCTTGTCGGGCGAGTCGATGAAGAGCGGGCCGGTGTAGGCGTTGTTCTGCGGCCAGAAGCCATGTGTGGCATGCTCGACCAGATAGATCACCGGCAGGTATCCCATCAGATATTGCTGGGCGTCCATGCCGAAGCCCATTTCGCCGGCGACGACGGAATCCAGGACTTCGGGGCTGATGTCGAAGGTGTAGAGCTTGATCTTGCCGAACAATTCCTTCTGCCGGAAGAACGGGATCAGCGGATTGGCGGCGGTGGCGCCGAGCGCAAACACCGCCTGGGTGTCGGGATGCGCCGACAGATAGGCCTCGGTGCGGCGCTGGATGTCGGCCGGATCGGGCGACACGGTAAGCACCTCGGTGCCGCCGCCTGACGGCTTCAGCCCGTCATTCAACCCCTGGCAGCGCTGGTCGAGGCTGACATTGCCGACCTCGTGGTTGATGCAGACGACTTTGAGCGTGCCTTCCTTGGCCAGCCGCTGGCCGGCCTTCTTGCCGGAATCATATTCGGAGACGGTGCCGACATAGAGAGAGGTGCCGAGTTCGGCGCCTTCCTTCTCGCCGGAATCCAGCACGACCATCGGAATGTTGGCGGCAAGTCCGGCCTTGACCGATTTGCCGAGCGCATTGGCGTCGGCAATGGAGACGGCGATGCCGTCGGGATTGGTGGCGATGGCCGCGTCGAGCAGGCGGGCCTGCTCGACCACGTCGAACACTTGCGGCGCATAATATTCGACCTTGGCGCCGGTGAGCGCCGCCGCATCGTCGACGCCGCGCTTGACCACCGACCAGTAGGGATCGGAGGCCGAGCCATGCACCACGAAGGTGATGCGGACATCCTTCGGGTCCTTCAGGCCCGCGGCTTGCACGACACCCGCCAGCATACTCATCGAGACAAGCGCGCCGAGCGCCAGTTTCAGAACAGTCTTCATGTCATTCTCCCATTGTCGTTGCAGTTCCAATTCCCTCTTTGCGCCTCGGCCGACCGGATCGGCTTACGGTGCTGCCCGGGTGGCCGCTTTGCGGGCCTTTGCCGGTGTCGATGCCCCGAGCCGTGCACGAAGCTCCTCGCGCAGCGGCTTCATGCCGATGATGTCGATGTCCTGCACGCCGAGCCAGTCGCGAAAACCCTGGTCCCGGAAGAGTTCATATTCCTCGGTGCGGACATAGGCGGAGCGCGGCTCGATCAGTTCGAGCTCGCCCGGCGCGTTGAAGTGCAGGCAAAAGAAGGTCAGGCCTTCGCGCACCCCTTCGACCAATGCCTTGTAGGCGGGCTCTATCGGCTTGGAGCGTGGACGGCCCCAGGTCGTCTGAATGGCGGCGTCGAAGATGACAAAGCCCTTAGCGCGGGCTTCAGTGACGCCGCGCTGGAACGCCGCTTCGGTGACGCCGACGAGATTGTCATTGGGCGAATAGGCCGACAGCGTTTTGGTCAACAGCACCGGCAGCCGATATTCCAGGCCGAGCTTGATGTAGACGTCGCAAAACTCGGGCGACAGCGCTGCCCCCATATGGGCGTCAAGATGAGTGACGTCGATGCCGGCGCGGTAGGCGGTGTCGATCTGCGCGCGAAGCTCGGTTTCCACCGCTTGCGGTGCTGCCTTGCGGCGGGTGGTCGCGACATCGGGCCAGAAATAGCCGAACTCGTCCGTCAGGCCGGCCGCGCGCGACGGCGACGTCAGCGGCCGCCATTTGTAGTGCTGCTTTTCGCTGTTCAGCGTCAGGTGGACGCCGAGATCGAGCCGGGGATCGGCGGCTGCCGCTTCGGCCATCTCAGGGAACCATGGACACGGCACCATCACGGCGCCGGAGCTGCAGGCGCCCAGTGCGGTCAGTTCGAGGAAGGCGCTGTTGGCGCCATGGCACATGCCGACATCGTCTTCGTGCAGGACGAGCTGTCGCGTCATGGACGGCCACCGTTTTGCCGGCCACCATCTTGCCGGCCACCATCTTGCCGGCAGGCCGGTTTCGAGGGTCTTCCAAAGTGTGTCCCGTGCTGCATGGAACCGACCGTTTGCCCAACTGGACGCGATGGAACGCCCAACGCGGGCTTTCCGACAGGGCCACTTCAGCGAATTCGGATGGGTACGATTTTTCCGCGGGCCTGCATTCTGGAATTTCGATTTCATCCGATATGCCCACAGTCGGCGCTAAACGCCGCTCCGACGTGAGCAGGATGGCTTGGTCCGATCGCAGCGGAGTGGTTCTTTCAAACAGCGGCCGCAGGCGTACTGCTTTCACACCATCAAGCGATGTGGAGACTTGCCATGTACACCGCCGGCGAAGAAGAGATCGAAGCCATTGCCAGGGTGATCCGCTCGGGCGCGCTGTTTCGCTATGGCGAGAACAGCGAGTGCAACCGCTTCGAGGCGCGCTATGCAAGGCATCTCGGCGTCGAGCATTTCGCGCTTGCCGCCAGCGGCACCTATGGGCTCGCCGCCGGCCTGATCGGCCTCGGCATCGGCCCGGGCGATGAGGTGCTGGTGCCGGCGCACACCTATATGGCGACCGCCACAGCAGTGCTGTCGGTCGGCGCCATTCCGGTCATTGTCGACGTCGACGAGAGCCTGACCATCGACCCGGCCGCTCTGCGCGACGCCGTCGGCCCGCGCACCAAGGCGGTCATCCCGGTACATATGTGGGGTGCGGCCTGCAACATGAACGCCATCATGGACATCGCTAAAAAACGCGGTCTGCTCGTGCTGGAAGATGTCTGCCAGGGCATTGGCGGCGGCTATGAGGGCAAGAAGCTCGGCTCCATCGGCCATGCCGGCGCCTACTCCTTCAACTACTTCAAGAACATGACGTCGGGCGAGGGCGGCGGCATCGCCACCAGCGATCCGAAAGTGGCGGAGCGGGCGCGCTGCGCCATCGACCCCTGCCACTTCTACTGGCAGGGCCGCAGCGACAGCATCAAGCCGTTCGCCGGCATCGGCGCGCGCGCCTCGGAATTAATGGGCGCGATGCTCAATGTCCAACTCGACCGTCTGGACGGCATCATCGAGGCGATGCGGGCGGAGAAGAAGAAGGTGCTGGCCGGCACGCGCCATCTCGGCAATCTCGGCCTGACGCCGTCGCCGATGAACAGCCCCAACGACGATTGCGCGGCACAGGTAATGTATCTGCTGCCCAGCGAACAGGCGGCGCAGACTTTTTCGAAGACCATTCCGAGCGTCATTGCCGGCAAGACCGGCCGCCACAATTTCACCCAGTGGGACCAGGTGCTGATGCATGAGGGCGCGCATCATCCGGCGCTCAATCCGTACACGCTGCCGGAAAACAAGGGCCTGCGGCTGACCTATGCCGACGACCTCGGCAAGGGTTCTCTCGACATCCTCAACCGCACGGTGATGATCGCGATGAATCCGGCGCATGGCGACGCCGACATCGACGACATGATCCATAACATCGATGCGGCGGCCCGTGTGGCGCTGGAGAATGCCTCGCTGGACGATGTCGAGGTGCGCAACGCAGCACCGGTGGACCTGCAGAAATTCGACAGCGTGAATTGAAGAGCCGCGTTGGACCGGCTTATTGCCGGTCCAGCCGCATAAAGGCGGCGCGCAGCGCCAGCACTGCGCGCAGGATCTGGCGTTCGTCCATCGCGGCATAGCCGAGCAGCAGGCCGTGTTCCGGCTCGCTCGAATGGTAGTTGATCGAGATGCCCTGCACGTCGAGGCCCTCCTTGACGGCAGCGGCGACGACTTCACTGTCCTTGTAGGGTCGGATAAAACTGGCCAGCAGCTGCATGCCGGAATCGTTCTCGGTCACAGTCAGCCATTCGGCCAGATGCTCCTGGCACAGTTTTACGAAATTGGCCTGCCGGCGCGCATAGAGCCGGCGCATACGCTTCAGATGCGTGGCGAAATAGCCTTGCGTGATGAAGTCGTTGACCGTCGCCTGCAGGATCAGCGGCGCGAACTGGCCGGTGATCGAGACGGCGCGGTCGAAGGGGACCGACAGTTCGCGCGGCACGATGAGATAGCCGATGCGGAGCGCCGGGATCAGCGTCTTGCCGAAGGAGCCGATATAGACGACCCGGTCGGCGTGATCGAGGCCGCGCAGCGCCGGCACCGGCCGGCCGCGATAACGATATTCGCCGTCATAATCGTCCTCGACGATCCAGGCGCCGTGGCGTTCCGCGATGTCAAGCAGCTGCAGTCGTTCCTCGATGCGCATGATGGTGCCGAACGGCCACTGGCAGGATGGCGTCACATAGATCAGGCGCGGCGGCGGCAGCTCTGGGTCTGCGAGATGCCATCCAAGGCGATCGACCTTCAAGGGCGCAAGCTGCGCGCCGCTGGCGAGAAAGGCGCTCTTGGCGCCGAGATAGCCGGGCTCCTCCATCCAGACATGGTCGCCTTCGTCCATCAGCACGCGCGAAGCGAGGTCGAGTGCTGCCTGCGCGCCGGTGACGATGATGACCTGGTCGGCGGTGCAATTGATGCCGCGCGACAGGCTTATGGTCGAGGCGATGGCCTGGCGCAGGCCGGGATGGCCGGCAAAGGAGATATAGCCGAGCAAATTCTCATCCCGGCTGCGCGCATTGCGCACCAGAAGGCTCGACCAGATGGTGAAGGGAAAGGATGCCGATTCCGGCACGCCCGGATGGAAGTTGATGACGCCGGCATTGCGTGGCGGCTGCGGGCCGTTGACGATGGTCTGACCGCGCCGCGAGAGTTTTTGCGGGGCGGCGAGGCCGGCGCGCAGCGCGGCCGGCGGGCGTTTCTGCTGGATCGGCGCCACCCAGGTGCCGGACCCGGCGCGCGCCTCTATAAACCCTTCGGCGAGCAGCTGGTCGTAGGCGGCGATCACCGTGTTGCGGCCGACCTTGAGATCCTCGGCCAGCGAGCGTGTCGAAGGAAGCAGCGTGTTCTGCTGGATCTGGCCGTCGAGGATGAAGCGCCGCAGGGCGCCGTAGATCTGCCGGTGCATCGGTTCGTCCGAGCCGCGGTCGACCGACATGATGTCGAGGGAAAGGCGCATATGGTCGGCCAAGCTAGTCTCCGACCAACCTGGCGGCGCGGGCGATCTTCTCTTCGTTAAGCAGGCAGACAGTCTCCAGCACCAGCCGTCTGGTTTCGGGACGGACCTCGCGGCTGTTCTTCAGCGCGCGGTGAACGGTTGCCGCGCCGAGTTCCGCCTTCTCGGCGATCTCACGGATGGTGCAAAGCCGTTCCATGCCGAGTGCCGCCTCGAATGCCATGTCGCTCCTCCATCTGCATCAAGGCATGCCTCGTCCCCAGCCTCAAGCTGGAAACGCCGGGCCGGCAACTCGGGGGCAAAAATTTCGATGCTAAGAACTGTGCGATCCGCGCCGCCAAGGGAGGGCGGCGGCGCGGATCGCCGGGCGCTTTCGCGTCGCTACCCCTACCGAGGCGCGCGCCCAACCGGCCCAACCACCAGCCCCCCGGCGGTGGTTAGGCCATGTCTCGTATTGCCACGTCGAACCCGGCCGCGCAGGCCGTTTTGAGAAGCGAAGCGTAACCTTTCGTGGCATAGGTCAAGGGGTGTGCCTTGGCCGGATCCTGCTCGGCCTCGACGACGATCCAGCCTTCGAATCCATGGCTGGCCAGAGGCTGCAGCAGCGACAGGAAATCGACGGAGCCATCGCCGGGCACGGTGAAGATTCCTTCCATCACTGCCGCCATGAAACTCATGTCCTCGCGCCGTGCCTTCTCCAGCACGGCCGCGCGGACGTCCTTGCAATGGAAATGCACGATGCGGTCGAGATGCCGGTTCAGGAGGGAGGCCGGGTCGCCGCCTGAGAACAGACAATGGCCGGTATCGAACAGCAGGCCGACGCTCTTGCCGGTTGCGGCCATCAGCCTGTCGACCTCGTCATCGCTCTCGACGATCGTGCCCATATGGTGATGGAAAGCCATGCCGACGCCGAAGGCAGCCATGCGGTCGGCGAGTTCGGTCAGCTTCTCGCCATAGGCGGTCCATTCGCCGTCAGCGAGGCGCGGACGCTGTGAGATCGGCGCGAAAATGCCGTCATGACGGCCGCGCGAGGTGTCGGCATAGACGACGACCTTGGCGCCGAGGTCGCGCAGCAGGGTCAGATGCGAGGTGATGGCGGCGAATTCCTCGTCGACCGTGCGGTCCAGAATGCGGCCGTCATACCAGCCGGAGACGAGCTCCAGTCCGTAAGAAGACAGGATCGGTCCAAGCTCGTCGCTTCGCCTGGGGAATTTGCCGCCGAGTTCGGTGCCGCGATAGCCGGCCTGCCTGGTTTCCGACAGGCATGTCGCGAGCGGCGTATCGCCGCCGAGTGCGGGAACATCGTCATTGCTCCAGGTGATGGGATTGATGCCGATCTTGACCGTCATGCCGCTACTTCAAAGGGCTCGGGGAAACACAAAGCCGAGGCCGGCAAACTGAGGGGAAAGAGGACCTGTCACTAGGTCCAGTTGAGGTGAATTTGGCAGAGCCAATCGGGAGCGCTAAAGCGCGTCCCGTTTGAACGGACTAAGTCGACGCGCTTAGGTCTTTGTTTATGTATGTCGTTGTCTCAAAACCGGCGCCACTTTTGAGCGACGTGCATTAATCCTGCTGCGGCCTTCCGAAGGCCGCGCGCAGTTCGTCCTTGGCGTCCTCGAGCACTTTCCGGCGCGCCTGTGGCAGGTTCTTGCCGGCGCGGTTGATGTAGAAATTCAGCATCGACATGGCCGACTGAAACGGCTCGGCCTGGCGGCGGTCGCTGTGCTCGGCCGAGCGCTTGAGCGAGGCCGCGATCTTCCTGGCGTCGTCGGCTTCGAAGATGTGGTCCTCAAGGTCCATCGCATCGCTGTGCTCGGTCACCTCGGCCGACCATTTCTTTTTCGCGGTCATGACAAACTCCTTCCTGTCGCAAAACTCGGGCAGGCCGCCGCGGTTCCCGAGAAATCGCCGGGCCGCTGGAGCCACGGATCATGGCCCTGTGGCGCTGCCCGTCGCGGTGAATGCGCCGATAGTGGTGACACAACGGTCGACTTCCCAGAACCGTAGACAGGAAACGCCTTGACCCCAATCGTCGCCAATCAGGCGGATAGCCCCGGCATCGACAGCAGCTACGCCTGGATGCGGCTGGCCATCTCCATGCTGCTGGCGACGATCGGTGCGGTCGGCATGTGGGCCGTCGTCGTCGTGCTGCCGGCCGTGCAGGCCGAGTTCGGCGTTGACCGCGCCGCGGCATCGATGCCCTACACCGCAACCATGGTCGGCTTCGCCGCCGGCAATGTGCTGGTTGGCCGCGCGGTCGATCGCATGGGGTATTGGATCCCGGCACTGCTATCCTCGGTGGCTCTCGCCGCCGGCCTGCTGCTCGCCGCGCTGTCGACCTCTATCCTGCAATTCACCCTTGCCCAGGGCGTGCTGATTGGTGTCGGCACATCGGTGATCTTCGGGCCGCTGATCGCCGACATCTCGCACTGGTTCAACCGTCGGCGCGGCGTCGCCGTCACGGCGGCGGCGGCTGGCAACTATCTCGCCGGAGCGCTCTGGCCAACCATCATGCCGACGCTGATCAAGGCGGAGGGCTGGCGCTTCACCTATGCCGGCATCGGTGTCTTCTGCCTGGTCACCATGGTGCCACTGGTGCTGTTGCTGCGGCGCGCTGCTCCGGCGGCGGCTGCCGCCGGTTCACCCGGAAGCCGGACAGTGCAGTCGATTTCGCTGTCTCCGGCGGCGTTGCAGGTGCTGCTGATCGTTGCCGGTCTCGGCTGCTGCGTGGCGATGTCGATGCCGCAGGTGCACATCGTCGCCTATTGCATGGATCTTGGCTACGGCATTGCGCATGGCGCCGACATGCTGTCGATCATGATGGCGGCGGGCGTCGTCAGCCGGCTCGCCTCCGGCTTTGTCGCCGACCGCATCGGCGGCGTGAAAACCCTGCTTATCGGTTCCGTGCTGCAATGCCTGTCGCTTTTGTTTTACATCCCGTTCGACGGGCTTGCCTCGCTCTATGTCGTGTCGCTGGTGTTCGGCCTGTCGCAAGGCGGCATCGTGCCTTGCTATGCCATCATCGTGCGCGAATACCTGCCCGCCAGGGAGGCCGGCCAGCGTATCGGCATCGTCATGATGGCGACCATCTTCGGCATGGCGATCGGTGGCTGGATGTCGGGCTGGATCTACGACCTGACCGGCTCCTACGCCGCCGCGTTCCTCAACGGGATCGCGTGGAACTTGCTGAACATAGTGGCGATCGGGCTGCTGCTGTGGAAAGCAAAACGCAGTGCTGCCCTGATGGCTTAGGAAGGCAGGATTGCCCTGTTGCTTGACAAGGGCGATTGGCTGCGCGACGCCAGCAGGCGAGTGGGTGCGGCAGCAGCCGGTTGGCATGGTGGCAGTGGAAAAGCTGAACATGGTTTCGCAAGGGCGCAGCGGCCGGGGCCCGGCACGTGGAGGATGTCCATGACCAAGCCGCGCTCGCGTCGCGGGGGCGGCCGCCCGACCCTATCAGATGTGGCGCGCAAGGCCGGCGTCGGCGCCATTACCGTGTCGCGGGCGCTGCGCGAACCGGAACGCGTCAGCCAGGATCTGCGGCGCCAGATCCAGGCCGCCGTCGACGAACTCGGTTATGTCCCGGATCCCAATGCACGGGCACTGGCCTCGGCGCGCGCCGATGTGTTCGGCGTGCTGGTGCCGTCGCTGACCAACAACGTCTTCGCAGAAGTGGTGCGCGGCATCTATGACAGCCTGTCGGACGGCCCGTTCCGCGTCCAGCTCGGCAACACCCATTATTCCGGCCTCGAGGAGGAGCGCCTGCTGCAGGTGTTCGCACCGCAGCGCCCGGCGGCGCTGATCGTGGCCGGCATCGACCAGACGCCGACCTCGCGAAAGCTGCTGGAGAGCGCGGGCTGCCCGGTGGTGCAGGTGATGGAGACCGGGCCCGATCCGGTCGACATGCTGGTCGGCTTCTCGCATTTCGACGGCGGCCGCACCGCGACCGAGCATCTGATCGAGGCGGGCTGCCGGCGGATCGGCTTCATCGGCGCACGCATGGACCCGCGCTCGCAGCGGCGGCTTGCCGGCTATCGCGCGGCAATGGAGAAGGCCGGCCTGTTCGACCCGCGGCTCGTCACCACCACTCCGCTACTGTCCAGCGTGACGCTCGGCCGCGAGCTGCTTCGCGATGCGCTGGCCAAGATGCCGGCGCTCGACGGCGTCTTCTGCAACAATGACGACATCGCGCTCGGCGTTTTGTTCGAATGCCATAGCGCCGCGCTCAACGTGCCGAAAACAATCGGCATTGTCGGCTTCAACGACCTCGAAATGATGCAGGCGGCGTTCCCGCCGCTCACCAGTATCCGCACCCCTCGCTATGAAATCGGCCGTCGGTCTGTCGCCATGGCGCTGGCGGCGATCGCAGGACGAAGGCCTGAGCAGCGGGTCGTCGATCTCGGTTTCGAACTCAAGCCCCGCGAGAGCACCGCACGCTGAACACGCTTTGGCTGCCTCAGCAAATGGTGCTTTACACAACGTCATGGTAGCGCTACCATTTTCGTCGGGCAGACGTTTTGATGAAAGGCCGCCCCTGTTTATTATACATAAGCAACAGCTCATGCTTGTTTATTATGTATAATATGCTAGTTTCGTTTCTCGCCTGTGAAGCGGCGAGGGGGAGGGGATCGGGCCGGCTTCGGGCCCTTGAGACGTGGCGCCGGCCAGGCTGGAGGGCCTTCGGCGTGGAAAACACACCACGACAAACAGCATCAAATAAACAAGCAGCCGCAAATAAAACTACAACTGGGAGGAATATCTATGATCAAGTCACTTGTTGGTGGCATCGTTGCCGCCACTGCATTCGTCATGCTGAGTTCGTCGGCCATGGCCGACCCGGAAGTTGTCAAGGGACCGTCGGCTGAGCCGGATTGCTTTGCGCCCTGGGCGGCTGATACGCAGTTCTTCAAGTTCCCCAAGAAAGACGGCCCATACCGCATCGCGCTCGCCAATGGCTATATCGCCAACACCTGGCGCATCCAGATGGTGCAGACCGCCAAGGCCTATGCGGCCCAGCCGGAGGTCGCCGCGAAACTGAAGGAATTCAAGGTCGTCTCGACCGGCGAGGACGTGCCGGCTCAGATTTCGGCGATCAACAACTTCATCGATTCCGGCTATGACGCGATCGTCGTCAACGCCCAGAACCCGACCGCTTTCGGGCCGGTCATCAAGCGCGCCAAGGAAGCTGGCGTCATCCTCGTCGCCTTCGACAATATTCTCGATACCAAGGACGCCATCAACGTCAATGTCGATCAGAAGGGCCTTGGCGAATTGTGGGGCAAATGGCTGGTCGGCCATGTGCCGAATGGCGGCAAGGTGCTCGAAGTGCGCGGCGTTGCCGGAACTTCCGTGGACACCGACCGTCACAACGGCATCCATGAAGCGCTCGATGCCTCCGGCAAGAAATGGGACGTCACCGAGGTGGTCGGCAAATGGGACGACGGCGTGGCACAGAAGGCCACGGCCGACGCCATTGCCACCAACGGTCCGTTCGACGGTATCACCGGGCAAGGCGGCGACACCGGCATCGTGCAGGCGATGATCGATGCCAAGCATGCTTTCGTGCCGTTCGGCGGCGAGACCGAGAACGGTTTCCGCAAGTTCTGCGCGGCACATGCCGGCGACGGGCTGAAATGCTCATCGGCCGGCACCGGTCCGGCGCAGGTCGCGGTCGCCATCAAGACGGCGATTGCCGCGCTCGAAGGCAACGTCGTGCCGCAAGCGGTGAAGCTGCCGCTGGCGATCGTCGAGGATCCGAACTTCAAGGCCGGTCAGGATTTCTTCCCCGACCAGTCCGACAATTTCTTCGTCGGCAATTCCTTCCCGACCTGCGGCATCAATTTCACCGCGCAGGAAATTATGGGTCAGACCAAAGCTGACCAATAGGGCTGACCAATAGGCGGCATATCCGGCGCCGCGGGATCTCCGCGGCGCCGGCCACTCGATATCCCTTGAAGTCAAACTGCCTCGGGAGGGCCGATGGACGGTGCGGTTCCGCTCTTCCGGATGGAAGGCATATCCAAGCGCTATGGTGGTGTGCGGGCGCTGGAAAAGGCCGAGCTTTCGGTCTCGTCCGGTAGCATCCACGCCATTCTCGGCGAAAACGGCGCCGGCAAATCGACGCTGATCAAGGTCATGGCGGGCGTCGTCGCGCCCGACGAAGGCCGCATGATGCTGAACGGCAGCGAGGTGACGTTCGCTTCGCCTGCTGCTGCAAACAAGTCCGGCATCGTCTGCATCTTCCAGGAGCTGTCGCTGGTTCCCGAACTCAGCGTTGCCGACAACATCGTCATCTCCGATCCGCCGAAGCGTTTCGGCATGATCGACCGCAAGGCGCAGCGCCGCATTGCCGAGGATGCGCTGGCACGCGCAGGTGCGGCCGACATCCATCCATTGGCGCTGGTCAAGGATCTTCCGCTTTCAAGAAGACAGATGGTCGAGATTGCCAAGGCATTGGCCAGGAAGCCGCGCATCCTGATCCTCGACGAGGCGACCTCGGCGCTGACCGCGACGGACGTCGCCAGGATATTCAGCGTGCTCAAGCGGTTGCGCTCGGAAGGGCTGGCGCTGCTTTACATTTCGCACCGCATGAACGAGATCGCCGAGCTTGCCGACCACTGCACGGTGTTTCGCAACGGCCGCAATGTCGCCAGCTACAAGGCAGGCACAAAGAGCGACAACGAAGTCGTCGAACTGATGATCGGGCGCGAATACAGCCATATTTTCCCGCCGAAACCCGCGCGCACCGCAGCCGCCGCCGTTCCCGTGCTGGAGGCGCGCAAGCTGTCCTGGACGGACCGGCTGGACAATGTCTCGCTGACGGTCGGGGCAGGCGAGGTCGTCGGCCTTGGCGGCCTGGACGGCCAGGGCCAGCGCGAATTGCTGCTTGCCTTTTTCGGTGTGCTGCGCGGCCTCGGCGGCCAGATCCTTATCGACGGCAAGCCTGTTTCGATCGCCAGCCCCCAAGCGGCGCGCGACGACCGCATCGGCATGGCGCTGATCCCGGAGGACCGCAAGACCGAAGGCCTGATGCTGCCGATGACGGTGCGGGAGAACCTGTCCTTTGCCGCCCTAGACCGGCTGTCCAAGGCCGGCATCATCGACCGCGCCGCCGAACAGCGGCTGATCGACGACATGGTCGGGCTGCTGGCGATCAAGACGGCCGGCCTCGACATTCCGGTCGGTGCGCTGTCGGGGGGCAACCAGCAGAAGGTGGTCATCGCCAAATGGCTGATGCGCCAGCCGCGTATCATCCTGCTCAACGATCCGACGCGCGGCATCGACGTCGGCACCAAGCAGGAACTCTATCAACTGATGCGCAAGCTGGCGGATGCGGGGGCGGCGATCCTGTTCTATTCAACCGACTATGACGAACTGATCGGCTGCTGCGACCGCGTGCTGGTGCTCTATGACGGCGCGGTCAAGCGCGAGCTGGTCGGAGCCGAGATCACCGAGCGGGCGCTCATTGCAAGCGCGCTCAACATCCAGGGCGATGACGCCGGCGCAAGGGACGATGCCGGCGCAAGACAGGGAGCGGACGCGTGAAAGAGTGGCGCTACTGGCTGGCCGAGCAGCGCGGAACACTGATGGCACTCGGCATATTCATTGTCATGTTCGTCATCTACACCTCGAACCATCCGGCGGGCTTCACCGCCAATGTCGTGCAGACGGCGTCCAACAAGGGCGTGCTGCTCGCCTTCGTCGCCATGGCGCAGACACTGGTCGTGATCACCGCCGGCATCGACCTCTCCGTCGGCATGATCTTCACGCTGACCAATTGCCTCGCCTCCTGGGTGGTCATCGGCACCGGCCTCGAGACCGCTTTCGGCGTCATCGCCGTGCTCGGCACCGGGCTCCTTTGCGGGGCGATCAACGGCGCCATCGTCATCTACGGCCGCCTGCAGCCGATCGTCGCCACGATCGCCACGGGTGCGGTCTATTTCGGCATCGCGCTGCTGCTCAGGCCGTTTCCCGGTGGTTCGGTCAACGAAGGTCTCGCCGACGCGCTGACCGGACGCCTGTTCGGCGTGGTGCCGGCGAGCCTGGTCGTGCTGCTCGCCGTCGTGCTCGTGGTCTGGGTGCCGTTCAGCCGCTCGGTGCTCGGGCGCGCGGCCTATGCGGCCGGGTCCTCGGAGACGGCGGCCTACATGTCCGGTGTGCCGATAAGGCGCGGCAAGTTCGCTGCCTACGCGCTCGCAGGCCTGTTGGCCGCGATCGGCGGACTGTTCCTGACCTTCTTCACCTATACCGGCGATGCAGCCTATGCCAGCGGCAACGCCTATACGCTGTTTTCGATTGCCGCGGTGGTGCTGGGCGGCGTCTCGCTGTTCGGCGGCAAAGGCAGCGCCATCGGCGCCATCTTCGGCGCCTTGGCCTTCCGCACCATCGGCGACCTGTTGTTCGTGTTCGATTTCGACCCGCTATGGCAGCCACTGTTCCAGGGCGTTATCCTGCTGGTTGCGGTCAGCCTCGGCGCCTTCGCACTGTTTCGGGTCCGCAACCGGCTGGAGTGGTTCCTGTGAGCGAAACGACGTTGGGCGGCATAGCCGGCCGCATGCCGAAATTCATCCGCCGCGCCGATCCGGCGGTGCTGACGGCCTTCGCCTGCATCGTGCTGTTGCTGTTCCTAGGCAGCCTCTATTCCAGGAGCTTTCTGTCGCCTGAATATCTCTTGCAGCAGCTCAAGGTGGCCTCGTTCCTCGGCGTCATCGCCACAGGCATGATGCTGGTCATCCTGCTAGGCCAGATCGACCTGTCGGTGCCGTGGGCGGTGGCGGCGGGCGCGATGATGGCGTGTGCGGCTGCGGCCTATGGCCCGATCGGTGTGGCGCTGGCCATCCCGTTCGGCATCTTTTGCGGGGTGCTGATCGGCATCGTCAACGGCTTTGGCGTCGCTTATCTGCGCATACCCTCGATGATCATCACGCTCGCCACCAACGCTGTCGCGCAAGGGCTCATGGTCGTTTATACCGGCGGCTACTCGCCACAGGATTCGGCCACCGGCGCCATGCGCTATCTTGCGACAGGTTTTACCATTCCTGGCGTGCCTAACGCCGTCATCATCTGGGCGCTGATTGGTGCCGCGATGGTGTTCGTGCTGTCCCGCACCAGCTTCGGCCGCACCGTCTACGGCATCGGCAACCGCGAGCGTGCCGCCTATCTCTCCGGCATCGATACAAGGCGCGTGGTGATGATCGCCTTCGCTATCTCAGGCGGGCTGTCCGCCTTTGGCGGGGTGCTTCTCGCCGGCTATGCCTCCAAGGCGGCGCAATCGATGGGCGATGCCTATCTCTTGCCGTCGATCGCCGCCGTGGTTCTGGGCGGCACCTCGATCCTGGGTGGCCGCGGCTCCTATCTCGGCACCGTCGCCGGTGTCATCCTGATTACGCTCCTGCAGTCCATCCTCTCGGTCATGCAGATGCCGGAGGCGGGGCGGCAGATCGTCTATGGCCTGGTCATCGTTGCCATGCTCCTGCTCTACGGCCGCGCGCCGGCAAGCCGCTGACCGTGGACGAAAAGACGGCACAGGCGCCAATGGGCGCTACCGGCTCAGTGCCTCGGGCCATTGTGGTGATGGGCGTCGCCGGCTGCGGAAAGTCGGCTGTCGGCAAAGCATTGGCAGCAGAGGAAGGGGCCGTCTTTGTCGAAGGCGACAGGCTGCACCCGCCCGAAAACGTCGCCCGCATGGCGAGCGGCGAGCCGCTCACAGATCAACTGCGTGAGGGCTGGCTCGATGCCATTGGCGAGCGGATCGCGGACCTGACCGGCAGCGGCCAAAGCGTGGTTGCCGCCTGCTCGGCGCTGAAGCGCAGCTACCGCGATCGTCTGCGCGGCTTCCGCCGGGACATCGTTTTCATCTATCTGAAGATCGATCCCGCTACCGCCAAGCAGCGTGTCGCCAGCCGCAAGGGGCATTTCATGCCGGCAAGCCTGGTCGAAAGCCAGTTCGCCATCCTTGAACCGCCTGGCGCCGACGAGCGGGCGCTGACGGCCGACGCCACACTTCCAGTGGCTGAAATCGTCACCGCCGTTGCCAGCCTGCTGGCCGGCGCAAAATCATGAACCACCCTCGTCGGGCAAGGCGGTTTCCGGCCGTTCGGTGAACCGGTCATGGCCTGACCAGACCATCATTTGCTCGGGATAGAGTTTCAGCGCCTCCAGCAAGCGGTCGCGCTTGAGCAATATGTACTCGGCCTGAAGCGCCATGTTCTTGGCGCCGCCGGCTCTGGTCGCGGGCTCGCCGGCCTCTGCCGGGGCCGGCACCAGTTCGGGACTTAGGACGGCGCGGTATTGGCGGAACGGATCGGTCTCGAAGGTCGACATGGAAAACAGCGCCGCCTTGCCTCTGGCAGCGAAATTCGTCGGCGCCGAAGCCAGGTGGGTCCAGCCGCTCTCGCCAAGGCCGACTTCGGTGAATGTCGAGCCGGCATGCACCGTGTTGGTCACCAACACCACGCCGTTGCTGCCAAGGATCTTCTGGATCCGGCCGGTGACCTGGTAGGCGTCGCTGCGGTCGAACACGATCCGGCTTTTCAGGAAACGGTTCTCGACCCGAACCATCGGCGGGTTCAGGAAGCGCAAGCCGAAGGTCGAATCGGATATGCCGTGAGCCCTGACGCTGAGCTGGTGTGTCTCGATGCCGGCTTCATGGAGAGCGCGTTTGCCGATGATGGTCTGGGTCGTGAACTGATCGCACCAGATGATAGCGCCGTGGCCGCGCTTCAGCGCCGCTTGCAGGCCTTCCAGGCCCTCCAGCCGGATATCAGGTGACCAGCGGCGACCGATGAGATGCGCGGCAAGTAGCAAACGCCGGCGGTGGTTGGCGCAGAGCAAGGCCCTGAACTGCCTTTGCGCATCGATGCCATTGCCGAGCACGGCGCGCGTCGCGGCGGCGTAGCGCACGAAATCCTTGCGGATATGGCGCTTGAGGCGCAGCCCCGATACGCGGCTGCAGATCGCGGCCCACCAATTGACCGGTAGCAATGCCGCGACCCCGAGATAAAAGGCGGCCAGCAGCAGCTCGCGGAGATCCCTGTTGTTGAAGGTGCGCAACTTGCCGGCGCGGACCTGCTTGCGGCTGAAGAAGCGGACATGCTCGGCGCGTTCGGGCACCAGGATGTCGGCGATGATTTCCGTATGATAAATGACGGCGGAAGATGGTGTCCGGTCGGCTTTCCGGGATTTTCCCAACCACGGCAGCCTCATCCGATCGGTGTCCACCTGTTCTTGCGTGCGTCCGGAAATCGCTTTACTGCGTCTGCCACGGGCGCGCAATCGGCGCCGGCAAGGCCATGGTGAACGCCATTCAGGGTTCGAACTTGAAACAGGCCCTATCGGTAGCACTTCCCCAACTGGCGCCCTGGCGGCCGGCTGCGGTGGCGCTGATGGCGCCGGACCGGCCGTCCCTGAGCTTTGCCGGCCTCGCCAATCTTGTCGACAAGCTCTGCGGCGATCTCGCCAGGCGTGGCGTTGCCCGCGGCACGGCCGTCGGCATCGTCTTGCCCAACGGCCCGGAAATGGCGGCCTGTTTCCTGGCGGTCTCGGCGTTGGCGACGGCGGCGCCGCTCAATCCGGCTTACGGCGAAGACGAATTCCGCTTCTATCTCGGCGATCTCGATGTGAAGCTGCTGCTGTGCGGACAAGGCATGGGCGATGCCGCGCGCAACGCCGCAAAGGGGCTCGGCATTGCGGTGCTCGACGTCGTCGTGACTGACGGCGCCAAGGCCGGCGAGTTTCTGCTGGCGGGCGACGCCGAGGTGGAGGCTGCCAGCGAGGCTCGCCTCGACGATATGCAGTTCAACGGACCCGACGATTTCGCGCTTGTCCTGCACACATCGGGAACCACGGCGCGACCGAAGATCGTCGGCTTGCGGCAGCGCAATCTGCAGGCATCGATGGCCAACATCGCCAGCACCCTGGCGCTTTCGGCAGACGATGTCTGTCTCAACGTGATGCCGCTGTTCCACATTCACGGGCTGATGGCGGCGCTCAGCGCACAGCTGGCAGTCGGCGGCGCTGTTGTCTGCACGCCGGGCTTCAACCCGCTCAAATTCTACGGCTGGCTGGGCGACTTCAGGCCGAGCTGGTACAGCGCGGTGCCGACCATGCATCAGGCGATCCTGGCGCGCGCCGCCCGCAATGGCGAAACCATCGCGGCTGCGCGGCTGCGCTTCATCCGCTCGTCTTCGGCAGCGCTTCCCGACACCGTGTTCCGCGACCTCGAGCGCGTCTTCGGCTGTCCGGTGGTCGAGGCCTATGGCATGACCGAGGCGGCGCACCAGATGACATCCAATGGCTTGCCGCCGGCGCGCCGCAAGCCAGGCTCGGTCGGCCTGCCTGCGGGTCCGCAGGTGACGATCCTGGACGACAAGGGGACGATCCTTCCGGCGGGTGAAAAGGGCGAGATCGCGGTGCGCGGCGCCAACATCCATGATGGCTATCTCGACAATCCGGTGGCCAATGAAGCTGCCTTCAGCGATGGCTGGTTCCGCACCGGCGACCAGGGTCTGATCGACGAGGATGGCGATCTGAAGATCACCGGGCGGCTGAAGGAGATCATCAACCGCGGCGGCGAAAAGATCTCGCCGCTCGAGGTCGACAATGTGCTGCTCGATCATCCGCTGGTGGCGCAGGCGGTGACCTTCGCCGTGCCGCATGCCATGCTCGGCGAGGAGGTGGGTGCGGCTATCGTGCTGGCCGAGGGCGCCATCGCCGACGCCGATGAGATACGCGATTTCGCGCGCAGCCGCATTGTCGAGTTCAAGGTGCCGCGCCACATCTTGTTTCTTCAGGAGATACCCAAGGGTCCCACAGGCAAGATCCAGCGCGTCGGCCTGGCCGGCAAGCTCGGCCTGGTCTGAGGACTCTCATTTGAGCATGATCTTGTCCGAAAACCGGTTCCCACTTTTCGGGACCATGCTCTAATTTAGATCTGCGATGTCAGCTCGACCGGAAAATCATCATTGTCGGCGTCGCGCATGGCGGCGAGGCTGCGATTGTCCAGCACTTCGGCGATCGCCTGGCGCACTTCCAGCATCATGTGCCGGACTTGGCAGGTCGCCTCGTCGCAATCCTCGCAGCGCTGGTATTGCGTGCGGCTGGCGCAGGGTATGGGAGCGAGCGGGCCGTCCAGCACGCGCACGACGTGGCCGATCTTGATTTCGGAAGCCGGCCGGGCGAGGCGATAACCGCCTTCCTTGCCCTTGCGACTGAGGACGAAACCGGCATTGCGCAGCTCGCCCAGAATGGCATCCAGGAATTTCTTCGGGATGTTGTTGGCGATCGCGATGTCGTTGACGAATGCAAGCTGGCCGACCGGCAGGCCGGAAAGATGCACGAGGGCCTTGAGGCCGTATTTGCCTTTTTTGGTAAGCATGCCCGCTTCAGTTCATGAAAACCCCAACCACCCGCATCTGGCGGTTGTTTGTGTGCAAATCATGACGTTTCGCCTGAACAACCCGGTTTCGCGTAGAACAAGCCGCCCGGTTGAGACGTTAGGCACAAAGGCGTTCATTCTTTGTAACGTTTTTCGCCGATCGCGACAGACTCCGCATGAAAGCCGTTTGTCGGCGCGCGAAAACGAAAAAGCCGGCAAAGCGCCGGCTTTCTTGTGAGGTGAGGTCGAACGCTGCTGATATCAGCGGCTGCCATAGGTCTGGTCGAGCAGACCGCCGGCGGCGAAGTGCTCCTTCTGTACCTTGTCCCAGCCGCCAAAGACGTCTTCCACCGTCAGCAGGCGGACATCGGGGAAGTCGGCCTTGTATTTTGCCGAGACTTCAGCGTTGCGGGCGCGCAGGCCATTTTCAGCCGCGATGGTCTGGCCCTCGGGCGTGTAGAGGAAGTCGAGATAGGTCTTGGCGAGGTCACGGCTGCCGTGCTCGTCGGCGACCTTGTCGACGATCGCCACCGGGAATTCGGCGAGCAGGCTGACCGTTGGCGTGACCTGTTCGAACTTGTCGTTGCCATACTCCTTGCGGATGCCGCGCGTTTCCGACTCGAAGGTGATCAGCACGTCGCCGATCTCGCGCTGCACGAAGGTGGTGGTGGCGGCGCGCCCGCCGGTGTCGAAGATCGGCACGTTGTTGAACAGCTTGGTGACGAACTCCTTCACCTTGGCGTCGTCGCCCTTGAATGCTTCCTTGGCGTAGGCGGTTGCGGCCAGATAGGTGTAGCGCGCATTGCCCGAGGTCTTGGGGTTGGGGAAGATCACCTGCACGTCGTCGCGCACGAGGTCGTTCCAGTCCTTGATGCGCTTGGGGTTGCCCGCGCGGACGAGAAAGGATGGGAGCGAATAGAAGGGCGAGGCGTTGTCGGGGAAATCCTTCTGCCAGTCGGCGGAGACGAGGCCTTTCTTGACCAGAAAGTCGATGTCGGTGACCTGGTTGAAGGTGACGACATCGGCGCCGAGGCCTTCGGCAATGGCGCGCGCCTGCGCCGAGGTGCCGGCATGCGACTGGTCGACGGTGACGCCCGGATGGCCGGCGACGAAAGCCTTGTTCACCTGGGCGAACAATTCGCGGCCGACATCATAGGAAGCGTTGAGCAATTTGTCGGCCGACCAGGCCGGCGAAGAGGCGAGGACCAGGCCGGTGGCGACGCTTAGCAAAAAACGCTTCATGAAAACAGGCTCCGATGTGCAATGCGTTGCCAGAACATAGCCGGGCCGGAGGGTGTACTGCGAGGCACACGGGGCAGACGTATGGCGTTGCAGCGAAAAAGAAATCGCTGAAGCAGGTTATCGGCGAAAATTCATTCCAGGCGAAATGCCGGTGCGTTGGGGTTTTCTGTGGTTTGCAATTCGAAGCCGAATGGCATATACAAATGGCATATACAAGTGGAACAGACAGGGGAGGCTGCCATGCCGCAGCACCGTCACTCGATACCACCGCCCAGGGAGGCGAAGTTGTTTCGCAACAACCGCAGTCAGGCGGTTCGCATCCCTGTCGAATTCGAGCTGCCTGGCGAGAAGGTCCTGATCAGCCGCGATGGCGACCGGCTGATCATCGAGCCGGTCCGCAAACCCGGCCTCGTCGCGCTCCTTGCCCAATGGGCGAAAGAGCCGCCGCTTGGTCCTGAAGACGACTTTCCCGAGATTCATGATGCGCCCGTGGGGCCCGAGGACATCTTCTGATGCGGTTCATGCTGGACACGAACATCATCAGCGACATGATCCGAAATCCGGCCGGCAAAGCCGCCAGTACGGCGGTTCGCGCGGGAGACGGTGCCCTGTGCACCAGCATCGTTGTCGCCTCGGAGCTGCGTTATGGCTGCGCCCGCAAGGGATCGGCCAAGCTGCTCGCCAAGGTCGAGCAATTGCTCGCCGAGTTACCTGTGCTGCCGCTCGATGTGCCGATGGATAACGAATACGGAGCACTTCGTGCCGAGCTGGAGGCCAGAGGCCAGCCAATCGGCCACAATGATCTTTTCATTGCTGCCCATGCCTGTGTGTTGGGGACGACACTGGTGACGGCCAACACCGCTGAGTTCCGTCGGATCAAGGGCCTGACGCTCGAGAACTGGCTGGAGTAGCGCCGGATCGATGTCTATGCCGCCGGGAAAAGCTTCCAGCGCCTTGGCCTGAACGCCACCCGGCTCTTCTGCGCCGCAGGATGGTCCACAGGCAGTTCGATCTCGACGCGCTGGCGCTCGCCGCCGATTTCCAGTTCGACGCGTCTTGTGCCGGCGACGCGGCGGCTGGCGGCGACCGTGCCGGCGATGCAGCCGCTGCAGCCGTCGAGCAGTTCGATATCGTGCGGGCGGAAATACAGCGTCGCATCGCCCTCGGGTGCGTGCGGCGCCGACACGCCGATCGGACGGTCGGCGAGCCAGATTTCGCCATTCTCAACCTTGACCGGCAGCATGCTCGATTCGCCGATGAAGGAGTAGACGAAGGGCGAGTTCGGCGTGTCGTAGATCTCGTCGGCGGAGCCGACCTGCTCGATGCGGCCCTGGCTCATCACCACGACGCGGTCGGCAAGCTCGAGCGCCTCTTCCTGGTCGTGGGTGACGAAGACGGTGGTGTGGCCGGTACGGTCATGGATCTCGCGCAGCCAGCGGCGGAGTTCCCGGCGCACCTGCGCATCGAGCGCGCCGAACGGCTCGTCGAGCAACAGCACCTTGGGCTCGATGGCCATGGCCCGGGCGAGCGCCACGCGCTGGCGCTGGCCACCGGAAAGTTGCGCCGGATAGCGCTTTTCCAGGCCGGAAAGCTGAACGAGATCGAGCAGTTCGGAGGCGCGTCGGCGGATTTCGGCCGCCGGTGGTCGCGACGGTCCATGCCGCACCTTGAGGCCGAAGCCGATATTGTCGGCGACCGTCATGTGCCGGAAGAGCGCATAGTGCTGGAAGACGAAGCCGACATTGCGCTCCTGGATCGAGCGGTGCGAGGCGTCCTCGTCGCCGAAGAAGATCTTTCCGCGCGTCGGCCGCTCCAGGCCGGCGATAAGCCTCAGCAGCGTCGTCTTGCCGGAGCCGGATGGCCCAAGCAGCGCGATCAGCTCACCCGACTTGATGTCAAGCGATACGTCATGGAGGGCCGGAAACCGGTCAAACTCCTTGCGTACGTTGGCAACGCGAACTTCCATGTAGATCCCTCAGTAATTTGGTGCATGTCGTTGTCCCAAAACCGGTTCCCAGTCTTGGGCGATATGCATTTAGTCAGTGCCCGCGCGTCGCGGCGATCTCGGCGCCGTAGCGCATCTCGAGAAGTGTTTTCAAGACCAGCGTGACCAGCGCCAGGCCGGCAAGCAGCGAAGCGACGGCAAAAGCGCCGACGGCGTTGTACTCGTTGTAGAGGATTTCGACATGCAACGGCATGGTGTTGGTCAGCCCGCGTATGTGGCCCGACACGACCGAGACCGCGCCGAATTCGCCCATCGAGCGGGCGTTGCACAGAAGCACGCCGTAGAGCAATCCCCATTTGACGTTGGGCAGCGTCACGTACCAGAAGGTCTGCCAGCCATTGGCGCCCAGAGAGAGCGCGGCTTCCTCGTCGCCGTTGCCCTGTTCCTGCATCAGCGGGATCAGTTCGCGGGCAACGAAGGGGAAGGTGACGAAGATGGTCGCGAGCACGATGCCGGGCACGGCGAACAAGATCTGGATGCCGTGCGCCTTCAGCCATTCACCGAACAGTCCCTGAGCGCCAAACAAAAGCACATAGACCAGGCCGGAAATGACCGGCGAGACCGAGAAGGGCAGGTCGATCAGCGTGGTTAGAAAAGCCTTGCCCTTGAACTCGAACTTGGCGATCGCCCAGGCAGCCGAAATGCCGAAGACGACGTTGAGCGGAACGGCGATCACCGCCACCAGCAGCGTCAGCCGGATCGCCGAGCGCGTATCGGGATTGGAGAGCGATTCCGTGTAGGCGCCAATGCCTTTCGCCAGCGCCTCGTGGAAGACGATGATCAGCGGCAGCAGCAGGAAGATGGCGAGGAAGGCGAAGGCCACCGCCATCAGCAGCAGCCGCACCGGCCGGCTTTCGGTCACCGCCGCCGACCGGCTCTCGTGATGCGGTTCGTAGGATTTGATCTCGGGGTCAGCCATAGCGCTTGCGACTCCATGACTGCGCCAGGTTGATGACCAGCAGCATCACGAACGACAGCAAAAGCATGATCGCCGCGATCGCGGTGGCCGCCGGATAATTGTACTCCTCGAGCCGGATGACGATCAGAAGCGGTGCGATCTCCGACTTGTAGGGAAGGTTGCCGGCGATGAATATGACCGAGCCGTATTCGCCGACCCCGCGCGCGAAGGCGAGCGAAAAGCCGGTGATGATGGCCGGCGCCAAGCCCGGAAACAGGATGCGGGTGATGATCTGGAAGCGGTTGGCGCCGAGCGTCGCGGCGGCTTCCTCCACTTCCTTGTCGATCTCCTCCATGATCGGCTGCACCGTGCGCACGACAAACGGCAGGCCGATGAAGACAAGCGCCACGACGATGCCGAGCGGCGTGTAGGCGACCTTGATGCCGAGCGGCGCCAGGAGATGGCCGATCCAGCCATTGGGCGCATAAAGAGTAGTCAGCGCGATACCGGCCACTGCCGTCGGCAGCGCGAAGGGCAGGTCGACCATGGCGTCGACGACGCGGCGGCCGGGGAAGCGGTAGCGCACCAGCACCCAGGCGACGAGCGTGCCGAAGACGACGTTGATGGCGGCTGCGATGAAGGCTGTGCCGAAGCTGATTTCGAGTGCGTTGATGGTCCGGCGGTCGGTGGCGATCGCCCAGAAATCGGTCCAGCCGAGGGCTGCCGAGCGCCAGATCAGGCCCGACAGGGGGATGAGGATGATGAGCGTGAGGTAGGCAAGCGAGAAGCCGAGCGTCAATCCGAAACCCGGAATGACACTCGGCTGTCTGAATCGCCACCCCGCCTTGGCGGGTGCTATGGTCATGTCGTCCTGATCTAAATCCTACTGGGCCGGCTTGTAGATCTGGTCGAATATACCACCGTCGCCGAAATGATAAGGCTGTGCCTTCTTCCAGCCGCCAAAAAGCGGATCGTCGATGGAGATCAGCTTGATTTCGGGCGTCTTCGGAATGTCAGCCGCATCCACCAGCTCGGGCTTGGCCGGACGATAGTGGTTCTTGGCGATGATCGTCTGGGCTTCCTTGGAATAGAGCCAGCCGAGATAGGCTTCGGCGACCTTGCGGGTGCCCTTGGCATCGACATTGGCGTCGACGATCGCCACCGGCGGCTCGGCCAGGATCGAGGTCGGGGGATAGACGATCTCGAAATTGTCGGCTCCGAATTCATTGAGCGCCAGATAGGCATCGTTTTCCCAGCCGATCAGCACGTCGCCGATGCCCTTTTGCGCGAAGGTGACCGTCGAGCCGCGCGCACCGGTGTCGAGCACCGGCGCATTGGCGTAGAGCTTGCCGACGAATTCCTTGTTCTTGGCCTCGTCGCCGCCATCATTGGCATTGGCATAGGCCCAGGCGGCAAGGTAGTTCCAGCGGGCGCCACCCGACGTCTTCGGGTTCGGCGTGATCACCTGGACACCGTCCTTGACCAGATCGCTCCAGTCGTGAATGCCCTTCGGGTTGCCCTTGCGGACCAGGAAGATGATGGTCGAGGTGTACGGCGCCGAATTGTTCTCGAACTTCTTGCGCCAGTCCGGGTTGATCTTCTTCGACTTGGTGACGATGGCGTTGATGTCGCCTTCGAGCGCCAGCGTCACCACATCGGCATCGAGGCCGTCGATCACGGCGCGGGCCTGGGCGCCGGAGCCGCCATGCGATTGCTGGATGGTGACCGTCTCGCCGGTCTCGGCCTTCCAGTGTGCGACGAAGGCTTCGTCATAGGCCTTGTAGAGTTCGCGTGTCGGGTCGTAGGACACGTTCAGAATGGTCGTATCGGCAAACGCGAAACCGAGCGTGCCGAACTGGATCGATGTGGCGACCAGTGCGCCGAGCAGTTTCTTGAAATGAGGTTTGGTCATTCCCGCCTCCGTTGATGACGGCTGAACTCTATCGAATTGATAGAAATTAGATGCATTCAACGTTGCATTTTTTGTCCGCTCGAAGGAAATTTTCGCCGATATTGGGTTTCGGAAGGAAATATTTTCCTCATATTGGTCTAACCCGAATCCGGCCGGTTTGACGCTATCTAGGAGCTGACAGCGCAGAAGCAAGGCCGAGCGAGGGAAGGCTCGCTGTAGCACCGGGCGGTTCAGCCCGCAGTGATGGGAAAATCGAAGCGCAGTTTTGGAAACGGCTCATCCCGAAGCGTGTAGTGCCACCACTCGCGCGCATAATTCTTGAAGCCGCCGGCGCGCATGGCGTCGAGCAGCTTTTTGCGGTTTGCCGCTGCTTCTGCCGCCAATGGGCGATGGGCGGTTTCGCTCGCCGGGTCGAAACAGTCGAAGCTGGTGCCGAAATCGAGCGTGCCGGCGCCGGCCGCGCCGCAAGCGGCGGATGACTTGTTCTTGCCGTCGCTGCGGGCGATGGCGACATCGACGGTCGAGCCGCGCGAATGGGTGGACAATTCGCCGATATAGCCCTTGGCGATGAGGTCGCCGCGCTGCACCTGAGGGTACCATTGCGGATCGGGCGGGCCGCCCTCTCTGGTCCATTTGCCCATGTCGGCAACGGCGCGGGCCGGGCGGTAGCAGTCGAAGACGACCAGCGTCAGGCCATCGGCGGCGAGCGCTTTCTGCACGCCGGACAGCGCTTGCGCAGCTTGCTTCGTGAGGATGCAGATTGGGGCGTCGTAGCCATCGGCCTTGCGATGCAGGAAATTTTCCAGGCCGGCATAGCGGATGTCCTGGCGGATCGAGGGATCGACATCGGCCAGGCGGACAAAGCCATCGGGCAGGGGATCGGCGGAGGCGGGGGAGCAAGTCGAAACGAACATGGATAGGGCTAAGGCCAATCCTCGATGCAAGCGCTTCGGCACACCCCCCTCTGGCCTGCCGGCCATCTCCCCCGCAAGGGGGGAGATCAGATGTCGCTGCGGCTTTCGCCAATTTTCAACGTTGCTGAATGAGCGCGGCGCCGAAGCTGCCAATCTCCCTCCTTGCGGGGGAGATGGCCGGCAGGCCAGAGGGGGGTGCCTCGCGCCGGGTCTCGGGCGAAGAAGCCCAATCCCCTGAATCGCTTGGCGCCATCTATTCAACGAACACCTTCACGCTTGCCGCGCGTCCCACGGCGTCGATGACGGTGAGCGTCGAATAGCCGGCGCCGTCGGGCAGCCAGGTCGCGGTGCGGCGGCGGTCGATGCCGACGAGCGGCTTGCCATTGGCCAGCCAGCGGAACGGCGCGCGGCCGCCTTGCAGTTTCAGCACCAGCGGCGAGGCCTCGGCGGAATTGGTGGCGAGATCGACGCGGGCGCCGTTGGGCGGGAAAATGATCGTTGGCGCCGGTTCCGTCGGGCCTGCCTGCACCAGTCCGTCGGCGCCGGCGCCGAAGCGCGCCAATGTCACCGGCAGGTCTTCGCGCCTGGCCTTGACGACGCCGGCCGGCTGGCTGGGCAACGGGACGGCGGTGAGGCCTGAACGGACGAAGCCCTCGAACAGGATGGGGGCGGCCGAGACATAGCCGGACAGGCCGGGCACCGCACCGGCATCGGCGCGGCCGACCCACACACCCAGCACGTAGCGGCCGTCGAAGCCGACCGACCAGGCATCGCGATAGCCGTAGGACGTGCCGGTCTTGTAGGCGATGCCGCGCTGCAAGGCGCCCTCAGGCGGCTTTACGCCCGACAATATGTCGGTGATCTGCCAGTTCGCCTGGGCGTCGAGGATGGTGGCGGTGGCGCGCTCGTCGTTGGCCGGCTCGGTGCCGTCATGCAGCGTGTTTGCCTTGCCGCCATTGGCCAGGCCGGTATAGAGCTGGACGAGATCGCGCAGCGTCACGCCGACGCCTCCGAGGCCGATGGCGAGGCCCGGCGCCTCGTTGACCGGCAGCACCGGGCTGACGCCGGCCTGGCGGAAGCGCGCCATCAGCCGTGCCGGGCCGACAGAGTCGAGCACGCGGATTGCCGGCACGTTGAGCGATAGCTGCAGCGCCTGGCGGATCGAGACATCCCCCTGATACCCCATGTCGAAATTCTTCGGCCGGTAGCCGCCGAAATCGACCGGGCTGTCCTCGATCAGCATTTCCTGGGCCACCAGCCCCTGCTCGAAGGCGAGGCCATAGATGAACGGCTTCAGCGTCGAACCGGGCGAACGCACGATCCTGGTCATGTCGATCCAGCCGGAGCGGCTGGCGTCGAAGAAATCGGCCGAACCGACTTCGCCGAGGATGTCCCCGGTGCGGGCATCGGCCATCACCATGGCGACGGAGAGGCGCGGCCCAAGTTTGATCGCGGCATCGCGCGCCACCTGCTCCAGTCCTTGCTGGACGCTTTTGCGGATCGTCAGCTGCAGCGGCTTGCCGGGGACGGCCTTGGGCAGCATGGCGTAGGCGGCGTGTGGCGCCAGCGCCGGCAATTTGCGGCGCAGGCCCGAGACATCGTCTAGTGCGGCGCGCGCGGCTTCGCGCTCGCCGAGCAGGCCAGCTGATACCATGCGGGTCAGCACGCGGTCGCGGGCGGCATGAGCGATGGTGAGATTGCGGTCGGGACGGCGCTTTTCCGGCAATTGCGGCAAGGCGACGAGCAGGGCTGCTTCCGAGACGGTCAGCCGCTTCGGCTCTTTGCCGAAATAGGCGAGCGAGGCGGCGCGCACACCTTCGAGATTGCCGCCATAGGGCGCCAAGGTCAGGTAGCGTTCGAGTATCTCCTGCTTGGACAGCCGCCGCTCGATCTGGATGGCACGCAGCATCTGCTTGATTTTCGAGCCGAGGCTGCGGCTTTCGCGGGGCTCGATCAGCCGGGCAAGCTGCATCGACAAAGTCGAGCCGCCGGAGACGATATGGCCGCTGGTGACGAACTGGCCGGCGGCGCGCGCCAGCGCCAGCATATCGACGCCATCATGGTCCCAGAAGCGCTTGTCTTCATAGGTGACCAGCATGTCGACGAACTGCTTGTCGACCTGATCGAGATGAGTGTCGAGCCGCCAGTAACCGTCCGGCGTGGCGAAGGCGCGCAACAGCTGGCCGTCACGATCCTGGACTTCGGTGGAGACGGTGAGTTTCTCGGGCAGTGGCGGCGGGAAAGCGCGGTCGAGTTCCCAGAGAGAAGCGGCAGCGATCGCCGCAAAGCCGACGAGGGAGGCGGCGGCGATGCCTGTTCGACGGAGAAATTTTCTGGAGAGCATGGTGGTGCCCTTCATCCGCCTGCCGGCTCCTTCTCTCCGCATAGCGGGGAGAAGGAGATGGTCGCGGACATCGGCGTGTTCATCTTCGTCAAGGCGCCTTACGGCGCCTTGATCTCCATCATGCCGGTGGCGGTGCGGGCCGAATATTGCGGCCGGTACATGTCCTCCACCGTGGCTGCCGGATGGGCATAGGTGCCCGGCGTTACCGCACGCACGACGTAGGCCAGCATGATGTTGCGGTCGCCATCGCCGTCATTGGGATTGAATGCCGCGACGAAACGGTCGTCGCGGAATTCGAGATGGGCTGCATCCGTTTGCGCCAGCCAGGTGAAGTTCGACAATTGGGCGCTGGAGACAAGGCCCGGATTGTCGATCTCGAAGCCGGCCGGCAACAGGTCGGTGATCAGCAGGCGCGAAGGCCAGCGGTTCTGCTCGTAAACCTTGAGCACGACCACGTAGCGTTCGTTCTGCGTCGCCTCGGTGACGTTGGCTTCGGTGCCATCGAGCTTGTAGTAGGTGCGGTCGATGGTGAAGCCGTCGCCGCCGGCCGGCAAGGGCTCTACCGGCGAGGCGACCGTGGTGACGACCGCCTGCAGCGGCGTGGCGCCGGTGTTGGCGATGGTCAGCGGGCTGTCGGCAATGTCGGTGCCGCTGAGGTGGTTGGAATATCCACCTGCATGCGGCGCGCCGTTGACCGACAGCGTGATCGAGTCGTTGCCCGACTTCAGCGCGCGGGCCGCCAACAGCATCCAGGACTCGTCCTGCGTGCTGGTCCAGCGGGCATCGGCACGTTCCCTTGCCACCAGCCGGATCAGTTCCGGCACGATGGTCGGCGCCGGCTTCGATTCGGCGGCGAGCGCCAGGATCGCGGCGCCATCACGCAGCCGTGAGCCATAGTCGGACCGGTAGTAGTCGTACTCGGTGGTCGACTTGGCCAGCTGCAGCGCCGTCTGGAAGGTCGCCTCCGAACGTTGCGCGTCGCCGTAGAGCGCCAGGCTCGCCGCCAACTGGGCGACGGCCATCGGGCTCGAGAAGGCTTCGAGCTTGGTGTCGGCGTAGTAGCGCAGATCGCCGACCGAGGCCTTCTTGTTGCGGGCCAGAACATAGAGCGCGTAGGCGATTTCGCTGCCGCGATCCTGGACGTCCTGGTCGTAACCGACCGAGTTTTGCAGATTGCTCAGCGCCTGGCTCATCGCCAGGGCCGGCACGTCGTAGTTCTGCTCGCGCGCCCGGGTCAGGAAGTCGGTGACGTAAGAGTCGAGCCACAGATCGCCGGAGCCCGGACCCCACAGGCCGAAGCTGCCGGCCGAAGCCTGGTAGCTCAGCACCTTGTAGATGGCCGCCTGCACGCGGCCGTGCAGTTCGGGATCGCTTTGCATGCCGACGCCGGACGCCAGATCGTTGACGTAGAGAAGCGGCATGGCGCGGCTGGTGGTCTGCTCGGCGCAACCATAGGGGTAGCGGTCGAGCGTCATCAGCAGCGACGGCACGTCGAAGGCGGCAGCCTGCGAAACGCCGACGCTGATCGAGGCGCCGTCGAGCAGGCTTGCCGCGAGCAGCTCCTTGTCGACGCGCAGCGAGCCGCCATTGCCCTTGAGGTCGACGACCAGACGGGTGGTGACCGGCAATTGCGCCGGACGCACCGGGACATACAGCGTCTGCTCGACGGAGGTGCCGTCGCCATGGGCGAGCTTGATGGTGATCGAGGCATTGCCCGCCGTCTGTGCAACCAGCGGCACGGTCAGCGTCTGGCGCTTGCCCTTGGCGAGAGTCAGCTTTTCGGGCAACGGCTTGTCGCCGGTCGAGAGGTCGCCGGTCGTGGCGATCGACAGGGCATAGTCGCCCTCCGGACCGTCGGTGTCGGCGACGTCGAGCCGCATGATCGCTGCATCTCCAGGCGCCAGGAAGCGGGGCAGGCCGGCGGTGATCACCACCGGATCGCGCACGATGACATCGGTCGTGGCATGGCCAACGGCCTCCTTGGTCCAGGCGACGGCCATGACGCGCACGGTGCCGTTGAACTGCGGGATGTCGAAGTCGATCCTTGCCTTGCCGTCGGCGTCGAGCTGGACCGGGCCGGAGAAGAAGGCGACCAGCTTTTCGGTCGGCGGACTGCCTTGCGGCTGCATCGAGGCGCCGTCGCCGCCGGTCCTGAGCTTGCCGGTGGTGCCGAGCGAGCCGTCGATGAGACGGCCATAGATGTCGCGGACTTCAAGCCCGAGCATGCGCTGGCCGAAATACCAGCCCTCCGGATCCGGCGCCTTGTAGTTGGTGAGGTTCAAAATGCCGACATCGACGGCAGCGACCGTGACATAGGCATTGCTGCCCGGTGCTACGCCGGCGACGGAAACCGGGATCGACAGCTGCTGGCGCGGCATCGTCTTGTCCGGCGGCGTCAGGGTGACGGCGAGCTTTTTCGAACCTGGGTCGACCGTCAGCCATTTTACGCCGATGGCGCGCGCCGGCATGCGGGTTTCCTGCGCATCGCCGGGCCGGAACAGGGTTGCGGTGATGTAGGCGCCGGCGCCCCAGTTGTCACCGACCGGGATGTCGACCGTGCTGCCGCCGGCCGGCACGGTTGCCGTGACGGTCTTGAGCAGCTTGTCGGCGCCGATGGTAACCAGCAGTTCGCCGGCAAAATGCGGCGACACTTTCAGCTTGGCCACGTCGCCGGCGGCATAGCTGTCGTTGTCGAGAGCGATCTCGAGCCCGTCAGGCGTTTCGGTGGAGGTCGAGGAGACATACCAGCCGGCGTCGAACTCATAGCTGGTCGCCGGGCCTTCGGGATCCGCAGTCTCGATCTCGAGCCGGTACTGGCCCCAGTCGACCGGCATCGTCACGGTCGCCTCGGCATCGGCGCTGAGATCGACCTGGCCGTTGGCGATCGACTTGGTGAAGGTGACCGGTTCGTAGTTCCACGAGTTGTTGTTGCGATACCACTGGTAATTGCGTTCGACCTTGACCAGCGACCACTGCGCGCCCTTCAGCGTCTCGCGCTTGCCGTCGGGGTCGACTGCGATGAGGCTGAACTTGGCGGTGCCGCCCTGCGGCACCTCATTGTCGGCGAAATCCGGACGAATGCCGATCATGTGGCCTTGCGGGCGGATGCCGATGTTGAGCGAGCGCTCGATGGCGCGGCCGCCGGTTTCGCGCATGCGAACCGTGACCTTGGCGTCGACCAGCTTGGTGGTCGCGGGCAATTGGTCGACCGTGACCGGGAAGGTCGCCTTGCCGTCGTCGCCGACCACCGGCAGACCGGTGAACGGGGTGACCGAAGGCTCGGCCGACTGCTCGTCGGCAAGGCCGAACGAATAGCCGGCGAAACGGTCCCAGTCGCGCGCCGTCGAAAGCGTCAGCTCGCCTTCGAGCGCGAGGCCGGCGGCCGGCGCGCCATAGAGGAAGCGGCCGTCAATGTCGATGTTGGCGGTTTCGCCCTGTGCGATCTCCTGCTTGTCGGACTTCATGTCGAACTCGATGCGATCCGGCACGAAGTCTTCGACCAGGAACATCTGGCTGGAAACGGCCGCCTGCTTGGGATCGGTATAGATCGACACCGTCCAGGTGCCGCGCATGGCGTTGGCTTCGAGCGGCAGGTCGACGGCATAGCCGCCGGCCGAGACGCCATCGGCAACGATGCGGCGGTTCTCGACGCCGTCGGGACGGGTGAAGATGAAGGTCAGCGGCAGGTTTTCCACCGCTTTGGAGGCGCCGTCGCGGGCAAGGGCTGCGACATGCACATCCTCGCCGGCGCGGTAGATGCCGCGTTCGGTCCAGGCATAGACATCGAGCGCACCCGGTGCGGCACGTCCGGAGACACCACGATCGGAAAGATCGAAGCCGGCGCGGCCCATGTCGAGGAAGACGAAATCGTTGTCGCCCTGCTTGGCCATCAGAACGGCCGGCACCATGCCGCCGTCGCCGCGCGTCAGGCCGGGATTGAAGACAGCATGGCCTTCGGCGTCGGACGTGGCTGTGCCGAGGATTTCATTGTTCCTGGCCAGCAGCGTCAGTTCGGCGCCGGCGATCGGCTTGGCGGTTCCGAGCGAGCGGGCAAAGACATTGAGGCCATCCTGGCCGGTATAGGTCGACAGGCCGATGTCGGAGACGACGAACCACTGCGTGGCAAGCGAATTGTAATTGTCCTCGTCATTTTCATTTACCGCTTGCGCGGTCAGCACGTAGACGCCGGGCTTGCGCTGCGGCAAGGCTTCGTCGACCGGGAACGAAGTCGTGACGTCCTTGTTGAGGTCGTTGGCGATATCGAGCTGCCCCTGCCAGACCGGCTCACCCATCTGGTCGGAAATGCTGGAGATATCATAGCCGTCGAGCTGCTTCAGGAACTGATAGCCGGACAGAAGCTGCGCGAGCGAACGATCGCCGATACGGTAGAGCTTCATCTGCGCGGTGTTCATGTTGACGGTGACGATGGGGATGCCACGGCGGGCGCCGGCGGGCAGCACGAAGCTGTCGCCGGTGAAGCGGGCGGACGGCGCGCGGTCCTGCACATAGATCGACAGTACGACCGGAGCGGCGGTGACCTCGCCAATGGCGGCCGGCAGACCGGCGCGGAAGGTCACTTCGTAATGTTGGCCGTGCTCCAGGCCTTCGACGCAGATCTGCTTGTCCTTGGCCTCGACGCCCTTGGGCGGCTGGTTGTCGACGGTGACGAACTGGGCGTAGTCGACGCCGGTCTTGACCAGATCCTCGGAAAACTGCGCGCAAATGCGCGGCGCGCTGGTGTCGGCGTCGATCGAGTGATCGATGACGCGGAAGCCCTTGCGGGCCTTGAGGTCCTCATATTCGGCCTTGACCGCCGGCGAACTGACCAGCGCGAGGCTGGCTTCATAAGCCTGCAGGGCTGGACGGTAGAGATCGCGGCGGTCGAGGCCGTTGCCGAGCAGCGCCAGCACTTCGGCGCGGGTCTTGGTGGTGCGCAGCAATTTGTAGGCGTTGATGGCGGCGGAGGTGCCTTTGACCGGCAGATTGTACGATTCGGAGGTGCCGCTGGCCGGCTGTATGGCAAGCGTTTCACGCGCCAGACCGAGCCAAAGCTGGCCGTCGTCAGGCAGGACCGAGACCGCGGCCTCGTATTTGTTCATGGCCTGGCCATGGTCGCCGGTCAGTGCAGCCTGTTCGGCGGCGGCGCGGAGTGATTCCAGCCCGTCGGTCGGCTTGTCATAGGCCGGATCGGTCAGCTTGTTGCGGTATTGCTGGGCCTGGTCGGCCATCCAGTTGGGGAAGAAGGCGAGTTCCGGCGGGGCGCCGATATCGGGGTCGCCATCGACATTGACGAGCTTGCCCGCGACCGCGCCGCTGAAGGGTTTCAACTGGTTATAGTCGGATTTTAGGAAGCACCATTTGGCCTTGTTGTTGTAAGTAAAGGCGCGGCAGGCGGGGTCGCCGAGGCATGTCGTCTTGCACTGATCGAGGCTGACATTCTGGTCCGATCTGAGATCGAAGCCGAAATAGTCGGAATTATTTGAGGTCACCACCCGGCGGGCTTCGGCCGCTTGCGCTACAGACCCCCAGGCGAAAATGAGAAGAATCAAGATCGACAGACCACGAGCCGCCGCGCGCATCGCCATAACACCCTCCAGACACTGCTACGTCCGCGGCATGTTCAAGCTTCAGTCAAGCTTGTCAACACGAGGACGGGCAGGTTTCCGCCCGCCAACGGTTCCCAAACCGGCCAATGACCGGTATGCCGATAGTTCATCCACGGGAAAGGGATCACGCTTTCTTGCGAAAACGCAGAAGGTGTGAATTCCAAGCCCTGCCTATTTCAGACAATTGGATTGTGGCCCCTTTACGAGCGCTTCAAAACTTCATTCCAATTTTAGTTTTGTAACCTAGGTTGTCCTGATGCCGGCGTATGAAGCGCAGATGTCGAAGGTAAGTGCGCCACGGCGCACGCTTTCGCGTGCGCTGATTGTGGCGTTGGCGTGCTCGAGCGTGCTCGTTGCCGAATCGGGGTCGGCGGCCGCCTTCGAGCTCTTCGGCATCAAATTGTGGGGCTCTTCGAATGACGAGGACGCCGATATCGTCGACCCGCTGCGCTATGCGGTGACCATCGAACCGCCCGATGCCGACAAGGACTTGGTCAAGAAGCTCGAAAACGCCTCGTCGCTGAAATCCGACGAGGACCGCCCGGTTTCCGGCTCGCTCGGCCTTTTGGCAAAGGCGCGTAGCGACCGCGAACAGCTGGTCGCCGCGCTTTATGCCGACGCCCGTTATGAAGGCGTCGTCACCATCACCATCCAGGGCAAGGTGCTCGACGATTTGCCGCCCGATGCCGAATTTACGGGTCCGCAGCCGATCCCGGTGGTGATCAGCATCTCGAGCGGGCCCAAATTCACACTCGGCAATATTCGGCTGGAGGGCGATGCCGCCGGGCTGGCGAGCGCCGATTTCGGCCTGATAGCCGGCGGCGATGCCGGCTCGGGCGCCGTGCTCAAGGCGGAGGCGCTGATCGTGCGGGCGCTGAAGCAGGAGGGCCGGCCGCTGGCCCGGATCACCGACAGGCAGGTCGTGGCCGAGCACACCACCTCGACGCTCGACGTGACGCTGACGGTGGCCGCCGGGCCGGTTGCCGGTTATGGCGACACCACCGTCGATGGCACCGAGAAGGTCAATCGCGAGTTCACCGAATATATGACCGGGCTGAAACGCGGCCGGCAATATTCGCCCGACGAGATCGACGATGCCCGCGACCGGCTGCTGAGGCTCGAAGTGTTCAACAGCGTGACGCTGAAGGAAGCCGACAGTCTCGACGCCGACGGCAACATTCCGATCGGCGTTCAGGTCAGCGAGCGCAAACCACGCTATTTCGGCGTCGGCGGCACTTTCTCCAACACCGAAGGCCTAGGCCTGGAAGGCTATTGGGGCCACCGAAATCTGTTCGGCCGGGCCGAAAAGCTGCGCATCGAGGGCAAGATCAGCGGCATCGGCAGCAACGATCTCAGCGAGCTCAACTACAATGCCGGCATCATGTTCGAGAAGCCGGGCGTGATCGGGCCGGCTTCGAAATTCATCGCCAGCGTCAAGACCGTCCTCGAACATCCCGATGCCTACGACCATTTCTCGGTCAAGGGCAGCACCGGCCTGTCCTATGAGATCGACAAGAAGCAGACGGTTTCGGCTGAAATCGCGCTGGACTATTCCAGGATCACCGACGCCTTCGGCAAGCACAAATACCTGATCGCCAGCATTCCGCTGCAATATGTCTATGACAACAGGGACAACCGGCTCAACCCGACCAGCGGCTTCAGGGTTCTGGCCTATGCCGAACCGAGCTACGACATTCTGAGCGGCGCCGCCTTCCTCAAGCTCAGGGGCGAGGGGTCGGCCTATCAGTCGCTCGACACGGCCTCGAAATTCGTGCTTGCCGAACGCGTCGCGCTGGGTTCGATCGTCGGCACCGGCCTTCAGAACGTTCCAGCCGACAGGCGCTTCTATTCCGGCGGTGGCGGCTCGGTGCGGGGCTATGCCTATCAGGGCATCGGACCGAAGGACATCGACAACCAGCCGATCGGCGGGCTTTCCTTCTTCGAAACATCGGTCGAAATGCGCATTGCGCTGACCGACACGATCGGCATCGTGCCGTTCGTCGACGCTGGCACTGTCTCGACCACAGCGACGCCGGACTTTTCCGACGTGAAGGTCGGCGCGGGCGTTGGCCTGCGCTACATCACGCCGTTCGGGCCGCTGCGCATCGACGCCGCCGTGCCGCTCAACCGCGACCGTGGCGACCCGCGTTTCGGCATCTATGCCGGGATCGGACAGGCGTTCTGACGATGAAGATTTTGAAACGCATCCTTCGCCTGTTTTTCTACACGCTGCTGATCGTGGCGGCGGCGGGCATCGGCGCGTTGGTCGTGCTGACCAAAACCGAGCGCGGCCGCGAAAATCTCGCCGGCATCATCTCTGACATGGCCTCGTCAGGGGACAGCAAAGTCACGGTCAGCGGCATTAACGGTATCTGGTCCGGCGCGCTGACGGTCGACCATGTCGTGCTGGAAGACCGCGAGGGCGCCTGGCTGGTGGCCCGCAAGGTGGCCGTCGACTGGTCGCCGCTGGCGCTGTTGTCGAAGAATTTCAGCGCCGACCGCATAGCGGCCGAACGGATAGAACTGGCACGGCTGCCTGTGGCGAGCACCGAGCCGAGCAAGAGCGGGTCGACCGGCCTGCCGGTTTCGCTTGATATCAGAGCGATCGATTTGCCGGAGATCGCGCTCGGCCAGCAACTTGCCGGCAGCGGCATTGCCGAACTTGCGGCCAAGGGATCGGCCAAGGTCGATGCGTCGCCGCTGGCGATCCAGACGGTGCTCAACGTTACCCGCCATGACGGCAAGCAAGGCAATGTCGACGCCAACATCCACTTCGCGCCGGATGAAAACAAGCTCGACCTCGATCTCAAGGCTTCCGAGCCGGCCGGCGGCATCATCGCCAACCTCCTCAAGCTACCCGGCGCGCCGCCGGTCAACATCGTCGTCTCGGGCACCGGGCCGCTGGCCAACTGGAGCGGCATCGGCACCTTCATGGTCGACGGTCAGATCGTTACCCAGCTCACCGGCCGGCACCAGCTCACCGACAAGGGCAACCGGATCGAGGCCAAGGGCGACGGTTCGTTCGAAGGCTTCCTGCCGGAACGGTTCAAGTCGCTGTTTGCCGGCAAGACCAGCTTCGACCTAGCCGGCACCGCGACCGCGGCCGGCGGCGTCGACATCGAGCGCGCTGCGATCGAGAGCGACGCAGTTCATGGTACCGCTGCCGGCATGGTCGAGCCCAAGGGCGCCAGCGACCTTTCGGTCGAACTCGTGGCCAAAGCCAAGCCGGTCACGGTCAATGTCGGTACCCAGGCGCAGCCGATCATGGTGGCCATCAACAATGTGACCGCGCGCGCCTTCGGTGACGGCAAGGCGCCGATGATTGACGCCAGCGCTTCACTGGTCTCGGTGGTGGCGGGCGGCTCTCAGGTGAACAATCTGGATGCGAAGATCCATTCCGACGGTTTCGACATCGAGAGCCGCAGCGGCCCGGTCAGTGTAAGTCTGGCGGCCGCCGGGCTGAAGACCGACGTGGCGACGCTGGCGCCGCTGATCACCGGCAAGCTGACGGCCTCTCTTGCCGGTTCGATCAGCAGGGACGAGATTTCGCTCGACGAAGGCACGCTGCGCAGCGATGCTCTCAATGCCGGGCTGACGGCTAAGGTGACGCTGGCCGATCTCGCCATGACGCTGAAGATGAATGCGGATGCTGTGTCGACGGCGCTGCCGCCGCAGATCAGTTCGCTGCTTGGCGAACGGGTCAAATTCTCGGCGACCGCGACGCGCGATCCGCAGGGCTCTTTCGCCGCCAACTCGATCGAACTCACTTCCGGTTCGCTGAGCGCCAGCGGCACCGCCAGCGCGCAAGGCAGCGATATCCAGGCCGACATCAAGGGCAAGCTCGGCGACGTCTCGGTGCTGTCTTCGCTGGTCGGCGTGCCGATCGCCGGCGGGGTCGATTTCGCGCTGACGGCAAGCGGCGCGCGCAACGCACCGGATTTCTCGGTTTCGGCCGACAGTGCCAGCCTGACGGCCTCCGGCCGCACCGTCAAGGACATCAAGCTGACCGCATCGGGCAAGGCCGACATTGTGAGCCCGGCCGCAGATGTCTCGCTGACCGGCGCGGTCGACGAACAGCCGCTCGCCATCAAGGCGGCGCTGGTGACGAGCGATGGCAAGCGCTCCATCAAGGGGCTCAGCGTAGCGCTGGGCGACAACAAGGTGTCGGGCGACCTCACGCTCGATGAAAAATTCCTGCCGCTGGGGACGCTGACGATCTCCGCCCCCGATATCGCGCCGCTGGCGTTGCTGGCCGGGCAGACGGCGGCCGGCGATATCGGCGGCACCGTGGTGTTCGCCAAAGACGGCGAGGCTCCCACTGTCACCATCAATGCAGCCAGCGTGTCGATCGCGCGCGGTGATGTGGCAGCCAAGGCAGTCACCGTCAGCGCACTGATCGCCAACTATCTCAACAGCCCTGCGATCTCCGGCACGATCAAGGCCGAGAGCGTGACCTCGGGAACGACCGTCGTCAGTGGCATCGGCGTCGACCTCAAGCGTGACGGCGACTGGACGAATTTCACCGGCGGCGCAACCATATCAGGCATTCCGGCGACAGCTGCCGGGCGGGCGAAGATTGCCGGGGGCGCGACCAGCGTCGAGGTCGCGTCCGGCGAGGCGACGGTGCGCGGCATCAAGGTGGCGATCGCCGAGCCGTCGAGCCTGACCATTGCCGATGGCATAACCAACATTCAAAGGCTGGTAGTCGATCTCGGCGGCGGCTCGGTGACGCTGTCGGGCACGGCGGGCCAGACGCTCGATCTGGCGGCGACCTTCTCGGCGCTGCCGGCTGCGCTTGCCAATGGCTTTTCACCCCGCCTCGATGCCGCGGGCACGCTCGACGGCACGGCGCAAATCACCGGGCCATCAGCAAATCCCGACATTCGCTTTAATGCAAAGCTGGCCGGCGCCGAGACGAGCCAGACCCGTCAGGCCGGACTCGGGCCGCTCGATGTCGATGCGGCCGGCAGCTATTCCGCGGCCGGCGGCGTCGTGCTCGACCAGGCGACGCTTTCGGGTGAGAAAATCTCCGGCAAGGCGGCCGGCACCCTCAACCCGAACGGCGCCAGCGATTTCGCGCTCGATCTGACATCGTCCGGTCCGAGCCTGCCGTTGACGCTGGGCAGCGCGGAAAGCCCGATCAAGCTCGAATTGCAGGCGCTGTCGGTGAAGGCGGCCGGGCAGGCTGCGCAAGCCAAGCTCGACATCTCGGCGGTACTGCCTTCGGTGGCGACGGATGACGCCAAGGTCGAGGGCATTGCGCTTGCGCTGCATTCCGATGCATTTGATATGAAAAGCCGAACCGGTCCGATCTCGGGCACGGTGACGGCGGACAAGATCGGTCTAGACAATCCGACCATCGCGCCGCTGATCGTCGGCAAAATCACCGCCAAGGTCGCGGGCAGCCTGGCGGCCGATGCGATTACCATCGACAGCGGCTCGGTGCAGGGCGATGCGCTGGGCAGTGCCTTCAATGGCCGTGTCGGCTTTGCCGATGGAGCAATCGACCTCAACCTCAACGCCGACGTGCTGTCGGCGGCATTGCCGGCTGCGGCGCGCAGCGTGCTGGCAGAGCGCACGCAGCTCAGCGCCACGCTGAAGCGGGATGCCGATGGCAATGTCAGCGCCAATCCGGTCACGCTGGCGTCGGGCGCACTGACCGCGGACGGTCAGGCCAGCCTCGCCGACAACAAGCTTAGCGCAGATATCAAGGGTGCACTGGCCGACATCTCGCTGTTGTCGAAAGATGCCAAAGGCGCGATCAGCTTTGCACTCAACGCGCAGGGGCCCAGCCTGGCGCCGGACCTGTCGCTGACGGTCAACAGCGACCGCCTGCTGGTGGCGGAACGCGAAATCACCGGACTTAAGCTGATTGCGACCGGCAAGGCCGATGCCGCGAACCCGGCAGCCAATGTGCAACTGACCGGCAATGTCGCGGGGCAGGCACTGCAAGGCAGCGCGGTGCTGGCGACTGCCGACGGCAAGAGCGCCATCAACGGCCTGCTGCTGTCACTCGGCAAGAATAGGATTTCCGGCGACCTTGCGCTCGACGAGGCTTTCGTGCCGGTCGGCACCATCGCGCTCGACCTGCCCGATATCGGACCGCTGGCGGCGCTGGCGCTGGAAAAGGCCGAAGGCGATGTGCGCGGCACTATTGCATTCTCCAAGACCGCGGATGGCCCGAACGTCGCCGTCAAGGCTGCGACCGCTTCGATCACGCGCGGCGACCTGCAGGCGAAGACGGTGTCGATCGATGCGCTGGTCGCCAACTATCTCGCCGCGCCGGTCATCTCGGGCAAGATTCGCGCCGACAGCGTCATTTCCGGCGGCACCGCCATCAGCGGCATCGATGTCGATTTGAAGCGCGACGGCGACTGGACCGGGTTTTCCGGCGGCGCCACCGTCAAGGGCATTCCGGCGAGGGCTGCGGGCAGGGTAAAGGTGGCTGGCGGCACCACCACCATCGAACTCGCTTCCGGCCAGGCCACGGTGCAGGGCATCAAGGCGGCCATCGCCCAGGCCTCGACCGTCAGCATCGCCAACGGCACCACGACGCTGGACAAGCTGGTGCTCAATCTCGGTGGCGGCACGGCGACGGTGACCGGCAAGGTCGGGCAGGCACTCGACATCAGTGCCGCGCTGTCGAAGGTGCCGGCTTCGCTGGCCAACAGTTTTTCGCCGGGCCTCCAGGCCGCCGGTTCGATTTCGGGAACAGTCAAGGTAACCGGCGCGCCGGGCAATCCGACTGTTGCTTTCGATATCGATGCTGGTGGGGTGCAGACCTCGCAGACGCGCAGCGCCGGTCTTGGCGGCATGAATATCTCTTCGTCGGGAACATTCGCCGGCAAGAAGCTCACCTTCAACGCCGACATCAGCGACGGCGCCGGGCTTGGCCTCAAGGGCGGCGGTACGGTGACGACGGCCGGCACACCAGCGCTGGTGCTCGACTTCAACGGCAAGGTGCCATTTTCCTTCCTGGCCGCCAAGCTTGCGGCGCAAGGGCTGTCGCTCAGCGGCACCGCCAACGTCAATATCCAGATGCGCGGCCCGGCGGCGTCGCCGGTGATCGGCGGCACGGTCAGCACGTCGGGGGCCCGCCTGGTCGACGCGCGCTCCGGCCTTGCCGTCAATGACATTGCCGCCGACATTTCGATCGGCAACGGCGTTGCCCGGATCAACCGGCTAACCGGCACGCTGTCGACACGCGGCAGCCTGTCGGCCTCCGGCACACTCGGCATCAATCCGGCGCAAGGTTTCCCAGCCGATCTGTCGATCAAGCTGGTCGACGGCCGCTATACCGACGGCAGGGTGGTGACAGCCAATCTCGGCGGCGACCTGACCATCAAGGGGCCGCTCACCTCGGCGCCGGTGATTTCGGGCACCGTCAACCTGGCCAAGACCGTCATCACCGTTCCCGATAAGCTGCCGGGCTCGCTGGCAGCGCTCGGTGTCAAGCACAAGAACGCGCCCGCCTCCGTGCGGGCGCAGGACAAGGCCTTGCGACCGGCGGCGGCCAGCGGGGGTGGCGGCAGTGGACTTGTCCTCGACGTCACGGTCAATGCGCCGAACCAGATCTTCATCCAGGGCAGGGGTGTCGATGCCGAGTTCGGCGGTTCGCTGAGGCTGACCGGCCCGGCGGCTTCGCCGCAGGCGGTCGGCACCTTCACCTTGCAGCGTGGGCGGCTGTCGATCCTCGGCAAGCGGCTGACCTTTACCGAAGGCACGGTCGGCTTTTCGGGCTCGCTGGTGCCCTACCTCAACTTGACCGCGACATCGACCACGACCAGCGCCACCGTCACCATCGTCGTCTCGGGCGAAGCGACCAATCCGAAATTCGACTTCTCATCGGTGCCGGCGCTGCCCGAGGACGAGGTGCTGGCGCAGCTGATTTTCGGCCGCTCTATGTCGAACCTGTCGCCGCTGCAGATCGCGCAGCTGGCCGAGGCCGCCGGCCAACTGGCCGGCGTCGGCGGCTCGACCTCGCTGCTCGAAAACCTGCGCAGTGCAATCGGCGTCGACGACCTGGATGTGACCACCGATGACCAGGGCGGGACGGCCGTGTCTGCGGGCAAGTATCTCAATGACCGCACCTATGTGACGATCCAGAAAGGCGACAGGCCAGGATCGGGCAAGGCGACGATCGACCTCAATGTCGGGCGCGGCGTCAAGCTGCGTGGCGAGGCTAACGATGGCGGCGAGGCCAAGGGCGGCATATTCTACGAAAAGGAATATTGAGTTCCTGGCCCTTACCGCCGCCGGAACTGGCGCTGTCTCAACCCGCCCAAATGTATCAGTTACTCGCCTAAGCAGATTCCGGCGGAATCTGGGCGCGCTAGCACTTTTGCGCCAAGTCTGTCGTTATCACGCGAACCGCTCCCTTTTCAAAGTTGCACATTCCCTAACAGGTTCCGTAGCCATGCCGTCTTTGACATCACGGCAGGGATGCGGAATGTTAAAAGGCGGAAAGCCAACAATGGGAGTTAAGGTATGACAAATTACAAGAGTAATGGCGATCGCGTTCCCGATCACATCCTGGCTATGGCCGAAGAAGCCAAGGCAGGCAAAGTCGATCGCCGCGAGTTCCTCGCCATGGCCAGCGTGTTCGGCGCGTCGACTGCGATGGCCTACGGCATGCTCGGCGTAGCCGTGCCGACCCAAGCCAGGGCCGAAGAGGTGCAGGGCAAGAAGGGCGGCATCCTGAAAGTCGCGCAATGGGTCAAGGATCCCAAGGATCCACGCAAGGCCGATTGGTCGGAAATCGCCAATGCCGAGCGCCAGGCGCTTGAGCCGCTGGTCAAGTACACCAGCGAATACACGTTCCGCCCGTACCTTCTGGAGAGCTGGGAAGTCAACGACGACGCCACCGAGTACACGCTGCATGTGCGCAAGGGTGTGACCTGGTCGAATGGCGATGCCTTCACCGCCGATGACGTCATCTTCAATCTCAAGCGCTGGGCCGACAAGAAGGCCGAGGGCAATTCGATGCCTGGCCGTCTCGGCACGCTGGTCAAGGACGACAAACTCGACGAAAGCGCCGTGACCAAGGTTGACGACCACACCGTCAAGCTGAAGCTCGGCAAGGCCGACATCGCGCTCATTCCGAACATGTGCGACTATCCCGGCCTCATCGTGCACAAGAGCTTCGACGAGAAGGGCGGCGACTTCAAAGCCTGCCCGATCGGTACCGGCCCGTTCGAGCTCGTCTCCTACGATGTCGGCCAGAAGGTGGTCTACAAGCGCCGCGAGGACAACAAGTGGTGGGACGGCGAGGTGTTCCTCGACGGCATCGAATTCGTCGACTACGGCACCGATCCGGCAGCCATGGTCAGTGCCTTCGAGGCCGGCGAAGTCCATACGAATTTCGAGACCTCGGCCGACTATGTGTCGATCCTCGACGGACTGGACCTGGTCAAGTCCGAAATCGTCACCGCGTCGACCATCGTGTGCCGCACCAACATCAACAACAAGCCTTACGGCGATCAGAAAGTGCGCAACGCGCTGCAGTTGGCGGTCGACAACAATGTCGTTCTGCAGCTTGGCTACGGAAATGCCGGCACGGTGGCTGAAAACCACCATGTCTGCCAAATCCACCCGGAATATTACGAGCTGCCCAAAGTCGCTCGCGATCCGGCCAAGGCCAAGGCGCTGATGGCGGAAGCCGGCCAGGCCGACTTCGAGCATGAGCTGATCACGGTCGACGAAGACTGGCACAAGAATACCGGCGACGCCATCGCCGCGCAGATGCGCGACGCCGGCCTCAAGGTAAAGCGCACGGTGCTGCCGGGCTCGACGTTCTGGAACGACTGGACCAAATACCCGCTGTCGATGACCAACTGGAACATGCGCCCGCTCGGCGTTCAGGTTCTGGCGATCGGCTACCGCACCGGCGAGGCGTGGAACGAGTCGGCCTATTCCAACCCCGAATGGGATGCCAAGCTCAATGCAGCATTGGCCGTTGCCGATGCGGCCAAGCGCAAGGAGATGATGAAGGATATCGAGCAGATCCTGCAGGATTCCGGCATCATGATCCAGCCTTACTGGCGCAAGCTCTACAGCCACTCCGTCAAGGCGGTGCAGAATTACAAGATGCATCCGACCTTCGAGCGCGACTACGGCAAGGTCTGGCTCGACCAGGCGTGATTGCAACGTCAGGGAAGGGGCGCTTCGCTCCTTCCCGTCACGCCTCGCATGGTCCAGAACCGGAAGCCGCCGCAGCAAAAAGTTGCGGACTCTCCTGAAAGACCGTTCAATAAAACTGGGTTGATTGCATCCGAGTGCCGATTTGACGGCCAACTCTGCCGGCAGCGGCAAAGCTGGTTTTTCGAACTGGCTCCAACCCCAACCAGACCGGCAGGGGACCGCCATGCTTTCTTTCGTAATCCGGCGTCTCGGCACCATGGCATTGACGATGCTGTGCCTGACGATGATCGTCTTCTTCCTGATCAACCTCGAGCCGAATTTGAAGAAGCTGGCGATCAGCCAGACCGAAATGCACACATCGGCCGAACAGCTCGAAAGTTGGCTGGTCAACCATGGCTACCGGCAGAACTTCTTCGTGCGCTACGGCCAATGGCTGGGCGTCGTCCCGAAGCAACCGGTGACCGATCCGGCGACCGGCAAGCCGACGCAGCGTTTCTCCTTCTGCAACGATCCGCTGGAGCCGAAATTCTCCGGCATCCTGGAAGGTGATTTCGGCTGCTCGACCAAGTTCAAAACCTCCGTTGCGTCAAAGCTCTTCCCCGCACTCGCCGCCACCGGTATCCTGATGCTCTGTGTGCTGTTGGTGATGGTGCCGATTTCGCTGCTGATCGGCATCCTGGCCGGCATGCGCGAGGGCTCGCGAACGGACCGAACACTGTCCGTCGCATCGATCGCGTCGACGGCGACGCCCGAATATGTGTCGGGCGTCATCTTCACCGTCATCTTCGCCTCCTGGCTCGGCTGGCTGAACGGTTCGGCCGCCTCGGCAAGCCAGGGCATCACCTTCTACAATTTCACCCTGCCGGTGATGACGCTGGCGATCTACGGCATCGGCTACATCGCCCGCATGACACGCGCCTCGATGGTCGAGGTGATGACGCAGCAATATATCCGCACCGCCCGGCTGAAAGGGCTTTCCTTCGGCAGCGTCGTCGTCAAGCACGCGCTGCGCAATGCGCTGATTGCGCCCTTCACCGTCATCATGCTGCAATTTCCCTGGCTGCTTACCGGCGTCGTCATCGTCGAGGTGATGTTCCGCTACCAGGGCTTTGGCTACACGCTGGTCGAGGCCGCCGGCAACAACGACATCGATCTGCTGCTTGGCTGTTCACTGGTCTCGGTGTTCATCGTGCTGATCACGCAGCTCATCTCGGATGTCGGCTACGCGTTCCTGAATCCGCGTATCAGAGTTCAATAGGGGGCTGGGGCAGATGCAGGTCGAATATATCGGTGCCTTCAATGTCGTGCTCGGCGTGATTGGGCGTTTCTGGCCGGTCTGGTTAGGGCTTGCCCTGGTGATGGGAGCGAGCTTCGCCTACAAGAAAAGGCTCGGCCTCTACGGCCAGCTGTTCGATAGCGGCGTCGGCATAGTCGGTGTCGGCATCTGCCTGTTCTGGCTGTTCACGGCAATCTTCGCGTCGACCGTCGCGCCCTTCGATCCGCTCGCCCAGGTGCCGATCATGAAGGATGCGCTGCCGGGCGCGCTCGAGCCGGTATCGAAACTCATCTACTATTTCGGCGGCGACAAGCTCGCCCGCGATGTCTTTTCGCGCATGGTCTATGGCAGCCAGATCGTGCTGATCATCGCACCGGCTGCGACCGGTTTCGCGCTGATGGTCGGCATTACGCTCGGTCTGCCCGCCGGCTACTATGGCGGCCGGATCGACACTGTGCTGTCCTTCCTGGCCAATCTGGTGCTGGCCTTCCCGGTGATCCTGCTGTTTTACCTGCTGGTGACGCCGGGCATCATGGATACGCCGATCCCCTACGCCATGGCCGGGCTGTTCTTCCTGTTCCCGATCATCTTCTTTTCGGTGCTGTTCTGGACGCGCTACAAGAACCGGCCGGACCGCCTCTATATATTGCTCGGGCTGACGCTGATCATCGGCGGCTGGGTCTATGCCGGCCTGGTGTTCGACGCCGATCCGTTCAAGATCATCCACATCGATCCCAACCAGCTCAACATCTTCGTCGCGGTGGTGTTCGCCTCCAGCCCCGGCGTATTCCGCATCGTGCGCGGCCTGGTGATGGACATCAAGACGCGCGACTATGTGGCGGCGGCGCAGACGCGCGGTGAATCGCCCTGGTACATCATGCTGTGGGAGATCCTGCCCAATGCGCGCGGGCCGCTGATCGTCGATGCCTGCCTGCGCATCGGCTACACCACGATCCTGCTCGGCACGCTCGGCTATTTCGGGCTGGGCCTGGCGCCGGAGAGCCCGGACTGGGGCACCGCAATCAAGGACGCCAGCCGCCTGCTGCGCTCCTTCATCCACCCGGCGCTGCCGCCGACCATCGCGCTGATGTCGTTCGTGCTGGGCTTGAACCTGCTTGCCGACTCGCTGCGCGAACAATCGATGAAAGACTGATCTGCGGGTCGGCCCGCGAGCATGAAAATAGGATTGGAGCGACCCATGAATGAGGCAGTTCGAAATCCCGGCAAGCCGACCCTTGGGCCAAGCGCTGCGCCGATCATCGAGATCGAGAACCTGTCGATCTCCTTCTTCACCCGCAAGGGCGAGATCCCCGCCGTCATGGACTTTTCCTGCACGGTGATGCCGGGCGAAGCCATGGGCATCGTCGGCGAGTCCGGCTGCGGCAAGTCGACCGTGTCGCTCGGCATCATGCGCGACCTCTCCAACATCGGAAAGATCGTCGGCGGCAAGATCAAGTTCCAGGGCAAGGACATGGGCGAGCTGTCCGACGAGGAGTTGCGCTCCATCCGCGGCAACAAGATCGCCATGATCTACCAGGAGCCGATGGCGAGCCTCAATCCGGCGATGAAGGTCGGCCAGCAATTGATGGAAGTGCCGCTGATCCACGACAAGGTGTCGAAGGAAGAGGCTTACAAAAGGGCGCTCGAAATGGTGCGCTCGGTGAGATTGCCCGATCCCGAACGGATGATGCGTTCCTATCCGCACCAGCTGTCCGGTGGCCAGCAGCAGCGCATCGTCATTGCCATGGCGCTGCTGTCGAAGCCGGCGCTGCTTCTGCTCGACGAACCGACGACGGCGCTCGACGTGACGGTGGAGGCCGGCATCGTCGAACTGGTCAAGGGGCTGGGCGAGAAGTTCGGCACGTCGATGATCTTCGTGTCGCACAATCTGGGCCTCATCCTCGAGACCTGCGACCGCATCACGGTGATGTATTCGGGCGAAGCGGTCGAGACCGGCAAGATCAAGGACGTGTTCGACCGGATGCGTCACCCCTATACGCAAGGGCTGTTCCGCTCGATTCCGCTGCCGGGCGCCGACAAGAATTCGCGGCCGCTGATCTCTATCCCCGGCCAGTTGCCGCTGCCGCATGAGCGGCCCAAGGGCTGCAATTTCGGCCCGCGCTGCCACCATTTCGTTGAGGGCGTCTGCAATGCCGCCGAAATCCCGATGATCGAGGTCGCCGGTCACGAAGGGCATTTCTCGCGCTGCGTGCGCTTCAACGAGATCGACTGGGAAGCGCTGCCTCCCGGCGCCAAGAAGGTCAATGAGAAGGTTGTGCCCGGCGCGCCGGTGCTCAAGATCGAGGATTTGAGAAAATACTACAAGGTCGGCGGCAGCGAAGTGTTCGGCTCCAGCGAAGGCCGCGTCGTCAAGGCCAATGAGACGATCTCGTTTATGGCCCGCGAATCCGAGACCGTCGCCATCGTCGGCGAGTCCGGCTGCGGAAAGTCGACGCTGGCCAAGGTCCTGCTCGGGCTGGAGACGGCAAGTGCCGGCACAGTGACGCTGGGCAACAAGGAGATCCAGTCGACCGGCATCGAGAAGCGCAGCGTCGAAACGGTGTCGTCGATCCAGATGGTGTTCCAGAACCCGTTCGATACACTCAATCCCAGCCACTCCGTCGGTTCGCAGATCATCCGCACGCTGGAAAAATTCAAAGTCGGCAACAATGTCGCCGAGCGGCGCAAGCGCATGCTGGAGCTGCTCGACCTGGTGAAGCTGCCGCGGGCCTTCGAGACGCGCAAGCCGCGTCAGCTCTCAGGCGGCCAGAAGCAGCGCATCGGCGTGGCGCGTGCCTTTGCCGGCGATGCCAAGGTGGTGGTGGCCGACGAGCCGGTGTCGGCACTCGACGTCTCGGTGCAGGCGGCGGTGACCGAGCTGCTGATGGACATCCAGCGCAAGAACAAGACGACGATGCTGTTCATCAGCCACGATCTGTCCGTCGTGCGCTACATCGCCGACCGCGTCGTCGTCATGTATCTCGGCTACATCGTCGAGCAGGGCACGACCGACCAGATCTTCGCGCCACCCTATCACCCCTACACAGAGGCGCTGCTGTCGGCTATCCCGATCGCCGACACCAGCGTGGTCAAACGGCACATCGTGCTCGAAGGCGATATCCCGTCGGCGATGAACCCGCCGAGCGGCTGCCCGTTCCAGACGCGCTGCGGCTACAAGAGGCTGGTGCCGGACAATCTGTGCGAGACCAAGGTGCCGCCGGTGAAGCATCTCGGCGATGGCCATATGAGCCTGTGCTGGCTGTCGGACGATGTGCTGGCGACGATGGAGCCCGTGATCAAGTTCGACAGGGAACACGCAGCGCATGAGGGCGTGCCGGAAGACGCACCGGATGGGATCGGCCCCGGTTTCGCCGGCGAACCGCCGAAGCGCCCGCATGGCAAGAAGCCGAGCTGACCAGCCATAGAGGCAATGCCGCTCGTTGGCGCATTGCCGCAGCGTCGCCATAGCTCAAGGAACGACAGCTACGTTCGCTTGAATATTGCTGTCCATTGCATTATGTGATGCGTGATGTTTGATGCGCGATAGGGAGCATATTGTGAGAACCACACTTGCAATCGATGACGATGTCCTACTTGCGGCCAAGGCCATGGCGCGGCAGCAGGATCGCAGCGTTGGCGATGTCATTTCCGATCTGGCTCGCCGCTCACTGCGCAGGCCACCGACCGGCGGTGAACGCAACGGCATCCCCTTGCTTGCATCGCGGCCCGACGGCCCGATGGTCGATCTCGAAATGGTCAATGCGCTTCGCGACGAATTGGCGTGACCTTCCTGCTCGACGTCAATGTGTTGATTGCGTTGATCGATCCGGCTCACGTCGCGCATGAAGATGCCCATCGGTGGTTCCAATCCACCGGGCATTTATCATGGGCAACATGTCCCATTACCGAGAATGGCGTCATCAGGATTGTAAGCAACCCGAAATACCCCAATTCTCCGGGTTCGCCCGCCGTGGTGGCGCAGATTGTCGGCAAGCTGCATGCCCTTTCAGGACATCAGTTCTGGCCTGACGAGATCAGCCTTGTCGGTTCCAACGACATCGATGCAGCCAGGATCCTCACCCCGGCACAGGTAACGGATAGCTATCTGTTGGGACTCGCCAAGGCGCGTGACGGCCAATTGGCGACGTTTGACCGAAAGCTGTCGACGGCAGCGGTAAAGGGAGGGAGGTCGATCCTCCACCTGATCCCAAGCGAATGAATGGCTGAGTTCCGCTTCGATCGCAAACTGCGTGGCTGCAAGACCGCTTGGCAACGTCAGCTGCCGCATTGCTGCAGCTGTTCGGCATAGTCGCGGGCCATCTTTTCGGTCGCCCTGGCATAGCCCTGCACGCCGGCATCGCCACGGTTGCCGCGGCCGTAGGCGGTCCAGCCGAGATAGTAGGCGAGATAGAGATTGTAGGTGTCGTTGCGGGCGACGCCGAACGTGTCTGATGTCTTGGAATGATACCAGCCGACGAAATCGACGGCATCGGCAAACTTGGTCCGCCGCGCCGCCCAGCTGCCGGTTTCGCTCTGATATTGCGACCAGGTGCCGTCGAGCGCCTGCGAGAAACCGGTGGCCGACGAGACATGTTTCCACGGAATGAAGCCGAGCAGTTTGGTACGCGGCGGCCTGGCATTGCTCTTGAAACCGGATTCCTTGCGCACCGTCGCCATCAGCACGGGGACAGGGACGCCGTATTTCTGCGAGGCGCGCTCGGCGGCCGACTGCCAGTTGTCGAACCAGCCGTCGTTCTGGTCGAAGACGGCGCAGACATTGTTGATATGGTTGGGCGGCGTCGCGCAGGCCGGCAAAGCCAGCAGCACGCCAACCGCTACAATTTTACTCAAACTCGAACTACGCATTGGAAAACGAATAGGCCGAAATCATAAAGGGAATCTTGCGGTGTTTCTTAACGGCTTGCCGGCCTGGCTGCGCTCGGTGGGCCTGTATCATTATTCCGACCTTTCGCGTCGCCTTTATCTCCATCAGAATTCAAAAATGCCGCCTTGGATAAAATCACGCCCGCGAAGGGCGGATTTCTGACAGCGATATCCGGATGCCGGCGCTCTGATGCCAGGCATGAATGAACCAAGACGAAAGCGCGGCGCGGAGCGAACCAGCAACCGGGGGCCCGCCGCCATCCCGCAACTTCCACTGCGGCGGGTGACCAATCCCTATCCGCCGATGGCGATGCTCTCAGTCGACCAGGTCGAAGCGATCCACCAGGCGTCGATGCACATTCTGGAAAATTTCGGCATCGAGGTGATGTCTCAGCGGGCGCTGGCGCTGTTCGAGAAGGCGGGCGCAAAAGTTGACCATGCGACCGCGAATGTCCGCATCGACCGGGGCCTTGTCGCCGAGGCGCTGAAGACCACGCAGTCCAGCTATCGGCTGACGCCGCGCAACCCCGCCAACACCATTCATCTCGGCGGCAACACGATCAATTTCACCCTCGTCGCCGGGCCGCCCAATGTGCACGACATGGAGCGCGGCCGGCGCGCTGGAAACTTGCACGACTATGCCGATCTGACCCGGCTGGCGCAGCATTTCAACTGCATCCACATGCTCGGCAACCAGGTCTGCGCGCCGGTGGAACTGCCGGCCAACACCAGGCACATGGATACCTATTTCACCAACCTGACGCTGACCGACAAATCGTTCCATGTCTCGGCGATTGGACGAGGCCGGGCGCTGGACGGCATCGAGATGATGGCAATCGCGCGCGGGCTGACGCTGGACGAGATGCGCGATGATCCCGGCATTGCCACCATCATCTCGGTCAACTCGCCGCGGCGTTTCGACGAGATGATGGCCGAAGGGCTGATGACCATGGCTGAGTTCGGCCAGTCGGTGGCGGTGACGCCGTTCACGCTGATGGGCGCGATGAGCCCGGTGACGCTCGCCGGCGCCCTGGCGCAGCAGAATGCCGAGGCGCTGTTCGGCGTGGTGCTGACGCAACTGGTGCGCCCCGGCGCGCCGGTGATGTACGGCGCCTTCACCTCCAACGTCGACATGAAGTCGGGCGCGCCGGCCTTCGGAACGCCGGAGAACACCAAGGCCAACATCGCCTCGGGGCAATTGGCGCGGCGCTACAATCTGCCCTACCGCACGACACCGGGGTCGGCATCGAATGCGGCGGACGCGCAAGGCGCCTACGAGACGCTGATGGCGCTGTGGGGCGCTGTGCTCGGCCACGGCAACCTCGTCTATCATGCCGCCGGCTGGCAGGAGGGCGGGCTGACGGCATCGTTCGAAAAGCTCATCATTGATGTCGAGATGATCCAGCACATGATGGAGTTCTTGCGCCCGATCGTCGTCGACGAGGCGGAGCTTGCGGTCGAGGCGCTGGGCGCGGTGCCGACCGGCGGCCATTTCTTCGGCGAACCGCACACGCTGGAACGCTATGCCACCGCCTTCTACCAGCCGATACTGTCCAACTGGCAGAATTACGAGGCATGGCAGGAGGCCGGCGGCCTCGACACGACGGCGCGCGCGACCCGGCTGTGGAAGAAGGCGCTGGAAGACTATGTCGAGCCGGTGATGGATATCGCCGTGCGCGAGGCGCTGGAGGCGTATGTGGCCAGGCGCAAGGAAGCGATCGGGCAGGGCGAGCCGTGACTTTTTCAGCGTCGGCGCGCGGCGCTGCCTTTCTGATTCACCTTATCTCCTCAACTCATTGATAACAGAGCAAAACTCATGAAATCGCATGCAAAGGTCGTGGTCATTGGCGGTGGCGTCGTCGGGTGCTCCGTGCTGTTCCATCTGGCGCGTCATGGCTGGACCGATGTCGTGCTTTTGGAGCGCGACGAGCTGACCTCCGGCTCGACCTGGCATGCGGCCGGCGGCATGCACACGATCAATGGCGACCCCAACGTCGCCAAGCTGCAGAAATACACGATCTCGCTCTACAAGGAGATCGAGGAGCTGTCGGGACAGGCGACCGGCGTACATCTGACCGGCGGCGTGCTTCTGGCGGCAACCGAGGCGCGGCTCGACTGGCTGCGCGGCGTCGTCGCCAAGGGGCGTTACCTCGGCATCGACCTCGAGGAGATATCGGCCAATGAAGCGGCCGAGCTGATGCCGCTGCTCGACCCGAAACAATTCGTCGGCGCCGTCCGCAACAAGGAGGACGGCCATCTCGATCCCTCCGGCGTGACGCATGCCTATGCCAAGGCCGCGCGGAAACTGGGCGCCGAGGTCGAGCGCTTCACCAAGGTCGAGGACATTGTGCGCCGGCCCGACGGCATGTGGCGCGTCATCACCAACAAGGGCGAAGTGGTGGCCGAGCATGTCGTCAATGCCGGCGGGTTATGGGCGCGCGAGGTCGGCCGCATGGTCGGGCTGGAGCTGCCGGTGCTGGCAATGGAGCACATGTACCTGATCACCGAGGATATGCCCGAGGTGGCGGCGTGGAACGCCAAGACGGGGACCGAGATCATCCATGCCGTCGATTTCGATGGTGAGCTGTACCTGCGCCAGGAGCGCGGCGGCATGCTGATGGGCACGTACGAGAAGGCCAATAAGGTCTGGTCCGAATTCCAGACGCCGTGGAATTTCGGTCATGAATTGCTGGAGCCGGACATCGACCGCATCGCGCCGTCGCTCGAAGTCGGCTTCCGCCATTTCCCGGCCTTCGAGAGGACCGGCATCAAGCAGATCATCAACGGGCCCTTCACCTTCGCGCCGGACGGCAATCCGCTGGTTGGGCCGGTGCGTGGCCTTCCCGGCTTCTGGGTCGCCTGCGGCGTCATGGCGGGCTTTTCACAAGGCGGCGGCGTCGGCCTGGCGCTGTCCAACTGGATGATCGAGGGCGATCCCGGCGCCGACATCTGGGCGATGGATGTCGCGCGCTACGGCGACTGGGCGACGATGGCCTACACCAATGCCAAGGTGCGCGAGAACTATTCGCGCCGCTTCTCGATCCGTTTCCCCAATGAGGAGCTGCCCGCCGGGCGGCAGCTGAAGACGACGCCGATCTATGATCTGCTGTCGGCCAAGGGCGCGCAATGGGGCGTGTCCTATGGGCTGGAAGTGCCGCTCTGGTTTGCGCCCGAGGGTGTCAAGGACGAGTTCTCGTGGCGGCGGTCCAGCGATTTCACCCATGTCGCCAATGAGGTCGCGACTGTTCGTGAGAGCGTCGGCCTGGCGGAGATTTCGAACTTCGCCAAATACAAGGTGACGGGAGGAGGGGCGGCCGCTTGGCTCGACCGGGTCTTTGCCTGCAAGTTGCCCAAGCCAGGCCGCATGACGCTGGCGCCGATGCTGAAGGATGACGGCAAGCTCATCGGCGATTTCACGCTGGCCAATATCGGTGCCACCAATTCCAACGGGACCGAGTGGTTCATCGCCGGCTCCGGTATCGCCGAGCAGTATCATGTGCGCTGGTTCGAGGCGCATTTACCTGCGGATAGCTCAGTGCGCATGGAGGCGCTGGGGCAGAAACTGACCGGTCTGGCGATCGCCGGACCCAAGGCGAGGGAGGTGCTGGCGAAGGTCAGCCGCGCGGATGTCGCCAACACCGCATTCCCCTTCATGGCGGTCGCGAAAATGGACATCGGCACGGCGCCATGCCTGGTCGGCCGCGTCAGCTACACCGGCGATCTCGGCTACGAGATCTGGGTGGCGCCGGAATATCAGCGCGCTGCCTTCCAGGCGTTGATGGCGGCAGGCGAGGAATTCGGCCTCGGCCTGTTCGGCTCGCGCGCGCTCAATGCGCTGCGGCTGGAGAAAAACTACGGCTCATGGGCGCGCGAATACCGGCCGATCTACGGGCCGCTGGAGGCCGGGCTCGACCGTTTCGTCGCCTATGGCAAGGATGCCGATTTCGTCGGCAAGGCCGGCGCTCTTGCCGAGCGCAAGGAGGGCGGCAAGCTCAGGCTGCGCACATTTATCCTCGATGCCGACGATGCCGATGTCATCGGCGACGAGCCGATCTGGTACGATGGCGCGGTGCGCGGCTGGGTGACGTCGGGCGGCTATGCGCATCACTCGAAGAAATCCGTCGCCATCGGCTATGTGCCGAAGGAGATCGCAGACAAGAGCGACGGCTTCGAAATCGAACTTTTGGGCAAGCGCCACGCGGCGCGCGTTCAGGCAGCGCCGCTCTTTGACGCGAACTTCGAGCGAATGCGCGCCTGAAGCGCTTCGGCTTCGCCGAGGCGCTTCAGATTCCTTTGTGCATGTCGTTATCCCAAAACCGCTGCGCACCTTTGGGCGACATGCATTGCGCGTCAGACGTTGCGGCGGTTGTCGAGCGCGAAGGCGCCGGCGCCGGCAAACACCAGATAGAGGAAGATGAAGCAGAAGGAGATTGCCGCGTCGCCGCTGTTGTTGACCGGGAAGAAGTCGCGCGGGTAGTGCGCCATGAAATAGGCGATGGCCATCTCGCCGGCCAGAAGGAACGCGACCGGGCGGGTCAACAGACCGAGCGCCAGCAGGATGCCACCGGCGAATTCCAGGATGCCTGCCGTCGCCGTCAGGCCGCTAAGAGCGTGAGGCTCGGCGCTGACCGGAAAATTGAACAGTTTCTGCGAGCCATGCTCGAGGAACTGCAGGGCTGTGATGATGCGCAGGACGCCGAGTGCCTGCGGCTGAAATCTCACGAGACCGTCAAAAAGCTTCATCTAAACTCCATTTTTCCAACCATGTGCCCGGCCATAAATCATCACCCGGCGCTGGACCATTCACTTCCCATGGCCTGTCATCAACAATCGGTGATTGCAATTATTTCCAGTCTGACTTCGAAATTTGCTCTCGTTATGGTTGCATACATCTCGTTAAGGTTGTATATCTGCGAGTAGACACTCCAAACCAGACGGGTTCCTTCGCCATGAAAAAAGTCGCCATCAGCCTGTTCGCAATCCTCGCAAGCACCAGTTTCGCCGTGGCCGCTGATGCTGGCTGCGATGCCTTCAAATGGCCGGTAACACGCGAGCAGGAACTGTTTCCGGCAGCGCCCGCCGCGCAGTCCGGTGCCTCTCTTGCTTTCGGCGAAGCCGCGGATATGGCGCTGGAGCCGGTCGATGCGGTCAGCTTCATGGTCTCACCGCAACGCGCGCCGGCAGCCGGCACGTTCGGCGCGACGGCAAACGTGGCCGTGCCAACGGAAGGAGAGCTCCAGATCAGCCTGTCCGATGAGGCCTGGGTCGACGTCATTCAGGATGGCCAGGCCGTGAAATCAGCCGGTTTCAGCGGCGTGAAGACCTGCCTCGGCGTCCGCAAGAGCCTGCGCTTCAAGCTGACGCCTGGCGCAGCCACGATCCAGCTCAGCGGCGCCAGGAAAGAGAACCTCAAAGTTGCGGTGCTGGCGCCGGAGTGACCGCGCCCGGACGCGCCTCTCATCGCACCAGCGGCGCGATGAGAGCAGTTCCGTGCAGGCGAGTACCGGAGGGGATCAGCGGCCCGGCGCGATCAGCGCGAAATAAGCGCCTTGCGGATCGGTGAACTGGGCAATCCATTGGCCGGTCTGAACCGGCATCGGACCCATGACGATCTTGCCGCCATTGTCGGTGACCCGTTTGGCGGCTGCGTCGATGGCATCGACATTGAAGTAGAACAGCCACACCGGCACCGGCAGCTGTTGTGGCTTGTTCATGATGCCGCCGCCGGATTCAGGGCCGGCCGAGAAGGTCTGATAGATGCCCATCTCGCCGATGTCCATGCTACCGGCATCAGTCCAGCCGAACTGGCTGGAGTAGAAATCGAAGGCCTTCTGGCGGTCGGACGCATAAAGCTCGTGCCAGCCGACATGGCCCGGCGTCGTTGCCGGAAGGACGGGCTGGTCGGGGCCATTGGGCTGCAGGAACATGAAGGCGGCGCCTTGCGGGTCGGCGACGACGGAGAAGCGGCCGACGCCGGGAATGTCGTCGGGTTCGCGGTGAACAGCCCCGCCGGCGGCTTTCAGTGCCTCGGTCGAGGCATCGGTATCGCTGGTGTGGATATAGCCGAACCAGGCCGGCTTCAGACCCGTCCTGGCTGCTTCCTCGGGCAGGGTCATCAGCCCGCCGACGCCACGCCCGACGGAGTTCACCACGATATAGCGCGGCATGCCAGGCGCCTTGTCGAAGGGCTCGGCGCGCCAGCCGACCACGGTGGTGTAGAACGCTTGCGCCGCATCGAGGTCGCTGGTCATCAACTCGTACCAGAAGAAGCGCATTGGGGATCTCGGCATTCTCGGTCTCCTCACCTATGCATCGATCGTCGTCCGATCCATCAAAGGACGTTTTCAGCGACGCGAATCCGACAGCGAAGCGGAGAAAATTCAACGGCTGCGTTGACACATCGTTCCGCACTTCGCCCCACCGGCGGCTTGCACTTGGGGCGGTTTTCGACTTTCCTTGGGGCAAACGAGGGGTAGTAGTTTCATGCGCCTTATGTCGCTCACGCCTGAGCTTGTGTCACTGTGTCATCGCGAAGAGGTCGATCCCGGACCCGACTGCAGTTGGACGCAGCTGAACGATGAGGATTACCGGACATTAGCCTTGCGGCTGTCTGAAGAAGCAGACGAGGGGCCTTTGTGGGTGTTCGCCTATGGCTCGCTGATCTGGAAGCCGGCTTTCGAATCAGTCGAACGCCAGCGCGCCACCGCTTTCGGCTGGCACCGCTCCTTCTGCCTCGACATGGTGCGCTGGCGCGGCAGCGTCGCGCAGCCGGGGCTGATGATGGCGCTCGAACGCGGCGGCCGATGCGACGGCGTCATCTACCGCCTGCCCGACGGCGACAAGCCGCAGCAGATCGAAAGATTGTTGCGGCGCGAGATCGACGACCATGAGAGTGTCAGCTCGGTCCGGTGGGTTCCCGTGCGCACGGAGCAGGGCCGGATACGGGCGCTCGGCTTCTGGGTCGGGGTGACGGGCAGGGGAACCTCGCTCGGGCAGCCGCTGGATCGGGTGGCGAGGGTGCTTGCCAGAGCCTGCGGCCATGTCGGCTCAGGCGCGGAATATCTCTACAACACCGTCAGCCACCTTGAGGAATTCGGCATCCGCGACCGCAATCTGTGGCGGCTGCAGCAACTGGTTGCCAACGAGATCAGGTCGATCCATGGCGGCGCTACGAGCTCTGGCTTTTCGCCCGTGACATAGGCCATAACATGAGTGGTTCGATCATATTATCAGCTAGGCTTTTCAGTAACTTGCGGCGAAAATTGACCAATTGATAAAAAAATAAAACGTGCTAGCCTTCCCCAAAACGAAAACAGGGGAACTGACGATGCCAGAAGGCCAGTTCAAGGACGGCATTGCCGGCGGCCGGCTTGCCGCCGACCAGTACGCCGAGAATTTTTCCGACCTGCATCCGCCGCTCGATCACCACGAAGCGCTGGTCGAATCCGACCGCTGCTATTTCTGCTACGATGCGCCGTGCATGAATGCATGCCCGACCTCGATCGACATTCCGCTGTTCATCCGCCAGATCTCGACCGGCAACCCGATCGGTTCGGCCAAGACGATTTTCGACCAGAACATATTGGGTGGCATGTGCGCCCGCGTCTGCCCTACCGAGACGCTGTGCGAAGAGGTCTGCGTGCGCGAGGTGGCGGAAGGCAAGCCGGTGCAGATCGGCCGCCTGCAACGCTACGCCACCGATGTCGCCATGGCCAAGCACCAGCAGTTTTATTCGCGCGCTGAATCGACCGGCAAGTCGGTCGCCGTGGTCGGCGCCGGTCCGGCCGGCCTAGCCGCGGCGCACCGGCTCGCCCGCCATGGCCACGAGGTGACCATACTGGAAGCCCGCCCGAAGGCCGGCGGCCTCAATGAATATGGCATCGCCGCCTACAAGAGCATCGACAATTTCGCCCAGGCCGAGGTCGACTATGTCACGGGGATCGGCGGCATCGATATCCAGAACGGCAGGGCGCTCGGCCGCGACTACCGGCTGTCGGACCTGATCCGGAATTACGATGCCGTCTTCCTCGGCATGGGGCTTGGCGGCGTCAATGCGCTGCGCGCCGATGGCGAGGACGCCGGTGGCGTCGTCAATGCAGTGGAGTTCATCGCCGAACTGCGGCAGGCCAGCGATCTCGCGAGCCTGCCGGTCGGCCGGCGCGTCGTCGTCATTGGCGGCGGCATGACGGCGATCGACGCCGCGGTGCAATCGAAGCTGCTCGGCGCCGAGGAGGTGACGATCTGCTACCGGCGCGGCCAGGAACACATGAACGCTTCCGAGTTCGAGCAGGATCTGGCTGCCGCCAACGGCGTCACCATCCGCCATTGGCTGCAGCCGAAGCGGGTGATCGCTGAGGGTGGCAAGGTGTCGGGCATCGAACTCGAATACACCGCGATGAATGGCGACAAGCTCGCCGGCACCGGCGAGCGGCTGACGCTGGCCGCCGACCAGGTGTTCAAGGCGATCGGCCAGAGCTTCGTGCCGGCAGCACTGAATGGCAGCGGCGCTGCGATCGAACTCGAGGCCGGCCGCATCAAGGTCGATGCCGAAGGGCGCACCTCGCTTGCCAATGTCTGGGCCGGCGGCGACTGCATTTTTGGTGGCGACGACCTCACCGTCTCGGCAGTCGCGCAAGGCCGCGACGCGGCGGAGAGCATCAACAGGGCATTGCGATGATAGCGCAGATCCTTGCCGCCGTCATCGGCACCGCGGCAGTGCCGGCGGTTTCAGGGGATTATTGGCTCTATGCGCAATGGTGCGACCAGAAGGGTGAAGAGCGGATGTCGGTCGAAGCGTCCGGCGTCGGCTTCAGCGAGCACACGATCTGCCAATGGACAGCCGGGCCGCCAACTGGCGACCTGGTACAAACGACGGTTTCATGCGCGAGCGTCTATCTCAACGGAGAAGAGACCGTGCGCATGGATGAAAAAATGGTCGGGCTGGAAGCGCGCAAGGGCGATCCGGACCAGATCACGGTAACGGTCGAAGGCGAACCGCCATCGGTTTTTCTTCGATGCGAGGAATGATCCGATAGGCAACGCTTTAAGGTGGCGGTAAGCCCGCCACGGCCAGAGGAGAAAGACCCATGGCAGACATCCGCAACAATTTCGTCGGCATCAAATCGCCCAATCCGTTCTGGCTGGCTTCGGCGCCGCCGACCGACAAGGCCTACAACGTCATCCGCGCCTTCAAGGCGGGCTGGGGCGGCGTCGTGTGGAAGACGCTGGGCGAAGAAGGTCCGCCGGTGGTCAACGTCAACGGCCCGCGCTATGGCGCGATCTGGGGGGCGGACCGGCGCCTGCTCGGCCTCAACAATATCGAGCTGATCACCGACCGCGATTTGCAGGTCAATCTGCGCGAGATCAAGCAGGTCAAGAAGGACTGGCCCGACCGCGCCATCGTCGTCTCGCTGATGGTGCCATGCGTCGAGGAAAGCTGGAAGGCGATCCTGCCGGTGGTCGAGGAGACCGAAGCCGACGGCATCGAACTCAATTTCGGCTGCCCGCACGGCATGTCGGAACGCGGCATGGGCGCGGCTGTCGGCCAGGTGCCTGAATACATCGAAATGGTAGTGCGCTGGTGCAAGGCCAACACCCGCATGCCTGTCATCACCAAGCTGACGCCGAATATCACCGATGTGCGCAAGCCGGCGCGCGCCGCACTCTCCGGCGGAACCGACGCGGTGTCGCTGATCAACACCATCAACTCGATCACCGGCGTCGACCTCGATAGCTTCGCGCCGCAGCCGACCATCGACGGCAAGGGCTCGCATGGCGGCTATTGCGGCCCGGCGGTGAAGCCGATCGCCATGAACATGGTGGCCGAGATCGCCCGCGATCCGGAAACGCGCGGCCTGCCGATCTCCGGCATTGGCGGCATCACCACCTGGCGCGATGCGGCCGAATTCATGGCGCTCGGCGCCGGCAATGTGCAGGTGTGCACGGCGGCGATGACATACGGCTTCAAGATCGTGCAGGAGATGATCGCCGGTCTCGAAAACTGGATGGACGAGAAAGGCCACGCCTCGCTCAACGACATTGTCGGCCGCGCCACGCCCAACGTCACCGACTGGCAGTATCTCAACCTCAATTACATCGCCAAGGCGCATATCGACCAGGACGCCTGCATCAAATGCGGCCGCTGCCACATCGCCTGCGAGGACACTTCGCACCAGGCGATCACCAACATGGTCGACGGCGTCAGGCATTTCGAGGTGATCGAGGCCGAATGCGTCGGCTGCAATCTGTGCGTCAATGTCTGCCCGGTCGAGAACTGCATCACCATGGAGCCGCTGGCCGCCGGCGTGATGGACCAGCGCACCGGCAAGCCGGTGTCGCCGGTCTATGCCAACTGGACGACGCACCCGAACAACCCGATGGCCAAGGTGGCCGCGGAGTAGGGAACGGGTCGAAGAAAAAAGCGGCGCTTTCGAGCGCCGTTTTTCATTTTGCTATTGCAGATAAAAACTATCCACGATATAAGATATCCATGAATCGGAGATCAACATCATGAAGCTGGGCGAGGGCGTTGAAGCGGCCATCCATTGCGCGGCCACACTGGCCAGCGTGGAGGGCAACAGCACGATGCCGGGTGCTGCCTTGGCACAGTCCTTCGGCCTGTCGCCGACCTATCTGCTGAAACATCTGAACCAGCTGACGGCTGCGCGCATCCTGGAATCGGTGCCGGGACCGGCGGGCGGCTACCGGCTGGCGCGTCCGGCCGAGCGCATCACGCTGCTCGATATCGTGCTTGCGGTCGAGGGTCGCGAGCCGGCCTTCCGCTGCGGCGAGATCCGCCAGCGCGGCCCGGTCAAGATCGATGCTTCGGCCTATGTGAAGCCGTGCGGCATCAATGCCGCGATGCTGAAGGCCGAGCGCGCCTATCGCGCGGCCCTCGCGGAAACCCGGTTGTCCGACATCGTGGCTGATTACAAGGCCGAAGGCGATCCGCGATCGTTTGCCGCCAGCTGTGCGTTTGTGGCGCGCCATCAGCGGCCGCAGAAACCCGCTTCGACCAAACAGATCTAATCCCCCGCCAGACAGATGTGAAAGGAAAGACGATGAAACAGAGACTGCAATTTTTCGCCAAGGCGCCGGAAATCATGAAAGCCGTGTCGGCGCTCAACAAGGCGGTCGACGAATGCGGGCTTGAAGTGAGCCTGCTGCACCTGATCAAGCTCCGGGCCTCGCAGATCAATGGCTGCTCCTACTGCGTCGAGATGCACAGCCGCGAGGCAAGGCGCGACGGCGAAACCGAGACACGGCTCTATCTGGTTTCGGCCTGGAAGGAATCGCCGCTATTTTCCGAACGTGAACGCGCGGCCCTTGCCTGGACCGAGGCAACGACCCTGATCGCCAACAATGGCGTTTCGGACGAACTCTATGCCCGCACGCTAGAGCACTTCTCGGAAGAGGAACTGGTCAAGCTGTCGGTCGCGATCGGCATGATCAACACCTGGAACCGGCTCTGCATCCCGTTCCACGCCATTCACCCGATGCCGGCTGCCAAAGCAGCCTGACCGTCCGGTTAGTCATGGAGCGCCGTGGAAAGGGCGGCGCTCCACCTGTTTCATGCTTAAGTACGGGGAAGATTTCATGCCTGTCGATTTGCCTTCGACCTTTTTGTTTCTCGGCCGCCTGTTGCTCGGCGGCGCCTTCGTTTTCGCCGGCCTGCGCAATGTTCAGAACGAGGCGTTCCTGACCGGGCTGATGGCCGCGCGCGGCGTGCCGCAGGCGAGATTGGCGTTGTGGGCCGGCATCGTCCTGCAAACCGTTGCCGGGGCGCTGGTGATGGCCGGCCTGTGGACCGCGATCGCCAGTGCTGTGCTGGTGCTGTTTCTCATTGTCGCGACGCCGATGTTCCACAATTTCTGGGACCATCAGGGCCCGGACCGGGCCTCGCGCATCAACGGCTTCGTCGGCAACGTCGCCCTCGCCGGAGGCTTTCTCACGCTGATCGCACAGTCGCTGTAAGGTCACGCCGCGAAGCGCAAACCGCCATCGCAGGTCAGCACCTGGCCGGTCATGAAGCCGTTGGAGACGAGAAAGGCGATTGCGCCGGCGACGTCTTCGGCGCGGCCGATCCTGCCCACCGGGGTTTTGCCGGCATATTCGCTGAACACCGCCTGCCGCTGGTCTTCGGCCAGAAAATCCCACCATGGCGTGTCGATGACGCCGGGCGCCACGACGTTGACGCGCAGAGGCTTCAGTTCGACCGCCAGGATCGGCACCACCGTCAACAGCATGCCGTTGACGGCGGCGATGCCGGCCACGCCGGGCACCGACAATTGTGCCGACACCGCCGAGATGAAAGTGACCGATCCCGATCTGTTGAGCGTCGGCAAGGCTGTCTGCAAACAGGACAGCTGCGGCCAGACTTTCTCGTCGACGCTGCCGGCGATGTCTGAGAGGTCGAGGGTTTCGAACGGCCCAAGTCCCTTGCCGCCGCTGGCAGCCAGCACGAGGTGATCGAACGGTCCGAGTTCCCCAAAGAACTGGCGGACTTCGTCCGGCTTCGAAGCATCGAAGGCAGCTTTCTCGGCGGCGCCGCCGAGGCTCTTCCAAGCGCTGGTGAGCTTGTCCTGGTTTCGTCCGGTGATGGTCACCTTCATGCCCGGGCCAAGCAGTTTTCGCGCCGTCGCCAGGCCGATGCCGGATGAGCCGCCGATGACGACCGTGTGTTCGATCTTGCCGGTCATGAATGCTGTTCCTTCGATTTTGGGGAAGCCTGGCCGACGAAGTCGAGGCTCAGGGTTCGCAATTGCTGTCTGGCCTTGGCGTCATAGGCTTGTGCGTCGGCGCGGGCCTCCCTTTGGCCGTCGAAATAGAGGCCGCTGCGGCCCTCCAGCGCGGGCGATGTCGCGAGGTTGAGAATGGCGTCGGCGCCGGTTTCGACCGAGCTCCATGGCGTCACGCCGGCCTGGCGGACCATGGTGGTGTTCATGTAGCTCGCCGGATGCAGAGCGTTGACGGTGACGCCGCTGCCTTTCAACTCTCCGGCCAGGTCGATGGTGAACAGGATCTGCGCCAGCTTGCTCTGGCAATAGGCGCGCACGCCGTCATAGGAACGTGTCAGCATGACATCGCCGAAATCGATCGCCTGCTGGCCGGCCGAAGCGACGTTGATGATGCGCGCCGGCGAACTCGCCTTGAGCAGCGGCAGCAGTTCCGAGGTCAGCAGGAAACCGGCGAGATAGTTGACCGCAAGGCGCAGTTCGAAGCCGTCGGCGCTGAGCTGTCGCTTGGCGCCGGCCGTGCCGATGCCGGCATTGTTGATGAGGATGTCGAGCCGGTCGGTTTTTGCGCGTACGGCCTCGGCAAGGCGGCGGATCTCGGCTAGCGAGGCGAGGTCGGCGGCGAGGAACTCGGCTTTGCCGCCGGCGGATTCGATTTCTGCGACGGTTGCCTTGCCGCGAGCCGCGTCACGGCCATGCACCAGCACGCGCGCGCCGCCGGCGCCCAGCCTTTGCGCGACGACACGGCCGACGCCGTCGGTCGAACCGGTGATGAGGATTGTCTTGTCTTTCAGATCCATATTCAGAGCCTCCATCTCTCTGGATGGAAGATGGGGCGCCTGACCCAGCCCAAACAGTTCAAACTTTATCCTGGTATCAATACTGCTATAATAGCTCTCATGGATGCCCCCACGCACTCCGCTGAAGACAGCCGCCGGCGCGAGCTTGGCGCCTTCCTGCGCTCGCGCCGCGAAAGATTGACGCCGTCCGCCACCGGCATCGCGACCGGCCTGCGGAGACGCACGCCAGGCTTGCGTCGCGAGGAAGTGGCGATGATCGCCGGCGTCGGCACCACCTGGTACACATGGCTAGAGCAGGGGCGCGAGGTCAGACCCTCGGTGGAGGTGCTAGCGGCGCTCAGCGAAGCGCTGCGCCTCGACGCCGTTGAAAGGCGGCATCTGTTCATCCTGGCAGGCCGCCAGCAACCGGAGAACCGCGTGGCTGCGCCGGAAAAGGTCGATGGCCCGCTAATGCATATGCTGGAGAGCCTGGTGCTGCAGCCGGCCTATGTCGTCGGGCGGCGCTGGGATGTGCTGGCCTGGAATCCGGCGGCGGTAGCGGTGTTCGGTGATTATGGCCTGCTAGAGGGCGACGCCCGCAACATCGTCCACATGGTGTTCACCAATCCGCATCACCGGCGCCTGCTGGTTGACTGGGAGCAATTGGCGCGCACCGTGCTGGCCTCGTTCCGGGCGGAAAGCGCCCGCTATGTGGGCGATGCGGATTTCGAGCGGCTGATCGTGCTTATGACGCGCTCAAGTCCGGAGTTTCGCGACTGGTGGCCGCAACGCGACGTGGCACGCCGATTGTCGGGGGTGAAACATGTCCGACATCCGAGCGCCGGCGCCATGACGTTCGAGCATATGAGCCTGTCGATCGACGACGGCTCGGACATGAAGCTGATCGTCTACACGCCGCTGGCCGAACAGAATTCGATCGAGAAGCTGCAGAATTTGCTTGAGGCGATGCCGGCGGAGCGCCGCAGCGCCTGACGCCCAAGGTCAGCCCTTCGGCTTCAGCCCATCAATGAACAACTGCTCCAGAAACCGCGCCGCATCCTCGAAGCGGCCGTCGCCGCCGCGATCGGGCCCAAGCACCGCGCGGACCTGGACATCGAAATCGGCATAGTGCTGCGTCGTCGCCCAGATCGAAAAGATCAGGTGCCAGGGATCGGTGCGGGCGATTTTTCCCGCGCGCATCCAGCCCTTGATGACGTTGGCCTTCTCGTCGACCAGCGTTTTCAGCTCACCCGCCAGCAGCGGCATGATGCGCGGCGCGCCTTGCAGGATCTCGTTGGCGAACAGCCGGCTTTCCCTGGGAAAATCACGCGCCATTTCGAGCTTGCGCCGGATGTAGCTCCTGAGCTCGGTCAGGGGGTCGCCGATGTCGTCGAGTTCACGTAGTGGCGCCAGCCACGTCGCCAGCAGCCGCTCCATCAGCGTTTCGTGGATGTCTTCCTTGCGGCGGAAATAGTAGAGCAGGTTCGGCTTCGACATCCCGGCGGCCTCGGCGATCTGGTCGATGGTCGAACCGCGAAAGCCGTTGGCGGAGAAGACTTCGAGGGCTGCCTCCAGGATCAGTTCGCGCTTTTCCTGCTGGATGCGGGTGCGGCGAGGGGCTGAGCCTTCCATGGCGCCGCTCACCCCTGCAAGCCTTGGCCGCAGGGTTCATCTGGACCAATTCTCTGGACCAGTTTTTCTCTTACCCGTGGAGCGCACTTCGCAGGCCGCATTTCCGCTAGTAATCCCTTGACCGCCGACAGGGCGGTGCTAACGTTTGTCCAATCGGTCAAAAATTTGCGTAGCATGAAAACGCAGCAAAGACCAAGCTTTGGAAAGACCAAGCGTTAGCCGCACCGAAACAGGTTACAAGGGGAAGTCTTGGTCATGTCCAACCGGCTGAAAGTCACGCCGAACGATCTCAGCGCATTCTGGATGCCGTTCACCGCGAACCGGCAGTTCAAACAGGCGCCACGCATGTTCGTGTCCGCCAAGGACATGCACTACACCACCAGCGACGGCCGCAAGGTGCTCGACGGCACCGCCGGCCTGTGGTGCGTCAATGCCGGCCATTGCCGTCCCAAGATCACGGAAGCGATCCAGCATCAGGCGGCCGAACTCGACTATGCGCCGGCCTTCCAGATGGGACACCCGATCGTGTTCGAACTGGCAAACCGCCTGGTCGATCTCGCGCCCAAGGGCATGGACCATGTCTTCTTCACCAATTCCGGTTCGGAATCGGTCGAAACGGCGCTGAAGATGGCGATCGCCTATCACCGTGTGAAGGGCGAGGGCGCGCGCACCCGCCTGATCGGCCGCGAACGCGGCTATCACGGCGTCAATTTCGGCGGCATCTCGGTCGGCGGCATCGTCACCAACCGCAAGATGTTCGGCACGCTGCTCGGCGGCGTCGACCACATGCCGCACACGCATCTGCCGGAAAAGAACGCCTTCTCCAAGGGCGTGCCGGAATATGGCGCGGAACTCGCCAACGAGCTGGAGCGCATCGTTGCCCTGCATGACGCCTCGACCATCGCCGCCGTCATCGTCGAACCGGTCGCCGGCTCCACCGGCGTCATCCTGCCGCCGAAGGGCTATCTGCAGAAACTGCGCGAGATCTGCACCAAGCACGGCATTTTGCTGATCTTCGACGAGGTCATCACCGGTTTCGGCCGTCTCGGCGCGCCGTTCGCAGCGGATTATTTCGGCGTCACGCCCGACATCATGACCACCGCCAAGGGCGTCTCCAACGGCGTCATCCCGATGGGCGCGGTGTTCGTGAAGAAGGAAATCCACGACGCCTTCATGACCGGCCCCGAGCACATGATCGAGTTCTTCCACGGCTACACCTATTCGGGCAATCCGATTGCGTGCGCCGCGGCACTCGGCACGCTCGACACCTACAAGGAAGAGGGCCTGCTCACCCGCGGCGAGGAACTGGCGCCTTACTGGGAAGATGCGCTGCATTCGCTGAAGGGCGAGCCGCATGTCATCGACATCCGGAATATCGGCCTGATCGGCGCGATCGAACTGGCGCCGATCGCCGGCAGCCCGACCAAGCGGGCCTTCTCGGCCTTCGTCAAGGCGTTCGAGCGCGGCGCGCTGATCCGCACCACCGGCGACATCATCGCGCTGTCGCCGCCACTGATCATCACCAAGGGCCAGATCAACGAATTGATCGACCATGTCAGAGAAGTGCTGAGGGCGATCGATTGACAAACCGGGCGCGGATAGCCCTCCCCCTCGAGGGGAGGGTGGCCGCGAAGCGGTCGGGTGGGGTCGGTGCGACCGGACGCCGACCTGCTCTTTTGTTCCGAGGCCGCTCCTGATGCCCCGTACCCGCGTGAGCTTCGAAATGCGCCAAAAGGCGCGAGCGCTTCGAATTCACGCGACCAAGGGAGAATCGCTGCTGTGGTATGAACTGCGGGACCTGAAATCAGCCGGCATCAAGTTTCGCCGTCAGTGCCCGATTGGCCCGTACATCGTGGATTTTGCCTGCTTGGCGGTGAAGCTGATCGTTGAGGTCGATGGCGACATGCACGAACACGACAGGGGTAGGCGGCACGATGCCGTTCGCGATGCTTATCTGCGATCGCTCGGATTTGAAGTCTTCCGTGTTGACGAGCCCGATGTCATAAACAGCGCTTGGCACGTCGCGCAGGTGGTCAAAGAGAAGGTCGCGCGCGTCGCGGGCGACCCCACCCGACCGCTTCGCGGCCACCCTCCCCTCGAGGGGGAGGGGGACGCCGCCGCCCCGCAACCGATGAGGTTTTAGAGCATGGCCGCCCCGGGCGAGAATCTGCGAATAAATTCAGACCGTTTGTGGGATTCCATCATGGAGATGGCGAAGATCGGCCCCGGTATTGCCGGCGGCAACAATCGCCAGACCGTGACCGACGAGGACGGCGAGGGACGGCATCTGTTCAAGCGCTGGTGCGAGGCGGCCGGGCTCGAAATGGGGCTCGACGAAATGGGCACCATGTTTGCCCGCCGGGAAGGCGCTGATCCCAGCCTGCCGCCGGTTTATGTCGGCAGCCATCTCGACACGCAGCCGACCGGCGGCAAATATGACGGCGTGCTCGGCGTGCTCGGCGGGCTGGAGATTATTCGCTCGCTTAACGATCTCGGCATCCAGACCAGGCATCCAATCGTCGTTACCAACTGGACCAATGAGGAAGGCTCGCGCTTTGCCCCGGCTATGATGGCGTCCGGCGTGTTCGCCGGTGTGCTCGATCAGGCGGACGTGTATCAGCACACTGATAAACAGGGCAGGAAATTTGGCGAGGAGCTGGAGCGCATCGGCTGGAAAGGCACCGAGAAAGTCGGTGATCGCAAGATCCACGCCTTCTTCGAACTGCATATTGAGCAGGGGCCGATCCTCGAGGACGAAGGCATCGACATTGGCGTCGTCACCCACGGCCAGGGCCTGAAATGGCTGCAGGTAACGCTGACCGGCAAGGAGGCGCATACCGGCTCGACCCCGATGCCCAAGCGCCGTAATGCCGGGCTCGGCATGGCTCGGGTCATCGAACTGGTGCACGAGATCGCCATGGACTACCAGCCCGACGCCGTCGGCGCGGTCGGCCACATGGAGGTGTTTCCGAACTCGCGCAACATCATCGCCGGGCGCACCGTCTTCACTATCGACATCCGCTCGCCCGAGAAGGAAGTGCTGGACGCGATGGATGGGCGCATGCGCGAAGGCATCGACACAATCTGTGAGGCGCTCGACATCCAGTACAAGGTCGAGCAGGTCGGCGCTTTCGATCCGGTCACCTTCGATGCCGGCTGCGTCAAGGCGATCCGCGACGCCGCCGATCGGCTCGGCTATTCCCACCGCAACATCGTCTCCGGCGCCGGCCACGACGCCTGCTGGATCAACCGCGTTGCGCCGACCGCCATGGTGATGTGCCCCTGCGTTGACGGGTTGTCACACAACGAGGCTGAGGAAATCACCAAGGAATGGGCCGGCGCCGGCGCCGACGTGCTGTTCCATGCGGTGGTAGAGACAGCGGGGATCGTGGCGTGAACTAAGATCTGTATTCAAAACGACGCTCACAAGAAGCGCGAAGAGAACAAGGGAACACGACAATGACCAAAGTCATCCGAAACGGCACCATCGTCACCGCCGACCGCACCTGGAAGGCCGATGTGCTGATGCAGCACGGCAAGATCGTCGCCATTGGCTCGAACCTGCATGGCGACCATGAGTTCGACGCCAGCGGCTGTTACGTCATGCCGGGCGGCATCGATCCGCACACCCATCTCGAAATGCCGTTCATGGGCACCTATTCGGCCGACGATTTCGAGTCCGGGACGCGTGCGGCCCTTTCCGGTGGCACCACGATGGTGGTCGATTTCTGCCTGCCGGCGCCGCAGCAATCGCTGCTGGAAGCGTTGCAGATGTGGGACAACAAGACCTCGAAGGCTGCCTGCGACTACTCCTTCCACATGGCGATCACCTGGTGGGGCAAGCAGGTGTTCGACGAGATGGCCACCGTCGTCGACAGAGGCATTACCTCGTTCAAGCATTTCATGGCCTACAAGGGCGCGCTGATGGTGGACGACGACGAGATGTACGCGTCGTTCCAGCGCTGCGCCGATCTCGGCGCGCTGCCGCTCGTTCATGCCGAGAATGGCGACGTGGTTGCGGCGCTGTCGCAAAAGCTGCTCGCTGCCGGCAATAATGGTCCCGAGGGACACGCCTATTCGCGGCCGCCGGAAGTGGAAGGCGAGGCGACCAACCGCGCCATCATGATCGCCGACATGGCCGGTGTGCCGCTCTATGTCGTGCATGTGTCCTGCGAGCAGAGCCACGAAGCCATCCGCCGCGCCCGCCAGAAGGGCATTCGGGTTTTCGGCGAGCCGCTGATCCAGCATCTGACGCTGGATGAAAGCGAGTATTTCGACAAGGATTGGGACCATGCGGCGCGCCGCGTCATGAGCCCGCCCTTCCGCAACAAGCTGCACCAGGATTCGCTGTGGGCCGGCCTGCAGGCGGGATCGCTGCAGGTGGTGGCGACCGACCACTGCGCCTTCACCACCAAGCAGAAGCGCAACGGCCTCGGCGATTTCACCAAGATCCCGAACGGCACCGGCGGGCTCGAAGACCGCTTGCCCGTGCTGTGGACGACGGGCGTCAACACCGGGCGGCTGACGATGAACGAGTTCGTCGCGGTGACTTCGACCAACATCGCCAAGATCCTCAACATGTATCCTAGGAAGGGCGCCATCGTCGAAGGCGCGGACGCCGACATCGTGGTGTGGGACCCCAGCGCCAAGAAGACCATCACCTCGAAGAAGCAGCAATCGGTGATCGACTACAACGTCTTCGAAGGTTTTGAGGTGACCGGCCTGCCGCGCTTCGTCTTTTCGCGCGGCGAATTGTCGGTCGAGGAAGCGGAGGTCAAGGCCAAGCCCGGCCATGGCGAATTCGTCGCCCGCGAGCCGAACGCGGCGGTCAACCGGGCTCTGTCGACCTGGAAGGACATTACCGCGCCGCGCAAGGTGGAACGCACCGGCATTCCGGCGACAGGCGTTTGACGTTGCGGAGCCCGGGGGCGCTCATTTCACTGGTCGTGGCGATGGTGGTCGCTGGTCCGGCAACAGGGGCCGAGAGGCTGGCCGGCTCCTGGGGCAACGATGCCGGCTGTGTCTTTGCAAAGGCCGGTTTTCAGGGCCGGGACGATTATATCGTGCTGACCGCCGAAGGCATCGAGACCTATGGCAGCGGCTGCCGGTTCGCGCAGCAATTGACGTGGGCGCCGGGCACGCAATCGCTTGATGCGACCTGTTCCGCCGAAGGCGAGGCGGGGACGACGGCTGAAACCGTTGTGGTCACCAACAAGGGCGAGGGTGGGTTCTTCGTGACCATTCCCGGTCTTGAAGAAATGGGGCCGTTGCAACCGTGTTCGTGACGTTGGAGCTGGGGGAATGAGCGCGCGCGGTTTGGGGCCGTCTGTTGCGATGATAGTCGTTCTGGCTGCGGGTCAGGCCCTTGCGGCAGGCATCGACCTGACGAGACCCTATGGGGACAAATATGGCTGCATCAACCGCAACGGCCAGGAAGTCGCCGCCGATCGGATGCTGCTTTTGACCGACGAGGCATTGGTCACCGCCGCCAGCGCCTGCACCTTCACGGAGAAGCAAGCGCAGGCTGATGGGTCGCTGGTGGTGACGGCAACATGCGAGGCGGAAGGCGAAGAGGGACAGGAGCCGACCAAATTCACCATCAAGCGCAGCGCCAAGAACGCCAAGAAGCTGACGGTCGCCGACGACGACGGCAATGTCATGGGCGAAGTGGCGCGGTGCAAATGACGGCAGTCCCGTCAGCGTCAGGCCACCAGCGCATCCAGTTCCGGCAACAGGACGACGCTTTCCTGTTCATTGGGATCGGTGCGGGCGATGACGGCCGAGGACGGGGCGTTGCTCAGATTGGCCGGCAGATGCGGTACGCCGGCCGGGATGTAGAAGAGGTCGCCGGCCTTGACGACGATGTGGTTCTCGAGCCTGTCGCCATACCATGTGTGGACCTCGCCCGAGAGCACATAGATCGCCGTCTCATGGCTTTCATGCAGATGCGCCTTGGCGCGGGCGCCAGGCGGCAGGGTGAGCAGATGCATGCAGATGCCGGACGAGCCGACCGTCTCGGCTGCAATGCCGGCAAAATAGGTCAATCCCTGCTTGCCTTCATAAGTGCTTTCAGGACGGATAAGGTGACAAGTGGGTTTGGGCGACATCGGCAAGGCTCCGGGCGTCGATTGGGTGGGATTGGACGAGTGGAAAGCAACATCAACGCGAATGCAACGGCATTTCATCCTGGGCGGCTGCGAGAGGCAGGCAGCAAGCGATGACGGGACAATCGCCAGCCGTCGTCTCGGCAAGCAGACTTGGCCTTACCTTTCAGACCAATGACGGTCCGGTAGAGGCGCTCTCCAATGTCGACCTGACCATCGGCAAGGGCGAGTTCGTCTCCTTCATCGGCCCATCGGGCTGCGGCAAGACCACCTTGCTGCGCGTCATCGCCGATCTGGAAAAACCGACATCGGGCACGATCTCGGTCAACGGCATGACGCCGGAACAGGCGCGCGAGAAACGCGCTTATGGCTACGTCTTCCAGGCGGCAGCCCTTTTCCCGTGGCGCACGATCGAGCGTAACGTGGCGCTGCCGCTGGAGATCATCGGCCTTTCGAGAGCGGAGCAGGCCGAGCGCATCAAGCGCACGATGGAGCTCGTCAACCTCTCCGGCTTCGAGAAGAAATACCCCTGGCAGCTTTCCGGCGGCATGCAGCAGCGCGCTTCGATCGCCCGCGCGCTCGCCTTCGACGCCGACCTGTTGCTGATGGACGAGCCCTTCGGCGCGCTGGACGAGATCGTGCGCGATCATCTCAATGAACAGCTTCTGGAATTGTGGGCGCGCACCAACAAGACGATCTGCTTCGTCACCCATTCCATCCCCGAGGCGGTGTATCTGTCGACGCGCATCGTCGTCATGTCGCCGCGCCCAGGTCGGGTTACCGACATCATCGAATCGACGCTGCCAAAGGAGCGGCCACTGGACATCCGCGAGACGCCGGAATTTTTGGCGATCGCGGCCAGGGTACGCGATGGCTTGAGGGCAGGGCACAGCTATGATGATTGAGGGGGTAGCGAATGAGTGCGGACGTCGCCGCCACGCCTTCGTCATCCTAGGGCGAAGCAAGGAGCGAAGCGACGCGGCGCAGACCCTAGGATCCATACCGTTACCTATACGGTCCGCAACGGTGCAAAACGGTGCACACGCCGCTGCGCCCGCGAAGGCGAACATTCTCAACCGCTTATACCCCTCGGCCAACGTCACGGAATGGATCCTAGGGTCTGCACGACGCTTCGCGTCGCTCCGCCCTAGGATGACGAACGCGGAGGTGGTCGGCCTCCGCTTCGCTCCGGCCACCCTCTTCCCGGCGGGGAGAGGAGAAGGGGAGCGCGCCTGATGGACACCTTCCGCGAAAAACTCATCCCCGTGACCTCCATCCTCCTGGGCGTGGTGGTGCTCTGGTATGTCTTCGCCGTCATCCTAAACGCGCCCTTCCAGCGCGACCTCGACCGGCGCGCCGGGGAAACCCACGGCACCGTCGAATTCATCGGCAAGACGCTGTCGCAGCCCAAGCCGACGCTGCCGGCGCCGCATCAGGTGGCGGTGAACTTCTTCGAGAACACCTTCCTGCGGCCCATCACATCGAGCCGAAGCCTCGTCTACAATGCCTGGGTGACCCTGTCGTCGACGTTGCTCGGCTTTGCCTTCGGCACGGCGCTCGGCATCGTCATCGCGGTTGGCATCGTGCATGTGGCGACGCTCGACCGCAGCCTGATGCCGTGGATCATCGCCTCCCAGACGATTCCCATTCTGGCGGTGGCGCCGATGATCATCGTCGTGCTGGGGGCGATCGGCATCAGCGGTCTGATCCCAAAGGCGATGATCTCGACCTACCTGTCGTTCTTCCCGGTGACGGTTGGCATGGTGAAGGGCCTGCGCTCGCCCGAACTCATGCATCTCGACCTGATGCACACCTACAATGCCAGTGTCTCGCAGACCTTCTGGAAGCTGCGGGTGCCGGCCTCGGTGCCGTTCCTGTTCACCTCGATGAAGGTGGCGGTGGCGGCGAGCCTGGTCGGCGCCATTGTCGGCGAACTGCCGACCGGTGCTGTCGCCGGCATCGGCGCCAAGCTTTTGGCAGGCGCCTATTACAGCCAGTCCATCGACATCTGGTCCGCCCTTGTGGCGGGCTCGGTGGTGGCGGCCCTTCTGGTCATGGTGGTCGGCATAGCCGGGCGCCTCGTTGACCGCGCGATGGGCGGGAGGCCGGCATGAACTGGCTGAAGCCCTCCTGGCAAGCCGTGCTGGCCATTGCGCTGTGCCTCGTCGCCGTCGCGCTCGGTGCGATGTCGAAGCCGGAAGCGGCCGCCCTTGCAGACCCGACGGCAAGCTTCGACTACCCCTATTTCGGGATAAAGACCCCGATGATCGGCCTGGCCGTGCTGGCAGGGCTGATCTCGATGATCAGAATTTCGCCGCTGGCCGAGGCTGCGGTGCTGTTCATCGGCGCTCATCTCGTCGCCTGGATGCTGATCTCGGGCATTACAGGTTTCGAAGGCACGGCATTGGCGCCGTATTTCCTGCTGCTCGCCGCTGCCTGGCTGCTGGCCTGGCGCTGTGTGGCGGTGCTGTCGGGGCTTCGCCCGATGGCAAAAGGGGCGCGGATGGCGCTGCGCCTCATCATCCCGGCGATCTTCGGCGCCTGGATCCTGATCATATGGGAAGCGGTGACGCGTGGCGCCGGCATTCCCTTCATCCTTTTGCCGCCGCCGAGCGCCATCGGTGTGCGCATCGCCAGTTCCCTGCCGGTGCTCGGCGCCGATATCAGGCAGACCATCTTCAAGGCGGTGATCTTCGGTTATGTCATCGGCAGCGGCGCCGGCTTCCTGGTGGCGATTGCGGCCGACCGCGTGCCGTTCCTGCGCCGCGGTCTGCTGCCGATCGGCAATATGGTCTCGGCGCTGCCGATCATCGGTGTGGCGCCAATCATGGTGATGTGGTTCGGCTTCGACTGGCCGTCCAAGGCCGCGGTCGTCATCATCATGACCTTCTTCCCAATGCTGGTGAACACGGTTGCCGGTCTTGCCGCCTCCGGCCATATGGAGCGCGACCTGATGCGCACCTATGCGTCGGGCTACTGGCCAACACTCTTGAAGCTCCGGCTGCCGGCGGCAGCGCCCTTCATCTTCAACGCGCTGAAGATCAACTCGACGCTGGCGCTGATCGGCGCCATCGTCGCCGAGTTCTTCGGCACGCCTGTGGTCGGCATGGGCTTTCGCATCTCGACCGAGGTCGGGCGGATGAACATCGATATGGTCTGGGCCGAAATCGCAGTTGCAGCACTGGCGGGTTCGGTCTTTTATGGCGTGGTCGCTCTCGTCGAGAGAGCCGTCACGTTTTGGCATCCCTCTGTCCGTGGTGGATAGGGCGGTGGGTTCGGGTGTTAACTTCAGAGGGTAAAAACATGAAAAGACTGATCATTCCGATGCTGGCCGGCGCGATGTCGCTGGCCGCGTTCCAGGCAATGGCCGCCGACAAGGTGACCTTGCAGCTGAAATGGGTCACGCAGGCGCAGTTTGCCGGCTACTATGTCGCCAAGGCCAAGGGTTTTTATGAAGCAGAAGGCCTCGACGTCGACATCAAGCCGGGCGGTCCCGATATCGCACCCGAGCAGGTGATCGCCGGCGGTGGCGCCGACGTCATCGTCGACTGGATGGGCGGGGCGCTCGCCGCGCGCGAAAAGGGCGTGCCGCTGGTCAACATCGCCCAGCCGTTCAAGAAGGCCGGTATGGAGCTGGTCTGCCCGAAGGATGGCCCGATCAAGACCGAAGCCGATTTCAAGGGTCACACGCTCGGCGTCTGGTTCTTCGGCAACGAATATCCTTTCTACGCCTGGATGAACAAGCTCGGCCTGAAGACCGAAGGCGGCCCGGATGGCGTCACGGTTTTGAAGCAGAGCTTCGACGTGCAGCCGCTGATCCAGAAGCAGGCGGATTGCATTTCGGTCATGACCTACAACGAGTACTGGCAGCTGATCGATGCCGGCTACAAGCCGGACCAGCTCACCGTGTTCAACTACTCGGCGATGGGCAACGACCTGCTTGAGGACGGGCTCTATGCCTCGGAAGACAAGCTCAAGGATCCGGCTTTCGAAGACAAGATGGTGCGTTTCGTGCGCGCCTCGATGAAGGGCTGGAAATATGCCATCGACAACAATGACGAGGCCGCGGGCATTGTCATGGACGGCGGTGGCCAGGACGAAAACCACCAGAAGCGGATGATGAGCGAAGTCGCCAAGCTGATCGACAATGCCGACGGCAAGCTCGACCCGGCGACCTACGAGCGCACCGCCAAGGCGCTGCTCGACCAGAAGATCATCACCAAGGCGCCGACCGGCGCCTACACCACGGCCATCACCGACAAGGCGATCAAATAAGCCTGGCCAGGCAATTTCGACCTCGAGAGCGGCGCCTTTGGCCAAATGTCAGAGGCGCCGTTCCTTTATGGTGTTCATGACGAAGCTGGTCTCGATCGAAGCGACGCATTTCAGCCGCGCGATCTTTTCCTTGATGAAGCGCTCGTACTGTTCGAGGCTGCCGGTCACCACCTTCAGCACATAGTCGCGCGACCCGGTGACGAGGTGGCATTCCAGCACCTCCTCCCACCCGCGGATGGCGTCCTCGAACATGACGATCTCGTCCTCGTTCTGGCGGCTGAGCCGAACGGTGGCGATGGCGACCATGTTCCAGCCGAAGGCGGCCGGGTCGACCAGCGTGGTATAGCCCCGGATAATGCCGGCCTCCTCCAGCCGGCGTACCCTCCTCAAACATGGCGACGGCGACAGGCCGATGCGCTCCGCAAGCTCATTGTTGGTGATGCGGGCGTCGGCCTGCAGCTCGCGCAGGATCTTGCGGTCGAAATCGTCGGCTATCTTCTGCTGCACTTTTGCTCTCGCTCGGCAATTTGTTGCCGGGATGCAGCCATGCGAGGCCGAAAATAGCAAGGACTGGTGGACCGGGATCGCATAAATTGCTGGACGAGACTCCTCTAGAACGCAGGAAAAGCCATGACCGCGCCGCGCCCGTCGAAAACCCACATCGGCAACCACAAGCTCCATCCGGAAACGTTGATGTTGAGCTATGGCTTCGATCCGCAACTGTCGGAAGGCGCCGTCAAGCCGCCGGTGTTCCTGACCTCGACCTTCGTGTTCAAATCGGCGGAGGAGGGGCGCGACTTCTTCGACTACACATCCGGCCGCAAGGAGCCGCCGAGCGGCACGGCGTCCGGCCTGGTCTATTCGCGCTTCAATCATCCCAACTCCGAGATCGTCGAGGACCGGCTGGCGGTCTATGAGGGAACGGACGCCTGCATCCTGTTCTCGTCCGGCATGTCGGCGATCGCCACCACGCTGCTCGCCTATGCCCGTCCGGGCGATGTCATCTTGCATTCGCAGCCGCTTTACGGCGGCACTGAGACGCTTTTGACGCGCACGCTGTCCGGCTTCGGCATCGGCGCTGTCGGCTTCGCCGACGGCGTCGACGAGAAGGCGGTGCGGGCCGCTGCTGATGCAGCGGTGGCGAAGGGGCGTGTCTCGGTCATTCTCATCGAAACGCCGTCAAATCCGACCAACAGCCTGGTCGACATCGCACTGATCCGGAAGATTGCCGACGAGATCGGCGCAAGCCAAGGATCAACGCCGATCATTGTCTGCGACAACACGCTGCTCGGCCCGGTGTTCCAGCGGCCGATCGAACATGGCGCCGATGTCTCCGTCTATTCGCTGACCAAATATGTCGGCGGCCATTCCGACCTGATCGCCGGTGCGGCGATGGGCAGCAAGGCGGTGACCAAGCCAATCAAGGCGCTGCGCGGCGCAATCGGCACGCAGCTCGATCCGCATTCCTGCTGGATGCTCGGCCGCTCGCTGGAGACGCTGTCGATCCGCATGGAGCGCGCCAACGACAATGCGCGGCTCGTGGCCGAATTCCTGCGCGATCACGCCAAGGTCGAGAAGGTGCATTACCTGCCGTTCCTGGGCGAGGATACGGCAGCGGGACGGGCCTACAAGGCGCAATGCAGCGGCGCCGGGTCGACATTTTCTTTCGATATCAAAGGCGGAGAGAAGGCGGCCTTCGCATTTCTCAACGGGCTGCAAATATTCAAGCTGGCGGTGAGCCTCGGCGGCACGGAGTCACTCGCCAGCCACCCGGCGGCGATGACGCACTCCGGCATCCCCTTCGACGTGCGCCAGCGCATCGGCGTGCTGGAGACGACGGTCAGGCTGTCGATCGGCGTCGAGCATCCGGACGATCTTATCGCCGACCTGACGCAGGCGATGGCAGCGGTCTGATAGCTCGCTTGTAGATATCAGGAAAGGGGCAATCGCCTTGGCAGCGTCGGCGGGACAGCACCCCCCTCTGGCCTGCCGGCCATCTCCCCCGCAAGGAGGGAGATTGGCAGCTTGACCGCCGGCCCTCATCTTCAACGTTGGTGATTGGCAAAGGCCGATGTGACTTCTGATCTCCCCCCTTGCGGGGGAGATGTCCGGCAGGACAGAGGGGGGTGTGACGAACTCGGCTTTCGCTACGAAGTTCTTAGGCCTTGTCGCGGATCTGCGTCATCGTCCGCGTCGGCGTGATCGCCTCGGGGTCGAGCCTGATTTCGACGATCGCCGGCTTGCCGCTGGCGCGGGCACGCTCGAAGGCAGGGGCAAAATCTGCCGTGTTCTCGACCGTCTCGCCGTGGCCGCCATAGGCGCGGGCAAGAGCGGCAAAGTCAGGGTTCCTAAGATCGGTGGCGACGACGCGGCCGGGATAGTCGCGCTCCTGGTGCATGCGGATGGTGCCGTAGATGCCGTTGTTGACGACGATTACGACGATCGGCAGGTCGTATTGCACGGCGGTAGCGAATTCCTGTCCGTTCATCAGGAAGCAGCCGTCGCCGGCAAAGGCGATCACGGTGCGGTCGGGATGGAGCGCCTTGGCGGCGACCGCGGCCGGGGTGCCGTAACCCATCGAACCGGAGGTCGGCGCGCCTTGGGTGGCGAAGCGGCGGAAGCGGTGGAAGCGGTGCACCCAGGTGGCGTAATTGCCGGCGCCGTTGGTGAAAATGGCGTCATCGGGCAAAATCTTTTCCAGATAGTTCATGATCGGCCCCATCTGGACCGTGCCGGGGCCGGTCTCAGGAGGCGTCGACCAGTCGAGGTAGGCAGCGTGTGCTTTCGCTGTCTCATCCGCCCAGGCTGGCGTGGACGTTGGCTTGCGCTTGGCGAAGGCTTCGACGAAGGCCGACGGCGCAGCGTTGATCGCCAGGGTCGGCCGGTAGACACGGCCGAGTTCGCCGGCATCGGCATGGACATGGACCAGCGTCTGGTCGGGGTAAGGGCTCTTCAGCAGCGTATAGTCGGAGGACGGCATCTCGCCCATGCGGCCGCCGATCAGCAGCACCAGGTCGGCCTGCTTGATGGCGGTGGCCAGCTTCGGGTTGATGCCGATGCCGACATCGCCGGCATAGTTCGGGTGCAGATGGTCGAACAGCATCTGGCGGCGAAAGGAGCAGCCGACCGGCAGCGACCAGGCCTCGGCAATGGTGCGCATACGTGCCACCGCTTCCTCGTCCCAGCGTGTGCCGCCGAGGATGACGAAGGGACGCTTGGCCTTGGCCAGAAGCTTTTCCAAAGCATCGAGTTCGGCTTCGCCGGGCCGGGTTTCGACCGGCGTGTGCGGCAAGGCCGCGGGCGCGTCGACAAGACTGGTCAGCATGTCCTCCGGCAGCGAGACGACGACGGGGCCGGGGCGGCCCGATGTCGCGACGGCGAAGGCGCGGGTGACGAGTTCGGGGATGCGCGCGGCATCGTCGATCTCCACCACCCATTTGGCGATGTCGCCGAAGAAGCGCTTGTAGTCGACCTCCTGGAAAGCCTCGCGCTCCTTGGCGTGGCTGGCGACCTGGCCGATGAACAGGATGACGGGTATCGAATCCTGCATGGCAATGTGAATGCCGGCCGATGCATTGGTGGCGCCGGGGCCGCGGGTGACGAAGCAGATGCCGGGCTTGCCCGTCAGCCGCCCCTGGCAGTCGGCCATCATGGCGGCGCCGCCTTCCTGTCGGCAGACAATGGTGCGGATGGGCGAGTCATGCAATGCGTCGAGCACCGCGAGATAGGATTCGCCGGGCACGCAGAAGATGCGGTCGGTGCCGTTCGCCTCGAGTGCGTCGACAATCAGTTGTCCACCGGTCTTCATCGTCCAGACTTCTCCAGTTCGGCAAGGATTTCTTGCGTGTGTTCGCCAAGGCGCGGCGAAGGGCGTTCATAGACCAGCGGTGTGCCGGACATCACCATCGGCGCGCGTACCGAGGGCAGACGATTGCCATGGCCATCGTCGAGGTCGAGGCGCATGCCGCGTGCGATCGTCTGCGGGTCGGCAAACATCTGGCCGATGTCGTTGATCGGGCTCGCCGGCACGCTTGCCGCTTCGAGCTTGGCCAGCAATGGGTCGCGATCCCAATTCTTCAGCGTCTCGATCAAGTGCTCGCGCAACTTCACCCGGTTGGCGACGCGGGCCGGATTGGTGGCGAAATCGGGATTCGCTGAGAGATGGTCGAGCCCGACGGCGGCGCAGAATTTGGCGAACTGGCCGTCATTGCCGACCGCCAGGATGATATGGCCGTCCCTGACCGGGACAACCTCATAGGGCGCAATGTTCATATGCGCATTGCCCATCTGCACCGGCGCCTTGCCGGAGACGAGATAGTTGAGGTTCTGGTTGCCGAGTGCGGAAATCTGCGTGTCGAACAGCGCCATGTCGATATGCTGTCCCTGGCCGGTCTTTTCGGCATGGCGAAGCGCTGCCTGGATGGCGATCACCGAATAGAGGCCGGTGAAGATGTCCGATATGGCGACGCCGGCTTTTTGCGGCTCGCGCCCGACCTCGCCGGTGATCGACATCATGCCGGCCATGGCCTGGATGATGAAATCATAGCCGGCGCGGGGTGCGTAAGGCCCATCCTGGCCGAAGCCGGTGATCGAGCAGTAGACGAGCTTTGGATTGATCGCCTTCAGGCTCTCGTAATCGAGCCCGTATTTCTTGAGGCCGCCGAGCTTGAAGTTCTCGATCAGAATGTCGGCCGTGGCAACCAGCCGGCGCACCGTCTCGGCCCCTTCGGGCGTCGAGAAATCGACGGCGATGGAGCGCTTGCCGCGATTGCAGGAGTGGTAATAGGCGGCCGACAGGTTCTCGCCATCATGGCTCATGACGAAGGGAGGACCCCATTTGCGGGTATCGTCGCCGCCATCGGGGCTCTCGACCTTGATGACATCGGCGCCGAGATCGGCCAGCAATTGTCCTGCCCAGGGGCCGGCCAGGATGCGGGCGAGTTCGACGACGCGGACGCCTTTCAGCGGAGGTTCAGCCATAAATCACCAAAAACGGGTCGGAACCGCAGCCTCTATCAACCCGGGATGCCGCTGTCACGGGCCTTGCGGTGGGCCAGCGATGTCAGCGTTTGAGCACGCTATCGGCCCAGGCAGCGAAATCGTCCATGACGACATCGCGGTTCACCTCGTTCAAGCTTTCGTGGCGGGTGTCGGCGTAAACCTTTGAAACCAGATTCGAAAAGCCCATCGCACGCATGCGCTTGGCGAGATGGTCGATGCCCTTGCCATAGTCGGAGGCCGGATCCTTCTCGCCGCCGACGATGCTGACGGGCAGGTCGCGCCTGATGCCGGCAAAGCCCGCATCCTTGCCGCCTTTCTGCGCCATCTCCACGACATCGCGCCACATCGAGATCGAGGCATCCCAGCCGCACAGCGGGTCGGCAATGTACTTGGCCACTTCAGCCTCGTCGCGCGACAGCCAGTCGAACGGCGTCTTGTGGTTGGGCACCGCCTTGCCCCAGGCCTGGAAGGTCAGTTTGGGCAAGACGCGTGAGGGGACATCGGAGCCGAGCCTGAAGCGCTCATAAGCGAGGATGGCGAGCGCAAGCCGGCCGAGCAAGCCTTGTGAGAAATTGCCGTTCCAGATCGCCGCGGCGTGGACGCGCGGCGAGTGCGCCAGCAGGTAGTTGAGCGCCACCGACGCACCCATCGAATGGCCGAACAGGATGACCGGCAGGCCGGGCTGCTCCCTTGCGATCAAATCGTGGACGGCATCGACATCGGCGATCACCTTGGCCGGGCCGCCTGTGCCGGCGAACCTGCCGAGCGGGGCATCGGGCGCCTTGGTCGCGCCATGGCCGCGATGGTCGTGGACGTAGACATGAAAGCCGCGGGTGCTGAGGTAATCGGCGAAGCGGGCATAGCGCGCCGCATGTTCGGCCAGGCCGTGATTGACCTGGACTACCGCGCGTGGAGAGCCCCCCGCGTGCTTCACATAGAGGTTGAGCGTGGCCCCGGTCGGAGAGGCCAGCGTCGTCTGCTTGTCAAATGCCATGTCTCGCTCCTCGGCGACTGTTGGGCGACGGCGGGACCGACGTCAAGGGGAGGTCGAAATCAGCCGGGGTCACTATTGACAGCTTGCTGTCAATTTGGTTATATGACAGCATACTGTCAAATTACATCGGGAACATGAGTATGAAAACCGTTTCGACCGTTTCGCGCCGCGCGTTTCTGCTGGCGAGCCTTTCATCCGCAATGCTCCTGCCCGGCATTGCTTCCAGCCAGACCAGGGAGATGACCATGAAGACCTCAACCATTGCCGGCCCGCAGGGCCAGCTTGCCGGCTACGACATCAAATCCGGCGACGGCCTGCCGATCCTGTTCGCGCATGGCGACTGCAGCCGCGCCACACAGTGGAACCGGGTGATGCAGCTCACCGCAGGTGGCCGTGAGGCGGTCGCCTTCGATTTTCGCGGCCATGGCGCATCGGCGCCTGCAGCTGATGCCGACTACGGCTATGACGGCCGTGCCGACGATATTGGTGCGGTGGCCGATGCGTTCGGCCTGAAGCGGTTTGTCCTCGTTGCACATAGCGGCGGCAGTGGGGCCGCGCTCGCCTATGCCGCCGGCCATGCCGACCGTGTTGCCGGCATCCTGCTGGTCGATCCGGCGACCGATCCGCGCGCCCTGCCCAAAGAGATTCGCGACGGGTTCGTGCGCGATCTGGCGGGGCCAAACGGCGGCGATGTCCTGAGCGCTTATTACACCTCGATCGCCGGCTCCAACCCAGATGTCCGCAAACAGGTCATCGCCGATGCGGCGGTGGTCGATCCGGCGGCTCGGGCAGGCGTCGGCAAGGCGCTGGCGGAATGGAATCCCGAACCGACGCTCGACGCCTATCACGGGCCGATCTTCGTGCTGGCCACGGAGGCCAATGACAATGCGGCGGCCCTGTTTCGGCTGCGCAGCGGAATTGGCCACAGAACCGTCGCCGGTTCCGGCCATTGGGTGATGCTTGACAAGCCGGAGGCGGTGGCTGGAGCCGTCAACACTTTCGTTTCCACCATCGAGGCCGGCCAGAAATGACAAGCAGGACCGAAGCCGGAGATGTGCTCACTGAACTGGTGCTTGCCGTGTTCCGGCTGAATGGCGGGTTTCTCGACGCGGCCGACCGGCTGGCGGAGCCTGCCGGGTTGACGGCGGCGCGCTGGCAGGTTCTGGGCGCGGTGCTGAAGGAGCCGAAATCGGTTGCCGACATTGCCCGCCACATGGGGCTTGCCCGCCAGAGCGTGCAGCGCCTTGCCGACATTCTGGCCGCCGAAGGGCTCGCCGCCTATGCGGACAACCCGGCGCACCGCCGCGCCAAGCTCCTGGCGATGACCGATGCGGGCCGGGCCGCGATCAGGGATATCGGCACGCGCCAGCATGTCTGGGCCAACCGCATCAGCGAGGGCATCGAGCCTCGCGTGCTTGAGACCGCGCTTGATCTGCTGCGTATGTTGACGAAGCGGGTCGAGGAGGGCGGGGTCTGATCGACCGAGCGATTGTTTTTTGCGGCGGACGAAAGAAATCGTAATTCTGACATGTCACACGTTTCTAGCTTGCGCTATGAAACGCTAGGAGTGCTGGAATGCGGATATCGGCGATATGGGGTGCGGTGTTGGTGGCGCTGGCCGGTGTCGGCCTAGCGCGCGCCGATGTGAAGATGAGCGGCTCCTTCGTGGCCGATGCTGCCTGTCCAGCAACGCAGGCAATCAAGAGCGGCAAGAACCCCGGCAATATCGCGACAACGGCTGGACAGAGCTACGACCTCCTGGCCGGCAACAAGGATGCGCCGACGCATTACCTCATCCGCGTGCCGGGCGCCGATCCTGAGCGTCGCTGGGTCAAGATCAGCTGCGGTCATGTCACCGGCGGCAGCGCAGCCGCCCAGCCGGCCGCGCCCGCCGATCAGGGCAAGCCTGCGGCGCCGGCTTCAGGAAAACCCGAATATGTTTTCGCGCTGAGCTGGCAGCCGGCCTTCTGCGAAACCAAGTCGAGCAAGCCCGAATGCCAGGCGCAGACGGCGGGCGGCTTCGACGCGTCGCATTTCACATTGCATGGGCTCTGGCCGCAGCCGAACGGCAATTTCTATTGCCAGGTGCCGGCGAGCGACAAGGCCAATGACAATCCGGCCCATTGGGCAGACCTGCCGCCGGTCGATCTCGATGCCGCTACGCGCGCCGAGCTCGACCAGGTTATGCCGGGCACCGCCTCCAAGCTCGAACGGCATGAATGGATCAAGCACGGCACCTGCTACGGCAAGAGCCAGCAGGAGTATTTTGCCGAGGCGCTGAACCTGATGCGGGCGGTGAATGCCTCGCCGGTGCGCGAGCTCTTCACCAGGAATGTCGGCAAGCAGCTGACTTCGGACCAGATCCGCAGCGCCTTCGACAGCGCCTTCGGCGCCGGGTCGGGCGCGCGGGTGCGTGTCTCCTGCCTGGTCGATCCGTCGAGCGGCAGGCGGCTGATCGGCGAGCTGACGCTCGGCCTGACCGGCCCGATCGGCCCCGACAGTTCGCTGGGCACTCTCATGCTCGCCTCGGCGCCGACGACCAAGGCGGGCTGTCCGAAGGGCTCGGTCGATGCGGCCGGGTTCCAGTAGGATATCCGTCTGTCGCTTGGCAGTGACGCGGTGATATGGTCTGGATGTGTTTCATTCGGCGGGGGTGGCGATGAGTGGCATGACATCAGGCGCGCTGGCGCGGCTGGCTTTCTGGGCCAGGGGGATGACCGCCATTAAAGACGGCCGCATGGAATGGCCGGGCTTTTCCTATACCGATGCCGAGTGGGCGCGCATGCGCGTGCTTGCCGCGCCGATCGGGGCAAGCCGCTACCAGCTGTTCACTTGGGTCAATGCCGCGATCTTCATCGCCATTGCCGCGCTCGGCATCGTCTGTGTCTTCCTGCCGCTGGCGACACTTTTGTTTCCGGTGCCGGCCGACACCAGCGCGCTCAAATTCTCGGCTCTGCTGGCGGCGTGTGCCTTCCTCATAATCGGGCTCGGCTTGCCGATCTCCATGCGCCTGTCGAGCGCGTTGGCCATCTCTCGGGAGATGCGCGCCGGTCTTGTCGGCGAAGCCGGTGACGAAGCGCTGGCAGCAAAAGTGTCTTGGCAGATCAACCGCATCATGCTGGTCATGTGCGGCCTGCTGGTGCCCGGCATTCTGTTGTTCATCGCTTATGACATCGATGCCAGTCCGATCATCACCGTGCTGAAATGGCTGGCCATCGCGCTGATAGCCGTTTCAGTTGCGGTCGGCGCGTTGCAGCAGCGCAAGCGGAGCTGACAGCCTTATCCGCTGACGCCACGCGTGGGCAATGTCCACGCAGTTAGGTCTTCGGCATCGTCATGCGCTTCGCCGACGACGCGGTCACGCCCGGTGGACTTGGCCCTGTAGAGACGCTCGTCGGCAAGGGCGAAGAGATCGGCAAGCGAGCCTACGGTCTCATCGACAGTGGCGATGCCGGCGCTGACGCTGATGTCGAACCGGTTTACGCACGCTTTGACGGCCTGGCGGAGGTTTTCTCCGAGCAACCTGGCGACCGCATGCGGCTGCGAGCAAAGGATGGCGAACTCCTCGCCGCCGATCCTGAAAACCTGATCGTGTGCGCCGGCCGCCTGGGTCAGCACCTGGGCGATCGATCTCAGCACCCTGTCGCCCTCGGCATGGCCGAAGCGATCGTTGATCGACTTGAAATGGTCGACGTCGACGATCAGCAGGCTGAGCGGTTGGGCCGTGCGCAGGCTGACGGCAACCAGACGTTCGCCGTCGCTGTCAAAGCGTCCCCTGTGCAACAGGCCGGTGAGGCCGTCGCGGCCGACATGTTCGACCAGGGCTTCGTAGCGCTCGCGATAGGTCAACGTGTCGAAGACGTCGGACAGCCCGCGGGGTGCCACGACCTGACGCGTTTCGAACCATCTGAGGTAGGCGACAAGCATGGCGCTGTAGGCAAAAGCGGCACCCATCTTGGCCAACCAGCCGCCGAAGAAGACCGCAATCGGTGCGCCTGCGACGAAATGCAGGGCGGTGAAAAATCCGGCCTGGTCGAAGGTGAGCACGCAGGCGACGCAAATCAGGATGCGGGAGAACGGCGCCTTGCGCAGATAACGCCCGAGCTTTTCGTAAAGCAGGATGATCAGGATGGCGTCGATGAAGAGCAGCGTCGTGCCCCACACCATCAGCCAGCCCAACTGGTCGATGAAACCGATATCGGGAAGCTTGCCGTCGGAAAGGGCTGAAATATCGTGCAGGCGCAGGATCAGGACCAGCCCGATCATCAAGGCGTTGCCGAGCAAAAGGCCATAGATCGGCTGGCGCACCGTGGCCGCATCTTCCTTCACGTAGAGCAGAAGCAGCATCACCAGCTTGCCGGAAAACAGCACCGCCGAGCCTGGCGAGACCATGCCGAAGGGCAGGGCGACATAGAAGACGCTGGCGAGATAGGTTTCGAGGAAATGCATGGCGCCCAGCGCGCAGACGAAGACGCCGAGGCCGATGCGATCCCTGAAGCGGAACAGCGTGACCATGACGCTGAAGTAGACGACCGCTTCGGCAAGGAGCAGGAAACTGTTCAGCACTACCTTCGGTCCGATCTCTACTTTCGATCGCGACAGGCCAGCGATCGATCCTGTTTTGACGCTGAAGGGTTAACCGGGGATTTCAACGCTCCCTACAACCGGCGGAAAACTTAACGTGCGGTGTACACCCGGCTTGAAATGGCAAAAGCGATTGCCGTTCGGCCCGGCATCGCCTACATAGCGGCCAACCTCCATTCAATCCGACATTTTCGGTCAATCATCAAGGAAAGCGCGCGTGGCACGCCAGTTCATCTATCACATGGCCGGCCTCAACAAGGCCTATGGCACCAAGAAGGTGCTTGAGAATGTCCATCTCTCCTTCTATCCCGACGCCAAGATCGGCATCCTCGGCCCCAACGGCTCGGGCAAGTCGACGATCCTCAAGATCATGGCCGGGCTCGACAAGGAGTGGAACGGCGAAGCCTGGCTGGCCGAAGGCGCCACCGTCGGCTACCTGGCGCAGGAGCCGGCACTCGACCCGGACAAGACCGTGTTCGAGAACATCATGGAAGGTGTCGCCGCCAAGACCGCCATCATCGAGCGCTACAACGAATTGATGATGAACTACTCCGACGAGACGGCCGATGAGTCCGCCAAGCTCCAGGACGAGATGGACCGGCTCAATTTGTGGGATCTCGAACAGCAGGTCGAGATGGCGATGGAAGCGCTGGGCTGCCCGCCCAAGGATTCCGAGGTCACCAAGCTTTCGGGCGGTGAGCGCCGCCGCGTCGCGCTCTGCCAGCTGCTGCTGCGTCAGCCCGACCTCTTGCTGCTCGACGAACCGACCAACCATCTCGACGCCGAGACCACGGCGTGGCTGGAAAAGCATCTGCGCGCCTATCCCGGCGCCGTGATGATCATCACCCACGATCGCTACTTCCTCGACAATGTCACCGGGTGGATCCTCGAGCTCGATCGCGGCCGCGGCATCCCCTATGAGGGCAACTACACCAAGTACCTCGAAGCCAAGGCCAAGCGCCTCAAGCAGGAAGGTCGCGAGGACGACGCCCGCCAGCGCGCCATCGGTCGCGAACGCGAGTGGATCCAGTCCAGCCCGAAAGCCCGCCAGACCAAGTCCAAGGCGCGTATCCAGGCGTTCCAGGACCTGCTGGATGCAGCCGACAAGCGGCGTCCGAGCGATACGCAGATCGTCATTCCGCATGGCGAGCGGCTCGGCAATGTGGTGATCGAGGCGGAAGGCCTGTCCAAGGGCTTTGGCGACACGCTTTTGATCGAAGGCCTGGAATTCAAGCTGCCGCCGGGCGGCATCGTCGGTGTCATCGGCCCGAACGGCGCCGGCAAGACGACGCTGTTCCGCATGATCACCGGCCAGGAAACGCCGGATGCCGGCTCTGTGCGCGTCGGCGAAACGGTGAAGCTCGGCTATGTCGACCAGAGCCGCGATGCGCTCGATCCGTCAAAGACCGTCTGGGAAGAAATCTCCGGCGGCGCCGAAGTGGTCAAGCTCGGCAAGTTCGAGGCCAACACGCGCGCCTATTGCGCGTCGTTCAACTTCCGGGGCGGCGACCAGCAGCAGAAGGTCGGCAACCTCTCCGGCGGCCAGCGCAACCGCGTGCATCTGGCAAAAATGCTGAAGACCGGCGGCAATGTTCTGCTGCTCGACGAACCGACCAACGATCTCGATACCGAAACGCTGGCGGCACTTGAAGACGCGCTGGAAAATTTCGGCGGCTGCGCTGTCATCATCTCGCATGATCGTATGTTCCTCGACCGTCTGGCCACCCACATCCTCGCCTTCGAGGGCGACAGCCATGTCGAATGGTTCGAGGGCAATTTCGAGGACTACGAGCAGGACAAGATCCGTCGTCTCGGCCCCGAAGCCGTCAACCCGCACAGGATGACGTACAAGAGGCTGACGCGGTAGGGCTGCGGCGATCCGTTGCAGGCGGTGTGCGTTTGACCTAAATTGATCGGATGGAGTCGTCCATGATCACAGTCAAACTGCCGCAAAAAGCCGAGAAACTGCTGGCCGAAATGGCCAAGGCCAGCGGTCGCACCGCCGACCAGGTTGCAGCCGAAGCGATCCTCGAGGCCATCGAAGATTGGCACGACGCCGCAATTGCGGACGAACGCCTGAGAGATGATGACGGTGTGCGCATTCCGCTGGATGAAGTGATCCGGAAGCTCGAACGTCGTGAAGCCGAGGAGCGTCGCAAGAAGCCTGCCGCTGAATGACCTGGCGTGTCGAGTTCACGCCGCGCGCCGAGAAAGACATCGAACGGCTTTCGACGAAAGATCAACGGCGCATCCTGGAGTTCCTGAATCAGAGAGTTTCAGCGCATCCCAATCCGAGAGCCCTTGCCAAGCGCCTGACGGGCACAAAGGAAGAAGCTTGGCGGTTTCGTGTCGGTGACCACAGGATCATTACTCAGTTCCAGGACAGCCGGCTTGTCGTGCTGGTCGTGGAGGTTGGCAACCGTCGTGAGGTTTATCGATGAACAGCACAGCCGCAAAACCTGACTGGTCCGCCGCCCAATATCTGAAATTCGAGGATGAGCGCACGCGGCCCGCGCGCGATCTTGTTGCGCAGGTGCCGGTGGATTTCCCGCGCCGGGTGGTCGACATCGGCTGCGGCCCGGGCAACTCGACCGAGCTGCTGGTCGAGCGCTGGCCGGATGCTGAGGTCATCGGTTTCGACAGCTCTCCCGACATGATCGAAAAGGCGAGGGCGCGCCTGCCCAGCGTCAATTTCGACCTCGCCGATGCCTCGACCTGGCAGCCGGCCGGGCCGGTCAACGTCATCTTCGCCAATGCGGTGTTCCAGTGGCTGCCGACCCATCCGGCAGTCTTCCAGCGGCTAATGGGCTTTCTTGCGCCGGGTGGCGCGCTCGCCGTCCAGATGCCCGACAATCTGCTTGAGCCGTCGCATCGGCTGATGCGCGAGACGGCCGCCGAAATGCCGTTCGCCGCCAAGATGGCAGGTGCTGCGCGCGGCCCGCTGCCGGCCGTGTCGTTCTATTATGATCTCTTGTCGCCGCTCTCCATCCGGGTGGATATCTGGCATACGGCCTACAATCATCCGCTGACCGACGCCGAGGTGATCGTCGAATGGGTGAAGTCGACGGGGCTGAAGCCGTTTCTCGATCCGCTCGACGCCGGCGAGCGCAAGATATTCCTCGACAATTACACCGCCAAGATCACCGAGGCCTATCCGAAGACCGCAAACGGCAAGGTGCTGCTGCGCTTTCCGCGTATCTTCATCGTCGCCAAGCGGGCCGGCTAGCACTCTGCACCCGAGGATATCCGCCCACAGCCTGTGGCTTAAGCCGGCGTAAACCGGCGGGGTGAGAAAAGTGTTGTGTCGCGCCCCTTCGTCGTTCACATGAGAACGACAATGCCTGCGCATGGACGGACTGGATATGCATCGCGTCATCATCAGCGGCATCGGCGTTGAAATCCCTGAAGCCAAGATCACCAATGAAGAACTGGTCGCCAGTTTCAACGCCTGGGTCGACACGGAGAATGCGCGCCGGCAAGGCACGGATGAGACGCTGCTGCAGAAATCCGACAGCGCCTTCATCGTCCATGCCTCGGGCGTCCAGACCCGGCATGTGATCGAGCGCGAAGGCATTCTCGATCCGACCCGCATGGCGCCGCGCATTCCGGCGCGGCCCGATGATGCGCTGTCGCTGCAGGCCGAGTTTGGAGTGGCCGCGGCCCGGAAGGCGCTCGACCATGCCGGCCTGAAGCCGTCCGACATCGACCTGGTGATCTGCTCGGCCTCGCACCAGCAACGGCCCTATCCGGCGATCGCCATCGAAATGCAGGAGGCGCTGGGCACCAAGGGCGCCGGCTTCGACATGGGGCTTGGTTGTTCATCGGCCGCGGCCGCCTTGCACATTGCGGCCAATCTCGTGTGGGCGGGCGCGCACAAGCGCGTGCTGGTGGTCACGCCGGAGATCATCACCGGCCATCTCAATTTCCGCGACCGGCAGACGCATTTCATCTTCGGCGATGCATCGGTGGCGATGGTGGTCGAGGGGCTGGGCGAGGGCGAGAGGCGGCCGGGGCGTTTCGAGGTGCTGGACACGCGCACCTGGACGCAGATGTCGAACAATATCCGCACCAATCTGGGCTATCACACCCGAACCGCCCAGGACGATCCTTACATGATCAACCTCGAAGGCAATCTGATCAAACAGGTCGGCAACAAGGTGTTCAAGGAAGTCACCGTCGCCGGCCACAAATTCATTGTCGAATTCCTCGCCGAACACGGGCTGACGCCGCAAGCCATCAGGCGATTCTGGCTGCATCAGGCCAATGCGCGAATGAACGCCATGATCCTGAAACTGGCCTTCGGCCACGAGGTCGACCATGACCGCGCGCCGATGGTGCTGGAGCGGCTCGGCAACACCGCCGGCGCTGGCGCCATCATCGCGCTGTCGGAAAACCACGCCGACATGAAGCCCGGCGATTTCGGCGTGCTGTGCGCCTTCGGCGCCGGCTATTCGATCGGCGGCGCGCTTTTGCGGATGCTGTAATCAGGCCGGCATGAACGGCACCAGCATCGGTACGCGGCGGGCATAGTCGTCATAGGCGTTGCCGAGTTCTCCGCGCAGAAAGCGTTCCTCCAGCCTTGCCTTCATGACGATGCCGATGGACGCTATCAGCCGGTTTGATCGAATCATCATCGCTTTCGACTGGACCCGAGCCCACGGCTACGGCTATTTGCGACGTCATCCTGCAGAAGGAACGAAGCCATGCTGGACCTCTTCCCGGAGTCTGAGAAGCCGGTCGACATCATCCCCGCCAGGAAGCTGTCCGCCAAAGTGGCCGCTCTGTACGTCGCACCGTCGAATCACTTCCAGACGCGCCCGGTGGAAGCATTGCAGCTCGGTTTCGAAGGCATCGACGGCGACTTCCACGCCGGCGCCACCCGTCGTTCCGGCGGTCGCGAACCCTGGTATCCGCGCGGCACCGAAATCCGCAACGAGCGGCAGATATCAATCGTAGCAGCGAATGAACTCGGCGTCGTTGCCGAGCGGATGGGGCTGGCCGAGATCAAGCCGGAATGGATCGGCGCCAATCTGCTGATCGAAGGCGTGCCGCATCTCTCGATGCTGCCGTCAGGCACGCTGCTGTTCTTCAGAGATGGCGTGACGATCAAGGTTGATGCGCAGAACGGACCTTGCCGGCTTGCCGGACGTTCGATTGCCGAAAACGCCGGGATGGCCGATCCGGAGGCCGGCGCGCTGGCCTTCCCGAAGGCGGCGAAACGGCTGCGCGGCCTCGTTGCCTGGGTCGAGAAACCGGGTCGTATGACAACAGGGGAAGAGATCTCGGTGCGCGTGCCCGAGCAGTGGATTTATCGATCCTAGCACCGGGCTAGGGCAAGGGCTGCGCCGCCGGGGCGACGCAGCCGGATTTCAAGACGCGCTCAGGCCGCCTTGCGGTTCTTCTTGGCGCCCTGCGCCTCGACGGAAACGTAGTCCACTTTTCCCACAGCGCGATGCGGTTGGCGTATTCCTGCTTGATCATCGGCAGGCCGCCATCGCCGAAGAAGACGCGCAGCGGCGGCTCGGCCGCGTCGACGATTTCAAGCATCGCCGGTCCGGTGGCCTCGGGGTCGCCGGCGACCGAGTTGGCGCGGCGTTCCGCCATCTTGGCGCGGGCCGGCGCGTAAGCCTCGATCGCTTTGGAGACCTTGGCCGAGGCGCCGGACCAATCGGTGGAGAAGCCGCCCGGTTCGACAAGCGTCACATGGATGCCGAATTCGGCGACCTCGATGCTGAGCGACTGGCTGAAGGCTTCGAGCGCCCATTTCGAGGCATGGTAAAGGCCGAGCGAGGCAAAGGCGTTGACGCCGCCGATCGACGAGATCTGGATGATATGGCCGGAGCCCTGCGCCCGCATGATCGGCAAAGCCGCCTGGGTGACCCAGAGCGCGCCGAACACATTGGTCTCGATCTGGTCGCGGGCTTCCTGTTCGCTGACTTCCTCGATGGCGCCGAAATGGCCATAGCCGGCATTGTTGATGACGACGTCGAGCCGGCCAAAGCGCTTGTGCGCCTCGGCGATGGCCGCATCGACAGCCTTCTTGTCGGTGACGTCGAGCTTGATCGCGGCGACATTATCGCCGTATTTCGCGACGAGATCGGCGAGCGTGCCGGCATCGCGCGCGGTTGCGGCGACACGGTCGCCGCGAGCGAGTGCGGCCTCGGCCCAGACTCGGCCAAAGCCTTTCGACGATCCGGTGATGAACCAAACCTTGCTTGTCATGACGTGGAATCCTTGCCCATGCGGGCCGTGAACTGGGAAGCGGAGGCTTCTCCGCTTCCGCGATATACGGTGCGTCGAGCGATTTTCCAGAGGCGAGGGGGAATCTTTTTGGTCACGTCATCGTGTGGAGCAGGACCTTCGCCGGTCAGGGATAGCGCACCGGGCTCGACCAGGCCGGGTCGTCATGCTTTTGCCAGTAGAGCGCCATCAAGCGCTTTGTGATCCCGCCTATCTTGCCGTCGGCGACAGCAGCGCCGTCGATCACTGTCACCGGCATGATGCCGCCGGCGGTGGAAGTGATGAAGACTTCGTCGGCAGCCTTCAGCGCGGCAACGCTGACGTCGACGGCCGTGGTGGGAAGCGCTGCCTCGGCGCAGAGGTCGAAGACGGTGCGCCTGGTGATGCCGGGCAGCACGCCGGCGGCTGGCGTCGACAGCCTGCCGTCCTTGACGCAGAACACGTTGAAGCCGGGGCCTTCGGCGACATTGCCGTTGAAGTCGAGAATCAATGCGGTTTCGGCCCCACGGTCATAAGCGTCGTAGAGGCCGCGCACGAGGTCGAGCCAGTGGTAGTTCTTGATCGCCGGATCGATCGAGACCGGCGGAATGCGCACCTTGTCGCTAATGGCGACATGCAGGCCGCGCCGCAACTGCTCGGCATTGGCGACCGAGCCGAAGGGAACTGCGAAGGCCATGAAGCGGTTGACCGCCTGGCGCGGATCGCGGCTGAAGGTCGGCGAGGCGCCGCGTGTGCACAGCATTTCGACATAGGCGGCGCGATGGCCCGACAGCGCCACGCAATTGTGCAGAATCTCGGCCACACCATCGCGGTCGGACGGGATCGTCATGCGCAGTTTTTGCAAGCCGGCGAAGAAGCGGTCGAGATGCAGGTCGAGTCGGAAGAAGCTCCCGTCCCAGACATGCACGGTGTCGTAGGTGGCGTCGGAATGCAGAAAGCCCCAATCCAGCACCGAGATCTTGGCTTGCGACATCGGCAGATACTGACCATCGAGAAAGGCGATGCCGTCGGGATAGGAATGCGGATCGATATGGCGATCCGACAAAGCCGGCAATGGCACAATGCTACCGGCTGCTGCGCTTCGGTTCATGGCGATTGGTCCCTTCGGCTTGATGCGGCAGATTCAAGCTAGTGGTCCCCTGCAGGCGGCATAGGGCCACCCAACCATCGCTGTTTGTCCTAGGTAGCACATTCGATATGCCCTATGGTCCGGCTTGAAAATATCCGGCCGGGAGGGGCAAAATGGGCAGATCTTTTCGGACCATCAGCTTTGCAATTTTCCTCGTCTTCGTCACTGGCCATGCCTTCGCGCAATGCGCTCGCGAGGGCGAGGCGCTGTGCCAGAACGGCCAGACCTATCGTTGCGAGAAGACGGGCAGCGAGCTGACGCCGATCTTTCAGAACGTGCCTTGCGTGGTCAACGCGGCGGGGCTCAACGGCGTCTGGACCGGCAGCGGTCATCAAAGTCCGGCCGGTGCTGCCAGCGCCGATTGGGCGATCGCAATGACAATCGGCGATGGCGCCGCGTCGATCGACTATTCGTCGCTCGGCTGCGGCGGATCGTTGACCCAGATTTCTCGCGACGACAGTTCGGCGGAATACCGGGAAAACATCAGCTACGGCCAGGACAAGTGCATCGACGGTGGCGGCATCACCGTCCGATTTTTCAAAGGGAACCTGTCCTGGACCTGGGTTGGCCAGGCCGACGGCCAGCCCTACAATGCGGTTGCCGTATTGAAGCGACGGTAGCTGAAGTTATTCCTCTTCGTCCTCTGCATCGAGCAGGCGCGTGGCGCGCCAACGGGTCAGCACCATGTTTGTTTGCTCGATGACGAAGAACCGCGCCGAGTCGCGGTCATAGCCCTCGGCCAGCAGCTTTTCATAGTCGGTATGGCCGTGCCTGATATGGGCGATCGTCGCCAGCCAGACCGCGATGCCCGGCGGCAGCGTCTTCATGTGCACGGCGCCGGCCTCGGTGCGGATTTTCTCCATATCGGCATAGGGCGCCAGGGGCAGCAGTGCGGTCAGCGCCTTGGCGATGGCGCGGCGGCGGCCGGTGGGCGCACTCATTTTTCGTCACGCCCGGCAATGGTCGCCTCGGGAAAGGCGTCGGTCGAGGCGAAATAGGGCTTGATGTCGATCACTGGCGTGCCGTCGAGAACATCGATGGCGTCGATGGCGATGCGGCCGTTGTCGATGTCGACGGCGATCAGGCCGGCGACATGCAACCCGATCGGGTTCGGCCGGGCAGGGGAGCGCAGCGAGAAAACCCCTTTCGGTTCAGCCGCATGGCGGGGTTTCTGCACAATCAGTCCTCGCGGCGCGTAATGCAGCCAGGACAGGAGGACGATGTGGCTGGCCCGCTCCAGCGCAAGCAGACCGTCGCGATAGGGTGGGTCGATGAGAACGGTGGCCGCCTGTCCGGTCTCGAGGGCGGCGCGCATGTTCTTCGGGCAGCTTTCGCGCGTGGTCCATGGCGAGGCGATGCGGCCGATAAACACGATATGGCCATCCGCCGGCATGTCAGCCGGGTCGGCCTGCAGGAGCTTTTCGCCGTCGCGCGTCTCGAACATGGCTTTCGCCCTAGCACAAGTTTCCAGCCCATCGTCAGGGAAAAGCGGTTCTCTCTGGCGGGGACCATGTGTGCGGCATTTTCTTGTCAGGAAGCGACATAGGCCTTGCTATGCCGCCAAAGCTGACATAAACATATGTTTATATCTTTTCAACGAGAGCGCGCCGATGCATGTTTCGCTCGATACGATGGTTGATACGTTGAAGGCTGCGGCCGAATCGAGCCGGCTCCGCATCCTGGCGCTGCTGTCGCGCGGCGATCTCACCGTGTCCGACCTCACCGAGATCCTCAGCCAGTCGCAACCGCGGGTGTCGCGGCATTTGAAGCTGCTGCTGGAGGCCGGGTTGATCGGCCGCTACCAGGAGGGCTCGTGGGCCTTCTTCCGGCTGTCGGATACGGATTCCGCGCGCGACTTCGTCATGGGGCTGGTCTCCGGCATTCGCGGCGCCGATCCACAGGTCGAGCGCGATCTCGAGCGGTTGGCATCGGTCAAGCGCAAGCGCCAGGACCGTGCCGCCGAGTATTTCTCCGAGAACGCCGCCAGCTGGGATCACATCCGCTCGCTGCATGTGCCGGACCGCGCGGTGGAAGCCGCACTCCTCAAGCTGGTCGGCAAGCGGCCATTCCAGTCGATGCTAGATCTCGGCACTGGTACCGGGCGGCTGCTGGAGATATTTTCGCCGCTCTACCGGCGCGGCGTCGGCATCGACATGTCGCGGGAAATGCTGACGGTGGCGCGGGCCAATCTCGACAAGGCAGGCATCGCCAATGCGCAGGTCCGCCAAGGCGACATTTTCGCGCCGCCGGTCGAGCGCGACGCCTTCGACCTCGTCACCATCCATCAGGTGCTGCACTATCTCGACGATCCGGCACGCGCCATTCGCGAGGCGGCGCGGCTGCTGCGTCCGGCGGGCCGGCTGGTGATCGTCGACTTCGCGCCGCATGCGCTGGAATTCCTGCGCGACCAGCATGCGCATGTCAGGCTGGGCTTTTCCGACCGCCAGATCTCCGAATGGTTTGCCGAGGCCGGGCTTGATCTCGAGGATGCCCAGGAATTCGAGCCGCGCGGCGGCAACGAAGCCAGGCTCACCGTCAAGCTGTGGCTCGGCCGCGACCGCCGCATGCTGATCGCCGAGCCTTCAAATGACACCCAACCTACCAAAGCGTACCCTATGGGGGAAATCGCCTGATGAACCAGTTCCGCTTTTCCCGCCGTCCCGACATTGGCGACAAGGTGCGCGTCTCCTTCGAGTTCTTCCCGCCGAAGACCGACGAGATGGAAGCCAGGCTCTGGGACACCGTCACCAGGTTGGAGCCGCTGAAGCCGAGATTCGTCTCGGTGACCTACGGCGCCGGCGGCTCGACGCGGGAGCGCACGGCGCGCACGGTCAAGCGCATCCTGAACGAGACGACGCTGACGCCGGCGGCGCACATGACCTGCGTCGACGCCGCCCGCCATGAGGTCGACGCCGTCGTCCGCGAATTCGCCGACATGGGCGTGAAGCGCTTCGTCGCCTTGCGTGGCGATCCGGCGGCGGGTGTCGGTACGGCCTACCGGCCGCATCCCGATGGCTATGCCAATGGCGCCGAACTTGTCGGAGCGCTGAAGGACGCCGGCGATTTCGACATCTCGGTCTCGGCCTATCCCGAAAAGCATCCGGAAAGCCCCGACTTTGCCACCGACTTCGACATGCTGAAGCGCAAGGCGGATAACGGCGCGACGCGGGCGATCACCCAGTTCTTCTTCGACAACGATCTCTACGAGCGTTACGTCGAGAAGGCGCGACGCGCCGGCATCTACATCCCGATCGTGCCCGGCATCCTGCCGGTGCACAATTTCACCCAGGTCGCCAATTTCTCGGCACGCTGCGGCGCGCTCGTGCCGGCATGGCTGGCCGAGCGTTTCGAAGGGCTGCACAACGATCCGCAGACGCATGCGCTCGTGGCGTCTGCCGTGGCGGCCGAGCAGGTGCTCGATCTCGTCGAGCGCGGCGTCAGCGACTTCCATTTCTACACCATGAACCGGGCCGACCTGGTATTTGCCATCTGCCATATGATCGGCATCCGCTCCCACGAAACAGAGGCAGCTGGATCCGCCGCCGCCTGAGCTTCATCGTGGTATGAAATCTGAAATGCAAAAGGCCGGGCGAAACACCCGGCCTTTCGAATTTGTGGGCTATTGCTGCTGTTCTTCCGCTCCGGCGGTTACGGAAGAACACCTATGATAAGGGCGCCAATGAAGGCAAATGCAGCACAGATCATCAATGCGTTGATTGGCCTCGTAAGTCCCATGTCATAGTCTCCTCTTCAAGAGCTATGGGTGGAGTCTAGGGGCATTTGTGCCACAGGCAAGCGGAAAATATGCTGCAATGCGACGCGATTGTGGAATTTGCGACCTGCCACCTGTCGTTAAGCGTTGAAACTCTTCGGCAAAAGCCGCTGGCAGCCTGTGAATAAATTGTGACGCGGCCGTGGCGAAAGCGAGGCATGGCAGCGCTACCAGACCTAAAGCGCGTCGTTGTTCCAAAACCGCTGCGCACTTTTGATCGACAGGCATTAGCGCCGACCAAACAACCGCCCGTCGATCGTCACGAGGCCAAGCGCGATCAGTGCCATGCCGCAGAACTCGAACAGAGCGAGCCGCTCACCCAGGAACAGGAGGCCGAGCAGGATGGCGCTGGCCGGGACGATGAGCGTGACCAGCGAGGCGTTGGTGGCGCCGGCCGAGGCGACGAGGTTGAAATAGAGGATGTAGGCGAAGGCGGTGGAGAGCAGCGCCAGCGCCAGCACCGCCGTCCAGACCGGCGGCGAGGCCGAGAACAGGCCGGCCGGGCCATAGGTGAGCAGCACCACCGGGATCATGACGATGGTCGACGCCGTCAATTGTCCGGTGGCGATGACCGGCGAGGGCACGCCCTTGAAGCGGCGGGCAATCATCAGCGCGACGGCGTAAGACAGCGAGGCGCCGATCAGCGCGAATTTCGCCCAGACCGGGCCGCCGAGCCCGGCCAGCAGGCCGGGGCCGATCATGACAGCGGTGCCGGCGATGCCGAGCCCGATGCCGGCAAGCTTGTTCCAGGAGAGCTTTTCGTCCGCTGTCAGCGCGTTGGCGAGGATCAGCGTCCAGAACGGCGTCGTCGCGTTGAGCACCGAGGCGACGCCGGCGCCAAGCGCGGTCTGGCCGGCAAAGATCAGCGAGAACGGGACGACATTGTTGGCGAGCGCCAAAAGGAAAAACAGGCCGGCATGCGGCAAGGCGAGGCGGAAGGACGGACCGCGAATGCCGAGATAGAGCTGCAGTGCAATGGCCGCGATGGCAACGCGAAACAGCACCAGCACCAGCGGGTGCATTTCGGCAACGGCGATGCGGGCAAAGAAGAACGAGCCGCCCCAGATGGCGCCGAGCAGCAGAAGCTGTCCCCAGTCCCTCAGCGTCATCGGTCCGCGCTGCACGGCTGTCGTGGCTATTGCCATCGTGAACGTCCTTCCCCGCGGCATCAATGCCAGCCACTCAGGCAGAAGGCATATCGGGACCGGCGACAAGAGCCACCCGAAACCTGATTGCTGGCAACAGTGCTGCCAGAGGGTGCGCCGCTGGGTCAGTGCCCGCCAGTACACAGAATTGTTTTCTTTGGCCGCTAGCTTGGATTAATTGTGCGCAGCCGAGAAGTCAGGGGATTCGTCCATGCAGCGATTCGAGAATGCCCGCGAGGCGGCGCTGGCGCTTCGGCCGGACGATCCGGTCTACTGCTTTCGCCCGCAGGTGCTGAAGGCGGATGCCAAACAGTTCATGGGCATGTTTCCCGGCAAGACCGCCTACGCAGTCAAGACCAATGGCGAGCAGATCGTGCTGAAGGCGCTGGTCGAAGCCGGCGTCACCGCTTTCGATGTGGCCTCGCCCGGCGAGTTCGCCGCAGTGCGCGCCGTCTCACCCGACGCCGAGATGCTCTACATGCATCCGGTCAAGGCGCAGTCGGACATCAAGCTTGCGCTGGAAAAATACGCCATCCGCGTCATTTCGCTCGACCATGAGGACGAGATCACCAAGCTGACGCGGGTGGTGCGGGCGCTTGACATCGATCCGGGCTCCATCAGCGTGTTCGTGCGCATCCAGACCAAGGGCTCGGCGGCCTATGAACTGTCGAAGAAATTCGGCGCCGGGCCGGCCTATGCTGTGGAACTCGCCGAGCGACTCAACCGCACCGGCTACAAGGTCGGCCTATGCTTCCATGTCGGCAGCCAGATCGAGGATCCCGACACCTATGAGCGGGCGCTGGCCTCCGCCGATTGGGTGCGCAACCGGCTGACCTTCGACATTGCGGGCCTCGATGTCGGCGGCGGCTTTCCCGCCGAGTACGGCCATGACCCCAATCGCAAGCAGATCGAGATGCCGTCGCTCGGCCAGATCATGTCGCGGCTGTCGGGCGACCTGAGGGAATACCAGTTCGACCAGATCCCGTTGGTGGCCGAGCCCGGCCGGGTGATCGTGGCGCGCTGCCTGTCGCTGATCGTGCGGGTGCTGCTGCGCAAGGGCAAGCGGCTCTACATCAATGACGGCATCTGGGCGTCGCTGTCGGATTCTTGGACCGGCAAGATCACACTGCCGGCCCGCTTCATCCCCGATCCGGCGATCCGCTCGCGCAATGGCGAGGAGAAGAACATCGTGCCGTTCAAGGTCTGCGGCGCGACCTGCGATTCCGTCGACATCCTGTCGCGGCCGTTCTGGCTGCCGGAAACCGTCGACACCGGCGACTGGATCGAGATCGGCCATATCGGTGCCTATTCGCTGTCGCTGAGAACCCGCTTCAACGGCTTTTATCCCGATACCTTCGTCGAGGTGACGACACCCTTCGATGAAGGCGATGCGCCGCAGGGATTCGCCAGCCTAGAGACGATGGCGGACTAAGCGACCCCGCCACCGGCCTGGATATTCTCGCCGGTCAGCCAGCGGGCCTCGTCGCTGGCCAGGAAGACCGCGACATCGGCAACGTCGCGGGGCGCGCCGATCCTGCCAAATGGAGACATGCCGGCCGCCACGGCGCGATCGCGCTCGGGAAGCAGGTCCGTGTCGGTGAAGCCAGGCGACAGCGCATTCACGGTGATGCCGCGCGGTCCGAGTTCACGCGAGAGCACACGGACGAATTGTTCGACGGCGCCCTTGCCGCCGAGATAGAGCGCCGTTTGCGTGAAGAACATCTTGGTGCCGCCGGTGGAGACCGCGATGATGCGGCCGCCGTTTCGCACACGGCGCGCTGCTTCCTGAAGCACGAAGAACGTGCCCTTGGCGTTGGTGCCGAAGACATGGTCGAAATCGGCTTCGGTTGCCTCGGTCAGAGGCTTGATGACGGCGACGCCGACATTGGCAACCACGATGTCGATCGCGCCGAACTCACTCTCAGCCTCGTCAAACAGGCGATGAATATCCGAGACGCTTGATATGTCGGCCTGGACGGCGATCGCCTTTCCTCCCTTGCCGGCGATGGCGGCCACGACCTCGTCAGCGGCTTCGTGGTTGCCGACATAGTTGACGACGACGGCAGCGCCCTTGGAGGCGAGTCCTTCGGCGATGGCTCGCCCAATGCCGCGCGAACTGCCGGTGACGAGTGCGGTTTTGCCTTGCAAGGACTTGGGCATGATACGTTTCCTTCAATCATTCAGGCCCGTGCCGGTTTCATCTGACGGGTCCGCTAGTCGAGAAATAGGGCCATGCAACTGATCAGATAATGGCCTATTATCTGACTATCTTGTTAATCTAGGGATACACAATGCGCGGTTCTGAATTCACCGAGTTCAAGGCATTCGCCGCAATCGTGGAAGAGCGTAGTTTCGTCCGCGCCGCCGCCCGGCTGCGTGTTTCCCCGCCGGCGCTCAGCCAGTCGATCCGGCAACTGGAGGCTCGCATCGGCGTCAGGTTGCTGAATCGCACGACGCGTAGTGTTTCACCCACTGGTGCTGGCGAGACGCTGTTTGCGCGCCTTGCCGTTGCGTTCGAAGAGCTGGAGGGCGCCGTAGCGGACATTCATGCCGCGCGTGATCGGCCGGCGGGTTCGCTACGAATAAACGTGCCGCGTGTTGCCGCGGTGCGGTTCATCGGCCCGATCCTTGGCGACTTCCAACGCGCCTATCCTGATATCGCGCTGACCGTCATCGTCGACGATACCCTGACCGATATCGTCGAGGGCCGGTTCGACGCCGGGATCCGTCTCGGCGAGCGGCTGCAGAAGGACATGGTGGCGGTCAAGCTCAGCGACGATTTGCAGATGGCGGCGGTGGCCGCCCCGGCCTACCTTGAGGGCCGCGCAACTCCCCGTCATCCCCAGGATCTGCACCAGCACCAATGCATCAACTTCCAATGGCCGGGCGGCGGCAACCTCTACCGGTGGGAGTTTTCTCGCGGCAAGCGGGTTTTGGAAATTGCTGTTCAGGGCAGCCTGACTGTCAACGACACCGAGCTGATGCTGAAGGCGGCGCTGGGTGGAGCAGGCGTCGCCTACATGATCGACTATCAGGTCCAGTCGTGGATCGATGCGGGCAGGCTGATGAGATTTCTAGAGCCCTGGTCGCCCAGCTTTCCAGGCTTCTTCCTGTATCACCCGAGTTCGAGGCACGTCCCCCCGGCTTTGCGGGCATTTATCGACTTCGTCCGGGCAAGGAGTAGGGAATAGGGAATTCGGCTTGGGGAGCTTCTACTCCCAACCCCAACGCCTACTCACTCTCTTCACAACTTCCCCAAAAGCTCCGGCGTTGGCCAGCCGTCGACCGGCATGCCGAGCCGCATCTGTTCCTTGCGGATGGCTTCGCGGGTGTTGGTGCCCAGAATGCCGTCGACGGTGCCGACGTCATAGCCCCTGGCTTCGAGCTTGGTCTGCAATTCCTTCATCTGGTCGCCATTGAGCCCGGTTTCGGGATTGCGCGGGTCGAACTGCTTTGCCCCGGCCAGCCGGCTGGCGAAGTTGGCGGCGGTCAGCGCGTAGGTGAAGGACTGGTTCCATTCCAGATAGACGTCGAAATTGTCGTAGGCCAGGAAGGCCGGACCTTTGCGGCCCATCGGCAGCGCCAGGCCGGCCTTCAGGCCATTGTCGATCAGCGGCGTGCCATCGGGATTGGTGACGCCCCAGGCGGCCCATTGCGACAGCGGCAACTTGTTGGTGCGGCCGGTCTGCTCCCAGGGCATGTCCTCGGGCACGCGCACTTCCTCGATCCAGGGCTGGTCGCGTTTCCAGCCGCGCGACAGCACCTTGTTGGCCGTGGTCATGATCACGTCGGGTACGCTGCGCCTGAGGTCGACGATGCCGTCGCCGTCGCCGTCGACTCCGCGCGCGAGATAATCGGAAGGCAGGATCTGCGTCTGGCCGATCTCGCCGGCCCAGGCGCCGGTGACGTCGGCCGGAACGACGCCGCGATCGATCAGCGTCAACAGCGGCACCAGTTGCGGCCGAAACAGCTGCGGGCGGCGGCAGTCATGCGACAGCGTCACCAAGGCGCTCAGCGTGTGGAAATCGCCCTGGACGGCGCCGAAATCGGTCTCCAGCCCCCAGAAGGCGGTGATGATCGGCGCCTGGACACCGAACTGCTGGTCGGCGCGCGCGAAGACTTCGGCGTATTTCTTCAGGTTGGCCGCGCCCTGCTTCAGCCGGTAGGCCGAGATCATGCGGTTGGAGAACTGGATGAAGGTCTGGGCGAAGACGCCCTGGGCGCGATCGCGCGCCAGCACCTTGTCGTCGATGGTGGCGGCTTCCAGTGCGTCAAGGCCGACAGCGCCGACACCGGCCGCCCTGGCTTCCGCCGCCACGCCTTGCTTCCAGGTTTCGAAGTCGCCGCCGCATTCCTGCGCCGCCGCCGGCACGACCGCGGCGCCGAGCAGCAGGGCCGCGAGCAACCCGGAGCGCAGGCGGCTCTTCGACTGTTTCCGGCGTGGATATCCCAGTGGTTGCAGGTAGGTGCGCATGGGACGTCGAAAAGCAGGCGGCAGAGCCGGTGTCAACGGGTGTTCTGCCGCAGCCACTTTTTCCAGGCTGCCTCAGTGCCGTTGAAGACGTTGATATCGGACTTGCCGGTCATGCCGGGAACGATACCGGTTCCGGTGTATTGCCAGAAGGTGAAAGGGTGGCTGCCGTACTTCTGGCGGGGGTGGCCGGCCACCGAGCGCAGCCAGTAGGGATAGCCGCGGAAGGTCGAAAGGTCGTTATCGTCGAAGAAGTCGACCGAGGTGTAGATGATCGGCTTCTTGCCATAGTGCCGCTCGATCATCTCGAGAAAGGTGGTCATTTCGGCCCGCACCGTCGCCGAATCCGGGCGCAGCCGGCAGGTCGGCGATTGCGGGTTCCACTCCATGTCGAGCACCGGCGGCATGGCCGAGCGGTCGACGGGCACGTTCTGGATGAACCAGCGCGCCTGGGTGGCGGCCGGCGTGCAGAAATAGAAGAAATGGTAGGCCGCGCGCGGAATGCCATTGGCCTTGGTGCGCGACCAATGCTCGTTGAAATACTCGTCGAAACGGTCGCCGCCCTCGGTCGCCTTGATGAAGGCGAAGGAGATGCCGCTGGCCTTGGCCGTCGGCCAGTCGACCGAGGTCTGGTATTTGGAGACGTCGGTGCCGTGAACGGCATAGTTCCAAGGCGCGCCGCTATCCCATTCATGCGGCTTGGAATCTTCGAAACGCGGTGCGCGCACGGCAACCGTCGGGCTGCTGGATGGCGACATCGAGGGCACGAGATCGCCGGCGGTCGAGCAGGCGGCCAGCAGCGTCAACGTGATGAGGGCCGCGAAACGGCGCATCGCATTTCCCGAGCCGGAATCAGCCGGTCGCTGTTGGGTTGTCGTTGCAGGTGCCCCTCAGGCGATCGCCCCACAGCATCGCCTGATACGCTATTTTCGTGCATGTCGTTGTTCCAAAACCGCTGCGCACTTTTGGGCGACATGCACCAGTGATCGCCGATCATGGTTGATAACAGGTTGACGGCGCTCGACAAGAACACCGATTTTGCGGAAGCAATGGCGGCAAATCGATGACATAAATCGGGCCGCAAGCCACGGGCAGCGGAAAAGCAGGGACGGAAAGATGCGGATCGCCGTGAAGATCATCAAATGGCTGCTCGGCCTGGTCGTGCTGGCGATAGCCGCGCTGTTTGCCTGGCTCTACATCGCTCCGCCCGACCTGATCCGCGTCGGTTCCGGCTATTCCGCCAAGATCGTCTGCTCGAATGTTTTTATCGCCGGCCGTGATCCCAATGAGGTGCTTGCCATCGACGTGCAGGCGCCCGGCCATCCGCTGCTCAGGCTGATGAAGGTGTCGGTCGACAAGAACAGGGGGACCGTCTCGGCCGGGCTGCTTGGCTTCCTCGGCAAGAGCGTTGCCGTTGCGCGCGCCGGCCTGGGTTGCGCCTCGGTTCCCGATGGCGACGTCGGCAAGGCACGGCGCACGTCAATCCCTGCCGAGGCGTCGGCGGCCACCAAGGGCGATCTGTGGCCCGGGGGAGATCGAGTCGACGCCTCGCAAAATCCCGAAATCAACAAGATCCTCGACGGTGCGGCGATGACCGGCATCGGCATGCGCGCCGTGGTGGTGGTCAAAAATGGCCGCATTGTTGCCGAGCGTTATGGCGAGGGCTTTTCGGCGAAAACGCCGCTGCTGGGCTGGTCTATGACCAAGACAGTCAACGCCGCGCTCGTCGGCACGCTGGTCAAGGACGGCAAGATGGCGGTGACCAATCAGGGCCTGTTCGGCTCATGGAAGGCGGACGGCCGCGCCACCATCAGCCTTGCCGATATGATGGCGATGTCGAGCGGACTCGAGTTCAACGAGGATTATGGCGACGTTGCCGATGTGACGCGCATGCTCTACCTCGAACCGGATATGGCGGGCTTCGCCGAGGCCAAGCCGCTGACCGGCGACGTCGGCAAGGTCTTTTCCTATTCGAGCGGCACGGCGGTGATGCTGTCGCGGCTGTGGCAGGATGCTATCGGCGACAAGGACAAGGCGCTGATGTGGCCAAGGACAGCGCTGTTCGGGCCGCTCGGCATGCAAAGCGCGGTGCTCGAAACCGACGAGGAGGGTACCTTTGTCGGCTCATCCTACCTCTATGCCACGGGGCATGACTGGGCGCGGTTCGGCCAATTCCTGCTGCAGGGCGGCGTCTGGAACGGCAACCAGATCCTGCCGGCCGGTTTCGTCGACTGGATGCGCGAACCGGCACCGGCCTCGAAAGTCTACGGCAAGGGGCAACTTTGGATCGAAGCCCCGGGGGACGAAGGAAATCCCGGCGCCGGCGTCGCCGCCGGCCTGCCCAACGATACCTACTGGATGGAGGGCCATGACGGCCAGACGGTCGCCATCATCCCGTCGGAGCAACTGGTGGTGGTGCGGCTGGGGTTGACGCCGGCCAAGCTCGGCTACCGGCCGCAGGTGATGGTCGGCGCGCTGATGAAGGCACTGCGCTAGCTCCCTTTACCCTCCCCTTGATGGGGATGGTCGGCGCGTAGCGCCGGGGCGGGGTGCCTGGCCACCCGCGCCTTCGGCGCGACCTCCCCCATCGAGGGGGAGGTAAGAGTGCGCGATCTTGACGACCGCCAGCCAGGCATAGCCGCGATAAAGCGCGCGGAAACAGAAGCTTGCGCCGGTTCGCCGAGATTCCGATTCCAAGACTTCGCGCAATGATTCACGTGGCGTGACATGGAATTTCTTGAGCCAGCCGCGCAGCAATGTCCGGAACCAGTTGGGCAAGCCTTCCTGCTGGCCGAAATCGACGACATGCAGCGAGCCGCCGGGTGCGAGTGCCGCAAGGGCTGCTGAAACCGTCTTTTTCCAGCCGGGGATCATCGACAGCGAATAGGACACGAAGATGCGGTCGAAGCGCTCGATGCCGAACAGCGTCTTGGCGTCGAAATCGGTGGCGTCGCCGCGCGCCAGCACGACGCGGCCGGACAGGCCGTCGCGGCCGATCGCCTTGCCGGCGGTCTCCAGCATCTCAGCCGAGATGTCGAGGCCGTAGAGGCGGGCGTCGGGATAGTGGCGGGCTACAAGCGCGATGTTGCGGCCGGTGCCGCAGCCAAGTTCGAGCACTCTGCCATTCGCCGGCACATCCAGCCCGGATATCATCTGGTCGCGGCCGAGCAGGTAATATTTGCGAGTCAGGTCGTAGATGTGGCGCTGCCAGCGGTAGACGCCGTCCATCAGTTCGGCATGGTCGGCCGGCAGCTCGCTCGCGCTCATGCCGCGCGCTTCACATAGAGGTGGAAGCCGCCATAAATCGCAGAGCGGTCGCGGGCCGAACAGTCGCGCGAGGCCTCGTCCTCGTAGGTCCACTGGTCGAGCAGCGAGATCGAGACGCGGCCCGGCAGCAGGCTGGGCTCGGCGGCGGTACGGAAGATGACTCGGGCGCCGACCGAGGCGGTGCGGGTGATCTCCGACCAAAGGGCATTGAGCTGGTCGTCCGTCATCCAGTCCTGCGCGTCGAGCAGGACGAAACGGTCGACGGTGCCTGCGTCCTTGCCGGCCAGAAATTCGATCAGATTGGCGTGGTGGATGCCGACGCGATCGACATTGTTGCGGATCGCCTTGTAGTTGGCCTCTTCTAGATAGGCGGGCAGGGCGGCCTCACCCGGATTGGGATAGCGACGGGCGAAGGCTTGCCAAGCGAAGTAGTTGTTCTTCAGCGGAAAATCGCAAGCGAGCTTTTCCAGCCGGGCCTTCAGCACGCTGGCCATCGAACCATCGCCCGAGGTGATCAGCGAATCGTACTGCGCCGGCGGAATGCCGAGGCCGAACAGCGAAGCCTTGCGCGAGGTAGCCCAGCGCAACAGCTTCTTGTCGAAGACCGGCGCCAGCTCTTCGTTGAAGAAGCGGCGCTGGTCGGCGAGGCTCTTCGACGCCATGATACCGGCGGGATCGACGCCGAAGAATTTGGCGATGCGGTGGCCCATGGCGATGAACAGGCCGAGCAGGCCGGTCTGGTAGAAATTGCGGTCGAAGACGGTGATGCGCCGGCGGCCGCGCCAGCTGCGACGCTCCCAATAGTGGCGGCTGACCGGGTCGAGATGCGGCGCGATGAAGCGGTCATAGGCTTGCGAATTGTGGTTGGTGTCGGCGGCGCCGAAGAAACGGAACAGATCGCTCTGCGAGGGCAGATGCCGCACCGCCTCCAGCTTCATCCGGTTCAAGGCGATGTGGGCGGCGTTGAGGTCGACCGCATCGACGCGTTCAGGCGAGCGGGTGAGGTAGGCGAGGATGTTGCAGCCGCCCGACGCTATGGTGACGAGGCGGTGGCCCTGGCCAAGCTGCATGGCCTCCATGTCGACTTCAGGGTCTTCCCAGATCTGCGGATAGACAAGGCCGGAAAACAGCAGCGCAAACAGTCGTTCGGAAAGGCCGGCCTGCGAAAGCGGGCGGTTCTGGTAGACGGCTTTTCCAACTTCCTTGCCGCGGCGAAAAACGAGATCCGAGGAGACGTCCGTCATGGCAAAGTGATTCCCCATTTGCTTTGCCGCAAGCGGGTAACTCAGGGGCATGACAGGCGGGTGACAGCCTGTTGACGCGAGTTCAGGCCTTGCCAAACCCGCCCGGCGTCGGCGTCGTCAGGATGACGGCGTCGCCGGCGTCGAGCACGGTCTGGTCGCAGGCCTTCAGCGTCTCGACGCTGCCGTCCTGGCGGCGGACCTTGGTCGAGCCGACCTCGCCGTCACCGCCGCCATCAAGGCCTTGCGGCGGGCGGTTGCGGTGCGAGGACAGGATGGCGCATTCCATCTTTTCGAGGAAACGGATCGTCCGCCTGGTGCCGTCACCGGCATCCCATTTGCCTTTGCCGCCGGAGCCTTCGCGAATGTGAAAATCCTCGAGCAGCACGGGAAAGCGCAATTCCAGCACCTCCGGGTCGGTCAGGCGCGAATTGGTCATGTGGGTGTGGACGCCGGATGTGCCGGCAAAGCCGCGGCCGGAGTTCATCTGTCCGGCCGGCGAACCGGAGCAGATCGTCTCGTAATACTGGTACTGCTTGTTGCCGAAGGTCAGGTTGTTCATCGTGCCTTGCGCATTGGCCATGGCGCCCATGGCTCCGAACAGCGCGTTGGTGACATGCTGCGAGGTCTCGACATTGCCGGCGACGACTGCTGCGGGGTAGGCCGGCTTCAGCATCGAGCCGTCGGGGATGATGATGTTGATGGGCCTGAGGCACCCGGCATTCATCGGGATCATGTCCTCGACCATGACGCGGAAGGCATAGAGCACGGCGGCGCGGGCGACGGGCTCGGGCGCGTTGAAATTGTTCTTCATGACAGGCGAGGTGCCGGTGAAGTCGACGGTCGCTTCGCTCTTTTGCCGGTCGACCGTGATCTTCACCTTGATCACCTGGCCGGTGTCGGTCGGGTATTCATACTGCGAGCTGTCAGGCAGCCTTTCCAGCACGCGGCGCACGCTTTCGGCGGCATTGTCCTGGACATGGCCCATATAGGCCTCGACGACATCGAGGCCGAAATGGGAGACCATTTTGCGCAGTTCCGCCACGCCCTTTTCATTGGCGGCGATCTGCGCCTTTAGGTCGGCGATGTTCTGGTGCGGGTTGCGGGCGGGGTAGGGGTGGTCGGTGAGCAGCGTTTGCAGCTCCGCCTCGCGGAATTTTCCACGATCGACAACGCGGAAATTGTCGAACAGCACGCCTTCCTCGTCGACCGTGGTGGCAAGCGGCGTCATCGAGCCGGGGGCAGTGCCGCCGATATCGGCATGATGGCCGCGTGAGGCTACGTAGAAGATTACCTCCTCCCCCCTTGAGGGGGAGGTGGCGGCGGAGCCGCCGGAGGGGGTCGTTGCGGCAGTGCTCGACGCTCTTGTGGTGCCTTCTGAGAGGACCCCACCCGGCCGCTGCGCGGCCACCCTCCCCTCGAGGGGGAGGGAAAATACCGGCGTCACCACGGTGATGTCGGGCAGATGCGTGCCGCCATTGTAAGGTGCGTTCAGCGCAAAGACGTCGCCGGGGTGGATGTCGCCGGAGTTCAGCCGGATGATGGTTTCGACCGAGCGGTCCATTGAGCCGAGATGCACCGGCATGTGCGGCGCGTTGGCGACCAGCGCGCCGTGGCGGTCGAAGACGGCGCAGGAGAAATCCAGCCTTTCCTTGATGTTGACGGAATAGGCGGTGTTCTGCAGCGTAACGCCCATCTGTTCGGCGATCGACATGAAGAGGTTGTTGAAGACCTCCAGCATCACCGGATCGGCTTCGGTACCGAGGGCAGCCGTGCGAACTTTCCGTTCGGTGCGGCGGATGACGACGTGATTGAGGTTGGTGATTTCGGCCCGCCAGCCCGGCTCGACGACGATGGTCTGGTTCGGCTCGATGATCAAAGCGGGGCCTGCGATCAGGTTGGATGGGCGCAGATTTTCGCGACGATGGATGCCGGCCTCATGCCAGCGGCCCTCGGTGTAGATGCGCCGCGTTCCGGACGCACCCGCTTCAACCCTTGCCGGTCCGGCGGGCGCAACGGCTTCGGCCGTGGTCTCGACGATCTCGGCGCCTTCCACGCCAACGGTCTCGACGATCATCGGCTTGTCATCATAGACGAACCCGAACTGCGCCTTGTGGGCGATTTCGAAATCGCGCCTGGCCTGGAAGATCGAGTCGCCTTCGAAATTCACCGGCAGCGTGGTGTCGGTGCCGTCATAGCGGATGTGCAGCACCGGCTTTGCCGCAATCTTGTCCTCGGCGATGCCTTGCGCTACCAATTCGGCGATGACGGCTTTTTTCAACGTGCCGATGAGGCTGCCCATCTGGGTCCTGGATTCTTCGGCAAGCGGCTTCAGGAGCGCCTGCTGGCGCGACGCGAAAACCGACGACAGGCCGATACCATAGGCTGAGAGCAGACCGGAGAAGGGGTGGATCAGTACCGCCTCCATGCCGAGCGCGTCGGCAACCAGGCAGGCATGCTGGCCGCCGGCGCCGCCAAAACAGTTCAAGAGATATTCAGTGACGTCATAGCCGCGCTGCACGGAGATCTTCTTGATGGCATTGGCCATGTTTTCCACCGCGATGGTGACGAAGCCTTCGGCGACGGCTTCCGGCGTGCGGCCATCGCCGATTTCGACGGCCAGCGCAGCGAATTTTTTGCGCACGGCGGCCACATCGAGCGGCTGGTCCTGGCCTGGGCCGAAAATTGCCGGGAAGAAATCGGGCTGCAGCTTGCCCAGCATGACATTGGCGTCGGTGACGGCCAGCGGGCCGCCGCGCCGGTAGGCGGCGGGGCCAGGATTGGCGCCGGCGGAATCCGGGCCGGCGCGGAAACGGCCGGCTTCGTAGTGCAGGATCGAGCCGCCGCCGGCAGCGACGGTATGGATGCGCATCATCGGCGCACGGATGCGCACGCCGGCGACCTCGGTGTCGAAGGCGCGCTCATACTCGCCGTCATAATGGGCGACGTCGGTCGAGGTGCCGCCCATGTCGAAACCGATGACTTTCTCGAATCCGGCGAGTTTCGCCGTCTCGACCATGCCGACGACACCGCCGGCCGGGCCGGACAGCAGCGCGTCCTTGCCCTGAAACATGTCGGCGGCGGTAAGCCCGCCCGACGACATCATGAACATCAGGCGAGGGTTCTCCCTCCCCCTCGAGGGGAGGGTGGCGGCGAAGCCGCCGGGTGGGGTCGCCGCGGCAGTGCTCGACGCTTTGGTGGTGCCTCCTGAGAGAACCCCCTCCGTCGGCTTTGCCGACTGCCCTTCGCTATGGCTCCGGGCGTTCGTCGCTGAAAAAGCCAAATCGTTGGCTTTTTCTCGGCCTTTGGCCGACCGCTCCTCACCCCCCACAAGTGGGGAGATTGGCGTCGCGCCCAGTTCTCCCGCCACCCTTTGCACATAGCGCGACAGGATCGGCGACAGATAGGCATCGACCACGGTGGTGTCGCCGCGGCCGACCAGTTTGATCAGCGGCGAGACTTCATGGCTGACCGAGACTTGGCTGAACCCGATCTTGCGGCAGACTTTCGCCACCGCCTTCTCGTGGTCGGGATATTTCCAGGCATGCATGAAGACGATGGCCACCGCATCGATGCCGTCGGCCTTCGCCTGTTCGATGGCGGGCCGGCAGGCGGCGATGTCGAGCAAGCGCTCGACCTCGCCATTGGCGCGCACACGCTCGTCGATCTCGATGACTCGCTCGTAGAGCTGTTCGGGAAGGATGATCTCCTTGGCGAAGATGTCCGGCCGCGCCTGATAGGCGATCTTCAGCGCGTCGCGAAAGCCCTTGGTGATGAGCAAAAGCACACGGTCGCCCTTGCGCTCCAGCAGCGCATTCGTGGCAACGGTGGTACCCATCTTGACGTCACCGACCAGGCCCGGAGGAATAGCGGTGCCGGATTTCAGCCCCAGAAGCTCGCGGATGCCGGCTATGGCCGCGTCGGGATAGGCTTCGGGATTTTCCGACAGGAATTTCCTGGGATGCAAACCGCCTTGCGGATCACGTCCGATCACGTCGGTAAAGGTGCCGCCGCGGTCGATCCAAAAATCCCATTTCTTGTCCACGCAGAACTCCGGCATTGCATTTGGGTCCAGACTGTTAGTTCGGCATCGCCCGGCCCGCAATCTGCGCGGATGTTACATCAGGAAACGCAACGTTACGAAACTCATGGCCGTTTGATGCATTTTGCCTTCGACCGTTCACCGCAACGTGAGCGTGTGTTGAAGGAGAGATGTCATGAAAAAGCTCATTCTTGCTTCCGTTTCCGCCCTGGCCCTGTTCGGCGTTGCCGCCTGCAGCGACAGCGGTACGGATAACACCACCACCCAGAGCACCAATCCGCCAGCCGCCGAGCCCATGAAGCCGGCGACGCCGGATGCACCGAAGCCTGCAGAACCGGCTCCGGCAACACCTGCTCCTGCCCCCGCGCAGTAGCAGCAGTCTCGGTCACTTTGACGTGACGAGAGAGGAGGCCGGCTTCGCGCCGGCCTTCCTGCGTTTAGGTCGATTCGGGGCTCAAGGGCCTTGAACCGGCTCTTTCCTACGGTTTGGGATCTGGCGCGTCGGTTGCTTGCGTAAATTCGGTCCACTCTGCGGCGCTGTCTTGGCTTGATAGCAATGGCCGGCGGCCCTAATAAGCGCTCATGTCGATTTGGGATCGCCTCGGCGACTTCATCACCCGCGTTTCATCTTCAGCCACGTCCGGCGTAGCCGATGTGGTTGAGGCCGTGCGCACGGTTTTCTCCGGTGACGCTGATCTGCGCCGGCGTGTTGCCTTCTCTGTGGCGATGATTGCGCTGTCAGCCAAGATGGCCAAGGCCGATGGCATCGTCACCCAGGACGAGGTTCGCGCGTTCCAGGAAATATTCGAGGTGCCGCGAGAACAGACCCGCAATGTGGCGCGGCTTTACGATCTGGCCAAGCGCGACGTCGCCGGGTTCGAGACCTATGCCGAGAGTATGGCGCAGATGTGCGGCTCGGGCCATTCGAACTGCGTCATGCTGGAAGACATACTCGACGGTCTGTTCCATATCGCCAAGGCGGATGGGCTGGTGCATGAGCGCGAAGGGATTTTCCTGCACCGTATTGCCGAGATTTTCCGCATCGACGAGGTGCACTACGAGGCCATCATGGCCAGGCACGTCAATCTCGGCGCCGGCGATCCCTATATCGTGCTCGGCATTGAGCGCGGCAAGCCGTTCGAGGAGGTCAGGAAGCGATACCGCAAGCTGGTCTCCGACAATCATCCGGACCGGCTGATCGCGCGCGGCCTGCCGCAGGAATTCATCAAGATTGCAACGACCAGGGTCGCGGCGATCAACGCGGCCTATGAAGTGATCGAGCGGGGCCTCAGGCACGCATGACCGGCTTCTCGCCCGACGAGCCAAGCGCGGAGGTCAGGGTATCGCCGAATTTCGGCCCGCGGCGCGAAACGCTCAGGCCCGACATGATCGTGCTGCACTATACCGGCATGGCGACTGGTGCTGCCGCGGAAGCCTGGTTGTGCAACCCCGCAAGCGAAGTCTCGTCGCACTACCTCGTCCATGAGGATGGCCGCATCATCCAGATGGTGCGCGAAAGCGACCGCGCCTGGCATGCCGGTGCAAGTTCCTGGTTCGGTCGTCGCGACATCAACTCCTGTTCGGTCGGCATCGAAATCGTCAATCCCGGCCATTCGCTCGGCTATTCGGCCTTTCCCAAGCGGCAGGTGGAAGCGGTGATCGGGCTTTGCCTTGGTATCATCGAACGCCATTCCATTACGGCGCAAAGGGTGCTTGCCCATTCCGACATCGCGCCGGGGCGCAAGATCGACCCGGGCGAGAAATTCCCCTGGAATGCGCTGTTTGCGGCCGGGGTCGGCCATCTCGTGCCTGCGGCGCCGGTCCGGCGCGGCGCGGTGCTGAAAGCCGGCGATACCGGCGCCCAGATCGAGGCACTGCAGTCTATGCTGGCGCTCTATGGCTATGGCGTCGAGATATCAGGTGTCTTCGACCGCCAGACCGAAATCGTCGTCGAAGCTTTTCAGCGGCATTTCCGACCACGCCTGGTGGATGGCGTCGCCGACGGCTCTACGTCTAGCACGCTGCAAAGCCTGCTGACTTCCCTTAGGTCAGTTGCGTCTAAATAATCTTTTCCTGATATTCAAGTTACAGCCTGTCACTGAAAGTGAATTGCCTCGCCTTGTTCGACACAAATTCCGCCCTCAAAGGCAGTTCGTGCAAGTTATCGGACCTCCAGCCCCCCCGGATGCTCCGATATTGATTAGGCGTTGCTGCGTGAAGATCTTCGCGCGGCCAAACAGAACAGGACCACATGCAGAAATTGACCGTTGTAACGGCAGCTATTGCTGCCGGAGTAATGACTTTTGCCTTCAGCACGGCCGATGCCGCACCACTGAGCCAGAGGGCAGACCAGGGCTTCATCGCCGCACCCGCCAAGGCCACCATGACGAAGGCAAACCCGAAAGCAAAAAGGGCAACCACCGCGAAAGTGCGCAAAGCAGCCGTGGTGAAGGCCAGAAAAGCCACGGCCAAGAGGCATTTTAAGCGCAACAGGAAGAGCGTCGACCTGACGACGACCGCATCGATCCGCCCAAGCACCGCTGCGGAGTCGACTGCGGCAGCCGCGCTTGGCGGCCAGTATTCGGCAATCATTGCCCGCTATGCCGCGGCCGAAGGCGTGCCGGTGTCGCTGGCCCAGGCGGTCATCAAGATCGAGAGCAACTACCGGCCGAACATCGTCGGCGGCGCGGGTGAAATCGGCCTGATGCAGATCAAGCCGGCAACGGCGCGGATGATGGGTTATAGCGGCTCCGCCAAGGGTCTGTTCGATCCCGACACCAACATCAAATACGGCATGAAGTACCTTGCCATGGCGCGCAATCTCGGCGGCGGCACCACCTGCGGCACGATCCTGAAATACAATGCCGGCCATGCCGCGACGAGGATGAACCCGGTGTCGGCGGCCTATTGCGGCAAGGTCAAGGTGCAGTTGGCGGCATTGGGATCGCCGGCATAAGTCTGCTTTTTCATTTGCGTTTTGGAACGTGAACCCCTTTATACGCTCTGCCAGCTGGCCGGGCGGCCGCACCCGCAAAGCCGAAAGGCTGCGGGTGAGGAAAGTCCGGGCTCCATGGAAACACGGTGCCGGTTAATGGCCGGCGGGGGCGACCCCAGGGAAAGTGCCACAGAAAGCAAACCGCCACGATTTATCGGGGCAAGGGTGAAAGGGTGGGGTAAGAGCCCACCGCGCGACTGGCAACAGGAGCGGCACGGTAAACCCCACCGGGAGCAAAACCGAATAGGGACGGTGTGAGGGGAAACCTTCGAGGGCTGTTTCCGGCTCACCGTCCGGGTAGGTTGCGTGAGGCGCATGGCAACATGCGCCCAAGATGAATGGCCGCCACGTTCTCGCCCCGAAAGGGGCGAGGGCCATACAAAACCCGGCTTACAGGCCAGCTGGCAATTTCTCCCCCATATCGCGATTAATCCTTTGGATCAGCAGTCTGCGCCTTCGGGCGCAGCTGGCGATTCAGGTGCTTGAGCGATTGAATCAAGTACGCATGCTGGGGTCGAGACAAACGCATTTGAAGCTGGTACGATTTAATCGTACCATGATTGTCATGGTTTGATCAGGAGCGCATCATGGGTCACGTCGACAAACGCAGCATCACGCTTTCGCCGGAACTGGCGGCGGCGGTCGACGATGTCGTGGCCGCCGGCGAATATGCCTCGGCCAGCGAAGTCATCCGTGATGCGCTGCGGCAATGGAAAGACCGCCGCGATCTTCTCGGCTACACGGTCGAGGAATTGCGCAGGCTGGTTCAGGAGGGGATCGACAGCGGACCGGCGGTGGACGGCCAGCCCTTCATGGACCGGCTGCGAGCCAAATATCACAGGATGTCGGAAGCTGCAGGCTCGGAAGAGTGAAATATCGGCTGCTTCCTCAGGCGATATCAGATGTCGAAGGCATCGGTGACTACATTGCGGAACATAGCCCAAAGGGAGCCATGCGCCTTGTGGACGCTTTGGAGAGGCGCTGGACACTGCTCACCTTGCACCCGTTCTCAGGTGCGCCGCGCGATGATATCGCGCCCGGCATTCGTCATCTGATCGTCGGCGAATATGTCACTCTGTATCGCATGGGCGAAGACGCGATCGAGATCGTCCCCGTTTTGCACGGCAGGCGCGATATTGGCGCCGACGACTTGGTGACCTAACCGCCAGCTCAGATGCCGATCTTGTCCAGCGATGCCTCGATCGCCTGCCAGAGTTCTTCCACCGGCTCGCAGCCCACCGACAGGCGCACGAAGCCGGGCGGAACCGAATCTCCTCGCTTGGCCCGCCGCTCGGCGGAGGTGTGGACACCCCCGAACGACGTTGCCGCCTGCATCAGCGTGCAGTTGTTGATGAAATCCTCGGCCTTCTCCTGGGAAGCGAGTTCGAAGGACACGAGGAAGCCGAAGCGCTCCATCTGCGCCCGGGCGAGGTTGTGCGACGGGTCGCCCTCCAGCCCGGGGTAGCGCAAGCCGCTAACGGCGCGATGGTTTTTCAGGCGCTTCGCGATCACCTCGGCAGAAGAACACATGCGGTCGAAGCGTACCTCCAGCGTCTCCAGGCCGCGATGCACCAGCCAAGCCTCGAACGGGCCGGGAATGCCGCCCGCGGTCTCGCGCCAGCCGGTGACGTCCGCGATGATGTCTGGATTGCGGCTGGCGACATGGCCGAACAGCACGTCGGAATGCCCATTGGCCGCCTTGGTGTCGGCAGCAACGACAATGTCGGCGCCGAGATCGAGCGGGCGCTGGCCGAACGGCGTCATCGTGGTGTTGTCGACGACGACGATCGCGCCCGCTTGGTGCGCGGCCTCGGTGACGGCTGTGATGTCGCAAATGTCCAATCGCGGATTTGACGGGGTTTCAACGTAGACAAGGCGGTAGCCGCCGAAGCCGCCATCGAGGAATGTAGCTGTCGGCCGCAGATCATAGGCGACGCCGAAGGGCTTGAGGAAGCGTTCGGCCAGCGCGCGTGTGGCATGGTAGCCGTCCGAAGGCAAAAGCACGCGGTCGCCGGATTTCAACAGGCCGAAAAACACCGCCGAGATTGCCGCCATTCCGGATGGGAAGCCGACGCATGGCGCGTCTTCGAGATGCGCCAGCATGTGCTCGACTGCATCCCAGGTGGCGTTGCTGTAGCGGCCGTACTGGCTGTAGCCGGCGCCGTCGCCCGGGTTGTGGAAAATAGCGGCCATGGTCAGCGGCAATGGGATGGGGTCGCCTTTGGCAAGTCCGTCGCGCCGCAGATGGGCAAGGGAGGCCGCGCGGGACCTTGCTGTTTCGGACATGGATTTCTGACCTTGTTGCTCAGCGAAAAGACTGACGACGCTATTCGCGGCAGTGATGCGCGGCAAGCCGCTTCCGCTTGGGCCAGCCCGCTCTAAACGGTTCGTTAGGCTTAATGGGAGATAAAGACGGGAGTGTTGTCAGAGCTGCTCTCACCGGTTGTGGCGCGCGCGTTTGTGAAGCCTGTTCCCGTTGACGCCCATAGTGCCCCATGATATCCCATTTCGATACCAAAGCCTTCGTTCCGCGTCAGGGTAAAGCGTACGCCAATCGGGCAGCCGCGGCGGCTGTGCGTTTGCGGGGTTTTGCCGCTGGGATCGAAGCGGATTTTCGGCAGGGGACGCGCTTCGGCGCGGACGAAAACATGGAGAGGGGTGCGGCGGCGGAAGCGGCTGCAGCGTGTCATGGACCGGTTTCTGTCAAGCGCGGTGAACAGGATCGATGCGAAGGGGCGGGTCTCCGTTCCGGCGCATTTCCGCGCGGTCGTGCAGAAGCGCGGCTATTCGGAACTCTATGCGCTGCGCGGCCTGGACGTGCCTGCGATGGATGTCGGCGGGCTCGATCTGCTCGACCGCTACGAGCAGCGCATCGCGGTGGAAGACCCTTTTTTGCAGACGGCGGACGATATGTCGTTCTTCTGCCATGGCGACGGGACGTTCCTGAAGCTCGATCAGGATGGCCGCATCACGATGAGCGATTTCATCCGCGAGCATACGGGCATCACGAGCGAAGTGGCCTTTGTCGGCCGTGGCAATTTCTTTCAAGTTTGGGAGCCTGGACGGCTGGCCGCCTATGGGGCGCAGGCGCGCGCTCGGCTTTTGCAGCTTCGGCAGGGGACGAAGGCTCACGAGGCCAAGGCTGGGGAACGGCCGGAATGATGGCGGATCACGGCGATGATCTCAGCGCCGTTGGCGGACCGGTCCGCCACATTGCGGTCCTCCTCGCCGAAGTGCTGGAGGCGCTCTCACCCAAAGCCGGCGATGTGATCGTCGACGGCACGTTTGGCGCCGGCGGCTACACCAAGGCGATCTTGGCGAGCGGCGCCTCGGTGGTGGCGATCGATCGCGATCCCGATGCGATTGCCGCCGGGCGCGGCCTGGAACAGCAATCCGGCGGCAGGCTAAGGCTGGTGCAGGCGCCATTTTCGACGCTGGACGAGCAGGTCGAAAGCGCCGACGGCGTTGTCCTCGACATCGGCATTTCCTCCATGCAGGTCGACCAGCCCGAGCGCGGCTTTTCGTTCCGCACCGACGGGCCGCTCGACATGCGCATGGCGCAGGCGGGCTTGAGTGCTGCCGACGTCGTCAATTCGTTCAAGATAGGCGACCTTGCCCGCATCTTCGGCTTCCTCGGCGAAGAGCGGAATGCCGGCCGCATTGCCCGCATGATCGAGTCACGCCGCGAAAAACGTCCGTTCGAGCGCACGCTCGATCTCGCCGACGCCATCGAGACGCATATCGGCCGCGCGCCGAAGGACAAGATTCATCCGGCCACCCGCGTCTTCCAGGCGCTGCGCATTTTCGTCAATGACGAGCTGGGCGAATTGGCCAAAGCCCTAATGGCATCCGAGCGGGTATTGAAGCCCGGCGGGCGGCTTGCCGTGGTGACGTTCCATTCGCTGGAAGACCGCATCGTCAAGCGGTTCATCGCCGACCGCGCCGACGTCGCCACCGGCTCACGTCATTTGCCCGAGGCGCACGCGCGCACTGCGACCTTCCGCAAGGCTGGTGGCGGCGTGACGGCAGGCGATGCCGAGGTCGCTGCCAATCCGCGGGCGCGCTCGGCCAGGCTGCGTACCGCCATCCGCACCGAGGCGCCGGCGCGCGCCGGTGATCTCACCATTTTCGGCCTTCCAAAGCTTCCCGGCATCCAGGCGCCGCGAGAGAGGTGAATACGTGTTTCGAACCAGCGACATAGTCCTGATCGCCGTCATGGTCTCGGCCGCGGCCCTGACCTACAAGGCCAAGCGCGAGGCCGAGGAACAGCTGGCTTCGGTGCAGAAGATCGAGGCGCAGATCCGCTATGAGGAGGACACGATCGACCTGCTCAAGGCCGACTGGAGCCTGCTGACCCAGCCGTCGCGCCTGCAGAAGCTGGCTGAAATCTACAAATCGCAGCTCGCACTCGAGCCGGTCAATGCGCGGCAGATCGTCGGGCTCGACGACCTGCCGGCAAAACCGCTCAACATCGAGGACCTGTCGTCGCAACGGCTTGGCGGCATGGCCGACAATTCCGGCAAAGGACCAGCCGACAAGGATCCCGTGGTCACCGGAGCCATCGTCCAATGATCGCTGGATTTCCAATGCGCGCCAAACTTCCGTCGGTCGGCAAATTGCTGAAGCGCCGCGCACGGACCGGCGAGGACGGCTCCATCGTGGTCGAAGGCGCGCGCAAGGCGACCGGCGGCAAGGCCAAGACCCGCATCGTGATGACGATGGCGGTGTTCTTCGGCATCTATTCGACCATCGCCGGGCGGCTGGTCTATCTCGGTTTCCAGTCCCCCGACATGTCGAATGGGCCGCAAAGCCGGGTGACGGCGTCGCGTCCCGACATCGTCGACCGCAACGGCGAGGTGCTGGCGACCGACATCAAGACGGCATCGCTGTTTGCCGAGCCGCGCCGCATCGTCGATGCCGACGAGGCGATCGAAAAGCTGTCGACCATTCTGCCAGATATCGACCCCGAGCAGACCTATCACAAGCTGAAGAGCGGCGCCGGCTTCGTCTGGCTGCAGCGGCAGCTGACACCCAAGCAGCAGGCCGACATCATGCAGCTCGGCATTCCCGGCATCGGCTTTCGCACCGAAAAGCGCCGCTTCTATCCTGCCGGCGTGACCTCGTCCTACATTGTCGGCCTCACCAACATCGACAATCAGGGCATCTCCGGCATGGAGAAGTACATTGACGAGCAGGGCCTGAGCGACCTGCAGGCCTCAGGCTTGGCGATCGCCAAGGATCTGAAGCCGGTTCAGCTGTCGATCGACCTGCGCGTCCAGCATGTGGTGCGCGACGAGATTGCCGCCGGCCTCGAGCGCTATCGCGCCATGGGCGCCGGCGCAGTCGTGCTCAACATCAAGACCGGCGAAGTGGTGGCGATGGCCTCGGTGCCGGATTTCGATCCGAACAATCCCTTCAATGCGCAGGACAAGGATCGGCTGAACCGCATGTCGGCCGGCCTCTACGAGATGGGATCGACCTTCAAGAGCTTCACCTCGGCCATGGCACTCGATTCCGGCAAGGCGAATATGAACAGCCGTTTCGACGCCTCGCACCCAATCCGGGTCGGCCATCAGGCCATCCACGATTTCCACGGCAAGAACCGCGTGCTGTCATTGCCGGAGGTGTTCCTTTACTCCTCCAATATCGGATCGGCGCGTGAGGCCGAAATGGTCGGCATCGAGGGGCACCGCGAATTCCTGCATCGCCTTGGCCTTCTGGACAGGATGCAGACCGAACTGCCTGAGGTCGCGCGCCCGACCGAACCGAAGGTCTGGAAGCAGGTCAACTCCTTCACCATCGCCTTCGGCCATGGCGTGTCGACGACGCCGCTGCAGGCGGCCGTCGGCTGCGCGGCGCTGATGCAGGGCTATTTGATCCCGCCGACTTTCCTGGTCCGCAGCGAGCAGGATGCCATGGCGGCGGCCAAGAGAGTGGTCAGCGAAAAGACTGTGGAGGGCATGCGCTACCTCTATACGCTCAATGCCGAGAAGGGCTCGGCCAGAAACGCCAGGGCCCCCGGCTACCGCGTTGGCGGCAAGACCGGAACCGCCGAGAAGGTCATCAATGGCCGCTACTCGAAGGAACTGAATTTCAACACCTTCGTCGCCGCCTTCCCGATGGACGATCCGCAATATCTGGTGTTTACGATCGCTGACGCTCCGCACCCGGAAAAGCCAGGAATGACCGACGTTGCCGCCAACAATGCGGGTGTCATGGCCGGAAACATCATCAGGCGGGCAGCCGCCATGCTTGGCGTGAAGCCAGATTTCAGCCATGAAAATGGCGCAACGCTGGTTTCCTATCAGTGATTCTTAGGGCGCGCCGGCAACTGCGCGCCATTTTGTTGAGATAAACGGGGTTCGATGCACCTGAGAGATTTAGCCGGTATCCTGCCTGTCGAGGGAACATCTTCCCGCGATGTGGAGGTAACCGGGATTTCGTCGGATTCCCGCACGGTCAAGACCGGCGTGGTCTTTTTCGCGCTCGCCGGCAGCAAGGCGGATGGTTCGGCCTATGCCGCCGATGCGGCAAAGCGCGGCGCAGCGGCGGTTGTCGTTGGCAACGCCAGCGCCGTTTCCGGCCTGTCCGTCCCGGTGCTCAGCGTCGACGACCCACGCTTGGCGCTGGCGCTGAGCGCGGCACGTTTCTTCGGCAGCCAGCCGGAGACCATGGTCGCGGTTACCGGCACCGCAGGCAAGACCTCGGTCGCCGCCTTCACCAGGCAGATCTGGGAGCAGGCCGGCTTTGCCGCCGCGTCCATTGGCACCACCGGCGTGGTGGCGCCGGGCCGCAACGATTACGGTTCGCTGACCACGCCCGATCCGGTGGCTTTGCACCAGTTGCTCAAGGAATTGGCGGAGGCCGGCGTCACACACGCCTCGATGGAGGCTTCCAGCCATGGTCTCGACCAGCGCCGTCTCGATGGCGTCAAGCTCGCCGCGGGCGGTTTCACCAATCTCGGCCGCGACCATATGGACTATCATCCGACGGTCGAGGACTACCATCGCGCCAAATTGCGCCTGTTCGACACGCTGCTGCCGAAAGGCGCGCCGGCGGTCATCTTTGCCGACGATCCGTGGTCGGCGCCGACCATCCAGGCTGCGCAGGCCGCGGGGCTCAATGTGCTGACTGTCGGCCGCCATGGCGATTTCCTGCGCCTGAAGCGGGTCGAGCACGAGCGCCACCGCCAGCGCGCCGAGGTCGAAGCTGACGGCGTGCTCTACGAGATCGACCTGCCGCTCGCCGGCGACTTCCAGATCGCCAATGCCCTGGTTTCGGCCGGGCTGGCCATTTCCACCGGAACGCCGGTCGCCAAAGCTTTGATGGCGTTGGAGAAACTTCAGGGGGCACCGGGACGGCTCGACCTTGTCGGCGCCACCGCCAATGGCGCGCCCGTCTATGTCGACTATGCCCACAAGCCGGATGCGCTGGAAAATGTACTGGCCGCCGTGCGCCCATTCACCACCGGGCGCGTCATCGTCGTGTTCGGCTGCGGCGGCGACCGCGACCGGGGCAAGCGGCCGATCATGGGCGAGATCGCCACGCGGCTCGCCGATGTCGTCATCGTCACCGACGACAATCCGCGCTCGGAAGTGCCGGAAACGATCCGTGCCGCGATCCTGGCGGCCGCGCCCGGCGCCATTGAAATCGGCGACCGCCGCAAGGCGATCCACGAAGCGGTCGCCATGCTGAAAGCGGGCGATACGCTGATCGTTGCCGGCAAGGGCCATGAAGAGGGCCAGACCATCGGCGCCGAGACTTTTCCGTTCTCCGACCACGAAGAAGTCCGGTCGGCGCTGCGGGAGCGGGCCGCATGAGCGTGCTCTGGACTTCCGAGGCGCTGGTCGACGCCATGGGCGGTCGGCCGCTCGGGCCGATGCCGGAGGGAATTTCGGGGATCTCGATCGACAGCCGCAGCCTGCAGCCGGGCGACGCCTTCTTCGCCATCAAGGGCGAGGCGATGGACGGCCATGACTTCGCGACCGCGGCGATCAAGGCCGGCGCCGGCGTTCTGGTCGTCGCCGAGGGCAAATTGCCGTCGCTTGGGCGGCTGACGGCGCCGATGATCGTCGTGCAGGATGTGCTGGCAGCACTGGAGAAACTCGGTGTTGCCGCCCGCGCCCGTTCCAGCGCAAAAATCATCGCGGTGACCGGATCGGCCGGCAAGACCACCACCAAGGAGGCGCTGCGTCATGTGCTGTCGGCCGTCGGCACGGTGCATGCTTCGGCGCAGTCCTTCAACAATCATTGGGGCGTGCCGCTGACGCTGGCGCGCATGCCCGGCGATTGCGACTATGCGGTGTTCGAGATCGGCATGAACCATCCCGGCGAGATCCGGCCGTTGGTCAAGATGGTCCGGCCACATGTGGCCATCGTCACGATGATCGCCGCCGCGCATCTCGGCTTCTTTAGAAATCTCGACGAGATCGCCAAGGCCAAGGCCGAGATTTTTGAAGGCATCGAGCCCGGCGGTGCGGCCTTGCTCAACCGCGACGATGCGCGCTGGAAGCTGCTCGACAAGATGGCGCGGGCCGCCGGCGTCGAACATGTCTTTGGCTTCGGCGAGAATGCACGGTCGACCTACAAGCTGACCAAATGCGAGCTGCATGCCGATCATTCCGATATCACCGCCAGGATCGGCGGTCAGGATGTCGTTGCCCGGCTCGGCGCGCCTGGCCGCCACATGGTGCAGAATGTGCTCGCCGTTCTTGGCGCGGCGCATCTCGTTGAAGCCGACATCGGCAAGGTGGCCTTGGCACTGGCCGATCTGTCGGCCGAGCGTGGCCGTGGGAAGCGCCATATGCTTCGCCACCCCAAGGGACCGATCACACTGATCGACGAGAGCTACAACGCCAATCCGGCCTCGATGGCTGCTGCCATGGCGCTGCTCAACGCGACGCCTGTCACGGGCGAGGGCCGGCGCATCGCCGTGCTCGGCGACATGCTCGAGCTCGGCGACCATTCGGCCAAGCTCCATGCAGCCCTTGCCGAGTTGATCGTCGGCACCGGCACAAACACGGTCTTTCTCGGCGGTCCGGAAATGCGGGCGCTGGCAGACATCCTGCCCGACGAGATCAAAACGGAATACCGCGCCGGCGCCGAGGAATTGAAGCCGCTGTTGTTGTCGACGCTGAAGGCCGGCGACGTTGTGATGATCAAATCGTCGAAAGGCATCGGCTTTTCAAAGCTGGTCGAGGCCTTGCTCGGCAAATATCCGGCGGAAGCCGCAGGCACGAAACAGAACTAGTCCGGGGGACGGAATCGCATGTTTACATTGCTCGTCGATTTTGCGGACAAGGTCTCGGTCTTCAATGTCTTCCGCTACATTACCTTCCGCACCGGCGGTGCGCTGATCACCTCGGCGTTGATCGTCTTCATCTTCGGGCCGACCATCATCAATTCGCTGAGGCTGCGGCAAGGCAAGGGCCAGCCGATCCGTGCCGATGGCCCGCAGACGCATTTCAAGAAGGCCGGCACGCCGACCATGGGCGGGCTGATGATCCTGTGCGGCATCGTCGGCTCGTCGCTTCTATGGGCGAACCTCTCCTCGATCTATGTCTGGGTGGTGCTCTTGGTGACGCTGGGCTTCGGTTCGATCGGCTTTTACGACGACTATCTCAAGGTAACCAAGCAGTCGCATCTCGGCTTTTCCGGCAAGGCGCGGCTGGCGTTGGAATTCGTCATCGCCGGCATCGCCGCCTGGGCGATCATGCATAATGGCCAGGCGCCGTTCTCATCGTCGCTGACTTTCCCCTTCGCCAAGGAATTCATCATCAATCTCGGCTGGTTCTTCGTGCCGTTCTCCTGCTTCGTCATTGTCGGCGCCGGCAATGCGGTGAATTTGACCGATGGCCTCGACGGGCTGGCGATCGTGCCGATCATGATCGCGGCGGCATCCTTTGGCGTCATCGCCTACCTCTCCGGCAACGCGGTGTTCGCCGAATACCTGCAGATCCATTTCGTGCCCGGCACCGGCGAACTGGCCGTCGTGCTCGGCGCCGTCATCGGCGCCGGCCTCGGCTTCCTCTGGTTCAACGCGCCGCCGGCGGCGATCTTCATGGGCGACACCGGTTCGCTGGCCATGGGCGGCCTGATCGGTACGGTCGCCGTCGCCACCAAACACGAGATCGTGCTGGTCATCGTCGGTGGATTGTTTGTCGTGGAAATCCTGTCGGTCATCATCCAGGTCGGCTACTTCAAGATGACCGGCAAGCGCGTGTTCCTGATGGCGCCGATCCATCATCATTTCGAAAAGCTCGGCTGGACCGAAAGCCAGGTGGTGATCCGCTTCTGGATCATCGCCGTCATCCTGGCGCTGGTCGGCCTGTCGACCCTCAAGCTGAGATAGGAACCCGCTTGATCCCCGCCGCATCCTTTTCGGGCAAACGCGTTTCGCTCTTCGGGCTCGGTGGCTCGGGGATCGCCACGGCGCGCGCGCTGATCGAGGGCGGCGCCGACGTGCTCGCCTGGGACGACAATCCCGATAGCGTCGCCAAGGCTGCTGACCAAGGCATTGCGACCGCCGATCTGCGCGGCGCCGACTGGTCGAAATTCTCGGCCTTCGTGCTCTCACCCGGCGTGCCGCTGACGCATCCCAAGCCGCACTGGACGGTGGAGTTGGCGCGTGGCTCCGGCGTCGAGGTGATCGGCGATATCGAATTGTTCTGCCGCGAGCGGATTGCGCGCGCGCCTGATGCGCCGTTCATCGCTATCACCGGCACCAACGGCAAGTCGACGACCACGGCGCTGACCGCGCATATCCTCAAATCGGCAGGGCGCGACACGCAGATGGGCGGCAATATCGGCCGGGCAATCATGACGCTCGATCCACCGCAGGCTGACCGGGACTATGTCGTCGAGTGTTCGTCCTACCAGATCGATCTCGCGCCCTCGATCAACCCGACGGCCGGCATCCTGCTCAACCTGACGCCCGACCATCTCGACCGCCACGGCACCATGCAGCATTACGCTTCGATCAAGGAGCGGCTGGTTGCCGGCAGCGAGACGGCGATCGTCGGCGTTGACGATTCCTGGTGCGCGCAGATCGCTGACCGGCTGGAGAGGGCGGGCCGGGAGGTGATCCGCATCTCCAAGCGGCTGCCGCTGACCGACGGCTATTTCGCCGACGGCTCTGATCTGATGGAAGCCGTGCATGGCCGCTACAGCCGCGTCGCCTTCCTCGAAGGCATCGGTTCGTTGCGCGGCCAGCACAATGCGCAGAACGCGCTTGCCGCCGTCGCAGCTTGCCTCAAGGTCGGCTTGAGCCTGGGCGAAATCCAGGCGGGACTGGAAAGCTTCCCCGGCCTCGCGCATCGCATGGAGCAGGTCGGCCGCAAGGATCATGTGCTGTTCGTCAACGATTCCAAGGCGACCAATGCCGATGCGGCGGCACCGGCGCTGTCGAGTTTTTCGCGCATTTACTGGATCGCCGGCGGACTGCCCAAGGAAGGCGGCATCGAGCCGCTGCGCGGTTTCTTCCCGCGCGTCGCCAAGGCCTATCTGATCGGCGAGGCGGCGCCCGCATTCTCGGCGACGCTCGGCGAAGCCGTGCCCTATGAAATCTCGGGCACCCTGGCCGCCGCGGTCGACCATGCCGCGAAAGACTCGGCCAAGGATGACAACGGCGAGGTGGTGGTACTGCTGTCGCCGGCCTGCGCCAGTTTCGACCAGTTCAAGAATTTCGAAGTTCGCGGCGAAGCCTTCAGGCAAGCTGCGAATGCTATCGAGGGTGTCAAACCCATCGGAGGGGCACGATAATGCAAAGCCGTCTCGACAAAAGCCCGGTTGCAACCTGGTGGTGGACGATCGATCGCTGGTTCCTGGCGGCGTTCCTGTCGCTGATGGGGCTTGGCATCGTCTTGTCCTTTGCGGCAAGCCCGGCGGTGGCCGAACGCATCGGCCTCGACAGTTTCCACTTTGCCACCAGGCAGATCATCTTCACCGTGCCGGCGCTCGGCGTGATGCTGGCGGTCTCCTTCCTGGAATCGCGGCAGATCCGGCGCATGGCGCTGATCATCCTGGGCATCATGCTGGTGCTGATGGTGGCCGTGCTCTACATCGGCGTCGAGGTGAAGGGCGCGCGGCGCTGGGTGTCGTTTGTCGGCATGTCGATCCAGCCGTCGGAATTTCTGAAACCCGCCTTCGTCATCGTTTGCGCCTGGCTGTTCGCCGAACACAAGCGCCAGCCCGACATCCCCGGCAATTTGTTTGCCATGCTGCTGCTGATCCTGGTCATCTCGCTTCTGGTGGCGCAGCCCGATCTCGGCCAGACCATGCTGGTGACCGGCACCTGGGGCGTCATGTTCTTCATGGCCGGCCTGCCATGGCTATGGATCATCGCGCTTGGCGCCACCGGCGCCGGCGGCCTGTTTGCCGCCTATACGGTGTTCCCGCACGTCGCCGCCCGCATCGACAAATTCCTAACCGGCGAAGGCGACACGTTCCAGGTCGACATGGGCCGCGAGGCGCTGATCAACGGCCACTGGTTCGGCGTCGGCCCGGGCGAGGGCACCGTCAAGCGCGTCATCCCCGACGCGCATGCCGACTTCGTCTTTTCGGTCGCCGGCGAAGAGTTCGGGCTGATCATGTGCTTCTTCATCATGTCGATCTTCGCCTTCATCGTGCTGCGCGGCCTCAGCACGGCGCTGAAGGAACATGATGATTTCACCCGCTACGCCGTCGGCGGTCTCGTCACCGTGTTCGGCCTGCAGTCGGTCATCAACATGTGCGTCAACCTGCAGCTGATGCCGGCCAAGGGCATGACGCTGCCTTTCATCTCCTATGGCGGCTCCTCGCAGATCGCCATTGCCATCTCGATGGGCATGGTGCTGGCGCTGACGCGCAAGCGACCGGAAAAGCGCAAGCAGATGGGCTTTGCCCTGTCGCAGCGCGCCCTGCCGGCGGAGTGATATGGCGCGGGGTGTCATCCTTCTCGCGGCGGGCGGAACAGGCGGACATTTGTTTCCGGCCGAGGCGCTGGCGCATGAGCTGATCGAGCGCGGCTGGGGCGTGCATCTGGCGACGGACGACCGCGCCGAGCGCTTTGCCGGCCATTTCCCGGCCGCCGCCATCCATCCGATCCAGTCGGCGACGATGGGCTCGAAAAACCCTGTCGCGCTGCTTGGCGCGTTCTGGAAGATCTGGCGCGGCGTGCGCCAGGCCTCCGCCGTCATCGCCAGGATCAAGCCTGATGCGGTCGTCGGCTTTGGCGGTTATCCGACCTTGCCACCGCTCTATGCCGCGACGCGGCGCAAGCTGCCGACGCTGATCCATGAGCAGAACGCAGTGATGGGCCGCGCCAACCGGGCGCTGTCCGGGCGCGTCGATGCGATTGCCGGCGGCTTCCTGCCGCAAGATGAAAGTGCCACAGGCGCCAAGACGGTGACGACAGGCAATCCGGTCAGGCCGCCAATCCTGGAGGCGGCCAAGACGCCCTACACCGCATCCAAAGGGGCGGATCCGTTCAGGCTCCTGGTGTTCGGCGGCAGCCAGGGCGCGCAGTTCTTTTCCGACGCCATGCCGACAGCGATCGCACTTCTGCCGGAGGCGCAGCGCAAGCGGCTGGTGATCACCCAGCAGGCCCGCGCCGACGACGTGGCGCGGGTGAAGGCCGGTTATGCGGCACTCGGCGTCCATGTCGAGGTCTCGCCCTTCTTCACCGACATGGCACAGCGCATGGGCGCGGCGCATCTGGTGATCTCGCGCTCCGGCGCCTCGACGGTTTCGGAGATCGCCGTCATCGGCCGGCCGGCGCTGCTGGTGCCTTATCCCTATGCGCTGGATCACGATCAGGCGGCGAACGCAGCCGCCCTTGCCGCGGCGGGCGGCGGCGAGGTGCATCCGCAATCGTCACTGTCGCCGGAGCGCATCGCGGCTCTCATTGGCGGGCTGATGGACACTCCCGAGCGGCTGACGGCCATGGCTGCCGGAGCGAAGTCGGCTGGCCGGCCGAACGCGGCACGGTTGCTCGCTGATCTCACAGAGGCTATTGCGTCCAGAAAAACCGTTTCGGATTTCAGGAAAGGGACGCATTGATGAAGATGCCGCAGACCATCGGCCTTGTGCATTTCATCGGCATTGGCGGCATCGGCATGAGCGGCATCGCCGAGGTTCTGCACAATCTCGGCTACAAGGTGCAGGGTTCGGACCAGGCCGACAGCGCCAATGTCCAGCGGCTGCGCGACAAGGGCATCGAATGCTTTGTCGGCCACAAGGCCGAGAATATCGGCGCGGCCGAAGTGGTGGTCGTCTCCACCGCGATCAAGAAATCCAATCCCGAGCTGAAGGCCGCGCGGGAGAAGTTGCTCCCAATTGTCCGCCGGGCCGAGATGCTGGCCGAACTGATGCGCTTCCGCCAGGCGGTCGCGATCGGTGGCACGCATGGCAAGACCACAACCACGTCGATGGTGGCGACGCTGCTCGATGCCGGCGGGCTCGACCCGACGGTGATCAATGGCGGCATCATCAATGCCTATGGCACCAATGCCCGTATGGGCGATGGCGAGTGGATGGTGGTCGAAGCCGACGAAAGCGACGGCACCTTCCTCAAGCTGCCGGCCGAGATCGCCGTCGTCACCAACATCGATCCCGAGCATCTGGACCATTATGGCAGTTTCGACAAGGTGCGCGAGGCCTTCCGGCAATTCGTCGAGAACGTGCCGTTCTACGGTTTTGGCGTGATGTGCACCGACCATCCGGAAGTACAGGCGCTGGTCAGCCGCATCGAGGACCGCCGCGTCATCACCTATGGCGAGAACGCGCAGGCCGATGTGCGTTTCACCAACCACCGCATGGCCGGTGCCGTCTCGGCATTCGACGTGGTGATCCGCGACCGCAAGACCGGCGGCCAGACGACGATATCGGATCTGCGGCTGCCGATGCCCGGCCGCCACAACGTCTCCAACGCCACCGCCGCAATTGCGGTCGCGCATGAACTCGGCCTGTCGGCCGAAGCGATCAAGAAAGGGCTGTCGTCCTTTGCCGGCGTCAAGCGGCGCTTCACCCACACCGGCTCGTGGAACGGCGTCGACATCTTCGACGATTACGGCCACCACCCGGTCGAGATCACGGCGGTGTTGAAAGCGGCGCGCAGCGCCACCAAGGGCCGCGTCATCGCCATTGCGCAGCCGCACCGCTTCACCCGGCTGCACGATCTGTTCGACGAATTTTCGGTCTGTTTCAACGATGCCGACACGGTGATGGTGGCGCCGGTCTATGCGGCGGGCGAGGAGCCGATCGACGGCGTGACCTCGGAGGCGCTGGTGTCGCGCATCCGCTCCGGGGGCCATCGCGATGCGCGCTACGTCGAAACCCCTGCCGCGATTTCGCCCGTCATCCGCGCGTTGGCGAAACCGGGCGACTTCGTCATCTTCCTGGGCGCCGGCAACATCACCCAATGGGCCTATGCGCTGCCTGGGGAACTCGGCGGTACCGTCTCATGATGCGCGGCCAGGACCTGCTCGACAAACTTGGCGACCGGCTTGCCGGCCTGCGCGGCCGCATCACGCCCAATGCCGAGATGGACAAGATCACCTGGTTCCGCGCCGGCGGTCTGGCGGACGCCCTGTTCCAGCCGGCCGACGAGGAGGATCTGGCTGCCTTCCTGCGCGCCGTGCCGGAGGACATCCCGCTCACCATCGTCGGTGTCGGCTCCAACCTCCTGGTGCGCGACGGCGGCATTCCAGGTTTCGTCATCCGGCTTTCGGCCAAGGGCTTTGGCGAGGCCGAGGTGGTTTCGCCGACCGTCATCAAGGCCGGTGCTGCGACGCCCGACAAGCGCGTCGCGGCCGTCGCTTATGAGGCCGGCATTGGCGGCTTTCATTTCTATCACGGCATTCCCGGCGCCATCGGCGGGGCGCTGAGGATGAATGCCGGCGCCAATGGCGTCGAGACGCGGGAACGTGTCGTCGAGGTTCGGGCGCTCGACCGCAAGGGCAATCTCCACACCCTCAGCAATGAAGACATGGGCTATGCCTATCGTCACTCGGCCGCACCTGCCGGGCTGATCTTCACCTCCGCCGTTTTCGAAGGTGTTCTGGAAGACCAGGAGGCGATCAAGGCGGCCATGGACGCCGTCCAGACGCATCGCGAGACGGTGCAGCCGATCCGCGAGAAGACCGGCGGCTCGACCTTCAAGAATCCGGAAGGCACCTCGGCCTGGAAGGAAATCGACAAGGCCGGCTGCCGCGGGCTGATGATCGGCGGCGCGCAGATGTCGCCGATGCACTGCAACTTCATGATCAACACCGGAACAGCGACCGGATACGACCTCGAATATCTCGGCGAGACGGTGCGCGCCCGCGTGCTTGAAAATTCAGGCATCCGCCTGCAGTGGGAAATCAAGCGGCTCGGCAATTTCCGCCCCGGCCATGCCGTGCAGGAATTCCTCGGACAGCTTCTTTAGCGCAAGCTGAAGTTCATGTGATGCTTGAACTTCAAACGGTCTGAAACAACAGCGCCACCGTTGCTCCAAAGACTCACAACACGCTTTTTCCGGCCGTTTTCGCGGAAAGTGAATCTGTCGGAATCATAAGCACTTGCCAGCGAATCAACTCTCTGATTCTCTGCCTTAAAGCGTTTCCTGATTTGAGTCGTTCGACGCGTCGACCGCGTTTTCCGTCTGGGGGGCAACCTGCCGGGAGACTCGGACTCAATCTGGTCGCTGAATGCGTGGTTGCGGGCCCGCCGTGAGAGGGATGACGGGATATGAAGAACAAGCATGTGGCTGTCCTCCTGGGCGGATTCTCGTCCGAGCGGCCCGTGTCTCTGTCTTCGGGAAAGGCGTGTGCGGATGCGCTTGAGAATGAAGGCTACCAGGTTACCCGCGTCGATGTTGCGCGCGATGTCGGCGCCGTGCTCACCGAACTCAAGCCCGATGTCGTCTTCAACGCACTGCACGGCCCGTTCGGTGAAGACGGCACCATCCAGGGCATCCTCGAATATCTGGCCATTCCCTACACCCATTCGGGCGTGCTCGCCTCGGCGCTCGCCATGAACAAGGAGCAAGCCAAGAAGGTCGCCAAGGCTGCCGGCATCGCGGTGGCGGAATCGAAGGTTGCCAGCCGCTTTGCCATCCAGAACAAGCATCCGATGAAGCCGCCCTACGTGGTCAAGCCGGTCAATGAAGGCTCAAGCTTCGGCGTCGTCATCGTGCATGAAGGGCAGTCGCATCCGCCGCAGGTCATCGGCTCGTCCGAATGGAAATATGGCGAGACCGTCATGGTCGAGCGCTACATCCATGGGCGCGAGCTGACCTGCGCCGTCATGGGCGACGTGGCGCTCGGCGTCTGCGAGATCATTCCGACCGGCCATTCCTTCTACGACTATGATTCAAAATACGTCGCCGGCGGATCAAAACACGAAATCCCTGCTAAAATTTCATCAAATATTTACCAAAAAATACAGACACTGGCACTCAAGGCACATCTGGCTATCGGCTGCCGGGGCGTTTCCCGATCGGACTTCCGCTATGACGACCGTCACTCCGAAAACGGCGAGATTGTCTGGCTCGAGATCAACACTCAGCCGGGCATGACGCCGACGTCTTTGGTGCCTGAAATCGCCGCCCAGGCCGGGCACTCGTTTGGCGAATTGTTGAGTTGGATGGTGGAGGACGCTTCGTGTCTGCGTTGAAATGGGGACAGGACAAGGGCAGGGGCGGCGCCGGGCCGGCGCTGTTCGGCATGCCGTTGTCGTTCGACCATTTCGTGCTGCCGCGCGTGCTGCGCCGGCCGGTGCGCGTGCTGGCGCGCCTGGGCGGCGGCGACTTCGTCGCGCCGCGCTTTTCCGCGGCCATCCTGTCGGCTTCGCTCATTGCATCAAGCAGCCTCTATGGCGCCATTCTCGGCGGTCATGCCGACGACATCGTCCAGAGCATCACCGCCCGGACCGGCTTTGCCGTCGACCAGATCAAGGTGGTCGGCAACCGCCAGACTTCGGAGATCGACATACTGGACCGGCTCGAGCTCGACGGCTGGACGTCACTGATCGGCTTCGATGCCGAGGCCGCGCGTGAACGTATTGATACCTTGCCCTGGGTCGAAGTGGCGGCGGTGCGCAAGGTCTATCCACATACGCTGGAAGTGCGTGTCGAGGAGCGCGAGCCCTTCGCGCTCTGGCAGCAGGGCGCGGAGCTTTCGGTCATCGAACGCTCCGGCGCGGTGATCGCGCCGTTCTCCGGCGGCAAGCAGGCGCTGCTGCCGCTGATCATCGGCACCGGCGCACCGGCCAAGGCGCCCGACTTCGTGGCCAAGATCAACAAATTTCCCGAGCTCGCGGCTCGGGTCAAAGGCTATATCCGCATCGGCGAACGGCGCTGGGATCTTAAGCTGGAAAACGGCATCACGATCAAGCTGCCCGAGGATGGCGAGGATCAGGCGATCGCCGATCTGGTTCGGATGGACCACGACAACGGGCTTCTGACGCGGGACATCGCCGCCGTCGACATGCGCATCTCCGATCGCCTGGTGGTGCAGCTGACGCCGGAAGCGGCGACGCAGCGCCAGGCCGCGCTCAATGAAAAGCCGCAAAATCTGAAGCGCAAGTCGGGGACGAAGATATGAGCTGGCTTGGCGGCAACAGCGATGCCTCTTCGCGGCGTTCCGGCACGCTCACCGTGCTGGATGTCGGCTCGAGCAAGGTTTGCTGCGTGGTGGCGAAACTGAAGCCGCGCGAGGACGGCAAGCTGTTGCGCGGCCGCTCGCACCGCATCCAGGTGATCGGCATCGGCCACCAGAAATCGCAAGGCGTGAAGTCGGGCGTGGTCGTCGATCTCGACCGCGCGGAGCACGCCATTCGCCTGTCCGTCGACGCAGCCGAACGCATGGCGGGACTGACCGTGGATTCGCTGATCGTCAACATGACGGCCGGCCGGCTGAAGAGCGAAACCTATTCGGCCACCATCAATCTCGGTGGCCATCAGGCCGACGAAGCCGACATCAAGCGCGTGCTTGCCGCCGGCGCCAAGCAGGCGCTCAAGGCCGAACGCGACGTGATCCATTCGCTGCCCGTCGGCTTTTCGCTGGACGCCGAGCGCGGCGTGCGCGATCCGCGCGGCATGGTCGGCGACCAGCTCGGCGTCGATATGCATGTGCTGACGGGCGATGCCGCGCCGCTGCGCAATCTGGAGCTCTGCATCAACCGCTCGCATCTTTCGGTCGAGCGCATGGTGGCGACGCCCTATGCCAGCGGGCTTGCGGCCCTGGTCGACGACGAACTGGAAATGGGTGCGGCCTGCATCGACATGGGCGGCGGCACGACGACCATCTCGGTGTTTTCGGAAGGCAAATTCGTCCACGCCGATGCCATTGCCATCGGCGGCAATCATGTGACGCTCGATATGGCCAAGGGCCTGTCGACCTCGCTCGACGCCGCGGAGCGGCTGAAGGTGATGCATGGTTCGGCGCTGCCTGGCAGTGCCGACGATCGCGACCTGGTCTCGATCCAGCCGATCGGCGAAGACGGCGAGATGCCGCTGCAGATCCCGCGCTCGGTGATGACGCGCGTCATCCGCGCCCGCATCGACGAGACGCTGGAACTGTTGCGCGACCGGCTGAACAAGTCGGGCTACGGCAATGCCGTGGGAAAACGCGTCGTGCTGACCGGCGGCGCCAGCCAGCTTGCGGGTCTCCCCGAGGCGGCGCGCCGCATTCTGGGACGCAATGTGCGCATCGGACGCCCGCTCGGCGTGGCGGGCCTGCCGGAAGCTGCCAAGGGGCCGGCTTTCTCGACGGCGGTCGGGCTGCTGATCTATCCGCAGATGGCGAGCTTCGAGAGCCATCCGGCGAAAGGAATTTCCGGTCTCAGGATGACCGGGACGGGCGGAAAACTGCATCGCATGAGTCAGTGGTTGAGAGACAGTTTCTAATTGACGGGGACAGCCCCATAGGCGGCCGCGGCGGCGAAGCGGCGGGAAAGGCAAAGGACGGAGACAATGACGATCAATCTGCAAAAGCCGGACATCACCGAGCTCAAGCCGCGGATCACCGTATTCGGTGTCGGCGGCGGCGGCGGCAATGCCGTCAACAACATGATCACCGCGGGCTTGCGCGGTGTCGAGTTCGTCGTGGCCAACACCGATGCACAGGCGCTGACCATGTCGAAGGCCGAGCGGCTGATCCAGCTCGGCGCGCATGTCACCGAGGGGCTCGGCGCCGGCTCGCAGCCTGAAGTGGGCCGTGCGGCGGCGGAAGAGTGCATCGATGAGATCATCGATCATCTCTCCAACACCCATATGTGCTTCGTCACCGCCGGTATGGGTGGCGGCACCGGAACCGGTGCGGCTCCCGTGGTTGCCCGCGCGGCGCGCGAACGGGGTATCCTCACCGTCGGCGTCGTCACCAAGCCGTTCCATTTCGAAGGCCAGCGCCGCATGAAGACGGCGGATCTCGGCATCGAGGAGCTGCAGAAATGTGTCGATACCCTGATCGTCATCCCCAACCAGAACCTGTTCCGGCTGGCCAATGACAAGACCACCTTTGCCGACGCCTTCGCCATGGCCGACCAGGTGCTCTACTCCGGTGTTGCCTGCATCACCGACCTGATGGTCAAGGAAGGTCTGATCAATCTCGACTTCGCCGACGTGCGTTCGGTGATGCGCGAAATGGGCAAGGCGATGATGGGCACCGGCGAAGCTTCGGGCGAGGGCCGCGCGATGGCCGCCGCCGAGGCGGCGATCGCCAATCCGTTGCTCGACGAGACCTCGATGAGGGGCGCCAAGGGCCTGCTGATCTCGATCACCGGCGGCCGCGACCTGACCCTGTTCGAAGTCGACGAGGCCGCGACCCGCATCCGCGAGGAAGTCGATCAGGACGCCAACATCATCCTCGGCGCCACCTTCGACGAGGAACTCGAAGGCGTCATCCGCGTCTCGGTGGTCGCCACCGGCATCGACAAATCGGCAGCTGAAATTGCCGCGGCGCCGATCTCGATCCGGGCCGTGCCGCCGCAGCAGAAGCCGGTCAGCCGCCCAGCGGCTTCGGGGGCGGAAGGCCGTCCGGCACCGGTCCAGCAGCAGACCTATGAGCAGCGCGCGGCCGATCCGGTGGCCGAGGCGATCCAGCTTGCCGAGGCCAATGCGGCGGCAATGGCTCGTCCGGCGCAGATGGCCCAGCCGGAAGATTTCCGCCCGCAGAGCAAGATCTTCCAGGCCCCGCCTGCCCAGCCGCAGCCTGTCGTGCAGCAGGTGATGCAACCGGCGCCGCTGCGGGAAATGCCGCAGCCGGTGGCTGCCGCACCGCAGCGCATGCCGCGGGTGGAGGATTTTCCGCCGGTGGTGCGGGCCGAGGTGGAAGCCAAGGGCCGTCCGGCCGACCATGAAAACAGCGGGCCGATGGGGCTGCTCAAGCGGCTGACCAACGGACTGACGCGCCGCGAAGAAGAGCCGGCCCGGTTGCAGCCGGCACAGCCGCGCGAACCGAAACTGCGCCAGGCGGCGCCGGAAATGCGCCGCCTTGCCAGCCAGGATCCGCAGCTTTACGCGCCGCGCCGCGGCCAGCTCGACGATCAGGGCCGGTTGACGCCGCAGACCAGGTCGACCCAGGAAGACGACCAGCTGGAGATACCGGCTTTCCTGCGCCGCCAGGCCAACTGAGCCGTTAACGGTATGTAACACTTGTTAACAGGCAGACGAGAGATTGTCTGCCTGTTAACGTTAAAGTGGTTTAATAACAAGGTGTTACGATGTGACGCTCAAGGTCTGTCGCGGTTACACAGAGTAAGAAACCGTGATTTGGAGTCTCCCTGACAGACCATTATCTTTGCCGCAGCACTTTCGGTGTGCTGGGATTCGGGGAAGTGGCCCTGCCTGCCGATAAAAAGAGCCGCGCCTTTTGGGTTAAAGCGGACTTAGGCGTTTGGGCTATGGGGTTTGTCTTGCAAGACTATCAGACGACACTGAAATCGCGTGCAACGCTGACCGGTACCGGCGTTCACAGCGGCAAACCGGTCACCGTCAATTTCCTCCCTGCGGACGCCGACACCGGCGTGCTCTTCCACCTTTCGAACGGAAGCGAGAGCCGCGAGTTCCGCGCGCTGGTTGCTGAAGTCGGCGCGACCGATCTCTGCACCATGCTCGGCGATCCGGCAGGCGAGCATATCGCCACCGTCGAACATCTGATGGCGACGCTTTTCGGGCTCGGCATCGACAACATCGTCATCGAGATCGACGGTCATGAGGTTCCGATCCTCGATGGCAGTGCGGTGGCGTTCGTGGAAGCCATCGACCAAGCCGGCATCGAGACGCTGGCGGTCAAGCGCCGCTACATCAGGGTGGTCAAGCCCGTCCGCATCGAGAATGGCGCGTCCTGGGCCGAGTTCAGGCCCTATAGCGGCACGCGCTTCGAGGTCGAGATCGATTTCGAAAGCCCGGCGATCGGCCGCCAGCTATTCGCCTCCGACATCAACCCCGACATCTTTCGCCAGGATATCGCGCGCGCCCGCACCTTCGGCTTCATGAAGGATGTCGAGCGGCTGTGGGCGGCCGGCTATGCGCTGGGCTCCTCGCTGGAGAACTCGCTGGTGATCGGCGACGACAACCGGGTGATCAACATGGGCGGCCTGCGCTACCCCAATGAGTTCGCTCGCCACAAGACGATGGACGCGATGGGCGATCTGGCGCTGGCCGGCGCCCGTTTCATTGGTTGTTTCCGCTCCTATCGCGGCGGTCACCGGATGAATGCGGCCGCTTTGCGGCGGCTTCTGTCCGACCGTTCGGCCTTCGAGGTCGTCGAGACCACGCGCCGCGAGCGCGGCCGCACCGCCGAGATGAGCGCCGTCACCGGCCCTGTCTTTGCGCCCTGGGTGATCTGATTCTTAACGATTTTCTGGCTTTCTGAACGCTGGCCGGTGTTGCACGAAAGCATCACCGGCCAGTGAAAGTGCGTAGCATTCGGGGCAACACCAAGCCGCCACAAAAATGTGCGATTGGCTAGACATAGCGTTGCTGGGCAAGGCAGTTATGGTTTATGGCTGCTGCCGTCTGTTAGGCGCATGTCGCTCAAAAGTGGGGATCAGTTTTGAGGGAACGCCATGCGAAAGGCATTGAACTAACGCCGAAAGGGCGCAATCCAATCATGTTCTTCAAGCGAGTTGGTCAATCGAAAGCGCCGTATCGGGCTGTTTTCCTGGCGCTTTCGGTGGTTGTGCCATCGCTCTTCCTCTCGGCCTGCATGTCGTCCGAGAAAGACGTCGACCTGTCGACCTATGTCGACCAGACCGAACCGGCCGACGTCCTTTACAATCAAGGCCTTGCCAATCTCAATGCCGGCCGCCTGGATGAGGCGAGCAAGAAGTTCGACGCCGTCGACCGCCAGCACCCCTATTCGGAATTCGCCCGCAAATCGATGGTGATGGGCGCCTTCGCCGACTATCGCGCAGGCCGTTATGACGAAGCAATCGGCTCGGCCAAGCGCTATCTGACGCTTTATCCGTCGACCGACGACGCGGCTTACGCCCAGTATATTATCGGGCTGAGCTACTACAAGCAGATCAAGGACGTCACCCAGGATCAGAAGGAAGCACGCCAGACCGTGCAGACGATGCAGGATCTGGTGACGCGCTGGCCGACGTCGGAATATGTCGACGACGCCAAGGAAAAGATCCGTTTCGCCAACGACCAGCTGGCCGGCAAAGAGATGCAGATCGGCCGCTATTATCTCGAGCGGCGCGAATACATTGCTGCCGTCAAGCGCTTCCGCAACGTGGTCGAGAACTATTCCAACACCCGCCATGTCGAAGAGGCGCTGGCGCGTCTGGCCGAAAGCTACTACGCGATGGGCTTGACCTCGGAAGCGCAAACCGCCGCTGCGGTGCTCGGCACCAATTATCCCGACAGCCAATGGTACAAGGATACCTACAAGCTGTTGCAGAGCAACGGGCTTGAGCCGCGCGAGAATGCCGGATCGTGGATATCCAAGGCCGGCAAGCTGATCACCGGCGCCTGACGCCCGAGCATCGACTGAGGCGGAACGCGCTTTTCGGATTGATCCGACGCTCAAACAAAAAGATAGTGCGGCGCTGCGACTCCATCGGTCGCATGCCGCTTCACAGCGGTTCAGTGGTTTGATTGAGGCGCTGAACCGTCCTAACTTTTTGTTCTACGCAATTCCGGACGGAAAACCGCTACGCACTTTTCCTGGAATTGCTTGAGGTCCGGGTTCTGATGCTTTCCAGACTGTCGATCCGCGATATCGTCCTGATCGAGAAGCTGGATATCGACTTCCAGCCCGGCCTTTCCGTGCTGACCGGTGAAACCGGCGCCGGCAAATCGATCCTTCTCGACGCGCTGTCGCTGGCGCTTGGCGCCCGCGGCGACGCCTCGCTGGTGCGGCACGGTGCTGCCCAGGGCCAGGTCATTGCCGTCTTCGATGTGCCGCGCAACCACCCGGTGCGCGCGCTGCTGGCCGAGAACGCCATCGAGGATGACGGCGACATCATCCTGCGCCGGCTGCAGACGGCGGATGGCCGTACCCGTGTCTTCGTCAACGACCAGCCGTCCAGCGTCACGCTGATGCGCGACATCGGCCACGCGCTGGTCGAGATCCACGGCCAGCATGACGAGCGCGCCCTGGTCGATCCAGGCGCGCATCGCGAATTGCTGGACAGTTTTGGCGGCCATCTCGGCGCCGCCCGCGCGACCGGCGAGGCGTGGCGCTACTGGCGCGGCGCCGAGCAGGAGTTTGCCAGGCACCGCGCCAAGGTCGAGGCAGCGGCGCGCGAGGCCGATTATCTCAGGGCCTCGGTGGCGGAACTGGCAAAGCTCGATCCGCAGCCCGGCGAAGAGACGCAACTGGCCGAATTGCGCGCCACGATGATGCGGGCCGAAAAGATCGCCTCGGAAATACACGATGCGCAGGATGTGCTGTCAGGCCCGTCCTCGCCACTGCCGCAACTGGCCAGTTTGCTCAGGCGCCTGCAGCGCAAGGCCAGCGAAGCGCCGGGCCTGCTCGAGGATGTGGTGAAGTCGCTGGATGAGGCGATGCTGTCGCTGGATGCCGCGCAATCGGGCGTCGAGGCGGCATTGCGCGCCACCGAATACGACCCGCAGCGGCTGGAGAAGGCGGAAGAGCGGCTGTTTTCGCTGCGTGCGGCGTCACGCAAGCACAGTGTCGCTGTCGACGATCTGGCGCAACTGCGCGACACCATGTTGGCCGATCTCGCCGATCTCGATGCCGGCGAGGGGCGCCTGCATCTCTTGGAAAAGCAGGCCTCAGCGGCGCGCGAAGCCTACGATATTTCCGCAGCCCAGCTCTCCGCCCTTCGCCATGCGGCCGCGGTCGGCCTGACCAAGGCTGTGATGGCCGAATTGCCGGCGCTGAAGCTGGAACGGGCTGAGTTCATCGTCGAACTGGCCAGCGATGGCGAGAACCGCATGGAAGAAGGCATCGACCAGGTCGAGTTCTGGGTGCGCACCAATCCCGGCACCAGGCCTGGGCCGATGATGAAGGTCGCCTCCGGCGGCGAGCTGTCGCGCTTCCTGCTGGCGCTCAAGGTGGCGCTGGCCGACCGTGGCTCGGCGCCGACATTGGTCTTCGACGAGATCGACACCGGCGTCGGCGGCGCCGTGGCCGATGCGATCGGCCAAAGGCTGGCCAGGCTGTCGAAGCGCGTGCAGGTGCTGTCGGTCACGCATGCTCCGCAAGTGGCGGCACGTGCTGCGACGCATTTCCTGATCTCCAAATCCGGCGGCTCGGACAAGGTTGCCACCGGCATTGCCGAGATGGACCGGGCGGCGCGCCAGGAAGAGATTGCGCGCATGCTGGCCGGCGCCACCATCACCGAAGAGGCGCGCGCAGCCGCCGAACGGCTGCTACGCGAGAATATTGCTGCAGCGTAGTCGTCGCAAGGCTTTCGGACTGAGTCAGGATATGGCTCCATCCCGCTGTTCAGGAATGCTTTTTCCGAAATCCTGATTTATGGTGTCGCGCCACTGTCCAGGGACCGCTGCATGTCTGAAAAACCAGTCGAATCGTTGAGCGAAAGCGAAGCCGCGGATGAGCTCCAGCGGCTGGCCGAGGAGATCGCCGGTCATGACCGGCGCTATCATGCCGAGGACGCGCCGACGATTACGGACGCGGAATATGACGCGCTGCGGCGGCGCAACCTTGCCATCGAGGAGCGGTTTCCCGGTCTGGTGCGGGAGGATTCGCCCTCGCTGCGGGTCGGCGCCGCGCCGGCGGAAGGCTTTGCCAAGGTGCGCCATGCGGTGCCGATGCTCAGCCTCGCCAAGGCCTACACAGACGAGGACGTCACCGATTTCATCGAGCGTGGCCGGCGCTTCTTCGACCGCGACAAGGACCTCGACATCGCGTTTACGGCCGAGCCGAAGATCGACGGCCTGTCGGCGTCGCTGCGCTATGAACGCGGTGTGTTCGTGCAGGGTGCTACGCGCGGCGACGGCACTGTAGGCGAGGACATCACCGCCAATCTCAGGACCATCGCCGACATCCCCGCCAAGCTGAAAGGATCGGGCTGGCCCGAGACCATCGAGATCCGCGGCGAGGTCTACATGACCTATGCGGAATTCGAGGCACTGAAGGCCCGCTCGGCGGCGGTGGGCGGCCAGGACTATGTCAATCCGCGCAATACGGCAGCGGGCTCCTTGCGACAGAAGGATGCGTCCGTCACCGCCAGCCGCAATCTTAAATTTTTTGCCTATGCCTGGGGCTATACGACAGCGGATCCGGCGCCGACCCAATATGATTCGGTGCAGAAATTCGCCGAATGGGGGTTCAAGGTCAGCCCATTGATGGTGCGGGCGAAGTCTGTCGAGGAGCTGATCGCGCACTACCACAAGATCGAGGAGCTGCGTTCGTCGCTCGGCTACGACATCGACGGTGTCGTCTACAAGGTCGACCAGCTGGAATTGCAGCGTCGCTGGGGCTTTGTCACCGGCGAGCCGCGCTGGGCGGTTGCGCATAAATTCCCGGCCGAACAGGCGATGACGACGGTGCAGAAGATCGACATCCAGGTCGGCCGTACCGGTACGCTGGCGCCGGTGGCGCGGCTAGCGCCGGTCACGGTCGGCGGCGTGGTGGTCGAAAACGTCACGCTGCACAATGAGGACTACATCAAGGGTTTTGACAGCAACGGCTTGCCGATTCGCGACGGCATCGATGTCCGCATCGGTGACACGGTTGTCATACAACGGGCGGGCGATGTCATTCCGCAGATCGTCAGCGTCGTCGTCGACAAGCGGCCGGCTGATGCGGTGCCTTACGAATTCCCGCACATTTGTCCGGTCTGCGGCTCGCCGGCGACGCGCGAAATCAACGAGAAGACCGGCAAGGAGGATTCGCGCCGGCGCTGCACCGGCGAGCTGATCTGCGCCGCGCAGGCCGTGGAGCGGCTGCGTCATTTCGTGTCGCGCGGCGCGCTCGACATCGAGGGGCTGGGCGCCGAGAATATCGACCTGTTCTTCAATTCGGGACTGGTCAAGACCGCCGCCGATATCTTCACCCTCAGGGATCGCCGCCCGGCCGTCACCAGGGCGCTGGCCGAGCGGCGCGAGGAGCAGGCTAGGCAGCGCGAGGCGGCATCGGGCAAGGCGCGCAAGAATGTGCGCGGTGTCGAGAACCGCAATTATGAAGGCCTCGACAAGCTGTTCGCGGCCATCGATTCGCGCCGCGAGCCGGAGCTCGACCGCTTCATCTTCGCACTCGGCATCCGCCATATCGGCGAAACGACGGCGGCCGTGCTTGCCCGGACGTTTTCGACCATCGAGGAGCTGATCCGCGTCGGCAAGGAAACGGCGGCGGCTGAGGATCCGCACAGCGTCTTCCCCTCCATCAACGGCATTGGCGACACGGTGATCGACGCGTTGCGCGATTTCTTCGGCAATGAACGCAATGACGACGTGCTCGACAGACTGCTCGAACAGGTCAAGCCGAAGCCGTATGTCGTCACCGTGTCGACCGACAGCGAGGTTGCCGGCAAGACCATCGTCTTCACCGGCACGCTGGAAAAGATGACACGCTCCGAAGCCAAGGCGATGGCCGAACGGCTCGGCGCCAAGGTGGCGGGTTCGGTGTCGGCGAAGACCGATCTGCTGGTGGCCGGGCCGGGCGCTGGCTCCAAACTGAAGCAGGCCAGCGAACTCGGCGTCGAAGTCATCGACGAGGACACATGGCTGCAACGGGTCGGCAAGGCATGACCGCCGGTTCGTTCAAAGGGTTCGGGCAAAAGGCCATACCGTTCCTCAAGGCGCTCGACTTCCACCAGAGCCGCGAATGGTTCCAGGAAAACCGCGCGCTTTACGACAGCGAGTTGCATGAGCCGTTCTGCGATCTGGTCGAGACGCTGACCGAGCGCTTCGCGGCGGCGGGTCTGGGCTTGCGCGGAGACCGCAAGAAGTCACTGTTTCGCATCAACCGCGACGTGCGCTTCGCCAAGGACAAGCGGCCCTACAACCAGCATTTGTCGGCCATGCTGTCGCCGGATGGCACCAAGATGGAGCAGGGCGTGTTCTTCGTCTATGTCGGGATCGACCGCTGCTTTGCCGATGTCGCCTGGTGGAATCCGGAGCCGTCCCTGCTGCTGGCGATGCGCAAGGCGATCGTCGCCCGGCCGGCCGAGTTCCGAAAACTGCTCTCAACGCTGAAGAAAAACGGCTTCGAACTTGAAACCGAGGGCCGCATGAAGCGCACGCCGCGCGGCTTCGAACAGGTCAACGAACCCGATCTTGTCGACGCCATCCGCAACCGGCACTTCTATGTCCAGCACATGATCGATCCGGCTGGAATTCACGCGCCGACGCTGGTCGACGAGCTTGTCGATTTCGCCTTGCGCGCCAAGCCGCTGCTTGACTGGGGCAGGGCGATCCAGGGCACGGCACCGCGGAGCTAAATCAGCCCGGCGCGCTACTCGGCTACATCCGCATCAAAAGCCCACCGTCGACTGCCAGTTCGATGCCGGTGATGTAGCTTGCCGCATCGGAAAGCAGGAAGAGCGCGGCATTGGCCATGTCCTGCGGCGTGCCGATGCGGCCGAGCGGCGCATAATTGGCAACGGCCGCGCGTTTCTCCTCGGTGTCCCAGCGCGCCTGCAGCGGCGTCAACGCCATGCCCGGGCAGATCGAATTGGAGCGGATGCCATCGCCCGCCAACTGCATGGCGAGCGACTTCGACAGCGCACAGACGCCGGCCTTCGATGCCTGGTAGGCATCCTGCGGGGTCGGATCGCCGCGATACCACTGGATGGTGGAGAAGTGCACCATGGCGCCGCCGCGTCCGCCGGCCCGCATATGCGGAACCACCGCCCGCGCGGTGTGGACGAAGGATTTCAGATTGATGTTGAAGACCTGGTCCCAGACATCAAGGTCCATCTCGAGGGCCGACTTGTCGCGGCCGAACCAGAGCACGCCTGCGACATTGGCGAGATAATCGATGCCGCCGCGCTTGCGGCCCGCGGCGTTGATGGTCTGCTCGACAAAGGCGGCGTCGGTGAGGTCGCCCTGGGCAAAGGTGAGCCGGTCGTCATAGGCGGCAAGCGACGCCGGACGCGGCTTGACGTCGATGGCGGTGACCGAGGCGCCGGCCTCGAGCAGCGCCAGCGAGATCGCCTCGCCCATACCGCCACCGGCGCCGGTGACGACCGCGTGCCTGCCGGTGAAATCATAAGCGATCATCCGAACCCCCTCATTTGTTTTTACAACATCAGTTTCGCTGATTTGTTGGCTCAAGCGAATTCGTCTGACTTTTCAAACGCCGGCTCCTACATAGCAGCGCGAGATGGGAATGTGACATGTCGGCAGAGACCTTAAGCGAAAATTCCGTGGCCAGCGACTTCTGGGACGGCGTGCGGCTGTCGATGCCGGTGGTTGTCGCCGCGGCGCCATTTGGGCTGCTGTTCGGCGCCATCGCCGTCGACAACGGCTTTTCCGTTCTCGAAGCTTTCTTGATGAGCGCGCTGATCTTCGGCGGCGCCAGCCAGATGGTCGGCATCGAATTGTTCGGCCAGCATGTCGCGCCATGGCTGATCGTGCTGTCGATCTTCGCCGTAAACTTCCGTCACGTGCTTTACTCCGCCAGCATCGGCCGGCGAATCGCGCACTGGCCGGTTATCAGCCAAGCGCTGGGCTATTTCGTGCTCACCGATCCGCAATTCGCGGTGGCCGAGCGTAAGGCCGAAGCCGGCGAGACCGTTGGCTTTGCCTGGTACATGGGGCTTGGCCTGCCGGTCTATGTGTTCTGGGGGATCGAGAGCGCGCTGGGCGCGGTGTTCGGCAAGCTGATCCCGGACACGCATGCGCTCGGCATCGACTTCCTGCTGCCGATCTATTTCCTCGGGCTGGTCATGGGCTTTCGCAACCGGCCACTGTGGCTGCCGGTGGTGATCGCCAGCGCCGCGGCGTCGATCATTGCCTACAAAACTGTGGGATCGCCATGGCACGTCTCCATCGGCGCCGTTGCAGGCGTGCTTCTGGCCGTCATCCTGCCGCCGCACCATAGCGGTGTGGAGGCAAAACGATGAGCGCGAACTTGTGGATCATCATTGCCGGCGCGATCGCCACCTATCTCACCCGCGTCGGCGGCCATCTGGTGATCTCGCGCTTCGACCACATCCATCCACGCGTCGAGGCGGGTTTGAATGCCGTGCCGGCCGCAGTGTTGACGACGCTGGTGGCGCCCGCCGCACTTAGCGCCGGACCGGCGGAATGGGCGGCGCTGGTCGTCGCCGCTGTGGTCTCGCTGCGCGGCGGCCTGATGGCGATGTTTCTGGCCGGGGCGGTGGTGCTGGTCCTCGCGCGGCAGTTTGTGGCATAGGGCGCCTGCGCGCGGAACAGTTTCGAACTGTCGGCGCCGCCGCTCATTGCCCTGGCGGGCGTTCGTCACTCGAAAAGCCAAGCAATTGGCTTTTCGTCCGCTTCGCGGACCGCTCCTCACCTCCCCGTATAGTGACGGGGAGAAAGAAGCTCATTTCAGATCTTGGCGTCGTGCGGCAGCGGCGCTGTCGCTTTCTCCAGCCAAGCCAGCGTCTCGCCGTCGAGCATCGGGCCGATCTCGGCCAGCACCCAGGCATGGTAAGTATCCAGCCAGTGCAACTCCTCGCGCGTCAACAGGTCGGTGCGGATCAGCCTGATATCGATCGGCGCCAGCGTCAGCGTCTCGAAACCGTGCATGGCGATGTCGCCGCCCTCCACCTGTTCAGCCGGTGTCACCAGGATCAGGTTCTCGATGCGGATGCCGTAGGAGCCTTCCTTGTAATAGCCGGGCTCGTTGGACAGCATCATGCCGGCCAGCAGCTTTTCGGTGCCGGTGCGGGCGATGCGCTGCGGCCCTTCGTGCACCGCCAGATAGGAGCCGACGCCATGGCCGGTGCCGTGGGCAAAGTCGCAGCCATGCTTCCACAGCGCCATGCGCGCCACCGCGTCGATTTCCGAGCCGCGCGTGCCGGCGGGAAAGCGCAGAGTGGAAATGCCGATCATACCTTTCAGCACCAGTGTGAAGCGCTCGCGCATCTCCTCGGTCGGCTGGCCGATCGGCACCGTGCGGGTGATATCGGTGGTGCCGTCCTGATACTGGGCGCCGGAATCGAGCAGGAACAGCTCGCCCTTTGCCAGCTCGCGGTTGGTGGCGCGCGACACGCGGTAGTGCATGATGGCGCCGTTCGGACCGCTGCCTGAAATGGTGTCGAAGGAGACGTCGCGCAGCGGCATCTGCGTTTCCTCGCCGGTCTGCCGGCGCACCTCCTCCAACTTGGTGACAACGGTTATTTCGTCGAGCGTGCCCGGCTTTTGCCGTTCCAGCCAGCACAGCAGTTTCGCCACGGCCGCCCCGTCTCGGCGGTGCGCGGCGCGGCTGCCGGCGATTTCCGCCTGGTTCTTGGTGGCGCGCGGAATGCGGGCGGGATCGGCCGCTGAAACAAATGCGCCGCCATTGTCCTCGACCAGCATTCTCAGCTTCTCCGCCGCCAGCACCGGGTCGAGCGCGATCTTGGCGCCGCCCTTGGCAAGGGTAACGACCGCCGCCTCGAATTCGCCGGGCTCGTGCAGATCGGCGAGTTGGGTGAGATAGGCGGCGACCGTGCGCGAAAACTTGCGCTGGTCCATGAACAGCTGGTGCTTGCCGTCGGCGGCAGGGATCGCGAAGCCGAGCGCCAGCGGCGTGTGCGGCACGTCACCGCCACGGATGTTGAAGGCCCAGGCGATCGAGGAGGGGTCGGTGAGCACGGCGTGCGTCGCGCCCTCCTTGCCGATTGCCGCCACCAGCCGCGCCAGCTTGTCCTTGGCGAGTTCCCCGGCAAAGCCGATCGGGTGGATTTCGACCGGCGCCACGGGCGGCGCCGGCTGATCCTTCCAGATGATGTCGATCGGGTTCCTGTCGAGCGGCACCAGCGTCGCGCCGGATTGCTCAGCCGAGGTTTTCAGCGCCTTGACCTCAGCGATCGTGTGCAGCCACGGGTCGAAGCCAAGCCTGGCGCCCTTGCCGAGATTGTCCTTGATCCAGGAGGCCGGCGGGTTGTCGACGAGACTCTCGATCGCAAAAATGTCGAGATCGACCTCGTGGCGCACTTGCAAGGTATAGCGGCCATCGACGAACATGAAGGCGCGGTCACGCTGCACAAGTGCTACGCCCGCCGAGCCGCTGAAGCCGGTCAACCATTTCAGCCGCGCCGAGCGATCGGCGACATACTCGCCCTGGTGCTCGTCGGCGCGCGGCACCAGGAAACCGTCGAGGCCATTATCCGCCAGCCATCGCCGCAGCAACGTCACGCGCGGCTTGCCGACGCTGGGGTCGCCTGCGGAATCGAAGGTCTGGAACATGGTATGCCTCCTGTATCGGGCGCGACCGTAGCGCATGACCCGGAAAACCGGAATCGATTTTCGCCAATCGCAACAGGCTCGGATTGGTCCAAAGCGCGTTGCGTCTCAGTGCTTCAGGTGGATCGTCACCCAGCCTTCGCGATGCAAGGTCCTGACATGCCGGAAATTCTGGCCGACATAGGCCGAGATCACCGCATTGCATTGGCGCTCGAGGATGCCGGACAACACGATCGAGCCGCCGAGGCTGATGTGCCTGGCCATCTCAGGCGCCAGCCGCATCAGCGGCCGCGCCAATATGTTGGCGACGATGAGGTCGAAAGGCGCGCGCTTGCCGAAGATCGGGTGGTGGAAGCCGGGCGCCGTCACCGTTTCAACCAGCGCCTTGACGTGGTTGAGGCGGGCATTGGCGGCGGCGACCCTGACGGCGATCGGATCGATGTCGGTCGCCAGCACCGGAATATGCGCCAGTTTGGCGACGGCGATTGCCAGCACCGCGCTGCCGGTGCCGAGGTCGAGGGCATTCCTGGGACGTTCGCGGCGCACGACCCGTTCCAGCATTTCGAGGCAGCCGGCCGTGGTGCCGTGATGGCCGGTGCCGAAGGCAAGGCCGGCCTCGATCTCGATGGCGAGTTCGCCGCTGTGGCGCTTCCGGCGGTCATGCGCGCCATGGACGAAGAAACGTCCGGCGCGCACCGGCTTCAGTCCCTCCAGCGAGCGCGCCACCCAGTCGATGTCGGGCAAAACCTCGCGCTCGATCGGCTTCGACAGGGACAGTCCGGCAAGGCTGTCCCTTAGCCGCGCCTCAACCGCGTCGACATTGCCGTCGGTGTAGAGCGAAACCTCATAGATGTCGCGGTCTTCATCGACTTCGAGCACGGCGATCGGCAGGCCTTCATCCTCGAAAGCCGGTTCGAGCGCGGCAAAGATGCGGTCGGCCTCGATCTTCCCAGCGATGAAGTGGAGCCTGGTCTGACCCATCAGTTGGTCTCTTGTTTGAGCATGATCTCTGGACAACACTTTTCTGTCCGAGAAAACCGGAATCCACGTTTCGGGATCATGCCTAGCCTGCCGCCAGCCGCTTCAGCTTGGCGATCGCGGTATCGGCGCTTTCGCCATAGGCTATGGTGCCCGAAAACTCGCCCTTGGCGTTGAGCAGCAGCGCGGAGGCGGTGTGGTCCATCGTGTAATCGCCGTCGCCGGTGTCGACCTTCTTCCAGTAGATGTTGAAGGACTTCGCCATGGCGTGCACCTTGTCGGGATCGCCCGATATGCCGACGATGCGGTCGGAGAAATTGCTGACGTAAGTGTTCATCACCGGCGGCGTGTCGCGCTCTGGATCGACGGTAACGAAGTAGGCGTTGAGGTTCTTGCCGTCGTCGCCCAGCGCCTTCAGCCAGCCGGCCATTTCGAACAAAGTGGTCGGGCAGACTTCCGGGCAATGGGTGAAGCCGAAGAAGACGATGCTGGGTTTTCCCCTGAAGGCGGCTTCGGTGATTGGCGCGCCTTTCTGGTCGACCAGCGTGAATGGCGCACCATACGGCTCGCCACCATAATGGCCGCGATAGAAGTCAAAGGTGAGCCAGCCGATGCCCGCCGCCATCAGAACCAGAATGCCGACCAGAATTGAACGCATCATCAGGAAGTGTCCGTCGCAGAAATCGAGCGCCGGATCGGCGCTCCTGTTGGCGAGCAGTCTTAGCCGGTCGCAGGGAGCAAGGCAAAGATGCCGCGTTGCCGCAACCGGGCTGGACGCTACCTTGCAAACAGCTGGCCCTTATCCCACCTGAGACCGGCAAACCGAACCTGAGGAGGCTCCCTTGCAAAGACGGACTGGGCAGAGACGGATTGGGCAGAAACTGATCGGCGGCGCGCTGGCCGCATGCATTGCCCTTGGCGCCGGTGCCGCCGCGGCAGAGGAGGTCGGCAAGGTCGGCGTCGATTGGGTCGGCAACGACATCATCGTCGAGGCGATCAAGGACCCCAAGATCGACGGCGTGACCTGCCATGTCTCCTATTTCGACCGCAGCGTCATCGACCGCTTGCACAAGGGCAACTGGTTCGAGGATCCATCGGATTCCTCGATCTCCTGCCGCCAGACCGGACCGATAACCATCGGCGACATCGACATGAGCGAGGGCGGCGAAGAGGTATTCAAGCAAGGCATCAGCCTGATCTGGAAGAAGCAGGTGGTGAACCGCATCTACGACAAGAAGAACGAGACGCTGATCTATCTCTCGCATTCGCGCCAGGTACAGGACGGCTCGGCGAAAATGTCGGTGACGACCGTGCCGCTGTTCGGCCAGAACGTGGTGTGGACCGGCGGCAAGCCGAAATAGCCGGTCGGAGCCGACGCACGATCCACCCGCCTGCGGGTCCGATCGCGACGCGACAATTGCTTCTGCAATTGCGCGGGGGTAAATCCGCCGCATGGACCGTACCGAAAACCTCGTCCTGAAAGATCCGGAGCCGCGCATCCATCCGACCGCGGAGCTGAAAGCGTGCAAGCTTGGCCGCTATGCCTCGATCGGCGAACGGGTGGTGCTGCGCGAGGTCAATGTCGGCGATTTCTCCTATTTCGAGCGCCACGCCGAGGCGATCTACACGACGATCGGAAAATTCTGCTCGATCGCCGCCAACAGCCGCATCAATGCGTTGGAGCATCCGATCGAGCGGATCACGCAGCACAAGCTCAGCTACCGGCCGAACGAGTATTTCCGCTGGCTTGGCGTCGACGTGGCGTTCCGCGCGCGGCGGCAGGCCAAGGCGGTCAGCATCGGCAACGATGTCTGGATCGGCCATGGCGCCGTCATCATGCCCGGCATCAGCATCGGCAATGGCGCCATCGTCGGCGCCAATGCGGTGGTGACGCGGAATGTACCGGCCTACGCAATCGTCGCCGGCGTACCGGCGAAGCCGTTGCGCATGCGCTTTCCCTCCGAGATCGCGGCGCGGATCGAAAGCCTTGCCTGGTGGGACTGGCCGCCGGAGAAACTCGCCAAAGCGGTTCCCGACATGCAGGCTTTGCCGATTGAGGATTTCCTCGATCGCTGGGAGCAAGAGCATTCCTGAGAGCTCGCCGCGCGTGCGCGGTTTCATCGACTGGCTGGCCGAAATCCTGGCGCCAAAATTCTGAACGGCACGTGTCGGGAAGAGTTCCGCCGGTCTGCGGCAACGCAACGAACCCCTTCCGCCATGCGGGGGTGGCGCAGCGGAAGGGGCTTGGAGACAAATCCGCGTGAAGCGGACGGAACAGGTTTTTTGGCCTGCATGGTGACTAATGGCAACAAACCGATAAGGCGGCTTTTCACGGCGCTGCGCCTTTGGCGTGCATACAATTGCATCAGCGATGCCCTCTGCGACAGGGAACCGGAAGCGGCTGCCGGTTGTTTATTGTTGGAGCGATGAATGCGGCCTTGGTCAGCTCGTCGCGCTTTGAACGGTTGAGGATGTGAATGATCGAAAAGCTGTTTACCAGAATCGCCAACACCGTTTCGCACTTGGCGGGCCTGCCGCCGACTTTCATCGCCTGTTGCGCCATCGTTATCGTCTGGGCGGTAAGCGGGCCATTCTTCGGCTTCTCCGATACGTGGCAGCTCGTCATCAACACGGGAACGACGATCATCACCTTCCTGATGGTGTTCCTGATCCAGAACACCCAGAACCGCGACGGTGCCGCGGTTCAGGCCAAGCTCGACGAACTGATCCGCGTCAGCGAGGGCCACAATCATTTCATCGGCATCGAGCACCTGACCGAATCCGAGGTCGAGGAGATCAGAGACAAATGCGAGCGGGCGGCAAAACGCCATGACCACGAGCTCGCCGAACTCGCGGCCAAGAAGGCCGTCTCGCAAAAGCGCACCGCGAAAAAACGCGCGCCCGCCTGAGTCTCGGCTTTGGCTGAGTTCGACGATCAGTTTCCCATAAAGGCCGCGAAAGCGTCCTTATGGTCGGGGTGCCAGCGCGAGAGAGCAGGCCGGTTCTCGATGATGTCGCCGATCGCCCAGGCCATGCGCTTTTCATCGGTCGGCCGCATCACCTCATTGTCGGGGCACAGGATGTAGAAGTCCCCACGCGCCAGCGAAGCCAGCATGAAGTCGACCACCTGCTCGCCGGTCCAGGCGCCAGCCGGTTTTTCGACCGCTCCTTCGGTGAGGCCGGTGAAGGTGAAGCCGGGAATGAGAAGATGCGCCGCGACCTTCGCGCCCGGCTCGTTGCGCAATGCGTGCGCCAGGCCTTCGGCGAACGTCTTCAATGCCGATTTGGAGACGTTGTAGGCGAGATTGCCCGGTGGCGTGGTGATGCCTTGCTTGGAGCCGGTGTTGATGATCAGGCCAGGCTCTCCGGAGGCCAGCATGGCCGGAGCGAAGGCCTCGACGCCATGTACGACACCCCAGAAATTGATGTCGATCAGCCGCTTCCAGGCGTCGCCGTTCTCCCACGGTTTTCCCGGATTGTTGCCGACGCCGGCATTGTTCATCAGCAGCGATACGGCGCCGAAAGCGGTATGCGTCTTTTCCGCCAGCCGGCCGAGTTCGTCGGCCTTCGAAACGTCGGTGGCGACGGCAAGCACGGCATTCTCGCCGGTGATCGCGGCGACTGCCTGGCGGGCCGCATCGAGGCGCGCGCCGCCAATGTCGGCCAGCACCAGTCTCATGCCCATAGCCGCCAGCCTTTTGGCAGCGGCAAGCCCGATGCCGCTGGCGCCCCCGGTGATGACGGCGACGTTGCCTCGGCTGAGGGCGGGCAAAGCGGATTGGATTTCGGCGTCGGAGTTCATGATCTTTTTCCTAGGGTTCGGGTGGCGCCGAACTTAGCGCGGGACGCGCATCGTGCAAGGCCGTCCCGCGTGTTCGGGTTGACCGCATCAACGGCGGCCGTGCATGCTGCGGCCGAACAGGAGACTGCCGATTGACCGACTGGGTTGCGATCCTGAAGGAGCAGACCGCCACCGGCGACCAGATGGGCCGCGAGGTGCCACAGATGCTTGCCAATCCGGACATAAGCGAAGCGCAGGTGAAGACCTTGTTTTCGGCACTCGAAAAACAGGCCGAGTTCGTTGAGAAATTGCGCATGGCGCTGGAAAAATTCGGCCATGATTTTTCGATCATCAAGGCGGCCGAGCGGCTGGAGGAGCGCTATGCCGACCTTGCGGCGTCGGTTGCCGAAAAGCTGAAGGCGATGCGCAAGTAGAGGCGTCCTACGCTACTTTTCCAGCACCCGCGAAAAACGCGTGTCCGGCACGAACCAGACGGCGGCCACCAGCACGAAGATCGCAACGCCGATCCATTGGTTGACGAAGGCAAGCGGGACGGCGGCGGCGTAGAGGGCCACCGAGATCTTGCCCTTGCGGTCATTGCCCAGCGCCTTGGCGAAGGCGGTGTCGTTGCCGTGCAAATGGTGCAGCTTGGTGGCGAGAAAGGTGTAGGCGACCGCGCACAGCACCAGGTCGATGCCATAGACGGCGACGGGGACCGGCGCGAAATGGTTCTCGCCCATGAAGGCCGTCGTTGCCGGCATCAGCGACAACCAGAACAGAAGGTTGAGGTTGGCCCACAGCACGCGGCCGTCGACCCTTTGGACGGTGTGGAACATGTTGTGCAGATTGTTCCAGTAGATGCCGACATTGATGAACGACAAGACATAGCTGAAAAAGATCGGCCACAGCGGCAGAAGCGCTGAAAAATCCTCGCCATGCGGCACTTTCAGCTCCAGCACCATGATGGTGATGATGATGGCGACCACCCCATCGGTGAATGCCTCGACTCTACCTTTTCCCATAAATTCTCCCTCTCGATGGAAAGACGTTAAGCGAGGACTTCGGGCAAGACCATCCTGACAAGGTTGTCAGGATGAAGTTCGGCGCGTGGAACGGCCATCCTTACATGGACGTTGGGGCGCAATTGGGCGTTGGGCGATTGGTTGGAGGTTGCCATGACCAGCTATGCCGAGACCACGACGCGCGACAACGGACTCGATGGCCGGCCCGCGATGGCCGCGGTTGCCGCCATGATCGCCGCGCTGTTCGCCGGCAGCACGGTGCTGACGCCGCTTTACGTCATCTACAAGCAGGCCTTCGGTTTCTCGCAGATCACGCTGACGCTGGTCTACGCCGTCTATGTCGTCGGCAATCTCGGCGCATTGCTGATGTTCGGGCGCTTGTCCGACGGCATTGGCCGCCGTCCTGCGGCGCTGGCGTCGATGGCCATAGCGGTGGTCAGCGCGGTGGTGTTCCTGCTGGCCGAGAATGTCGCATGGCTCGATGTCGCCCGCATATTGAGCGGCCTTGGCATCGGCGTCGGCGCGGGAACCGGCACGGCCTGGCTTGCCGAATTGATCGAAGGCAAGGACAAATCGCGCGCGGCAATCATCGCCACCAGCACCAACTTCGTTGGCCTTGGCCTCGGCGCGCTGGCATCGGGCCTGCTCGCCGAATATGCACCCTGGCCGTTGAGACTAACGTTTGCGGTCTATCTTGCCTTGCTGGTGGTGGTGACGCTGCTGATCTGGCGTACCCGCGAAACCGTGTCCCGGCCGGGCAGGCTGACCGACGTTTCGTTGCGGCCACGGCTATCGGTGCCGAGCGATATCCGCGCTGCCTTCGTGGCGCCGGCGGTCACCGGTTTCGGCGCCATGGCGCTGGTCGGCTTCTATGCAGCCCTGGCGCCGAGCATCCTGGCGCAGCAACTGCATGTGGCCAACCATGCCGAGGCCGGCGCGCTGTTCTTTGAACTGTCGATCGTTGCGGCCGCGACCATTCTGGCCACGACCCGACTGTCCAGCCGCGCCGGCACGCTGGCCGCGCTGGCGCTGATGATCCCGGCCGTAGGGCTGATGGTTGCTGCTCAGTTTTTCGCGTCGATGTCCCTGATGGTTGCCGCCACCGCTGTGTGCGGCGTGGCGGCGGCGCTCGGCTATCGCGGCGGCCTGCAGGTGGTGAACCAGATCGCACCTGCCGAGCGTCGCGCCGAATTGGTGTCGGCGTTCTTCATCTGCTGCTTCTGCGGCAATGCGCTGCCGGTGATCGGCATTGGGCTGCTGTCGAGTTGGGCCACTCCGACGACGGCAAGCCTGGCCTTCGCCGGCATGATCACGCTGTTCTCTGTCGTAGCGCTGGGGTTCGGCGTCAAATACGCGCGCTGAGCCTCACCCGTTTGGCGTCTCGGGCGCCATGTTTGCCCGTCCGCGCGGGATGCCGAGGCCGGTGTCGGGCGGCTCGCCGGCGGCCGGCCGGTCCTCGATCATGTGCATGGTGCGCCAGCGGCCGAAGCGATAATAGGCGGCGGCCAGCACCAGCGAGGTGATCGATCCCGCCGGAAAACTCCACCACAGCGCTTCCTCGCCGATGTAGCTCCTGAAGAAGTAGGCAAAGCCGGTACGCACGACCAGCACGGAAATCACCAGAATGATCAGCGGCGGCATCACGGCACCGGTGGCGCGCACGGTGGCGAACAGCACGATGGTGACGCCGAACAGGATGAACGACCAGGACGCCACCTTGTTGATGTGGGCTGCAATGTCGATTGCGGTGCTGTCGCGGCTAAGGAACAGGCCGAGCACCGGCCTGTCGAAGAGGAACAGCAGCGCCACCAGGGCGCCGGTGAGCACCAGGTTGAAGCCGACGCCGGACGCCGCGATGCGACCGATGCGGTCCCAGCGCCCGGCGCCGACATTCTGGGCCGCCATCGACGAGACTGCGGCTCCGATCGCCAGTGCAGGCATCTGGATATAGGTCCACAGCTGCGCCGCGATGCCGTAGGCGGCGGCGACCTGCGAGCCGTAGGAGTTGACGATGCCCATGACGGTCAGCGCCGCCGCCGAAATGACGATCATCTGCAGGCCCATCGGCACGCCCTTGAAGACGACGATCCTGAGCAGCGCCGGATCCGGCCGCAGCAGAGCGAGGTTGGCGCCGGCGAGCCGCAGCGGATGCTTTCTGGCATAAAGCACGACGAGGATGGCGATCACGCTCACTGTCTGGCCGATCAGCGTCGAGGTGGCGGAGCCGGCGATGCCGAGTTCGGGGAAGGGGCCGATGCCGCGAATGAGCAGCGGATTGAGGATGATGTCGAGCACGACGGCGAGCGCCATGAAGAAGAATGGCGTGCGCGAATCACCCGCACCGCGCAGCACCGTCATGACGAAGGACAGAAGATTCATCATCGGCACGGCGACGAAGATGATACGCAGATAGGAGCGCGCCAGCGGCAGCGCATCGGGCGGGGTGCCCAGTGTGTTGAGGATGGCGTCGACCCAGATCCAGCCGCAGACGGCGAAGATAGCCGAGACGAGGAAGAAGAAGCTGGCGCTGGTGCCGACGATGCGCCGCGCCTCGGGCAGGTCGCGGGCGCCGACCGATTGCGCCACCAGGATGGTCGCGGCCATGCCGATGCCGAATACGGTGCCAAGAATCAGGAACAGAACCAGATTGGCGTTGGAGGTGGCGGTCAGCGCCGATTCACCGAGGAAGCGGCCGACCCAGACAGCGTTGATCGAACCGTTGAGCGACTGCAGCACATTGGAGCCGAGCACCGGCAGAGCGAACAAAAGCAGCGTGCGCGGAATCGGGCCGCTGGTCAGGTCGCCGGTGCGCCGGCGCGGTGGTATTTTTTCGTCCATGGGCTGTTCGGCGAAGGTTCATCTCAAAGTCCGCCCGGCAATGATCGCCGATTTAACGGACAAGGTCGATGCGGCATTGGAACATGCCACCTGGCGGCTTCAAGCTAATCAGTTCTCAAAACATTCGGAATGGGATATGGGTCGTCGCCGCGTGGGGTCGCATATCCTGTTGGATATGATGAATAGGCTGGGGGGATCATGTCCGACAATCCGCTTTTTTCCGAGCGCCTGAACCGGCGCGCGTTTCTTGGAATATCCGCTTTGGGTGCCGCTTCCATGGCGCTTTCAGCCTGCACCACGACCGACGTCGTGGTGCCGCCAACGCCCGCTCCGGCGCCCGAACCGGCTCTGGGCGATGCCGCCACCATGTATTCGGCGCGCGTCGATGAGGGCTTTTCATTGCCGGCAATCCCCGTCGCCAAGCTCGATCCGAAATTCGTGCGCCAGATCGTGGACGATCCGACCGGCGAAAAACCCGGCACGATCGTCGTCGATACATCCGAGCATTTTCTCTATCTGGTGCGCGACGGCGGCAAGGCAATGCGCTATGGCGTCAGCCTCGGCAAGGCCGGGTTTGGCTGGACCGGCAGCGCCGTGATCCAGGCGCGCAAGAAATGGCCGGTGTGGACGCCGCCGCCCGAAATGATCCAGCGCCGGCCGGAACTGGCGAAATACAAGGACGGCATGCCGCCCGGACCGCAGAGCCCGCTCGGTGCGCGCGCGCTCTATCTGTTCCGCGACGGCAAGGACACGATGTACCGGCTGCACGGCACGCCGGAATGGGATTCCATCGGCAAGAACGCGTCGTCAGGCTGCGTGCGCTTCATGAACCAGGACATCATCGACCTCTACAGCCGGGTCAACGGCGTAGCCCAGGTCTATGTGCGCCCGAACCTGTCGGCCGCGGGCAAGATCATGGCTGTGTCGAGCCGGACCGCCGAGCCGATCGATGCCGGCGTGCCAAGGGATGCGGAGATTTTGAAATAGGTGCCGTCACGGCATCGCTGATTGCCGACAAACGGTAGAGGTGGACGCGCCGGGCGCGTCCGCTTTTTTGTATACGACTACTTCTTGGCGAGGCCCGGAAGCGTGACCTGATAGACCAGGAACATGGTGTCGACATCGGCGCCGTCTTCGGCCTTGTAGGGCGCGCCGACCTGAAAACCGTCCTGGGTGAGAAAGTCGTTATCGTTGCCGACGAACAGGAAATAGTCGTCGGGCAGCGCCGGATCGAGCACGCTGACCACCGACATTGCTTCCCACTTCTCCGACAGATTGTTCTTGTCGTTGGGCTTGCCGTCATGCAGGCCGAAACGGCCGAGTTCCTTGTTGTCGTTGATGTCGATGAACGGCGTCAGCTTGGCCGGGGTCACCGAGGGGTCGAGCACGCCCTTGGGCGCCAGCGGCTTGTCGGCGGCATCGAAGGCGCCGCCGGCAATGTCGGTGGCGCCAGAGACGTCGACGACGAAAATCTGGCGCAGCAGCGAAGTATCGCCCTTCACCCCCTGGCCGTTTCCGCTGTCGCGCGCCAGCATCAGGAAGGTCTTGTCGGACAGCGCCGCGATCTCGCTCTGCGCGGCGACCTTGGTCTTGTCCTTGGCGTCCTTGAACACCGGCAGCGGCACGGCATATTCATGCACCAGCTTGAGATGGGCCGGGTCGGAGGCGTCATAGACCAGCGCGCGGGTGTTTTGGCGCGTCGCGGGCGAATCGCCGCCATCCTGGCGGGGCGCCGATTGCAGCACGGCGATCAGCGACTTGCCGTCCGGCGTCAGCGCCATGCCTTCGAGACCCTGGTTGTTCTGGCGGCCGGTTTCGGGATCCTTCGGATCGGGTTCGGCTGCACCGGGGCCTGGATTGTCGGAGGCGAAGTTCGGCGCGCCCTTGCGCATCGGCACCAAAGCGGCCGGCGGCTGCGTTGCCGACAACAGATGGCCGTCGGCCGAGAAGCGGTAGATGTTGGGGCCGTATTCGTCAGAGATGAACATGGTGCCGTCGGGCAGCCGCGCGATCGCCTCATTGTCGAGCGCCAGCTTGCCATTGGCCTCGGGCAGGATCGGCAGGTCGCCATTGGCCGCGCGCACGCCGTTGAGCGGATCGAGGCCGGTGGCGTCAGCGCCCTTGTCGTCGGTGAGGAGCAGGGAATCGGCAAGCGTCGCCTTGACGCCTGTCTGTTCCTGGCCGGAGGTGGGCGTGGCGCCTAGTGCTACCGGCGTGAACTCGATGCGAATAGTGTTGAGGCGCGGCCGGTAATCGGTGGTGCCGACGACATTGTAGCCACGGTCCGGCAGCAACCAGAGCGAGCCCTTGTAGCCGTCCGCGCCACGGGTCCAGCTTGCGGCGTCGATCGACATGCCGGAGCCGGAGCCGAAGGTCTCGCCGAACTTGTCCTTCTGATCGGCCGGGATGCGGCCGACGCCGACCAGGCCCTTGTTGACGAAGCCACCAACGGTGGCTGTGCTGTCGGCAAGGGCAGGGGTCAGGGCGGTAAACAGCGCCAATGCGGCGCCGAGCGACACGGTTCGGTGCGAGATTTTCATGGAGATCCTCTTTGTGACAAGCCTTGAGCGGCGCAAAGGGGCCACCGCATCGCATCGACGATGTCGCCCTCTCGCAAAGCGGTCTAGGACGCGAACATGATACTTGCGTGACAGAGCGGGCCTCTCCCTTCTCCCTTGTGGGAGAAGGGAGAGACGCACTATCAATCGCTGTCGCGCGCGATCAGCTCCAGCGGCCAGACTTCGCGGATGATGCGCGGACCTTCCGGGCCGGCAAAGGCGGGAAGCGAGGCCAGCAACATTTCGGCCAGCCGCCGGCCCATCGGCTCCAGCGACGGACGGAAGGCGGTCAGCGCCGGCGAGAAATAACGGCAGAGCGGCGTGTCGACGATGACGATCACCGCGATGTCGTGGCCGGGCCTGATGCCCATCTCGGCCAGTGCTTTGCAGCCGCCGAGCGCCATTGCGTCATTGTTGAAGATGATGGCTGTGGGCCGGTCCTTGGAGAGCATCACGCGCGGCGTCACCTGGTAGCCTCCGGCCTCGTTGATGAAGCCGTCGGCGATCAGGCCGGGGTCGACTTCGATACCATGCCGCTTCAGCGCCTTGCGGTAGCCGTCGAGGAACAGGTAGCCGAAGTTGAGATCAAGCGAAGGGCGGATGGCGGCAATGCGGCGGTGGCCGCGCGCGACCAGCCGGTCGACGGCTTCATCACCCGCCCTCTCGAAATCGATATCGAGCGAAGGATAGGTGTCGTCGCCGGATTGACTTCGGCCAAGCGTGGCGAAGGGAAAGCCGGCCTTGCTGAGATAGTTGATCCGATCGTCTTCCCGCCGTGTGTTGGCCAACACGACCGCGTCGGCCCGGCGCGTCTCAACCACGCGGCGCAGCCTGTCCTGCTGATATTGACCGGGCTCACCCATGACGACCATCAAATCCAGGCCATACTCGGCAAGCCGGCCTTGCAGACCGATCAGGAACGGGATGAAGAACGGTTCGCCATATTGCTGGTCGCCCGGATGCGGCTGCAGCATGAAGGCGATCGAATGGGTGGTGCCTTGCCGCAGGCTGCGGCCGGACTGGTTGGGCGAATAGTTCAATTGCTTGGCGGCGGCGAGCACGCGCTGGCGGGTGTCGGCATTGACGTCGGCGCGGCCGTTCAACGCCCGCGACACGGTGCCGATCGAAATGTTCAGGTGACGCGCGAGGTCATGGATGCTGGACGCCAAGGACAGTTCTCCCCCTGTCTTGGCTAGCACCGGCTGCCGCCCAGGCCAAGGCTTCGGGATGATTCTCGCTGGCAGCCGATTGACATTCTACGCCATCGGGTGTGTTCTCGTAAACGTTTACGGAAAAGCGTTTACGGTGATGCCGGAAATGCCGTGACATTCGGTCTGGAGGGACCGGACGGGAGGAATGCCGGATGATGAATGCCGTCCTCGTCGGCTGTGGTGCGATGAGCAAGGCCTGGCTCGATGCCGCGAGGCAGATCGGCGGGTTGGCCATTGTCGGACTTGTCGATCTCGACGCCGAACGGGCGCGGGCGAGGGCACGCGAATACGGGCTCGATCGCGCCGTCATCGGCACCAGCCTCGATCAGGTTCTCGACCAGACCAGGCCCGACGCGGTGTTCGATGTCGTGGTTCCAGCCGCCCGGCGTGATGTCGCCTTTGCCGCCTTTGCCCATAATTGCCATCTGCTGACGGAAAAGCCGCTGGCCGATACTCCAGAAAATGCGCGCGCCATCGTCGATGCGGCACGTGACGCGGGGCGTATCCATGCGGTCGTGCAGAACCGCCGCTACGTCGCCAATGTCCGGCGCATCAGGCGCTTTCTCGACTCCGGCGCCATCGGCAAGCCAACCAGCATCCATGCCGATTTCTTCGTCGCGCCGCATTTCGGCGGCTTTCGCGAGGAGATGGCCCATGTGCTCTTGCTCGACATGGCGATCCACACATTCGACGCCGCCCGCTACATGGTCGCAGGCGATCCCGCCGGTGTCTTTTGCCAGGAATGGGAGCCGGCCAATTCCTGGTACCGGCAGGGATCGTCGGCCAGCGCTATCTTCGATCTTGGCGCCGGCAAGCGCTTCACCTATGCCGGTTCCTGGTGCGCGGCGGGCTTTCGCACCAGCTGGGAGAGCACATGGCGCATCGTCGCCGAGCACGGCAGCCTGGTCTGGGATGGCGAGGACGGGCTGAAGGCCGAGGTTGTGTTGTCGGTCCGCGACGGCCTGTTCGACCTGACCCAACCCATCACAGTGCCGCCGCTCGATCCCGCCGACCGCATCGGCGGTCATCTCGGCATCATCAAGGATTTCATCCACGCCATCGAGACCGGCAGCGAGCCGGAAACCCGTGGCAGCGACAACATCAAAAGCCTGGCCATGGTTTTTGGCGCCATCGAAAGCGCCGAGACCGGACGGCGCGTCGCAATCACACAGGAAGCATCATGATGCCAAACCCGCTTCTCGACATCCGGATCGGCACCATGGTGCGGGCCAATCTCGAAGACCCGGCCGCCTACATCAAAGAGATTCTGCCGCTCGGCTTCGAGAGCATCCAGCCCTTCTTCTGGCAGACGCTGGGCGGCAAGGATTTGGCGCGGCTCGCCGGCGAGATCCGCGAGGCGATCGGCGATGCCGATGTCGCCGTGTCGTCGATCGGCGTGTTCGGCAATCCGCTGGAGGATGGCGAGGTCGATCGCGGCGTGCTCGCGGCATGGGAAACCGTCATCGACAATGCGCATCTGTTCGGCGCCTCGACGGTCAGCGGCTTCACCGGCCGCCTTCGCGGCAAGAAGCTGACCGACAGCCTGCCGCGCTTCCGTGAGGTCTGGGGACCACTGGCCAAACGCGCCGCCGACAAGGGCGTGCGCATTGCCTTCGAAAATTGCGCCATGGACGGCAACTGGGCCGCCGGTGACTGGAACATCGCCCACAATCCGGACGCCTGGGAGCTGATGTTCAACGAATTGCCCGACGACAATCTCGGCCTGGAATGGGAGCCCTGCCATCAGCTTGTCTACCTCATCGACCCGATGCCGCAGATCCGCAAATGGGCGCCGCGCATCTTCCATGTCCACGGCAAGGACGCGACGGTGCGCTGGGATGTGATCCGCGAGCACGGCGTGTTCGGCAAGCTGCCCTTCGTGCAGATGCGCACACCCGGGTTTGGCGACAGCGACTGGACGCGGGTGATCAGCGAATTGCGGCTGGCCGGTTACAAGGGCGCCATCGACATCGAGGGCTGGCATGACCCGGTCTATCGCGGCGACCTCGAAATCACAGGTCAGGTGCGCGGGCTGGAATACCTCAAGCAATGCCGGGGAGGAGCGACCTACCTGCCGAACCCAGCGTGACCGAGGGCCGGTGGGAGGAGCCGGCCTGACAGATTGCCAAGCACTGCCGACAAGCACTGCCGACAGGCGAACGACGAAACCCCTCGGCTCACCGAGGACAAAAGGGAGGAACGTGCATGAGCATCGCAATGAGAACGACACTTCTGCGCTCGACCGTCGTGGCCGCCGCCACGGCGCTGTGCGCTGCCATCTCCACTCTGCCGGCGCAGGCGCTCGACGCCCAGTGGTGCAAGGATGTCCACATCCGCTTTTTCGTCGGCGGCGCCGAGGGCGACGCTTTCGGCACCATCGTCTACAATGGCGCCAAGCAGGCGGCGTCCGATCTCGGACCCAAGGTCGACTACATCTTCTCGCAGTGGGACGTCGAGAAGATGGTTCAGCAATTGCGCGAGGCCGTCGCCGTGAAGCCCAACGGCATTGCCATGATGGGCCATCCCGGCGACGCCGCGATCATGCCGCTGGCCGAACAGGCGCACAAGGACGGCATCAAGATGATGTACCAGAACGTGCCGGTGCCGACGGTGGTGGCTGCGTTCGGCGGCGGCTATGTCGGCGCCCAGCAGGAGCAGCAGGGCCGCGCGCTCGGCGTCGAAGCGTTCAAGCTCGGCAATCTCAAGTCCGGCGACAAGGCGATCATGATCGGCCCGTTCGAGAACGAGGCCCGCGGCGCGCGCGAGCGCGGCACGGTGGCAGCACTCAAGGAAGCAGGCGTCGAGGTCATCCAGCTGTCGTCGCCGCCGAGCGGCGAATGGGCGTCCGACCCCAATCTGGCGATACCGGTGATCACCGCGGCCCTGCTCAACAATCCCGACGTCAAGGCGGTCGGCTATCCCGGCGGCCAGATGCTGGGCAACGTCGCCACCTACATGCAGGCGGCGGGGCGCAAGCCCGGCGACATCTTCAATTTCGGCTTCGACACCAGCCCGCAGATCGTCGAGGCGTTCAAGGGCGGCTGGGTGCAACTGACGGCCGATCAGCAGCCGTTTCTGCAAGGCTATCTGCCGATCCTCAGCCTTTGCCAGCAGGTGGTGCTGGGCCTGGCGCCGATGAATGTCGACACTGGCGCCGGCTTCGTCACGCCGCAGAATTACGAGATCGTCGCCGAGCTCGCCAAGCAGGCGCTGCGCTGACCTCCCAAACTGCCGGCTGGGCGCAAGCCCGGCCGGCAGGACCGCCGGCACCAGGCCGGGATGATACCACAGGAGCGAGGATCGCCATGGCCGAACGCATCATCGAACTGCGCGACATCAGCAAATCCTATGGCCAGGTCTATGCGCTGGGCGGGGTCAATCTCTCGGTCGACCGCGGCGAGGTGGTTGGCTTGATCGGTGACAATGGCGCCGGCAAATCGACGCTGATCAAGATCCTGTCCGGCGTCGTCAAGCCGACCAGCGGCGAGATCCTGGTGCGCGGCAAGCCGGTGACCGGCTGGAGTGCGGCACGCTCGCGCGACGCCGGCATCGAGACGGTCTTCCAGGACCGGGCGCTGGCCGTGCAGCAGACCATCGTGCGCAACATCTTCATGGGCCGCGAACTCACCGGCTTCATGGGCTTTCTGAAGGTCAATAAAGAGATAGAGGAGGCGAGCCGGCTGATGCGCGAGATCGGCTTTACCTCGAAAGTGTTCACGCCGCATTCGATCGTCGGCCAGCTCTCCGGCGGCGAACGCCAGGGCGTGGCGATCGCGCGCGCCATCTACAAGCAGGCCGAGCTGATCATCCTCGACGAGCCGACGACGGCGCTGTCGCTGACCGAGACCGCCAAGGTCTTCCATTTCGTGCGCCAGGTGCGGGCGAGCGGCCGTTCGATCCTGTTCATCGGCCACAACATCCACCATGTCTTCGACATCGCCGACCGCTTCGTGGTGATTGACCGCGGCAAGGTGGCGCTGACCGCCGATCGCACCGAGGTCAAGTCGGCCGAAGAGCTGATCAATTTCATGGAAGACGTTGCGCATCCCGGAGGATTGCCGGGGCTGCACGAGGCCGGCGACGCGGAGAGGGCAGCACGATGAGCAAGACCATGGAACCCGATCTGCAGAGCCCGCTCGGCGGCAAGGCAGCCCGGCCTGAGTGGAAGCACCCGTCCGACCATTGGCTGCGCGGTTTCGTCATCGACAACCGCGCAGCGCTCGGCACGCTCGCCGTGTTCATCATCATGATGGCGGCGTTCCTGATCGCCAACCCGACCGTGTTCACCACCTGGTATCTCTACAGATCCGTGCTGACCACGCTGCCGGTTGCCCTGTTCGTGGTGGTGCCGCTGGTCTTCGTCGTCACCTGCGGCGAGATCGACCTGTCGTTTCCCGCAACCATGGGCTTTGCCTCCTGGGTGTTCGCGCTGGTGGTGCAGGCCGGCTACGATCCGTTTCTCGGCATCGCAGCGGCGATTCTCACCGGCACGCTGCTCGGCTTTCTCGTCGGATCCCTGGTCGTTTATGGCGGGCTGTCGTCGCTGATCGCCACCCTCGGCATGAATTTCCTGCTGCGGGGACTGATCCAGATCATCAACGAGGGCAGATCGACGGCATTGACCGGTCTCAGCGACAGCTGGGCGTACACCATCTTCTCCGGTCAGGTGTGGGGTTTTCCGGTACAGGTCTTCTGGGCACTCGCCTTCGTCATTTTGTCGGCAATGCTCTACAACCGGCACCGCTTCGGCGCGCAGGTGAGGGTCGTCGGCGACAACCCCGACAGCGCCCAGCAGATGGGCATCGACGTCAAGCGTGTGCGGGTGAAAGTGTTCATCTTCACCGGCATCGGGGCCGCGATCGCCGGCACGTTTTCGGTGATGATCAACTTCACCTGGTGGCCGACCGCGGGCGACGGCTATCTCTTGCCGGTGCTGGCTTCGGTGTTCGTCGGCGGCACGCCGACCTGGGGCGGCATCGGTACGGTTGCCGGTGGAGCGATCGGCGCGGTCACCGTGTCGTTCATCCAGACCGGCGTCGTGGCGGCGGGCCTGAGCGGCTTCTACGTCCAGTTCTTCAACGGGCTGATCATCATCCTGTCGCTGCTGGGGCACAAGTGGAACCAGGCGCGGTACAGGTGAGGGGCGGGCTAAATTGACGGGGACGCTCATGTTGCGGACCGCATGCCCCGACGACTGGGCAGACGCCCGTCGCTTCGTCATTCTAGGGCGGAGCAGGAGCGAAGCTCCGTCGCGTAGACCCTGGAATCCATTCCGCGACCTTGGAGTGCAGCTGCGCAGGATTCCGCACCGTGGCAACGCGTTGAAGACGCGGGATGGATCCTCGGGTCTACGCTGCGTCGCTACGCTCCTTGCTCCGCCCGTGGATGACGAGGCGGGGAGGGCTCCGCCAGACTACAACAATGTGGTCGCTTGTAGGACAACAGGACAAGCGGGCGCTCACACCGCCGCGACGAACCCGTCGAGCACGCGTTTCTGGCCGGCCTTGTCGAAGTCGATGGTCAGCTTGTTGCCTTCGATGTTGGAAATGTTGCCGTTGCCGAATTTCTGGTGGAAGACGCGGTCGCCGACACTAAAGGCTGACGGCGTGTCGGCGACGGATTTGGCGACCAGTTCGCCGTCGATGGTGCGGCCTTTGACGCTGGTTCGGCCGGCGCCGTAGCCGGAGTCGGTCTCGCCATAGCCGATGCGCTCGACCTGGTGGCCGGAGCGCGAACCCCAGTTGCGGTCGGTCGCTTCGGTGCGGTTGGCCTGGGCGCGCTGCCAGCCCGGCGTGGCATAGGTGTTGGAAAAGGCGCCGGATTTTTCCGCGCCGACATTGTCGAAGCGCGAGGCGCCGTAGGGGTTCTGCCGTCCTGCGCCCTGGCCGCCACGGCCCGACGCGAACGAACCGCCGCCATAGGAATTGCCGTAGCCGCCATAGGAGTTGCCGCTTTCGGCGACCTCGACATGGGCTTCCGGCAGTTCGTCCAGAAAGCGCGACGGGATGGTCGACTGCCACAGGCCGTGGATGCGGCGGTTGGAGACGAACCACAGATGCAGGTTCTTCTTGGCCCGGGTCAGGCCGACATAGGCGAGACGGCGCTCTTCCTCCAGGCCGGAGCGACCGCCTTCGTCCAGCGCGCGCTGGTGCGGAAACAGGCCTTCCTCCCAGCCGGGCAGGAAAACCGTCTCGAATTCGAGGCCCTTGGCCGAATGCAGCGTCATGATGTTGACGGCGTCCAGCTCGGCGTTCTGCTCGGCGTCCATGACCAGCGCGACATGCTCGAGGAAGGAGCGCAGCGATTCGTACTCCTCCATCGAGCGGATCAGCTCTTTCAGGTTTTCCAGCCGGCCCGGCGCCTCGACCGAGCGGTCGTTCTTCCACATGTCGGTGTAGCCGCTCTCCTCCAGAATGGTCTCGGCGAGTTCGGTGTGCGGCGTGGTTTCCAGCGCCTTCTGCCAGCGCTCGAAATTGGCCGCCACTTCGCGCAAGGCCGCGCGGGGCTTGGGCTTCAGCTCGTCGCTTTCTGCGAGCTTGGCGGCTGCCTCCAGCATCGGGATGCGCAAGATCCGCGCCGTGTCGTGGATCTGGCGGATGGTGGCTTCACCCAGGCCGCGCTTGGGGACATTGACGATGCGCTCGAAGGCGAGGTCGTCGGCGCCCTGCGCGACGACGCGGAAGAAGGCCAGCGCATCGCGGATTTCCATGCGCTCATAAAAACGCGGGCCGCCGATGACGCGGTAATTGAGGCCGAGCGTGACGAAGCGGTCTTCGAATTCGCGCATCTGGAAGGAGGCGCGGACCAGGATGGCCATGTCGTTGAGATTGTGCTTGGCACGCTGGTAGGTCTCGATGGTTTCGCCGACGGCGCGCGCTTCCTCCTCGGAATCCCAAGCGGCGTGGACATGCACCTTCTCGTCGTCCTCGGCGACCTTCTCGGTGAACAGCGTCTTGCCGAAGCGACCCTCATTGTGGGCGATGAGGTGCGAGGCGGTGCCGAGGATGTGCGCCGTCGAGCGGTAGTTGCGTTCCAGCCGGATGATGGTGGCGCCCGGGAAATCCTTGTCGAAGCGCAGGATGTTGTCGACCTCGGCGCCACGCCAGCCATAGATCGATTGGTCGTCGTCGCCGACGCAGCAAATGTTGACTTTGTTTTCGCTCACGGGCCGTTCCGCGCCTGCCGGCGCAGGCCCTCCGCCCCCTCTTTTTTGCGCGCCTTCGGCGTCGCGGGAGTCGCCTCGCAACGGCTCGGACGCCCGGTCGGGCTTGCGGCCTTCGGCCGATCGCACTTTACCCTCCCCAGGTTTGGGAGGGTCGCCGCGAAGCGGGGGGGGGGGGGGGGTGGCGCCCGCGCCCGCGGGGCGGGCGGGGGGGGGGGGTGGGGGGCCGGGCCCTCTTCATTTTTCCCCCCCGGGTGTGGGGGGGGGGCCGCCCCCTGGGGGGGGGGTGGGGGCACTGGCGCCGGCGCTTCCACCCCCACCCGGCCCCCCCCGGGGGGCGACCTCCCCCATCGAGGGGGAGGTAGGTCTTTGCGCCAGCAGCCGCAGCCACATGTATTGCGCGGTGTTGGTGTCCTGGTACTCGTCGACGAGGATGTATTTGAAGCGCTTGTGGTAGTCCTTCAGCACGTCCGGATTGGCGCGGAAGATGCGGATCGGGTGGCAGAGCAGATCGCCGAAGTCGCAGGCGTTCAGCGTCTTCAGCCGCTCCTGATAGGCCTTGTAGAGTTCCCGGCCCTTGCCGTTGGCGAAGCTGCGCGCGTCGCCCTCGGCAATGTCGGCGGGGCCTTGGCCCTTGTTCTTCCAGCCGTCGATCATCTGCGCGAACTGCTTGGCCGGCCAGCGCTTGTCGTCGAGGCCTTCGGCCTGGATCAGCTGCTTGATCAGCCGTACGACGTCGTCGGTGTCGAGGATGGTGAAATCGGATTTGAGCCCGGCCAGCTCGGCGTGGCGGCGCAAGAGCTTGACGCCGATGGAGTGGAAGGTGCCGAGCCACGGCATGCCCTCGACGGCTTCGCCGACGAGATGGCCGATGCGCTGCTTCATCTCGCGCGCGGCCTTGTTGGTGAAGGTCACCGCCAGGATCTGCGAGGGGAAAGCCCTGCCGGTGGCCAGGATATGGGCGATGCGGGTGGTCAGCACGCGGGTCTTGCCGGTGCCGGCGCCGGCCAGCACCAGGACCGGGCCTTCGGTGGTTTCCACCGCCAGCCGCTGCTCGGGGTTGAGGCCGTTGAGATAATCGGGTGCGCTGTTGGGTCCGCTGCGGGCCGCCATGGCGCGCGCGGCTATGCCCGACGGGGCCGCGGGCCGCGCATTGGGTTCGTCGAAAAAGGGCATGTCTTCCGCAAAGCCGGACATCTCCCCCGAATGTAGTGATTCGGGAGCGAAAGACCAGAAGTGTCTACGTTTTGTTCTGCTAAAGTGCCCGATACCGCGGCTCAGGCCTTTCGGTAACCGAGCGCGACGAACAATCGATGTCCGAACGAGCGCGCTTCCTCTGTCATAACCATGCCAAAGGCCGTCAGCATCTGGTCGTAATAGCGGCTGCCTGCGGGTGACGCCAGGAATGTCGAGTACAGTCTGAGATCGCCGAGCGGGAGATCCCGGTACGTATAAGCGCTACCCTGCATGGCATTCTGTTCGATGTTCTGGCGAATTTTCACGGATTGCTGACGCACCAGCGCCATGATCTGTTCGTCCGACAGAGGCTTTCCGGCTGCGCCCAGCATCCCCGTAACCATCGCGTAGCTCATGTTCAGCGCTATCGCCTCGCCGGTGTCGACAGCGCTGATATCGTCGATGATCTTGCGGTACAATTCAAGCCGGGCTGGATCCTTGGTCGGAAGCTCGGCGAGGATTTGCTTGCCCTCTGTCTTCTTGCTTTGCCTGCCTTCCGGGCCAGACGACTGAATTTCCAAAGCGGTGACGTGCTTGCCCAACGGGGAAGCGTAAAACGCTGCGAGGTCGGACAGATCGGTGGCCGACAGCCTGTCCGCCATCCGCGATTCGATGGCAGTCTCCATTTTGACTGCGTCGAAGGCGCCTTCCAGCGCGACCGACAAGGCGTCCTGGAAATTTGCCGGTAACGGTTCGGGTATGGATTTCGTGGCTGCGGCGATGCCGGGACCGATGCCCATCAGCATCTCGTGAAAGCCGTTTGCCTTATTGATCTCGCTCAGCGTCTGTGCCGGCGCGGCCACTGTGCCGGCCGTGAGCGCGACGAAGCTACAGAGGACAAGGACTACGCGCGTCAGAGGCGAGGCGAATGACGTCACTCTGGTTGCTCCTGATGGTTGGTCCAAAGCAGACTGCTGGAAAACCCGGATGCCGGCAAGGCGGGATTGCCACCTTGGCGTGTGGCCTCGAAAAACGCCCTGTTACGCAAGAGAGCCTGCGGCATGGCCTTTTGGTTTCGCCGTGGATCGCTCCCCGGCGGCTTGACAGGCACGACGGCCGGGAGAAGGTTGTACCGCCGGGGGCAGGATTGGCATACCTTTGCCCATGGCCGCGTCGCGGAATGCGCATCAGTCGAAGGAGTATCGTCTTGGCTGTCGTCATCACCTCCCTCATTCTGTTCCTCATCGGCCTCGCACTTGGCGGCGGCGGCGTCTGGCTCGTGATGCTGGGCGGCAGCTGGTACTATGTCATCACCGGTCTCGCCTTCCTGATCGCCGCATGGCTGCTCTTCCGGCGCAAATCGACGGCGCTCTGGCTCTACGCGGCGATCGTGCTCGGCACGCTGGCCTGGGCGGTGTGGGAAATCGGCTTCGACTGGTGGGAACTCGGACCGCGCGGCGGCATCATCGTGCTTCTGGCGCTGTGGCTGCTGACACCTTGGGCAAGGCGGGGCCTGACCGGCCCCGACGCGCGAGCGCCGCTCATTCTGGCCGTGCTCGCTTCGCTCGCCGTCGCCGGTTATTCGATGACGGCCGATCCCAAGGACATCGCCGGCGACCTCAGCGCCGACAAGGTGACGCCGACTGCCGATCTCGGCGGCAATGTGCCTCCGGGCGAATGGCATTTCTACGGCCGTACGCAATTTGGCCAGCGCTATTCGCCGCTCGACCAGATCACGCCCGACAATGTCGCCAAATTGCAGCCGGCCTGGACCTACCAGACCGGCGACGTGAAAGGGCCGGACGATGTCGGCGAAACCACCTACCAAGTGACGCCGCTGAAGGTGGGCGACGCGCTCTATATCTGCACGCCGCACAATTTCGCTATCGCCATCGATGCCGCCACCGGCAAGGAGAAATGGCGTTTCGATCCCAAGATCAAGCTCGACAAGGACCGCCAGCACCAGACCTGCCGCGGCGTGTCCTATTATGCCGATGCCAAGATCGCCGCCGGCCAGCCTTGCGCGACGCGCGTCTACCTGCCGACCTCGGATGCGCGGCTGATCGCGCTCGACGCCGCCAACGGCCAGGTCTGCGCGTCCTTCGCCGAGGCCGGCACGCTCAATCTGTTGACCAACATGCCGTATCCGAAGTCGGGCTATTATTACTCGACCTCGGCGCCGCTGATTGCCGGCGGCAAGATCATCATCGGCGGCGCGGTCAACGACAATTATTCGACGCAAGAGCCGTCCGGCGTCATCCGCGCCTTCGACGTCGACACCGGCGCCCTGGTGTGGAACTGGGATTCCGGCAATCCGGACCAGACAACGCCGCTGGCGGCAGGCCAGACCTACACCCACAACTCGCCCAACATGTGGTCGACGGCAAGCGCCGACGAGAAGCTCGGCCTGCTCTATGTGCCGCTCGGCAACCAGACGCCGGACCAGCTCGGGATGGGCCGCAGCGCCAATGTCGAGAAGTTTTCCTCCTCGATCACCGCGCTCGATCTGGCCACCGGACAAGTGCGCTGGGTGCGGCAGACCGTGCATCACGACCTCTGGGACATGGATGTGCCGGCACAGCCGACCCTGGTCGACATCACCACCGCTGTCGGCGTCGTTCCGGGCCTGGTTGGACCGACCAAGCAGGGCGACCTCTACGTGCTCGACCGGCGCAGCGGCGAGCCGATCATCCCGATCAAGGAAGTGCCGGCGCCGGGCGGCGCTGTCGAGGGCGATCACACGTCGCCGACGCAGCCGGTCTCGGATCTCTCCTTCAATCCGAGGCCGCTGACCGGCGCCGACATGTGGGGCATCACCATGTTCGACCAGCTGGCCTGCCGGATCGAATTCCAGGGCCTGCGCTACGAGGGTCGCTATACCCCGCCGTCGGTGCAGGGCTCGCTGGTCTATCCCGGTAATTTCGGCACCTTCAACTGGGGCGGCGTCGCCGTCGATCCGGTACGGCAGGTGATGTTCGGCATGCCGACCTATCTGGCGTTCAAATCGCAGCTCATTCCGCGCGACCAGGTGCCGCCCCCGGATGAGGGGCGCGGCAGCGAACAGGGGCTGAACCGCAATGAGGGCGCGCCCTATGCGGTGGTGATGGGGCCGTTCCTGTCGCCGCTCGGCGTGCCCTGCCAGGCGCCGCCATGGGGCTATGTGGCGGGAGCGGACCTCAGAACCGGCAAGATCGCCTACAAGCACCGCAACGGCACCGTCTATGACATGACGCCGTTGCCCTTGCCGCTGAAGGTCGGTGTTCCCGGCATTGGCGGGCCGATGATCACCGCCGGCGGTGTCGTCTTCCTGGGCGCGGCGGTCGACGACTATCTGCGCGCCTATGACCTGACATCGGGCAAGCAGCTCTGGCAGGCCAGGCTGCCGGCTGGTGGGCAGTCGACGCCGATGACCTACACTGTCGCCGACGGTCGCCAGTTCGTGGTCATCGTCGCCGGCGGCCACGGCTCGGTCGGCACCAAGCCGGGCGACTATGTGATGGCCTATACGCTGCCGAAGTAGCAGCGATGTGACTTAGGTAGGTGATCGGCCCGGCAGATATTCTGGCAATGTCGCGCCGCCCCTCATCTGCTGCCGGCATCTTCTCCCCGTATAGTGACGGGGAGAAGGGGCGTTGGCGCCCTTTCCTGCAACGCTGGCGATTGGCGAAATCATCGATGACGGCATCCTTCTCCCCGTCACTATACGGGGAGAAGTGCCCGGCAGGGCGATGAGGGGCAGCAGCAGCCTTGGTCAGCTTGCGTAAGAGATGGCCTTTGAGGCTGGGCACGGAGCCCAGTACTTCATTGGTTAGCTGCGGCCCTGTTTCGGCCTGCTGGATCAGCGTGGTGCCGGCCGACGCCGGTCGACGCGGACCTTCACCATCCGAGCGGCGGCTGCGGAAGCAGCGGAGCGCATTGCCAGCAAGGCAGCAACAGCAAGCACGAGCGCGCTTGCAAGGATCGGAGTGGACAAGGTCATGGCGTTGTTCCTTTTCGTCGGGCTCGCGGCTGCGGGCGAGACCATCATCAGCTTCCTTCCATATTGTGGCGGCACCATCGACATTCTCTGAAATGACCAAAATGTGATGCACGCGCCGATTTCCGCCGGCCGCCGCATCGTTCGATGGCCCAAGCGTCACCCATCCGTGACTGGACCATGCGAGCCTCCACCTATCTTGACCCTCGAGGTCAACCCGGAATGACCGCAAGGTCATTTCCAGGTGACCGTGAGATCATCTCCTAACGAGGAGCACGCCATGACGAAACCCACCGCCGAAGCCGTCAAACCTGCCAAACCTGCCATCACCCAGGCGATGATCGATGCCTATGACGAATACACGCATCTGACGCTCGACCGCCGCCGCTTCATGGAGCAGCTGACCAGGCTTGCCGGATCGGGCGCGGCGGCGGCCGCGATCGCGCCGCTGCTGGCGGCGAATTCGGCGCAGGCGGCAATCGTCGCCGACAACGATCCGCGCGTGAAGGCTGAAGATATCACCTATTCCGGCAGCAGCGGTGAGATGAAGGGCTATCTGGTCAGGCCGGCGGACCAGTCCGGCAAGCTCGGCACCGTCATCGTGGTGCATGAGAACAGGGGGCTCAACCCGCATATCAAGGATGTGGCGCGGCGCGTTGCGCTGGAAGGGTTCGTGGCGCTGGCGCCGGATTTCCTGTCGCCGCTCGGCGGCACGCCCGCTGACGAAGACAAGGCGCGCGACATGTTCACCAAGCTCGACGCCAGCCAGGTCACCGCCGATGGCCTGGCGACCATCGCCTATCTCAAGGGCGAGAAGGACGGCAACGGCAAGGTCGGTGCGGTCGGCTTCTGCTGGGGCGGCGGCACGGTCAACAATCTGGCGGTCAACGCGCCCGATCTCGCCGCCGGCGTCGCCTATTACGGCATGCAGCCGAAGGCCGAGGATGTGGCGAAGATCAAGGCGGCGCTGTTGCTGCACTATGCCGGCCTAGACGAGCGCATCGACGCCGGCATCGATGCCTACAAGAAGGCGCTCGACGCCGCCCATGTCGAATACACCGTCTATGTCTATGACGGCGTCAACCATGCCTTCAACAACGACACCTCGGCCGCGCGCTATGACAAGAAGGCAGCCGATCTCGCCTGGGGCAGGACGATCGCTTTCCTCAAGGAGAAGCTGGCGTAGGCTTCAGGCCGCCGACGACGCCCATACGCTCTCATAGGCCGGCGACAGCGTAAAACCGGCCGGCAGCACCGAGACCGGGGGCGGGCGCCGCACGCCCTCCTGCAGATAGCGCAACGCCGACACCAGTCCGTTCATCGTGTAGGGCTTGGCGATGACGCCGATCGCGCCGGCGAAATGGTCGGGGATGCGTTTTGGATTGGCGGTCATGAACACCACCATGGAACGGTTACCCTCGCGGATATGCTCGGCAACCTCGACCCCGGTCGGTCCGTCGGCGAGGTGGATATCGACAAAGGCAATATCGGCATCGGCGGTATCAATCATACCTCTTGCTTCGGCCAACGATGTCGCCCAACCCACAACGCTGTGGCCGGCTTCCTCGACGAGGCTTTCCAGTTCCATCGCCAGCAACGCCTCATCCTCGACGATCAGGACCTTGAGCGGTTCGTTCATGACAGCTTCCCTTTCTGCTGCGGTTCGTTCGGCATCGAGATGACGACCTTTGTGCCCGGGCCGGCGTCGCGCCATTCGATGTCGGCATGCAACTGACGGGCAAGCGACTTGATCAGCCGCATGCCGAAAGAAGCATCGCCACTGGCCTCGGCCATGCCGACGCCGTCATCGGAAACCTCGATGTTGAAGTGGCCGTCGGGCTGGCTCATCTTGATGCCGATGCGCCCCGCGGTGGTGCCGTCCGGCTTTTCCTTGAAGGCATGCTTCAGCGCGTTGGTGACAAGCTCATTGACCATCAAGGCAACAGGCGTGGCTTTTTCGGCCGGAATGACGATGGGTTCGAGGTCCAGCGTCGGCTTGATCTCGGCGCGCCCCGATGCGGTCAGCAGGTCGGTGACCAGATCCCTGGCGAAATCCGAGACATCGAAGCGGCTGACATCCTTTGACTGGTAGAGACGGCGATGCACAGTGCTCAGCGCCTCGATGCGCTCCAGCATGGTGGTCAGGGATCGCTTCGTCGCTTCATCCTTGATTGCCCGGCTTTGCATGATGATCAGCGAGGAGATCATCTGCAGGTTGTTTTTCACCCGATGGTCGACCTCGTGCAGCAGCGTGGTCTGCGCCTCAAGGGCGGCCTCAAGCTCGCGCGTGCGTTCCTTGACAGCCTTTTCAAAGCGGTTCTTGTCGGCGGTGATGCGATCCTCGGAGCGCTTGCGATCGGAGACATCGAGCTGTGAGGCAAAGAAGAACAGGAGTTCGCCTTTGTCGTTGGAAACCGGGCTGATGTAGAGCGCATTCCAGAATGTCGAGCCGTCCTTACGGTAGTTCAACAGATCGATGGCGATATCGGTTCCCGCTGCTATCGCGTCGCGCACGCTAGCCACAGCTGCCTTGTCTGTCTCTGGCCCCTGCAGGAAGCGGCAGTTCTTGCCCATGACCTCGTCGCGCTCGTAGCCGGTCAGGCGCAGGAACGCGTCATTGGCAAAGACGATCGGATTGTCCGCCTGACGGGGATCGGTGATAACCATCGACATGCGGGTGGCGCGGATGGCGGCCGCGAACGGATCGCCCTTGCCGTGCTCGGCATGCAGATTGTCCGTCATGTGCCATGCGTCGGCCGGTTCCCTGGTCCTTTTCCAGTCCATGCTTTCACTCCAAGCCGTTTTTCAGGGGTCACAACGGCTTAGACGTGGAATTGGTTCAATCTTGATCTTCTTGTCGCAGGCAGCCGTTTGCGAAACCGAATCGCCGGTTGCGCAAACTGTCGAAATGAACGGTTTTTGAAGGTTGTCGGATGTAGCCGATTCGCTGAAAGCAGGGCTGGCGCCGACCTATAGAAATGATCAGGTCGCAATGGTCCGTGGCGGCGCTCGCCGGTGGCGGCTTTCTCAGAACAGCGGAAACATCAGGCGTGGCCACGCTTCATGCGCGCCTGCTTCAGGATGGCGCGCCAGCGGATCATGTCGAAGGGGATAGGCTCGTTGTTGTTGGCGATGTGGAAGATCTCGTTGTTGACGTTCTTCAACGAGCGCCAGAAATCATAGTCGGTGATGCGCGGATCGGCAGCCAGCCTGTCCACCTCGACCTTGATGTCGGTTTTCATGCACGTTCCTCGAACCGCCTGTTGCCCGCCGCCCGCGTCGCAACTCGCATGGCACCGTTCTCAAACGGTCAGCTGAGTCGTTCAATGGCCCAAATGGCTTGTTCACGTTAAAACCTTGGTAAGGTTAACGCGGGCGCGGCAGCGCTTCAAGCGGTCCTGCGGCGAATACCGATCGAACGGCCGGCGCGCTCGGGCATCGGCAGTGCAGAATGGGCGGCGCGCATGGCTTTCACCTTGGCCTGCACATCGGCGGGGAAGGGCGCGACTTTCGGCCCGGACATGTCGACATGCAGCGACAGGGTTTCGGAAGTGGCGGCGAGCCAGCCATCGACATGGCGGATTTCCTGGTAGGCCCGCAGCCGCTTGTCGTCGTGATCGATCAGCTGGAAGGATACGACGACCTTGTGTTCGAGGTGCAGTTCCTGGACATAGCAAACATGGACTTCGGCCGTGTAGATGGTCAGGCGCCGCTCTTCGACATAGTCCAGCCCCATGCCCATCGCCTCGAACGCCTCATCCGAGCAGCGGTCGAACAACACGTTGTAATAGGCCATGTTGAGATGGCCGTTGTAGTCGATCCAGTCCTTCTCGATGTCCATCGGTTTGGAAACGAAGGGGGCAGGGATGGGCATGGAAACTTCCTTGTTCTGGTGCTGGACAGAGCGCGGCAGTCGAGACTACGCATCCATAATCGCATAACAAGCGTGGACGCTGGTCCATTCGCGGAGGAATTCATGGCTCTGAGCGACCTCAATCCGGTCGAACGCAACGAGGAAGGCATCGCCGCCGTGCTCGGCATTCTCAAGCAGCAGCTCGGCGAACGCTTCCAGACAGGCGCGGCGATCCGCTCGCAGCATGCGCATACCACCACCTATATTCCGACGCAGGCGCCTGACGGTGTCGCGTTCCCGGAGACGACAGAAGAGGTGCAGGAGATCGTACGTGCCTGCGCCGCGCACCGCGTGCCGGTCATCGCCTTCGGCGTCGGTTCCTCGCTGGAGGGCCACACCAACGCGCCGGGTGGCGGCATCTCGGTCGACACCTCGCGCATGAACCGCATCCTGTCGGTCAACCCCGAGGATCTCGACTGCACGGTCGAGCCTGGCGTAACGCGCGAGGATTTGAATCGGCACCTGCGCGATACCGGCCTGTTCTTCCCCATCGATCCCGGCGCCAATGCTTCGCTCGGCGGCATGGCGGCAACGCGGGCCTCCGGCACCAATGCGGTGCGCTACGGCACGATGCGTGAAAACGTGCTGTCGCTGACGGCCGTCATGGCCGATGGCGAGACGGTGACGACCGGCAAGCGGGCGAAAAAGAGTTCGGCCGGCTACGATCTGACGCGGCTTCTGGTCGGCTCGGAAGGCACGCTCGGCATCATCACCTCGCTGACCTTGAAGCTGCAAGGCATTCCGCAGGCGATCTCCGGCGGCGTCTGCCCGTTTCCAAACCTCGAGGCGGCCTGCAACGCGGTCATCGCGACCATCCAGATGGGCATTCCGGTGGCGCGCATCGAACTGGTGAATGGACTGCAGATGCGGGCGATGAAGAATTACTCGAAGCTCGATTACCCCGAGAGCCCGTGCCTGTTCGTCGAGTTCCACGGCAGCGATGCCGGTGTCGCCGAACAGGCCGAAACCTTCGGTGCCATTGCTGAAGACAATGGCGGCGGGCCATTCCTGTGGACGAGCGTCGCCGAGGAGCGCACGAAACTCTGGAAGGCCAGGCACGATGCTTATTGGGCGTCGCTGACGCTGCGGCCGGGCACCAAGGGCCTGTCGACCGATGTCTGCGTGCCGATCTCGCGGCTGGCCGAATGCGTTGCCGAAACCGAGGCCGACATTGCCGAGATGGGCCTGGTTGCGCCGATCGTCGGCCATGCCGGCGACGGCAATTTCCATGTGCTGGTGCTGATGGATGTCAACGACCCCAAAGAGATCGCGCTGGCGGAGAAATTCGTCTCGCGGCTGAACATGCGGGCGATCGCCATGGACGGCACCTGCACCGGCGAACACGGCATCGGCCAGGGCAAGATCGGCTTCCTGCGCCATGAGCTCGGCCATGGTGTCGACATCATGCGCTCCATAAAAAAAGCGCTCGACCCGCAAGACATCATGAACCCAGGCAAGATATTACCTGCATAGCCGAAATGTGAGGAGCGGCAATGGATACCCTGATTATAAGGGCATCGCTTGGCAAGACACTGTTATTGCTGTCGGCCAGCCTCTTCTTTGTCCTGGCCTGCGCTTTCCTGATTTATGTCTCCGAGGACGGCGACACCGCCGGCCTTTGGTGGTGCGTGGCCTTTTTCGGGCTGGTCGCGTTGGTGTTTGCCTGGCAGCTTGTGCGGCCGCAGATTCTGGTGCTGAACGGACAAGGTTTCAGTCTCGGCGGAGGCCTTGTTCGATCGCCCAAGCTGGTCCCCTGGAAGGATATCGAAAGCTTCTTCGTCGTCCATCGCCGGCGCAGAATCGGCGATATGATCGGGTACAATTTCGCACCGGGGGTCAAGAAAAGCTCCGTCATGGGCAGCGTGACCAAAAGCCTCGGCGCCGAAGCCGCATTACCGCAGGGCTGGACATTGTCGCCCGAGGAGATGGTAGTGCTGCTGAACGAATATCGCCGACGGGCCATGGCAGGATAGTCTCTTACGCACAGGCCGGACCGCGGTCAAAGGCGTCCAAAAATCTCTGCTCTTCCAGATACATCAGAGATCAAGCAACTCTGGATGAATTGCCTCTTTATCGACACGCTGATGCGGGTAGAGTGCGGCTGACTTTCAATCAACCCGTTCGGAGCTGATGCTCGCACGCCTGTTCGTGATCTTCGGTGGCTTGTTTGTGCTGGTGCTGGTTGCGGCGCTGGTGGTGCCGTATTTTGTCGATTGGACCGGGTACCGCGCCCAATTCGAGCGCGAGGCGAGCGCCATTCTCGGCCGCAAGGTGACGGTGCAAGGCGACGCCACGGCGCGGCTGTTGCCGTTCCCCTCGGTGACTTTCTCAAACGTCACGGTCGCCGGCGGCCCCGGCGGCCAGTCGGCAATGACCGTCGAGACCTTTTCGATGGACGCGGAACTGGCGCCGTTCCTGCGCGGCGAAGTGCTGATTTTCGACATGCGGCTGGTGCATCCGAAGGCGACGATCGACATCGCCGATAACGGCACGGTCGACTGGGCGATACGGCCGTCCTCGCCCTTCGATCTCAACCAGATCTCGATCGAGAAGCTCACGGTGACGGAGGGAGAAATTGCGCTCCGCCATGCCGCAGGCGGGCGCAGCCATCTGATTTCCGAGATCAATTCGACCATCTCTGCCAAGTCGCTGGCCGGGCCGTGGCGCATGGACGGAACGTTGCTGCTCGACGGACTGCGTTCGACGGTTGCGGCTTCGACCGGCAAGGCCGAAGGCAGCGGCCAGATGCGGCTGAGGCTCAAGGTCGATCCCGATGCCTATCCACTGGTCATCGAAACCGACGGCAATGCCGGCATCGTCAATGGGGCTGCCGTCTATTCCGGCCAGTTCAAGATTTCCGGCAACGACAAAAACAGCGCCGAACTGCGCGGCGGCGATGGCGAGAGCGTCAAAATCAGCGCCGGCAAACCCGATCCGGGGTTCAGGCTGAACGGCAAGTTATCGCTCGACCACCAGAAGCTTGGCGTCGACGAATTCCGCTTCGAGACCGGGCCGCTCGACAATCCCTACACAGCCGACGGCAAGGCTTCGGTCGATCTCGGCCTTAGGCCGAACTTCGCCATCGAGGCCAATGGCGCGCAGGTGCAACTGGACGAGGCGGTGGGCGCTGAGAAGGGCGCCGGCCTGACGCTGGACCAGCGCATTGCCGGAATCGAGCAGGCGCTGCTCGAACTGCCGAAGCCGAGCATCCCCGGCACTGTCGAGGTCAAGCTGCCGGCGGTGGTGGCCGGCGACACCACGGTGCGCGACGTGCATCTCTCGGCCGAGCCGGTCGAGGGCGGCTGGTCGGTGAAATCGCTGGCCGCGACCTTGCCCGGGCGCACGACGCTGGAAGCCAGCGGCATGCTCAGCGTCGAAGATCATTTCCGTTTCAGCGGCTCCATGCTGCTGGCGGTGGCGCAGCCTTCCGGCTTTGCTGCCTGGTTGTCGAAAGATGTCGACGAGGCGATCCGCCGGCTGCCGGCCGCCGGCTTCAAGGCCAAGGTGGACCTGTCGGAGAAGCGCCAGGCGTTCAGCGATCTCGAACTGATCCTCGGCAAGTCGAAGTTCACCGGCCGCATCGATTCCAACCAGCCCGACGACGCCAAGTCCTCGGTGCTGATGCGGCTCGCGGGCGGCGAACTCGATGTCGACGGGCTGACGGCCTTCGCCTCGATCTTCGTCAGCGACAAGGGCGCCAACCGCTTTTCCGACCGTGACCTCGATTTTCAGATCAAGGCAGGGCCGGTCAATGCCGGCGGGCTCACCGCCGACACGGTCGACACAGCGCTCCGGCTCCGCGACGGACTGCTCGAAATCGACCGGCTGTCGATTGGCGGCCTTGCCGGCGCCTCGATCAGCGCCACCGGCCGGATCAAGGATTTTCCGGCAAGCCCGACCGGCAAGCTCGATGCCTCGGTGGTCGCCGTCGATCTGAAGCCGCTGATCGACATTGCCGCGCAACACTATCCCGACAATCTGATGCTGAAGGGACTGGCTGGCCGCACGGCCGCCTATCCTGAACTGTTCCAGGACGCGCGCGTCGATCTGGTGGCGAGCGCCGCCGACAATGGCGACGGCACGACCGGGCTGGCGGTGAGCGGACAAGGCAAGGCCGGCGGTTCGGCCTTTTCGGCGTCGCTGTCGGGCAAGGGTGCCGTCGGCCAGTTGCTCGACGCGCCGGTGACGGTGACCTTCAACGCCAAAAATCCCGACGCCACCGTGCTGCTGGCGCTCTACGGCCTGCCGGCGCTGCCGCTCGGCATGCTCGGCCAGGCAAGCACCGATATTTCGGCCAAAGGCACGCTCGGCGGCGGCCTGGCGACGAGCTTCAATTTCGCCGCCGATGACTTCAAGGCGACGTTCGACGGCACCGTCGCTCAGACGCCGCAAGGCGCCACCGCCAAGGGCAAGATCGGCCTCGACGCTTCCGATATCGAGCCCTGGCTGATGACGACCGGCGCCGGCCTGCCGGGTATGGGAACGGGCACCTCGACCTCGCTCAGCGCGGATGCCGATTTCGGCAACGGCCTGCTGGTGTTGAGCGGCCTCAGCGGATCCATCAACGAGTCGGAGATTTCGGGCGACGTCAACATCGATGCGAAGCAGGGGCTGCCGCATTTTGCCGGTGCGCTGGCGCTCGACGAACTGGACCTCGACCCGATTGCGGTTGCGCTGTTCGGTGACCAGTCGTTCCTCAGCAGCAACGCGAACTGGCCGACGGCGCCATTCAGCCAGAAATCCAGCCTGCCGTTCAGCGCCGATCTCGATCTGACGACGGCGACTCTTGCCGCCGGACCGCTGGCGACAGCCTATGATGCGTCGCTGTCGTTGAAACTCGACCAGGAAGGCATCCGCGTTTCGGACCTGAAGGCAAAACTGCTCGGCGGCGCGCTCACCGGATTGTTCGAGTTGAAGAACACGGACGGCACGGGGCTGTTCTCCGGCCAGATGAGGCTTGCCGGCGCTGACCTGGCGACCGTGCTGCCGGCTGCCGGCTTGAGTGGCAGCGGCGACTTCTCGACAGGGCTGTCGACCAGCGGCAAATCGGTCGACGCGATGATTGCCGCACTCTCCGGCTCGGGCACGGCGGCGCTGAAAGGCCTCACCATTGCCGGCGTCAATCCCGATGCCTTCGGCGCGTTGATTGCCAAGGCCGATGCGATCGGGCGCGACATCGACGTGGCCAAGACCGCGGGCTTTGCACCTGAGATCGCTGGCGACGGCAGCTTTGCTGCCGGCGATGCCGACATCGCCTTCACGGTCGCCGGCGGCACGTTGCGGGCACCACCGATGAAACTCGAAAACCAGGCGGCGACGCTGTCTGCCGACATCACGGCCGACCTCAACACCGGCACCGTCGCCACCAAGGGCGCTGTCACCTACAAGCCTGGCGACGAGGCGCTGATCGGCTCCGATCCGACGGTCAATTTCAGCGTCGATGGGCCGTTCGGGGCGCTGAAGAAGCAGTTCGACAGCGAGCCGCTGGCGCAATTTTTGACCCAGCGCGCGCTGGAAAAGGAGCAGCAGCGGGTCGAGGCGATGCAGGCCGCACTGCTCGAGAAGCAGCGGCTGCGGCGCGAGGTGCGCTATTACGCCGCCTTGCAGACCGAGCGCGACAACGCCGCCGAGGAATTGCGCAAGCAGGAGGAAGCGGCACGGCTCAAAGCCGAGGCCGACGCCAAGGCGAAAGTGCAGGCAGATGCGAAGGCACAGGCCGAAGCGGATGCCAAGGCCAAGGCGGATGCCAAAGCAAAGGCCGATGCCGATGCGAAAGCGCAGGCAGAGGCTGACGCCAAGGCCAAGGCGGATGCGGACGCGAAAGCGCAGGCCGAAGAGCAGGCTGCCGAAGACGCCGCCAAGGCCGAGGACGAACGGAAGAAGGCCGAACAGGCTCGGATCGCTTCGCAGGAAAAAGCCAGGCTGGAGGCCGAGCGCAAGGCTCAGGAGCAGGCGCCGAAGGTCGACCGCTCACTTCCCGGCGTCAGTGACGGTTCGGCCCCGGCGCCGCCGAAGCCCAGGACAAATCCGTTCTCGGTCGACAATTTGCTGAAGTCGCTGGGCAATTAAGAACCATTCAGACGGCGTCGCGCTTGGCCCAGTCCAGCACGTGGAGCCTGAGCGCCGAGGACAGATTGGCATCGCGCGGTCTTGTCTCGTCGATCTCCGCGACCAGGGCAGCAAGGGTCAGCTTGCGCGCGGCGGCGATGGCGACGAGATCGTCATAAAAGGGTTTTTCGAGGGAATAGCTGGTGCGATGGCCGCGGATGGTCACGGAGCGTTTTTCGACCGGGCTCACCGCAGGCGGTCCATCAATCGCCCTGGTCTTCCGGGCGTTCGCGGCGGTGGCCGGCGACGAATTTTTCGGCCTTGTCCGATGTCAGACGGTCACGAGTTCTTTCGGCTTTGCAACGGCCGTGCAGAGCGCGGTTCTCGCCGGCGAGCTTTTCCTTTTCGGTGCGCGCCTTCTGCTTGCGGACCTGGCGAAGGTTGACGATTTCGCCCATGTCGCGCCGACCGTCCCGCTACTTCTTGCGGAAGGCGTCGAGCGACACGACGTCGGCGCCCTTGCCGGCGGCGGCATCGGCCACGGCGGGCTTTTTCTCCGCCTCAGTGGCAGCTGCCTTCTTCTCGGCCTTCGGCTTTTTCTCGGAGACGATAGCCAAAGGCTCGGCAGCCGGCTGGGCGGCTGCATCGTCTTCCGCCGGGACGTCGGTCTTGACGTCGAATTCGAGTTCGAAATTGACCGATGGGTCGTAGAAGCCGCGTACGGCCGAGAACGGGATTTCCAGCTTCTCCGGCACGTCGGAGAAGGACAGCCCGACCTCGAAGCCGGTATCGGTCACCTTGAGGTCCCAATACTGGAACTGGATGACGATGGTCATCTGTTCGGGATAGCGCTCGCGCAGCCTGGAGGACACCCGCACGCCCGGCGCGCCGGTCAGGAATGTGATGAAGAAATGATGATTGCCGGGAAGGCCGGTGCGCGCGACTTCGGCCAGGACCTTGCGCATGACGCCGCGCAATGCCTCCTGGGCCAGGATGTCGTAGCGGATGTGGTCGTCGGCCATGTGCTGGTCGGGTTCCGTTGAATCGTCCGCATAGCTGTAATCAAGCTTGAGCGCGGCGTAAACCGGATATAGATCGCTGATGCGCCGAAGCGAAGCCCCGTAACGGACGATTTGATCGCCTGCTTTGGCGTTCAGGCGCTGGCCAGCTGTTTTTCCACCGCTGCCGCTGATCTGCGCTTGCCGAAGGCGCGCAGGAATGTGCGCACGCCGTGGGTCGCGGATTGCAGCACTTCATCTTCCGACGGCATGCCGCCGAGCATGAAGGTGGTCTGCAGTTCGGCGTTGGCTAGCGCCAGGAACTGGCGTGCGGCGACATCGGGATCGTTGACCGCGAGATGGCCGGCATGGGCGAGGCGGGCAAAACGGGCGGCAAGTGCCGGCCAGGTCCGGCCCGGCCCCTGGTCGCGCCATTCGGCGAAGAGCTCGGGATAGCGCTCGCCTTCGGTCTGGATCAGCTTGCGCAGGAAGCGTCCGTCGCGGTTGCAGATGCAGTTCTGATTCATGCGCACGGCAAAGCCGATCAGGTCGGCTTCCAGATCCTTCGGCTGGTCTGGGAAAGAGGCGAAGGTGGCGAAGATGCCGGCATTGCAGCGCTCCGTCAGATCGCGCACCACAGCCATGAAGAGCTTTTCCTTGTCGCGGTGGTGATTATAGATGGTCTGGCGCGACACGCCGGCCTCCACCGCGATCAGGTCGATATTGGCGCCGGCAAAGCCTTCCCGGCAAAAGACCGAAGCCGCCGCATCGATAATCGACATACGCTTGGCCTCGTGGCCGCGTGGCGGGAAAATGTCAGGAGAAACGGCAAGCTTCATAGAAATCTATATAGAGGTGATTGACGAATTAGACAAGGCTGTCTAAATTTGTGGACACAAAAAATGGTGAATTCGCTCCGTAGAGACGAATAATCTCGCTCTGAGCCGTCGGATTTCAACGGGATGGAACGTCCTAGGGTTAGTCGTCGCGTTGGCGGCGCCAACCAGACTTGAAAGAAGCCTTTATCATGAGTCCCAAATTCCTCCGCATCGCGGTCGTGCTCGGCCTGTTGTCCGCTATCGGCCCCTTCGCCATCGACATGTATCTGCCGGCGTTGCCTTCGATCGGCGAGGATCTGCATGCCGGCACCGCCGCCGTTCAGATGAGCCTTTTGATCTTCTTCCTGTCGATGGGCTTCGGCCAGATCGTCGTCGGACCGATCTCCGACATGGTCGGCCGCAAGCTGCCGCTTTACGGCGGCCTTGCGCTGTTCATGGTCGGCGGTATCGGTTCGGCCATGAGCCCGACCATCGAATGGCTGATCGCCTTCCGCTTCCTGCAGGGGCTGGGCGCCAGCGCCGGCATGGCGGTGCCGCGCGCCATCGTGCGCGACCTGCACACCGGCACCGAAGCCGCCAAGCTGATGTCGCTGCTGATGCTGGTGTTTTCGGTGTCGCCGATCCTGGCGCCGCTGACCGGCAGCCAGATCATCGAGAATTTTGGCTGGCGCGCCGTGTTCTGGACGGTGACGGGCGCGGCCCTTCTGGCCACCATTCTGCTGGCGACCTCGCTGAAGGAGACGCGGCCGGCGGAAGAACGCGTCGGTTCGTCCTTCGGAACCGCACTCGCCGGCTATCGCTTCCTCATGGGTGACCGCAATTTCCTCGGCCTGGTGGCGATCGCCGGCTTCGGCATCGCCAGCTTCTTCGTATACCTCTCGAGTTCGTCCTTCATCCTGATCGACCATTACGGGCTGTCGCCTTCCGTCTACAGCGTGTTCTTCTCGATCAATGCGGTGGCCTTCATCGGCATGTCGCAACTGACGGGGATGCTGTCGGAGCGCTTCGGGCTGAAGCGCGTCGTCTGGGTGGCGGTAACCGGCTATGCCACGACGATGGTTGTGCTGTTCGCAGTCATGGCGACCGGCGTCGACCGGCTCGATGTTATGGCGGCACTGCTGTTCGTCGGCTACGGCTTCCTCGGCCTGGTCATCCCGACGACGTCGGTGCTGGCCATGGAAGAGCATGGCGAGATCGCCGGCACGGCCTCGGCGCTGATGGGCACCCTGCACTTCGCCATCGGTGCGCTGGCGATGGGCGTCGCCGGCATCTTCTTCGACGGCACCCCGCTGCCCATGGTGGCCGGCATCACGCTCTGCGCGGTGATCTCGTTCACGCTGGCCAAACTGACGCTTGGCCGCTCGCGCGAAGCCGTTGAAGCGCCGGCCGAGTAAGCTGACCGCCATCGACCGGAAAGGCCGGGTCATCCCGGCCTTTTTCACGTCTGGGGTAATCCGGCCCCGGCCAGAACCACGGCCTTCGACCGACGCCAGCGGCAAATTGCACCAGCTCATGGCTCAATTTGGTGTAGGCTTCGCGGCCCATCGTCATGCGAAATCCGGCCAGCGGCAGCCGGCATTGAGCGTACGATATCGAGGAGGGGAGAAGTGGAGGTTTCTGTTGCCAGGTACCTCCGAACCCCGCCTAGAAGTGCGAACCTCTAGGGCTTGATTTGAAGCTATCGCACCGCTTACGCGGCGAGACGTGCTTCCGCATAGTTGTCATTTGCAACTACAGGTTTAGCCCGATGACGGTGGTACCATGCCGGGCAAAAGTACGATCTTTACACCTTCGTCGATCCTATTTCGCCCCCAGCAACAGCCGCTCTGATCACAGAACGGTTCTTGGTGGAGGCGCCGGGTACCGCCCCCGGGTCCGAACGGCTTATTACATCGCCCATTTATCGCCATAGTCGGTCAAGCCGACAAAACGAATATAGGGGGCGGGCGCACAAAATGAAAGGCCGCAATGACACTTCTTGGCCGCACCAAACTGCGGCGCCGAGGGTTGACTCGCGGGCGGTCTCAACCGAAGCTTTGCGATGGTGAGGAGTATCGACCGAGCGCACAAGTTGCGGCAGCGCGCCACAGCCCTCATCGATCGGATCCCGTGGCGCCGACATGGGGAAATTTGATGGCCGATTATCTCGCAGACGTGAAGAAATACGACGCCGCCGCAAATGCCGATGTGGTTGCCAAGATTGTGAAACATCTGGGCATCGCGCTGCGCAACCGCGATTCCTCGCTGGTATCCTGCACCGACCCCAAGGAATTGGAGCGCGTCAAGACCAACTGGGTTGCCAAGAAACTTGGCGTGACCGACGGGGCGAAAGCCGACTCAGCGATCGAGAAGACCTGCAAGGCGTTGGCCGCCGACAGCTCCAAGAGCCGCGTGACTTTCTACTATCTGGTCGCCAAGGATCTGGGCAAGCTCGGCTCTTTGTAGAGATTATTGCCGATAGGCAGAGCGCGCGTTTGATTTTGCTCCTCACCGGAGGTCAGCACCGCCCCTCATTGCCCTGCCGGGCATTTCTCCCCGTATAGTGACGGGGAGAAAGGGCTGACCGCAGCCTTGGCTCTCTCTCTCGAACGCTTGTGATTGGCGAAACCGCTGATCACAGCGCCCCTCTCCCCGTCCCTATACGGGGAGAGGATGCCGGCAGGCAGGTGAGGGGCAACGCTAACCCTTGAAGAGTGATGGGGCAAGCCGCGTTCTGGTCCTTTTGCTGTGTTCGGCCGGCGGCCAGTCGGTTATGATGGCGGTAACCCCGAATCGAGGCGAAGCCGATGCGCCAGTATCTCGACCTTTTGCAGCATGTGCTGGACAATGGCGCCGACCGTGGCGACCGCACGGGCACCGGCACGCGTGGGGTGTTCGGGTACCAGATGCGCTTCGACCTGTCGCGCGGCTTTCCCGTCACCACCACCAAGAAGCTGCATCTGAAGTCGATCATCCATGAACTCCTGTGGTTCCTGGCCGGCGACACCAACATCAAATACCTTAGAGATCATGGCGTTTCGATCTGGGACGAATGGGCCGACGAGAATGGCGATCTCGGCCCGGTCTATGGCAAGCAGTGGCGCTCCTGGCCGGATGGCCATGGCGGGTCGATCGACCAGATTGCCAATGTTCTGAAGGAGATACGCAGGAATCCGAATTCACGCCGGCTGATCGTTTCGGCGTGGAACCCGGCCGAAGTGGAGGCGATGGCGCTGCCGCCCTGCCACTGCCTGTTCCAGTTCTACGTCTCGGACGGCAAGCTGTCCTGCCAGCTCTACCAGCGCTCGGCCGACATTTTTCTCGGCGTACCCTTCAACATCGCTTCCTACGCGCTGCTGACCCTGATGGTGGCGCAGGTGACCGGGCTGAAGCCCGGCGAGTTCGTCCATACGCTGGGCGATGCGCATCTCTATTCCAACCATTTCGAGCAGGCGCGCGAGCAATTGCGGCGCACACCCAAGGCGCTGCCGACGCTGTGGATCAATCCGGAGGTGAAGGACCTGTTCGCCTTCCGCTTCGAGGATTTCCGGCTGGAAAACTATTTTGCCGACGCTTCGATCAAGGCGCCGATCGCGGTCTGATCCGTCCACCGTCAATCAATTCCGACCCTCAATCGATGTCGACCATGACGTCGGTTGCCTTGATCATGGTATAGGCTGCTTGCCTTTTTCGAGCTTGAGATCGGCAACGGCCTCGTTGGTGATCGAAGCGTGACGACGGAGCCGGCGACATCACCGCGGACAGGCGAGGTGCTTTGACGATCTCGACGATCGTTCCCTTGAGGATGTTGCGGGCGCTGATCTTCATCGGAGTTCCTTTCCGGGTTTCGGTGCACGTCCAAACCAGAACAATCGATGCCGAACATACGCTTTCGCAGGAGGCGGCCTTCCCTTGTTATATTCATCCAGATATATCGGTCGGCAGGAGTCGAGCCAGCAGATTTCAAGCCCAGGGAGAGTTTTCATGTTGGGGCACAAAGGTTTTGGTATGAGGGCAATCGCGATTGGCGGCTTTGCCGTAGCTCTGATGGCCGTGATGCCGGCGGCTCACGCGGGAGACAAGGTGATCGTGTTTGCCGCAGCCAGCCTCAAGGACGGGCTCGACGCCGTCACCAAGGCCTGCGAAGCCGATGTCGGTGAAGCGGCGACCGTCTCCTACGCCGCGAGCTCGGCGCTGGCCAAGCAGATCGAAAGCGGGGCGCCCGCCGATGTGTTCATTTCGGCCGATCTCGACTGGATGAAGTACCTCTCCGACAAGAGACTGACCAAGCCGGAAACCGAGGTGAAACTGCTCGGCAACCAGATCGTGCTGGTGGCGCCACAGGATTCCAAGGTTGAGACCAGGATCGAGAAAGGCTTCGACCTGGCCAAGCTGGTTGGCGACGGCAGGCTTGCCATGGGCGACGTCAAGGCGGTGCCGGCCGGCAAATACGGCAAGGCGGCACTTGAATCGCTCGGCGTCTGGTCGTCGGTCGAAGGCAAGGTGGCGCAGGCCGAGAATGTGCGCGCCGCGCTCAAGCTGGTTTCAACGGGCGAGGCCGCGCTCGGCATCGTCTATGCCACCGACGCGCATGCCGACAAGGGAGTCAAGGTGGTCGGCACCTTCCCGGAGGATTCGCACCCGCCGATCATCTATCCGGTTGCCGAGACCACCGATTCGAAGGACAAGGATACGCCGGCCTTCCTGAAGTGCCTGCAGTCCGCCAAGGCGGCGGAACTGTTTAGGGATCAGGGTTTCACCGTGCTCACGCCGAGCAATTAAGGTAGCGGCTGAGTATGAACTGGCTGCTGGACCTCACTCCCGACGAATGGAATGCGGTCCGGCTGTCGATCAAGGTGGCGACGGTGGCGATGCTGTTCAGCCTGCCGCCGGGCATCTTGATGGCGCTTTTGCTGGCCCGCGGAAAATTCTGGGGCAAGACGCTGCTCAACGGTGTGGTTCACCTGCCGTTGATCCTGCCGCCGGTGGTGACAGGTTATCTCTTGCTGCTTACCTTCGGCCGGCGCGGGCCGGCGGGAGCGTTCCTGGCCGAGCATTTCGGCATCGTCTTCTCGTTTCGCTGGACCGGCGCCGCACTGGCCTGCGGTATCATGGGCTTTCCCCTGATGGTGCGGGCGATCCGGCTGTCGATCGAGGCGGTCGACCGCAAAATGGAGGCAGCGGCGGGAACGCTCGGCGCCAACCCGGTTTGGGTCTTCGCCACCATCACGCTGCCGCTGATCCTGCCCGGGCTGATCGCCGGCTCGATCCTGTCCTTCGCCAAGGCGATGGGCGAGTTCGGCGCCACCATCACCTTCGTCTCCAACATTCCCAACGAGACGCAGACGCTGCCTTCGGCGATCTACACCTTCACGCAGGTGCCTGGCGGCGATGACGGGGCGCTCAGGCTGACGCTGATCTCCATCGTCATCTCGATGGCCGCATTGGTAGCCTCGGAAGTGCTGGCGCGGCGCGTCGGCCGGCGGATGGACATCGAATGAGTGTGCTGGTGGACATCAGCCATCGGCTCGGCGATTTCGCCATCGACGCGCATTTCGAAAGCGCCGGGCGGCTGACGGCGCTGTTCGGGCCCTCGGGCTCCGGCAAGACGACGCTGATCAACGTGATCGCCGGCCTGATCCGGCCGACCAAGGGCCGTATCGCGGTCGACGGCCGTGTGCTGGTCGACACCGATGCCGGCATTTTCGTGCCGAAGCACAAGCGCCGGATCGGCATGGTGTTCCAGGACGCGCGGCTGTTTCCGCATATGAGCGTGGCCGGCAATCTGCGCTACGGCCGCTGGTTCACGCCGCCGGCGGAGCGCTATGCGGATATCGACGCGGTCGTCGAACTGCTCGGCATCGGTCCACTGCTCGACCGGCGACCGGCAAAGCTGTCGGGCGGCGAGAAGCAGCGCGTGGCGATCGGCCGGGCGCTGCTTGCCAGCCCGAAACTGCTGTTGATGGACGAGCCGCTGGCCTCGCTCGACGATGCGCGCAAAGCCGAGATCCTGCCCTATATCGAGCGGCTGCGCGACGAGACCAAGCTGCCCATCGTCTATGTCAGCCATTCCGTCGCCGAGGTGGCGCGGCTGGCCAGCGACGTGGTGGTGATGGCGCAAGGCAAGGTCGCTGCCTCAGGCCCGACCGGCGCGATCATGCAACGGCTCGAATTGCTGCCGGCCGAGGAACGCGGCGAGGGCGGCGCGGTTCTCGACACCAAGGTGCTGCGCCATGATGAGATCTTCGGGATGACCGTGCTCGGCTCGGCGGCGGGCGAAATCCGGGTGCCGCAATTGGCGGTCTCGGTCGGCGCGCCTGTGCGCATCCGAATCCGCGCCCGCGACGTGATGATCGCCACCGAACAGCCGAAAGGTCTCAGTGCGCTCAACATCCTGCCGGGCGCCATCGTCGCAATCGGCTCGGGCGAGGGGCCGACGGTCGAAATCGGCATCGACTGCAATGGCGAAACCGTGCTTGCGCGCATTACCGAACAATCCAGGCAGGTACTGAACCTTCAACTCGGCGGCAAGGTCTTCGCGGTGATCAAGACGGTCAGTTTCGACCGTGCCAACACCGGCGCCGGGCTGCCGGCCGAAGCGGATGGCTGATAACCGCTATATCGTTTTGGAATAGCGCTATGGGTCGAGAGGGGCTAGTGTGACTGTGGAGGACAAGAGATGCCGTCGCTGAGCCTGCGGATAAATCTCGATCCGGACGGGCGCATAGGTCCGGGCAAGATCGAATTGCTGGAGCAGATCGCCACTTTCGGCTCGATCTCGGCTGCGGCACGCGGCATGGAGATGTCCTACAAGCACGCCTGGGATCTGGTGGAAGATATGAACCGTGTGTTCGGCAAGCCACTGGTCGCGGCGCAGACCGGCGGCAAAAAGGGTGGCGGCGCACAGCTGACCTCAGTTGGCCTTGCAGTTGTCAGCCGTTTTCGCGCTATCGAGCGCGCTGCGGCGGCAGCGGCGGCCACGCATATGGACGCCTTGCAGGCGGAGATCGATGCTGGGTGAGGGTTGAAGCTTGCGATCCGTCACACCCCCCTCTGTCCTGCCGGACATCTCCCCCGCAAGGGGGGAGATCAGCTAGCCCGTAGACGGGCGCTAATCTGTTAGGCGATTGGCGAAATCCTCCGTGACGGCCAATCTCCCCACTAGAGGGGGAGATGTCCGGCAGGACAGAGGGGGGCGCGAAGGAACTCGACCTTTGAGCGCGCTATTCCTCGGGCTCTCCTGCTTTACGCAGCAGATAGGTGTCCATGATCCAGCCCTTTCTTTTCCGGGCTTCTTCTCTCGTCCTCTCAATCTCCTCGCCGACATCACCCAGGCGACCGGAAACGATGATCTCGTCCGGTGTGCCGAGATAGGCGCCCCAATGGATGATCAGATCCTTGTCTGCCAGCGTGTTGAAGGCGCATTTGCCGTCGAGCATGACCACGGCGCTGCCGGCATTGTGCGGCATGCCTTGTTCGGCGAGGCGGCGGCCGGTGGTGATCAGCACGGGGTCGCCGATGCGGTTCAGCGCCATCTTGTGGCCGGCGGCTAGCGCCTGGACGGCGGTGATGCCGGGAATGACCTCCAGTTCGAATGCGACATTGCCCCTCAGTCGTACGCGCGCGAGGATGCGCAGCGCGCTGTCATAGAGCGAGGGGTCGCCCCAGATCAGGAAGGCGCCGCAGCCGTCCTCGGCAAGTTCGTCGCGGACCAGGCTCTCATAAATCTGGGCGATGGCCTCGTGCCAGTCATCGACGGTTGAGCGATAGGAAGGCGCCGGCTCGGCGCGCACCGGCACGTCGAACTCGACGCGGCGCGATTTCGGATTGCTGACGAAACGGTCGCAGATATGGCGGCGCAATTCGGCAAGGTCGTTCTTCTTCGCCCCCTTGTCGGGGATAAACAGGACGTCCGCCCGGTTTAGGCCTGATATGGCCTGCACGGTCATATGGTCGGGATTGCCGGCGCCGATGCCGATGACGAGAAGCTTGCGCATGACGCGAACTCCTGCCCGATCGAAACCTGTTAGTCCAGACCGCCGATTGGCGTGTCCAGACACTGTGGCGTCCTGCTGGGAGACGGAAGGCTTTGAAACGCCACATTGAAACGGCTAGGGTCGCGGCATTCTTGGCGAGGGGCTTCGATGTTGCAATATGTTCTGTCCGTAGCGCTGGCGCTTTTAGCCGTGCCCGCGCTGGCCAATGATACGACCGCCGAACTCGGCACAGGTGGCCTGATCCTGTCGCGTAGCGACGCGGTGTCGATGCAAAGCGAGGATCTCTATATCTCGCCGGAAAAGATCACGGTCGACTACGTCTTCCACAACAACACCGACAAGGATGTAAATGCCATCGTCGCTTTTCCGCTGCCGGACATCGAAGGCAATCCGGAGGAAATGCCGGCCATCCCGGAAAACCAGAGCGACAATTTCCTTGGCTTCGAGGTGACGATCGACGGAGCGCCGGCAAAGCCGCAGCTCGAGCAGAAAGTGTTCGCTGTCGGCATCGATATCGGCGCCGATCTGAAGGCGCAGAACGTGCCGTTCAATCCGTTCGGCGATGCGGCCAAGGCGGCCCTGGCGAAGCTGCCGAAAACGGTCGCCGAGGATTGGGAAAACCGCGGCATCATCATCGAGGATACGGGCAGCGACGGTACCGAGGCGAACAAGGTCTATACGCCGTGGTGGCAGTTGCGCTCGACCTATTGGTGGCGCGCGATATTTCCGGCCAACAAGGATGTCCACGTCTCGCACCGCTACAAACCGAGCGTCGGCGGCACGTCATCGGTGAGTTTCTTCTATAACGGCAAGTTCACCGAGGGCAGCCAGTACACGACCTACAAGACCCGCTACTGCATGGACGACAGCTTCGAGAATGCGGTGCGGCAGGCCGCCAAGGCCGACGGTTATCCGCATTTCTACGAGAACCGCATAGCCTATATCCTGACCACCGGCGGCAACTGGGCCAATGGCAGCATCGGCAAGTTCAAGCTAACCGTCGACAAGGGCAATCCGAAAGCGCTGATCTCGTTTTGCGGCGACAATGTCAAGAAGGTCGGGCCGACGACCTTCGAGACGGCGGCGCAGGATCTCTATCCCGAGCACAACATCGACATATTGCTTTTGGAGCCGTCGGATGACGGCGCCGGGGGAGCCAACTGATGGACGTCGCGATCTATGTCGCCATTGCGCAGAACGGCGTCATCGGGCGCGACGGCGGCTTACCGTGGCTAAGCGATTGCAAGAGGCACCAAAATTTGCGACGAGCCGGCTGTTAAGTTGCTAGATGCGATCTAGTTGTTTTGCATTGCACAGCCTTGGGGATTTGATTGTCGGGCAAGCCTAGAACGAGAATGCCTTCCGCCACTTCTCTTGTGGCTCGGAGCTATCCGGACAAAATTATCGGGGTAGAGAACACCCTCCCGTGGCACCTAGGGACAGACCTAAAGCATTTCAAAAGCCGCACTCAAGGTCATGCCGTCATAATGGGACGAAAAACCTTCGAGTCCATTGGTCGGCCTTTGCCAAATAGGCGAAATATCATTCTATCTCGGCATCTAATCGAAGATACTGAAAACGTTAAATGGGCACCAAACCCAGAAACTGCACTGCTTATTGCCGATCAGTATTCTATAATAAATCTAAAGAAAGAGTTCTTTGTGATAGGCGGAGAAGAGATATACAATATTTTTCATAAATATATAAACATAGTTTTTTTGACTGACGTATTTAGCGGACCGATAAACGGCGATGCTAAATTCGAAAGGGAATTTGACGGTAGGGAGTGGTGGTTTCGATTTGAAAAGGAATTTCCGAAATCAGAATCGGACGACTACGCCTTTAGAATTTCTTGCATCGTTCGGCGGAAACCTTTCCACAGGTTCGCCTCGAAGAACGAATTTTCAGCTGACGACAGAGCCGTATGGGATGCGTGGGCGAGATATGAGGCGATGATGGACCGTTCAAATCCCGAGACTGTTTTGGAGCCGTCTCAGTTGGATCTTCTGTCAGAGCTTTAGCTGTTACCTGTCGGAGGGGAATGGCGCCAGAATGCCGAGGCGTGGCATGAACCCGGGTCGGCGGGGTCGTCTACAATCCGCCTGACATCGCTCATGCCATGCGCGCGGATGCCAACCCGCTTTTCGCCATTTGGTGCCTTCCCCTCGACGATACGCCGCGTTCATAGGGCGACTTATTGGAATTTGCTGCTTGCAACGGTCCAAATCGGACGGCGCAGTGTCGGATCGCGTTGAAAGCGCATCGCGGCATCCCTATAGAAGAACAACTGGATTTTGCGCCGCAACGCCGGCGCCGAGGGAATTCCAAGCGAAAGGACATTCATGCCCTGGAACGACAAGAGCGGCGGTGGCGGCGGCCCATGGGGTGGCGGCGGCGGCAACAATCAGGGACCCTGGGGGCAGGGACCGAAGGGGCCTAGCGGCCCGCCGGGGTCACCTCCCGATCTCGAAGACATCATCCGCCGCGGCCAGGACCGGCTGCGGCGCGCGCTGCCCGGTGGCGGCGGCGCCAGCCCGGCCGTGTTTGCGCTGATCGCAGCGGCCCTGATCGTGCTGTGGGCGTTCAAGGCGGTCTACACCGTGCAGCCGGACGAGGTTGCGGTCGAGCTGCGCTTCGGCAAGCCGAAGGCGGAGCTGTCGCAGCCGGGTCTGCATTTCCATTGGTGGCCCGTCGAAACCGTCGAGACGGCCAACATCGCCGAACAACTCGTCGATATCGGTGGTGGCGGCGCGACGAGCGGCAACTCGTCGGGGCTGATGCTTACCGGCGACCAGAACATCGTCAACGTCCAGTTTTCGGTGGCCTATCAGGTCTCCGATCCCCGGGCCTATCTGTTCGACGTCTCCGACCCAGAAGGCATGCTGCAGCAGGTCGCAGAGAGCGCCATGCGCGAAGCGGTCGGCCGGCGACCGGCCCAGGACATCTTCCGCGACGACCGTCAGGGCATTGCGGCGTCGGTGCGTGAAATCATCCAGACGACGCTGGACGGCTACAAGGCCGGCCTGAACGTCAACGCGGTTTCGATCGAGGACGCGGCCCCGCCGCGTGAAGTTGCCGATGCCTTCGACGAAGTGCAGCGCGCCGAGCAGGACGAAGACAAGTTCGTCGAGCAGGCCAACCAGTATTCCAACCAGAAGCTCGGCCAGGCGCGTGGCGCCGCGGCGCAGATCCGCGAGGACGCGGCAGCCTACAAGAACCGTGTCGTCCAGGAAGCCGAAGGTGAGGCGCAGCGCTTCATCTCGGTCTATGACGAATACGCCAAGGCGCCCGACGTGACGCGCCGGCGGCTTTATCTGGAAACGATGGAGAAGGTGCTGAAGGATTCCAACAAGGTCATCGTCGAACAGGGCAATGGGCAAGGGGTCGTTCCCTATCTGCCGCTGCCGGCACTGCAGCCGAAGGCGCCGCCGCCTGCGACCACGGGAGGAGCCCAGTGATGGCCAATCGTCTTCCCATCATCGCGGTCATCGCGGCCGTGCTTCTGTTCCTGCTCTACTCCTCGGTCTTCGTGGTCAACGCGCGCCAGCAGGCGCTCGTGCTGCGGTTCGGCGAGATCGTCGACGTGAAGAATGAACCCGGCATCTATTTCAAGGCGCCTTTCGCCTTCTTCGACGCCGACAGTGTGCAATTGATCGAAAACAGGGTGCTGCGCTTCGATCTCGATAACATTCGCGTCCAGGTTTCGGGCGGCAAGTTCTATGAGGTCGACGCTTTCATCGCGTACCGCATCTCGGATCCGCGCGTGTTCCGCTCAGCCGTGTCCGGTCAGATCACACTGGCCGAAGCACGACTGAGGACGCGTCTCGATGCGGCGCTGCGCCGTGTCTACGGTCTGCGCGACTTCGAGGCGGCGCTTTCGGAAGAGCGGGCCGTGATGATGCGCGAAGTGCGCGATCAGCTTCGGCCCGACGCCACCTCGCTCGGCCTGCAGATCGAGGATGTGCGCATCCGCCGAACCGATCTGACGGCCGAGGTTTCGCAGCAGACCTTCGACCGCATGAAGGCCGAACGTTTGGCCGAGGCCGAACGGCTGAGAGCGCGCGGCAAAGAGGCCGCGCAGCGCATCACCGCCCGCGCCGACCGCGAAGTGGTGGAAATCGTCGCCGAAGCGCGCAAGGAATCGGAAATCCTGCGTGGTGAAGGTGAAGCCCAGCGCAGCGCGACCTTTGCCGACGCCTACAAACGCGATCCGGCGTTCTTCGACTTCTACCGGTCGATGAATGCCTATGGCACGGCGCTGGACAACTCCGGGACGACGATGGTGCTTTCGCCGAACTCGGAGTTCTTCCGCTTCTTCCGCAATCCGGACGGTACGGACGCGAAGCCGGCGACACCTGCGGCTCCGGCGACGGCACCTGCCGCGCCGGCGACGGCACCTGCCGCGCCGGCGACGGCACCTGCCGCGCCGGCGACGGCACCTGCCGCGCCGGCTGCACAACCTGCACCCGCCCAGTAGGGCGGTGCAGGATTTCCTTGCGGCCATAGGCCTGGTCCTCGTTGTCGAGGGCCTGGTCTATGGCGGCTTTCCCGGCCTTGCCAAACGTCTTGCCGGCGAAGTGCTGTCGACGCCGGAAATTGCGCTGCGCATCGTCGGGCTGGTGGCGATCGCCATCGGCGTCGGCATCGTCTGGTTGGTGCGTGGCTGAGGACCGCTGATCTGCAATTCCAGGAAAGTGTGAGCGGTTTCCGTCCGGAATTGCGTAAAAGCAAAGAGATTGAACGGTTCGCCGTTTCCGCGAGACGGCCAACCGTTCTAGAAGGTGTAACGGAGGATTTCTCCTCCTGATGTGGCCATAGCCGCAAACGTGCCGTATTTCTTGCCAACATGACGCGACGCGGCGTTTTGCCGAAGCGCTTTTTCTTTTCAGCAATCCGGGAGGCTTTCGATGACATCCAACACCCTTCTGCGCGCGGCGCGGCGGACGTTCATCGCAGGTGCTGCGGCACTTATGGTCGGCGCGCTTGCCGTTCCGGCTTTCGTGACGCCGACGGTGGCCGCGGACGGACCGGCTTCGGTTGCCGACCTCGCCGAAGGCCTGCTCGGTGCGGTGGTCAACATCTCGACCTCGCAGACCGTGAAGGGCACGGAAGGTCCGGGCGCGGTGCCGATGCCGCAGCTGCCGGAGGGTTCGCCGTTCCAGGATTTCTTCGACGACTTCTTCAAGAACCGTGGCGGCGACAAGGATGGCGGCGCGCAAAAGGTGCAGTCGCTGGGCTCCGGCTTCGTAGTCGACGCCGAGCAAGGCATTGTCGTCACCAACAACCACGTCATCGCCGATGCAGACGATATCGAGGTGAATTTCTCCGACGGCGTGACGCTGAAGGCGACGCTGGTCGGCACCGACACCAAGACCGACGTGGCGGTGCTCAAGGTCGACCCGAAGGGCCACAAGCTGACGGCGGTGAAATTCGGCGATTCCAACAAGATGCGCGTCGGCGACTGGGTGATGGCGATCGGCAATCCGTTCGGCCTTGGCGGCACGGTGACGGTCGGCATCGTCTCGGCCCGCAACCGCGACATCAATTCCGGCCCCTACGACGACTTCATCCAGACCGACGCCGCCATCAACCGCGGCAATTCCGGCGGGCCGCTGTTCAACAGCCTGGGCGAGGTCATCGGTATCAACACGGCGATCATCTCGCCGTCGGGCGGCTCGATCGGCATCGGTTTCTCCATCCCCTCGCAGCTTGCCTCGGGCGTCGTCGACCAGCTGCGCCAGTTCGGCGAGACCCGTCGCGGCTGGCTCGGCGTGCGCATCCAGCCGGTGACCGACGACATCGCCGAGAGCCTCGGCATGGCGACCGCCAAGGGCGCGCTGGTGGCCGGCGTGATCAAGGGCGGACCGGTCGACAACGGCACAATTCTCGCCGGCGACGTCATCATCAAATTCGACGGCAAGGACATCCATGAAATGCGCGACCTGCCGCGCGTCGTGGCGGAAAGCCCGGTCGGCAAGGCGGTCGACGTGATCATCGTGCGCAAGGGCGTCGAGCAGACGGTGAAGGTGACGCTCGGCCGGCTTGAGGACGGCGAGAAGGTTGCCGCCGGTGAGGACGGCACTACCGATGAGGACAAGGGCGGCGACAAGGCGCCCGCGGTTTCGACGGCCTCGGTGCTCGGCATGACCGTCGGCGAACTCAATGACGACACACGGAAAAAATTCGGCATCGCGGCCGACGTTTCCGGCGTCGTCATCACCGACGTCACCAAGGATTCGGCCGCCGCCGAGCGCGGCATCCAGGCCGGCGAGGTGATCACCGAAATCGCCCAGGAATCGGTCGCGACCCCGAAGGACGTCATGGACCGGATCGGCGCGCTGAAGGAGCAGGGCCGCAAGAATGCACTTCTGATGCTGGCGTCGAAGACCGGCGAGTTGCGCTTCGTGACGATCCGGATGGATTGAGTCCGGAAAGCCCCATAACAGATTGTTTTCAGGGAAAGGGCGGCTAGCGAGCCGCCCTTTTTCGTGCCTGCCAGTCCGTGCGCGACAGTTTGTAGAGGACATGCCGCTTGAGGTGCGGGTGGCTGTCAGGGATGGATGGGTGGTCGAAATCGCGAGCCGGGTCAGGGCTCATGCCAAGACGCTCCATGACGGCCGTCGAGCGGCGGTTGGCCGCGACGGCGAAGGAGACGATCTCGTCCCGGTCAAGCGTCTCGAAGCCATAAGCAAGCCATGCCTCGGCTGCCTCGGTGACGTAGCCCTTGCCCCAGAACTCGGGCGTCAACCGCCAGCCGATCTCGATCGTATCGGAGGGCAGGGACGGCACGTGATCGGTCTTTAAGAGGCCGACGAAGCCGATGCATTCCCCAGTCGCGGCGATCTCGGCGGCGGCAAAACCAAAGCCGTCCTCGGCGATCCAGCCCCGAAACTCGTCCATCTTGGCATCCGTCTCGGCGCGGTCGCGGCGGAACGGAAAAAATTCCATCACCCGCTCGTCGGAGTTGATGCGATGGAATAGTTCGCGGTCGCGCTCTTCCCAATTGCGCAGGATGAGGCGCTCGGTGCGCATCGGTTTCATTGGGCGAACTCTTCGTGGCGGTAGCCCTGGAGATAAAGCAGCGCGGTGAGATCGCCATGGTCGATGCGGACCTTGGCTTCGGCAGCAACGGCCGGCTTGGCGTGGAGCGCGACACCGGTGCCGGCCAGGCGGATCATGTCGAGGTCGTTGGCGCCGTCGCCGACCGCAATCGCATCGAATGGCGTCAGGCCGAGGCGGGCCGAGATATCGTTCAGCGCATCGGCCTTGGCGGCGCGGCCGAGGATCGGCTCGGCGACAAGGCCGGCAAAGCGCCCGTTCTCCTCGATCAGGCGGTTGGCACGGTTTTCCTCGAAGCCGAGCATGGCGGCGACACGGCTGGTGAAGACGTCGAAGCCGCCGGAGACAAGCGCCGTCCAGGCGCCATTGGCGCGCATCGTCCGCACCAGAGCGCGGCCGCCCGACGCCAGCGTCAGGCGGTTCGCGATGATGCGGTCGACGACGGCGGCATCGAGGCCTTTCAGCAGCGCCACGCGTTCACGCAGCGCCGGCTCGAAAGCGATCTCGCCGTTCATCGAGCGTGCCGTGATGGCGGCAACGCGGTCCTTGACGCCGATCTCGTCGGCGAGTTCGTCGATGCATTCCTGGTCGATCATGGTTGAATCCATATCGGCAAGCAGGATTGTCTTGCGGCGGCTTTCGGCCTGCTGAACGATCACGTCGACCGGCTCTGAACCAAGTGCTGTGCGCAAGGCCGCACTTGCCTCAGCGGCTTCTGCCCCCTCGGGCAACACCAGATCGCAGGCGACGCCTTCGCCCAGCCAGCGAACAGCGCTTGCGCCGACCGACCGTGAGGCCATATTCGCAAGCGAGGCCGACATCGCGCGGCGGACGGGGTGAGACACAAGCGTGGCAATGAGCGGCATCGAGACTTCCAAGCAGCTAGGCGAGGGCGGGCAGGCGGGCGAGGGCCGCGTGAAGAACGCGATCCTGATAGCCGGGCCGACCGCCAGCGGCAAGTCGGCGCTGGCGCTCGATCTCGCCGAACGCAAGGGCGGTGTCATCGTCAACACCGATTCCATGCAAGGCTACTCGGTGCTCGACGTGCTGACGGCGCGGCCGAATGCCGCCGATCTCGCCCGCGCGCCGCACTTTCTCTATGGCCACGTGCATCCCTCGACCGCCTATTCCACCGGCGCCTGGCTGCGCGACGTGATGAAGCTGATCGATGACGGCACGCTTGCACGGCGACCCGATGGCGCCGGCTTCGAACGTCCGGTGATTTTCGTCGGGGGCACCGGGCTCTATTTTCGCGCACTTGCCGAGGGCATTTCGGAAATGCCCGACATTCCGCAGCAGGTACGCGACCGCTGGCGCTACGAGTTAAAGGAGCAAGGCGCAGCCAAGCTGCACCGCATCCTGATGCATGAAGATTCGGCGGTCGCCATGCAGCTGAAGCCGACCGACGGCCAGCGCATCGTGCGGGCGCTGGAGGTGCTCGACGCATCCGGCCGCTCCATCCTAGAATGGCAGGCAGCGCGCGGCCGGCCGCTGATCGACCGCGACAGCGCTCGGTTCTTCGTTATCGAGCCGGACCGCGCCCCCCTTGTCGAGCGGATCGAAACAAGGTTCGACCGCATGCTCGATCTCGGCGCGCTCGATGAGGTCAAACGGCTTGCGGCGCTTGGCCTCGATCCCGACCTGCCGGCGATGAAGGCGATCGGCGTTCGCGAACTTTCGGCTGCCATGGCGGGTGACATCAGCTTTCCTCAGGCCATCGAGCGCTGCAAGGCAGCGACGCGGCAATATGCCAAACGGCAAACGACGTGGTTTCGCCATCAGCTGGGACCGGAATGGCTGAGATTGCAGCCCGGCGGCCGCTTGCAAACCGCGATTTGATTTTCGTGCTGCCAATACAATTAAAGAAACAGAAGTAGGAATGAACATTCCCGCTCCGGTTGTCTGGATTAACCGTCCGTAAGGCGCCGGCATGCCATAGATCCGGCGGGTACTTTGCAACGGGAAGCAGATGCGTTTCCACAAGGCGGAATCCGCATTTTTCGTCTTTATTTTCGTGATCCTGGCCGCAGGCCTGGTGACGCTTTATGCCTATGGTCAATTGCAGTTCATCGCGGTCGGTCACGATACGACTTCCCGGGTCGAGAGGATCGCCTATCTCAACACGCTGCTGTTTGTCACCGGGGTGCTGCTGGCGACAGCGCTGTTCTTCGGCGTGTTCTTCATCTACCCGCTGATCCGTAGGCAGGCCACGGAAGAGGGCAAGCTGCGCGCCATGACGGTTTCGCTCAGCGCCCGCTCGGAAACGCTGCAGCATGCGGCATTGACCGACGGCCTTACCGGCATGCAGAACCGGCGCTACTTCGATGATGCGCTGAAGGAATATCTCGAGGAATTCCGCCGCATCGAAAAGCCCGTCGGGCTGATGATCCTCGACCTCGATCATTTCAAGCAGGTCAACGACACGCATGGCCACGATGTCGGCGACGAGGTGCTTAGGGCAGTCGCCAATTGCCTCAAAGGCATGACGCGCTACCACGATGTGGTGGCGCGGCTTGGGGGCGAGGAGTTCGCCGTCGTCACGCCCAACATGGATGCGGAGTTGTTGGGGAAGTTCGCCGAACGCATCCGCAAAGCGATTGCCAACATGTCGGTGCTGTCGGGCAATGTCCGCCTCAAGATCACCACCAGCGTCGGACTAGCCGTCTGGGATCGGAAGGAAACCGCCGAGGAATTCTACCGCCGCGCCGACCGCCAGCTCTACGAGGCGAAGAGGCAAGGCCGCAACCGCGTCTGCGCCTAAAATCCCGAAGAAGAATTCATGAGGCCGGTTGCCTGACGTGGCTTTCTCGACTTCCGGTGCTCACGGACTAAATGTCCGCTCCGCTCCGGCTTCTCGAAAGCCACGCCATTCAATTCGGCCTGATGAATTCCCTTTCGGGATTTGCCCAAGCGGGCCAACGAAGCCGAGCCCTGGCGCTCCGGCGGCTTCTCAATTGGCCGGCAAAAAAGTCGCTACGCTGAAGGTCAATCGTTCTGCGGGCGCATGCCGAAGGTTGTGGGCTTGAGGCCGTAGCGCAGGTCGAAATCGTCGTCGGGCTGGACGCGCTGGGCGGTGGCCGGCTTGCGGTAATCGGGATCGCCGGCCTGGCGGCCGGAGTCCACGACCTCGGCGAAGGCCATCTGCTGCTGCGGTTTCGGGACGTTGCGCAGCCGCTCGACGATGGCGGCGAGATCGACGTCGTTGCCGTCCTGCGAGAACTCGTCCTGCTCTCGCTTGGCGGTGCCGGGGATCAGGTTCTCCGCCAGTTTTTCGAACTTCAGCCGCATGGTCGTCGCCACGCCTTCACCGAAGGCGATGGCTTCGCGCTGGCCCATGGAGGACAGAAAGGCCAGCGTCGAGGCCGAGGAATCGGCGATCGCCGAGCGGATGATCGCCTGGTCCTGCTCATTGGCCAGCCGCATGGCGAAGAAGGTCGAGCATTGCGACAGGATGGTCGGATCGAGTTCACCCGGGCGCTGGGTGACGACGCCGAGATAGCAGCCATATTTGCGGCCTTCCTTGGCGATGCGCGACAGTGCATGCCTTGTCGGGGCGAAGCCAAGGCGTGGATCGGCCGGCATATAGCGGTGTGCTTCCTCGCACAGCAGCAACAGCTTCAGCCGGCCCTCGCTCCACAGCGCAAGGTCGAAGGCGAGCCGAGCCAGCACCGAACAGACGGAGTTGACCACTTCGGACGGCATGCCGGCCATCTCGAAGCAGGTCACCGGGCGGCCATGATGCGGCACACGGAAAATATTGCCGATCGTCTCGTGGATCGTGTCCTCGATCAGCCGCGAATTGAACATGAAGCGATAGCGCGGGTCGGACGCGGCGGACTCGATGCGCGTCTTCAGCGATTTCAGCGTCGGGCGGTCGTTCTTGCTTTCCAAGAGGCCCATGCGCTCGTCGATCTGCTTGATGAGATCGACCATGCGGTAGGGCACCGGAGTGTCGGCGGTCAGCGCATCGCTGCCGCGGCGCACGTAAGAGCCTGAATTGGGATTGCGATAGAGGTTCTTGGCGGCGGGGATCAGGTCGCGCAGGACATCGACTTCTTCCGGCACGACCTCTCGGCCGCGAAACAGCACTTCGGCGAATTCTTCGAGCCTGAACATCCAGAACGGCAGATCAAGCGTCTTGGAATCGACCCGGACGCAGAACTCAGGCAGGGATGCCGCGAATTCATTGTGCGGATCGAGAATGAGGATTCGCAGATCGGGCCGGGCGGCGATCGATTTGCGCAGCAGCAGCGAGATGGCGGTGGATTTGCCGACGCCGGTTGTGCCGACAACGGCAAAATGGCGCGCCAGCGTGTCGTCGATGGCGATGTTGGCGTCGATCGACTCATCCTGCGACAGCGTACCGATGGTGATCGAATGACGCCCGGCGAGATCGTAGACCGCCTGCAGATCACGGGTACGGATGCGGTGCGCTATGGCGCCGATATGAGGATAGGTGGTGATGCCGCGGTCGAACACCGGTTTGGCCCCCGGTTCGGCGCCGTCGCGCACTTCGCCGATCAGCTCGACGCTGACCTCGATGGGGTTTTGTCCCTCATTGCTCCAGGCGCGATCCGACTTGCCGATTTCGTAGACCAGACCAACGGTGCGCGATGTCCCGAGATTGATGGAGATCATCTTGCCGACGGTCCACAGGCCGGTGACCGCGCCTTCGATGTCGTCGGCATAGGCGCTGATGGTGGCGCGCGCACCGTCGCACTGCACGACGTTGCCGAGAATGCGCTTGTCGCTCTGCTCTGCGCGGCGGCGCTCCTGCGAGGTCGGTTCGCCGACGGAGACTTCGCGCTCGACAAACATACGATCCGATCCCCATTCTCGTGGAGCGTCGATCCTACACAGACGGGGTTAAGGTGGCGTGATGCGGGATGGTGTAGCAGGGGTTAACCCGTCAGCGAAAATTCAACCGGCCGGCCTCTTTTCCGAATCCAAATATTCGATATATTGGACGAATGACTGATATAGCGAATGACATGTCGGCCACGATAGGCAGACGAATCCACGCCGAAAGAGCCTTGCGGGACTGGTCGTTGGCCGACCTGGCGAACCGCTCCGGCGTCTCCAAAGCCATGCTCAGCACTATCGAGCGCGGCATGACCAGCCCGACGGCCGCGCTGCTGGTGCGCATCGCCGCTGCTTTCGGCATGACGCTGTCGACGCTGATAGCACGCGCCGAGCAGCAAGGTGGCGGCCTGCTGCGCGAGAGTGAGCAGCCGGTTTGGCGCGACCCCGGTACGGGCTATGTCCGTCGGCATCTGTCGCCGGTTTCCGACACGCCGCTCGAATTGATCCGGGTGCAACTGCCGGCTGGCGCCAGTGTGAGTTTCCCGGCGGCGTCCTATGCCTTCATCAAGCAGCAGATGTGGCTGATCTCCGGGCGACTTGAGTTCACCGAGGGTGATATGGTGCATAGTCTCGAGCCCGGCGACTGCCTGGCGCTCGGCGCGCCGTCGGACTGCACGTTCCATGCCGTCGGACCGCAGCCGGCCGACTATCTGGTTGCGCTGGTCAGGGGCTGAAATCGTGGCAAGACGTCCCAAGCGCTCCGACAATGGCGGACCGCCGCTCGATGATTACAAGGGCCCGCCATGGGGCAAGGGCGATCCCTACATCTTCCTGGCCTGGCAGGCAGCGCATGCCAAGGCGTGGAAGGCGCCAAGCCGTGACGTGATGCTGATGCGCATGGAAAAGGCCGAGCGGCTTGGCCTGACCTATGAGGAATACACGCTCGAAATCCTCGAACGCGGGCTGCATCTGCAGCCGAAAGACACCGATCGCATCGCCGCGATCAAGGCGAGACGAAAGCGGCGCCGCGTCGCGCGTCTGGATTAGCAAGGGAAAGTGCAGGTGAGTCCCATCGAAATCAGGTCGCTGACTGCGGAAACACGCGACAGGCTGGCCGACCTCCTGATCGAGACGGTCGCGGCCGGCGGCTCCGTCAGCTTCATGCATCCCTTATCCAGGCAATCGGCGGAGGCCTTCTGGGGCAACTCGTTGGTGGCAGCAGAGAGAGGTGAAAGAGCGGTGCTGGGTGCATGGAAGGGCGAGGTTCTGGTCGGCACTGTGACCGTGCTGCTCGACTTTCCTGATAATCAGCCGCACCGGGCCGAGATCGCCAAGCTGATGACCCGCGTCGAACACCGCGGCAAAGGCATAGCGAGCCGGCTGATGCGGGCGGCAGAAACGCTCGCTGTCGAGAAAGGCCGCACGCTTCTGGTGCTGGACACCGCAACCGAGGAGGGCGCTTCCGGCCTTTACGAAAAACTCGGCTTCACGCTCACTGGCGAAATACCGGACTTTGCCTTGAAGCCCCATGGCGGGCTGACCGGCACGCTCATCTACTGGAAGCGCATCGGCGGCGCTGCCTAAGCCTTGTGATGAACCTCTTGCAGCGCGTAGACCGGCGTCGCGATGCCTTCCATGCGGGCCTTCAACTGCAACGCCAGGAACTGCGAATAGTGGCGCGACTGATGCAGATTGCCGCCATGGAACCACAGCGCCTCCTGTTGCGTCGGCTTCCACATGTTGCGGAGCTCGCCTTCCCAGGGGCCTGGGTCCTTGGTGGTGTTGGAGCCGAGGCCCCAGCATTTGCCGACCTTGTCTGCGACCTCCCGTGAGATCAAATCGGCCGCCCAGCCATTCATCGAACCGTAGCCGGTGGCGTAGACGATGAGATCGGCCGGCAGTTCCGATCCGTCGGAGAGCAGAACGGAGTGCTCCTTGATCTCCTTCACGTCGACACCGCTTTTCAGCTTGATCGACCCGTCGATGATCAGGTCGGAGGCGCCGACATCGATGTAATAGCCCGAGCCGCGCCGCAGATATTTCATGAACAGGCCGGAGCCGTCATCGCCCCAGTCAAGCATGAAGCCGGCCTTTTCCAGGCCCTTGTAGAATTTGTCGTCCCGCTTCTTCATCTCGGCATAGGCCGGGATCTGGAATTCGTGCAGGATCTTGTAGGGCAGGGAGGCGAAGACGAGGTCGGCCTTGGCGGTGGTCATGCCGCTCGCGACCGCCTTTTCCGAATAGAGCGAGCCCAGGCCGATCTCCATCAGCGTGTCCGACTTGACGATATGCGTGGTCGAGCGCTGCACCATGGTGACGTCGGCGCCGGCCTCCCAAAGGGCTGCTGCAATGTCGTGGGCGGAGTTGTTCGAGCCGATCACGACAGCTTGTCTGCCGACATAGGCATCGGGTCCCGGATGCTTCGAGGAGTGATGCTGGTCGCCCTTGAATGTGTCCATGCCCTTGAAGTTCGGCATGTTGGCCTTGCCGGATTGCCCCGTGGCCAGCACCAGTTGTTTCGGCTTCAGCGTGATGTCCTTGCCGTCGCGGCGCACGACAACGGTCCATTCCTTTTTCTTGTCGTCATAAACGGCGCTCTTGGCCTCGGTCGATGACCAGTAATTCAGCTCCATCACCTTGGCGTACATTTCCAGCCAGTCGCCGATCTTGTCCTTGGGCGCGAAGACCGGCCAGTTCTTGGGGAAGTCGATATAGGGCAGATGGTCGTACCAGACCGGGTCGTGCAGGCACAGCGACTTGTAGCGCTTGCGCCAGCTGTCGCCGGCACGCTCGTTCTTCTCGACGATGATGGTGGGCACGCCGAGTTGCCGCAGCCGGGCGCCGAGCGCGATGCCGCCCTGGCCGCCGCCAATGATGAGCGTATAGGGCTGCGTCTTGAAGCCGAGTTCGGCGGCTTCCTTCTCGCGCTCCTCCTTCCAGGTCGGGCGGTTCTTGCCATGGCCGTGCTTGGCGCCGAGCGGCCGGTCGAAACCGGCCGGCTCCTCATGGCCCTTGAGCTCGACCATAGTGGTGAGCAGCGTCCAGATCTTGCCGTCCTTCAGCCGGATGTGGCCGAAGCCGCGCGCGACAGACGTTTCGAAACTGATCCAGCCGTCGAGCACGCCGTCGCTTTCCGTGGCATCCTCGCCCTTGGCGATCGCCCAGTTCGACGGTTTGGTCCTGGCCAACTGGCTGACCAGCATGTCGCGCACCTGATCGCGGCCTTCCATCGTCTTGATGTTCCAGGTGAAGGTGACGAGATCGCGCCAGTAACAATCCTCCTGGAAGCAGGCGACCGCCTTGTCGATGTCGCCGGCGGTGAGTGCCGCGCCGAAGCGATCGAGCAGGTCGGAAAGCTTCTTGTTGGGGGCCTTGTCGAGCATTGAATTTCCTCCGCGATTTTTCCTGGCCGCCCGTAGCGAACGGAACCCTGCCGAAGCTTGACGTCCGGCCTGGCGCAGTATCGCGGCAAATTATGCGCCGCGTCACGTCGTCCAATAGTTTGCCGCGTATTCAGGGGCTTATCGGGAAATCGGGACGCCGAAGACCGTCACGAACCAGCGGCGGACCGCTTCCTCGGCCGGGCTCAGATGCGCGCCCGAAGGTGCGGTCAGATAGTGGCCGGCACCGCTCGACAGCGTAAAGCCGGACAGGGTGACGAGAGATCCTTCGCGCAGTGCCGCGTCGGCCAACGGTCGCGATCCCAGCACCATGCCGGCGCCGTGCTTCGCCGCCTCCAGTGCGGTAACGAAACTGTCGAATTTGTGCGTCGGCCCGAGCGCCGGCTTCATCCGGGCGACGGCGAACCATTCGCCCCACATTTCCCGTGCGCCGACCACTGTAAGTCTCGGCAATCCCGTCCAATCCTTGACGTTGGCGAGATGTGGCGATGCCATCGGCGTCAAGGTTTCGCGGGTGAGGCGGTCGGCCTGCCGTCCGGCAAAGGAGCCGGAGCCAATGCCGAAACGGATGTCGAGACCCACAAAGCGCTCGCCATAATCGGCCGGTGTGTGGATGGTCTCGATCTGCAGCTGGACGAAGGGCAGGTCCTTGGCCATTTGCGGCAGCTTCGGCGCGATCATCAGCACGGCAAACGAGATCGGCGAGCGTATCGTCACGCTCTGGACGGTCTTGGGTTCAAACAGCTCGCGCGTGCTGTTGGCGATCACGGCGAAGGCCGATTGCAGATGCGGCAGGTAGGCGGCACCCTCCGGCGTCAATTCGACGCCGCGCGCCAGGCGGATGAACAGCGGCTGCTTCAACCGCTCTTCGAGAGAACGGATGTGCTGGCTGATCGCAGCCTGGGTCAGGCCAAGCTCGGCCGCGGCGGCGGTGAAATTCGACAGCCGCGCGGCGGCCTCGAAACTCCGCAGCCAGTCAAGCGGGGGCAAGGGCAGGGTTGTTTCAGTCATAAACCGTTTAGGGCCTCTGGCTGCAAAATGATAATTTGAGTTATGCCTTCGACATCATCACGATGCAACCGGAAACCCTGCGGAGTTGGCTGCGGGGCGCTGCGGACAGGAACGGATCCCCATGCTTAGCCAGGTGCTGATCGGCGACGAAGGAAGAACGATCGACCTCGGGTGGAAGGACGGCGCGCGCACTCGCTTTCACGCAGTGTGGTTGCGCGACAATGCGCTCGACGACAAGACGCGTAGCGCCGGCAACGGCCAGCGGCTGATCACCATTCTCGACATTCCCGTGCAGACATGGATCGGCGCAGCCGCGATCAAGGGCGATGCGCTTGAAGTCAGTTTCGAACCGGAGGGAAAGACGGTGCGCTTTCCTGCGGCATGGCTGAGCGCCAATGCCTATGACCGCGATGCCGCCCGACAGCCCGGCTGGACAGGCGAGGGCACCGTGCGATGGACCAGGGCCTCTATGCAGAATTCGGTGCCGCGCGCCGGCTATCTCGCTGCCAGCCGCGACCGCGCCGTCTTGCGGCAATGGCTGTCGGCGGTGAAGACCTACGGCTTCGCGGTGATGGACGATTTGCCGCCCGAATCCGGGGCGCTGTGCAAAGTGTCCGATCTGTTCGGCTATATCAGGGAGACCAATTACGGCCGATGGTTCGAGGTGCGCGCCGAGGTCAATCCAACCAATCTGGCCTACACCAATCTTGGCCTGCAGGCGCATACCGACAATCCCTATCGCGATCCGGTGCCGACCTTGCAGATCCTGTCCTGCATCGAAAACACCGTGGAGGGCGGCGAATCCAGCGTCGTCGATGGTTTTGCCGTGGCGGCCGCGCTGCAGGTAGAAAACCCCGAAGGCTTCCGGCTGTTGAGTTCATACCCGGCGCGTTTCGAATATGCGGGGTCGTCGGGCGTGCGATTGCAGGCCAAACGGCCGATGATCGAGCTCGGGCCGGATGGCGAACTCATCGCCATCCGCTTCAACAACCGCTCGCTGGCGCCGACCGTCGATGTGCCGTTCGCGGAGATGGAGGCCTACTACGCCGCCTATCGCCGGTTTGCCGAACTGATCGAGGATCCTTCCTTCGAAGTCACCTTCAGGCTCGAGGCAGGCCAGGCCTTCATCGTCGATAACACCCGCGTCATGCATGCCCGCAAGCAATTCTCCGGCGCCGGCAAGCGCTGGCTGCAGGGTTGCTACGCCGACAAGGATGGCCTTTTGTCGACGCTGTCGGCGATCGAACACAGCTTCAAGGAGGCTGCGGAATGAGCGGCCAGGATTTGAACGCGGGCAACATCGTCGAATTCATCGCCGATATTTTCGAACGCCGAGGGGCGGAATCCTATCTCGGCGAACCCGTCACCATGTCGGAGCACATGTTGCAGGGCGCCTGGTTCGCCGAAAAGGACGGCGCGCCCGATGTGCTGGTGGCGGCAGCACTGCTGCACGATATCGGCCACTACACCAGCGAGTTCGGCACCTATTCGCCCGACGATGTCGAGGACAAGCATCATGACGAAGCCGGCGGCGAGGTGCTGGCGCCGTTCTTTCCACCGGTGATCGTCGAATGCGTCAGGCTGCATGTCGCGGCCAAGCGCTACCTTTGCGCCACCGACCCGAGCTATTTCGGCAGGCTGTCGCAGGCCTCGGTCCACACACTGTCGCTGCAAGGCGGGCCGATGAATGCCGAAGAGGTGGCAGAGTTCCGCAAGAACCCGTTCCACGAGGAAGCGGTGCGGGTTCGCGTCTGGGACGAGGCCGGCAAGATCGCCAACATGAAGACCCGGGCATTTCGCGACTACATGCCGCTGCTGCAACGGGTTGTCCGCGAATTCGCCAATCGCGCCTGATCATAATCCGGGAAGGAACGGCATGTGCTACCGCTTCGACGGCGAGCATGCGCTAACCGTATGCCGGAGACCTGCCGCAAGCGTCTGCGTGCCGCAGGCGCTCGCGCCTCGCTGCCGATCCCTACCGGTGACGAGCCTTGTCACCGCGGATTTTATTGCGACATCCGTCGGCGCGGCCAAGATCAGTAGGTCAGACTTCGGTGTATATTTGACTCAGACGAAGGTCTGAGAATCGAGCTGAAAGCACGAAAGGAGAGTTTCCTCAGCGTTTGTAAGCCGCAATTTTGGGCTGTTCATTCTTGAATACCGTGACACATCATGATGTGATGGTGGCATGAATGGAGAAAGGCAGCCCCTGTTTTCATCCGTGCGTCGCTGGGCGTACTTTAGCTTGCGCGTATTCGCGGCGGTTGCGGTGGCGATGCCGGTGCTTGGTCTGCGGTTGAGCCATGTCGACGGCTACAAGATCGAATTCGCCGCTGCCAGCGCCAAGAGCGGAAACAATGGCAATGGTAACGGTGGTGGCAACGGTAGTGGTAACGGTAATGGCTCAGGCGGCAACGCCGGGAATGGCAACGCCAACGGAAAGGGAAAAAATGGTGCCGGCGACAACGCCCCCGGTAGCCAAGCTCCGAGTAGCCAAGTCAATGCCGCTGGCGACACGGTGACGGTACAGGGCGCCAAAATCCAGGTCGTGCATCGCGATGGATTCAGCGAAAGCATCGAGGCCGGCCGCTTCACTATGAAGGATCCGCTTGGAAGGACAATTGTCGAACGCGCCGTAAGGGCCTCCGACATTGCTCGTCTGAAAGGGCTGTGACTGCTGGTTCGCCAACCAGCATCCGACCTTCAGACAAGCCCCGATCTCCCTATACAAGACCCGTTTTGGGCGCGTGCATAAGAATGGCTGCTTCGGTGCGGTTTCGCACCTTTAGCTTTTGAAATATCCGAGTCATGTGGTGTTTTACCGTTTTCTCCTGCAGGTTGAGACGTTTGGCGACTTCTTTATTGCTCAGTCCTTCGCCTACCAAGGAGATTATCCCAAGCTCGCGTCCCGAGAGATTGGCAACGAGATCGGTGGTGCGCTTTTCCGGCCGTATCAGTTCATTCAAAAGCTGCGCTGACAGGGTCGGCGAAACATATTTTTTTCCTGCGGCTATATAAGTCAGCACCTCGGCCAGCGATGCCGCCCCAATCCCTTTCAGCACATATCCGCGTACGCCCAGCCTGAGCGCCGTTGCCAAATCGGCGTTCGCCTCCGAGACGGTGAGCATGACGATCTTGCAGTCAGGCTGAGTTGCAAGAATATTTTCCGCTGCCGCCAGACCCCCTCCCGGCAAACTGATGTCTAGCAGCAATATGTCGGGATTTGCCAAGGCCGCAAGCTGTTCGGCATCCGTCGCGGTTTCGCCCGCACCAACGACTTCGAAGCCGCCGATTTCGGCGAGGCTGCGAGCCACACCCTCGCGAAACAGCGGATGATCATCAACAATGGCAATCCTTATGGGAGCGGTCATTTCTGGTCCTCGATGTTGAGCGTTATGGTCAGCCGGGTCCCCCTGGGGCTCGAAAAGGTCTCGAAGTGACCTCCGATACTCTCGATACGTTCCCTCATACCGGCGAGTCCAAGTCCTTCACACGATCCCGACTGGAATCCAGGGCCGCGATCAAGCACTTGAATGAGGAGCTTGCCCTGCGTCACTCGCGCCTTGACAGCCTGCCCCTTGCCCAGACCGTGTCGCCAGGCATTGTTCAGCCCCTCCTGCGCGAAGCGAAAGATGCTTATTTTCTCGGACGTCCCCAGGTCGGGCAGGCGAGATGGCAGTGAAAGCGATACGGAAGAGGCCGTCCGGCGTTCATGTTCGGCAACCGCAAGCCGCAATATCTCCGCGACTGTCGAAGCTTCGATCTGTGGCAGCACGAGGCCGGTGCAGATGGCGCGGATCTCCCGCATCGCCTCGTCCAACGTATGATGGATATCGGCGATCTCGGTCTTGCGGTGGCTTGGGGATGCGGCGGGATCGAGCAGCAGAGGGCTGTCCATGCGCAGCGCAGCCAGTGCGACGAGCTGAGCTGGACCGTCATGCAAATCAGACCCAATGCGGCGCAAGTAACGCTCGTTGATTGCCGTTGCGCGGCGCGACGCCTGCTGGACGCGCTCCCGCAAAGCGGAATTCTGCTCCAAAAGCAACTGAAGTTCGGCCACTTGTGTCTCAAGCGCTGAACGCTGCGTTTCGATAGTGCTGCTGCCGCGAAGCACGATTCCCGAGAGCATCGCCAAGGCGACCGCGGTCGCGCCAGCCACGAGCAGCCAGCTCGACCATAGTGCCGAGTTTAAAGTGCCCTGAAGATCGTCGGCTATCTCGTAGAACTCGGAAACGGCCACAACATCGCCCGACCACGGCTCTCGAACCGGATTGTAGATCTCGAGCAGCGAGGCGGTGGGGCTCTTGCGTTCCTTCCTTTCATTTTCGTCCAGATCATTGAATTGCGCCACCACGTTTCCACCGAACGCATGCAGCAAGTTCGCATTTGGCTCGAAGGTCTGGCCGATAAGAGCCGCGTCTTTGGCGTACAGCACCTTGCCATCACGCCGCCAAAGCACGAAGGACGCCAGTTTTTTTCCGAGAGCACCCTGGTCCAGGGTTTCATCGAGTGCTCGTTTAACGGTGTCGCTGAGCTGCTGGCTTTTGCGCATGTCCGGCAGGATTGGCGCGATGACACTGTCGACGTAAAGCGCGGTCGTGCTTGCAGAGTTGCGGATCACTCCATCTCGTATTTGCGAGGTGACCCATAGGCCGACGACCAGCATCAGCGACAGCAGCCCAATGCTTCCGACTATGATGAACTGCCAAGCCAACGATAGCCTGTTCCAGTTTTGATAGAGACTATCAATGTAGCGCACGTCTCAACCGACCCCGCGAGCTTTGGCCGTGCCAAAATGCCTAAGCCATCCTACATCTAGAACGGTCGATGGTGCGAGCAAGCGCCAGGTTGAATTGCTGGGGAAACCGCCAATTCAGGGCATGATCCCACCGCCACCCGCGGGGAACGGCGGTGGGATCAGCGTTACTGTATGATCTTGACGATCTTCCGCGTGCCGGGGTCGACCAGCACGGTTCGCCCGTCGACCACAACGTAGCGATACTTGACGCTCGGCACTTCATGCAGTTCCACCGTGTCGGGAATGGCGGTCCCCACGTTCAATTCGACACCTGGAATCTTCACCGACGCAAGGGGCTGCTTTTTCACGTATTCGCGCACAACCGTTTCCTGCTCCGGCGCGATGATGACGTCTTGAGCAGCAACTACGCCGGCGCTCGCGAGCAGCAAGAATCCGGCAATTGCGGTCGACTGGTACATGGTCGTCATGATTCTCTCCTTCATGCGAGCAACGCTCATGCATCTTGCGCGAGCTCGATTCCGATACGGGTGGTGTTGATGAGGTTGATGCACACCGGGAGCCGAACGGGCTTTTCGCGGCTGCGTTCCCGTGTGGGGCTTCGGTCCGGGCGTCATCGGGCCAATGGACGATAGGGGGAGGGACCAAAGTCTGGTGCCAGGCTGTAGAGGTCCTAGAGCCTCCTCAGGGCGGAACACAGGGTTCTCGGCATCGTTGAGATCAGCACTTGTGGGAGGCGTTAATGGACAACAGCGTCCATCAGGCACGATGGTTGCTCTTGCCTGTTTTCGGGGTAGCCATCCTGGTCATGACGACGGGAGTACTTCTAAGCTTGTGAGGCTGGTGTCATCGCTATGGGATCACAAGCTCAGGAAAAAACAAAATGTTGCGTTGCATTAATTGTTTGATGCAATTTGTAGGTGATTGTTGCAAAATTACTGCCAACATTCATTGGTCTTCTTAGAAGCCCGATTTTATTCACAAAATGTGGAACAAAGTATTTTTGGCAGAGTTGGCTAGGCTGAGGGACCGACTCTTTAAGGAGAAAGCAGATGAAACATGTGTTGATCACGAGCATGATTGCGCTTGGCGTCGGGTGCGGCGCCGCGATCGCCCAGACCCAGGCCGTGCAGCCGAGCGGTGGCGACAACTGCGCCGCCGGCGCGGCCGATTGCCAGAAGGGCGGCAAGGCCGGCGAACAGGCGCAAGGCAAGATGAAGTCACAGACCGATCAGAATGCACAGGGCCAGGCTGGCGCCACGACCGATCAGCAGGCTCAGGGCAAAGCCAAGCTCAAGACGGATGAACAGGCACAGGGCAAGGCCGGGACCAGTACCGAGCAGAATGCTCAGGGTCAGGCCGGCGCCACGACCGATCAGCAGGCTCAGGGCAAGGCCAAGCTCAAGACGGATGAACAGGCCCAGGGCAAGGCCGGGACCAGCACCGAGCAGAATGCTCAGGGCCAGACCGGCACCAGCACCGAGAAGCAGGCTCAGGGCAAGGCCAAGCTCAAGACGGATGAACAGGCCCAAGGCAAGGCCGGGACCAGCACCGAGCAGAACGCTCAGGGCCAGACCGGCACCAGCACCGAGAAGCAGGCTCAGGGCAAAGCCGGGACCAGCACCGAGCAGAACGCTCAGGGCCAGACCGGCACCAGCACGGACCAGCAGGCCCAGGGCAAGGCCGGGACCACCACCGAGCAGAACGCTCAGGGCAACACAAACGTCCAGACCGACCAGGGCAATACGGCCTCGATCAACAACGTGACAGTCGAGCAGAAGACGCAGGTCACGCAGATCATCCACGAGACCAGGGTTGAGCCGGTGAAGAACGTCGACTTCGACATTTCGGTCGGCATCGAGGTGCCGCGGCACAAAGTGCGCCTGCACCGTCTGCCGGCGCGCATTGTCAAGATCGTCCCGGCTTACGAATCCTATGAGTACTTCGTGCTGGCCGACGGGCGCATCGTCATCGTCGACCCGGATACGTACAAGATCGTGCTGATCCTGACGTGACACGGCAGTGGCTCTTGTTCCCGGCGCGGTGCGATTGAGGGGTATCGTATGCGCCGCGGTGGCCCGCCGACCAGAGGCGGCGGGCCACTTGCTTTGTCTTTCGCATCGCGCGTTTTTCCCGTTGACACCTTGCCTTTCACCCTCGTAGTGTCCGCCACGATGAAAAAGGCACTCATTCTCGTAGGAAAGCGCGTGGGCAAGGCGGTGTAACCGCCGGGCGAAAACCTCCCATGCGCAACACACAGGCTCCCATCGGGGGCCTTTTTTATTGCCCGAAACACGACTAAACGACCAGCAATCGCCTCATGGCTAGAAGTACGGGACCAGACCGATGAGCAACGGACAGAACGAACGGCGCGAAATGCCAAACAGGGAAATGACTGGCGCCGAAATGGTGGTGCAGGCGCTGAAGGACAATGGCGTCAAGCATGTCTTCGGCTATCCCGGCGGCGCGGTGCTTCCGATCTATGACGAAATCTTCCAGCAGGACGAGGTCGAGCACATCCTCGTCCGCCACGAGCAAGGCGCAGGGCATGCGGCCGAAGGCTATGCCCGCTCGACCGGCAAGGCCGGCGTCATGCTGGTGACCTCCGGCCCGGGCGCCACCAATGCGGTGACGCCGCTGCAGGATGCGCTGATGGATTCGATCCCGCTGGTCTGCCTGACCGGGCAGGTGCCGACTTCGCTGATCGGCTCCGACGCGTTCCAGGAGTGCGACACGGTCGGCATCACGCGCCCCTGCACCAAGCACAACTGGCTGGTGAAGGACGTCAACGAATTGGCCGCCACCATCCATGAGGCCTTCCATGTCGCGACGACCGGCCGCCCCGGCCCGGTGGTGGTCGACATTCCGAAGGATGTGCAGTTCGCCAAAGGCATCTATGTGCCGCCGCAGGCGGCGCCGCGCACCAGCTACCAGCCGAAGGTCCAGGGCGACCTGGAAAAGATCAAGGCCGCCGTCGAACTGATGGCCAGCGCCAAGAAGCCGATCATCTATTCGGGCGGCGGCGTCATCAACTCCGGTCCGGAGGCCAGCCATCTTCTGCGCGAACTGGTCGACCTCACCGGCTTCCCGATCACCTCGACGCTGATGGGCCTCGGCGCGTATCCGGCATCGGGCAAGAACTGGATGGGCATGCTGGGCATGCACGGCACTTATGAAGCCAATATGGCGATGCATGATTGCGACGTGATGATCTGCATCGGCGCGCGCTTCGACGACCGCATCACCGGACGGCTGACCGCCTTCTCGCCCAACTCGAAGAAGATCCACATCGACATCGATCCATCGTCGATCAACAAGAACGTGCACACGGAAGTGCCCATCATCGGCGATGTCGGCCGGGTGCTGGAGGACATGGTGCGGCTGTGGCGGGCGAGCGCCAAGGCCGACAAGAAGGCGCTCCATCCCTGGTGGGAGCAGATCGCCAAATGGCGCGCGCGTGACTCGCTCGCGTTCAAGATGAACCACGATGTGATCATGCCGCAATATGCCATCCAGCGGCTCTACGAACTGACCAAGGACATGGACACCTACATCACCACCGAGGTCGGCCAGCACCAGATGTGGGCGGCGCAGCACTATCATTTCGAGAAGCCGAACCGCTGGATGACGTCGGGCGGGTTGGGCACGATGGGATACGGCCTGCCGGCGGCGCTCGGCGTGCAGATCGCGCACCCGGATGCGCTGGTCATCGACATCGCAGGCGATGCCTCGGTGCAGATGACGATGCAGGAGATGAGCGCGGCGGTGCAGCACAATGCGCCGATCAAGATCTTCATCCTCAACAACCAGTATATGGGCATGGTGCGCCAGTGGCAGCAATTGCTGCACGGCAACCGTCTGTCGCATTCCTACACCGAAGCGATGCCCGACTTCGTCAAGCTGGCCGACGCATATGGCGGTCATGGCATTCGCTGCGAGAAACCGGACGAGCTGGACGATGCGATCAAGGAGATGATCGCGGTGAAGAAGCCGGTGCTGTTCGATTGCCGGGTGGCGACGCTCGCCAACTGCTTCCCGATGATCCCGTCGGGCAAGGCGCATAATGAAATGCTCCTGCCCGACGAGGCGACCGACGAAGCCGTGGCCAACGCCATCGACGCCAAGGGCAGGGAACTGGTCTAGGTCCAAGCCGGGGCAGGGCTGTCGCGAGAAGCCGTGCGCAAACAGAGAATTAGCTCAAAGTCTGAAATCGAGACATGTCATGAACGCACAGCTTCAACCGACCGGCTCCGCCTATTTCATCGCCAAGGAAACGGAAAAGCCGGAGAACCACACGCTCTCCGTTCTGGTCGACAATGAGCCCGGTGTGCTTGCCCGGGTCATCGGCCTGTTTTCCGGCCGCGGTTATAACATCGAGAGCCTCACCGTATCCGAGACCGAACACGAGAAGCACCTGTCACGCATCACCATCGTGACGCGCGGCACGCCGCATGTGCTGGAGCAGATCAAGCATCAGCTCGAGCGCATCGTGCCGGTGCACCGCGTCGTCGATCTCACCGTGCGCTCGCACGAGTTCGGCCAGGAGCGGCCGCTGGAACGCGAGTTGGCGCTGGTCAAGGTCGCCGGCACTGGCGAAGCCCGCGTCGAGGCGCTGCGTCTGGCGGATGCTTTTCGCGCGTCGGTCATCGACGCCAACACCGAGCACTTCATCTTCGAGATTACCGGCAAGGGTTCGAAGCTCGACCAGTTCATCGCCATCATGAAGCCGCTCGGCCTGGTCGAGATCTGCCGCACCGGCGTGGCGGCGATGAACCGGGGCCCGCAGGGGATGTAGTCTCAGTCCAACTATTTTACCGGCTTGGGATCGACCTTGCCGCTCGCCAGATTCTTACTCTCCCTTTTGATCGGGCGCGATACCGGACAGACGTCCTGGACGAAGCCGTTCAGCGTGTTAACCAGATTGTTCTGGACCAGCGAGTAGCGGATGAATTGTCCCTGCCGCTCCCTGGCGATGAGGCCGGCCGTCTCCAGGATGCTCAGATGCTGCGAGATCGACGGCTTCGACATGTCGAAGCGCGCCGCGATCTCGCCCGCGGTCAGCGAGGAGTGGGCGAGATAGGCGAGGATCTTGCGCCTCGGCTGCGATGAGAGCGCCTCGAACACGCGCTGTATGGCGCTGCTTGCCCCGATAGCCGTGTCGCCATCCGCTGCATTGTCTTCGATCACCGCCTGCCTCTGTCGTTTCGGTTCCGGTATTTAGTCTATTGCCTAAATACCTAAATCGGAATAGTAGATAGTTAGCTTATTGCCTAAATAAGCGCCGGCGCGCCGGAAGGCAAGGCTCTTTGGTCCGGAAATGTTTCCTGCAGAGGAGGGGTGCCGATGAAGATCATATCCACAGGCAGAATGATCTCGCAGCCCTTGAGCGATGCCGAAGATGGCGAGGTCGTCTGGATGCCGGCCAAGTCGATCTGGGTCGGCGCGATGACGCTGATTGCGTTGGTGTTCGGGCCGCTGACCTTCAGCTGGAGCGCTTTCGCCCTGTTCGTAGCGACGACGGCGGTGACGATCTGCGCCGGACACTCGGTCGGCATGCATCGCCTGCTCATCCATCGCTCGTTCAGGGTTCACATCTGGCTCGAACACGCGCTGGTCTATCTCGGCACGCTCGTCGGCATGGCCGGTCCGTTCGGCATGATCTATGCGCATGACATACGAGACTGGGCGCAGCGCCAGACGGCTTGTCACGACCTGCACGCCCACCGCCGGCCTTTCTTCACCGACGCTTTCTGGCAAATGCATTGCGCCGTGGCGTTGCGCAATCCGCCTGACTTCGTCATCGAGCCGTCGATCAGAAACGACCGCTTCTACAAATTCGTCGAGCGGACCTGGATGCTGCAGCAACTGCCGTGGGCGATCCTTTTCTTGCTGCTCGGCGGGTGGAGCTGGGTGGTCTGGGGCGTTGCGGTGCGTATCTCCGTGTCGCTGACCGGGCATTGGCTGGTCGGGCATTTCGCACATCGCAGCGGGCAGCAGGGCTGGCGCGTCGATGGCGTTGCCGTGCAGGGCTACAACCTGCCGCGTTTCGGCTTGGTGACCTTTGGCGAGAGTTTCCACGGCAATCACCATGCGTTTCCCGAATCCGCAAAGCTCGGCCTGGAACGCGGGCAGATCGATCTCGGCTGGCTCTTCATCCGCATCCTGGCTGCCCTCGGCCTCGCGCATGGCGTGAAGCTTCCCGGGAACACGCCGAGGCGCAAAGGCCTGCGGCGTGTGGCTGGCCGTCAGGAGGCGGCCGCCGCTCCCAGCCTGTTGTCGGCGCGGCCCCACGGCAGGTAGACTGTGCCGGCGTGGCTGGCTCGGATAGACGGATCACGGCGGAGCGCTTTGGACCAATCGAATGAAGTTGCGTCCAACGCCCTGTCGACTTAAGTCAGCATTGCTGACCTTTGTGAGCCGTCATGACCCTCGACGCTTTCCTTGCACTTTTGGTCTACGCCTTCGTGACCTCGATCACGCCGGGGCCGAACAACCTCATGCTCTTGGCGTCGGGCGTGAATTTCGGCCTCGTCAGAACCATTCCGCATATGCTGGGCATCAGCATGGGTTTCCTGGTACTGTTGCTTGCTGTCGGCTTTGGCCTGGGCGCGGTGCTGACGGCGTTTCCGGCCCTGCACACCGGATTGAAGATCGCCGGCGCTGCCTATCTGCTCTATCTCGCCTGGAAGATCGCCATGTCGCGCTCGCTGTCCAGCAAGGGTGAGACGGAGGCACGGCCGATGCGCTTCATCGAGGCAGCCGCATTCCAGTGGGTCAATGCGAAAGCCTGGGTGATGGCGATCACCGCCATGGCCGTCTACTCCAATCCGGACCACCCGTTCCTGTCGGTGGCGCTGATCGCGATCGCCTTCACCGTCGTCAACCTGCCGAGCGTCTCGGTGTGGGCCGGCTTCGGCACGGCGCTGCGCGGATTCCTGTCGGATCCGGTGCGGCTGAAATGGTTCAACATCGCCATGGGCGTGCTCTTGGCGGCGACGCTCTGGCCGATGCTGAAATAGACGCATCCGGCCTGAAATCTCAACCGCATCCTGGCTGGTTCTCCGACTGCTGAGCCGGCTGCATAGTCATTGTGCAGTGCACATTAAATCTTCGTAATGCCGTGTTTTGGCCCTTTTCCGACAAATGTGCGTCCTATCTACTTCGGCGAGATCGCGGCAAGGCGCCGTGATTGGGTAGAATGAGACCACCGGGTTCGGCGTGTCGGATCATAGGGCTTTTAGTCGATGCGCGGAAAAGTCGTTCTGGCGGTGGTGGTGGCAGCGGCCTGTGTCGCCGCGGCGTGGGTCTATTTTTCGCCGGCGGCGACGAGCAGTCTGCAGCAGATGCTGCCGGGCGCCAGGCAGACGGCAGCAGCGGACAAGCCGGTTGGATCGGACAAGGCTTCGGCCGACAATGCTGGCGGCAAATCCGGTGCAGGCGGCAATGGCGCTCGTTCGGCCTCGATCGTTTCCGCCACCGCGACGACAGCCGATTTCCCGATCCGCCGCTATGCCATCGGCTTCGTGTCGTCGCCGGCCGTGGTCAACATCAACGCCCGCGTGTCCAGCCAGATCGTATCGATCGACGTCAAGGACGGCCAGATGGTGAAGGCCGGCGACCTGCTGTTCTCGCTCGACGACCGGGCGCTCAAGGCGCAGCTTGCCAAGGATCAGGCGACGCTCGCCAAGGACCAGGCCCTGCTGACCAGTTCGGGCTCCGACCTCCAGCGCGCCAAGGATCTCGTCGCCAAGCAGGCCGGCACGCAGCAGACCTACGATCAGGCGGTGGCGGCGCAAAAGGCTGCCGCGGCGACCGTGGACGCCGACAAGGCGACGATCGACGCCGACAATGTCCAGCTCGGCTTCGCCAGCATCAAGGCGCCGATTGCCGGCCGGCTGGGCGCCGTCAACGTTTCGGTCGGTGACCTGGTCACCTTGAGCAACGGCAACTCGAGCACGGCCACGCCGCTGGTGACGATCACCGAGATGGATCCGCTGCAAGTCAACTTCAACCTGCCGGAGAGCAACCTGGCGCTGCTGCACAAGGCGCTGGCCAACCCGCAGCAAGGCGCGGTGACGCTGACCAAGGATGGCGATCCGACGCCGATCGGCAACGGCACGCTCGACTTCGTCGATTCCAGCGTCGACACCGCGTCCGGCACCATCGCGACACGGGCGAGCATTCCCAATGCCGATCTTTCACTGTGGCCCGGCCAGTATGTGAATGTCGTGCTCGACGCCGGCATCATGCCGCAGATGACATCCATCCCGACGGTCGCGGTCCAGCCCAGCCAGAAGGGGCCGTTCGTCTATGTCGTCAAGCCGGACAACACGGTAGAGATGCGGCCGGTGCAGGTGGCGCTGACCGAAGGCGAAAACAGCGCCATCAGCGAGGGCGTCAAGTCAGGCGAGAAGGTTGTCGTCGAGGGCCAAACCAGGCTGAAGGACGGCGCCAGCGTGCATGAAGGCAAGGCAACTGCCGGCCGTCAGGCAGCGCCTAAGGTGGCGGAAGCCGACAAAGCCGGCGGAGCTGCCCAATGATCTCCGAATTCTGCATAAGAAGGCCTGTCGCGACGCTGCTGATGTCGTTCGCCCTCGTGCTGGGCGGGCTGTTTGCCTACAAGTTCCTGCCGGTGGCGGCATTGCCGAGCGCCGAATTCCCGGTCGTCAACGTCTCGGCCAACCTGGCCGGCGCGTCACCCGAAACCATGGCCACTTCGGTGGCGACGCCGCTGATCAAGCAGTTCGCCACCATTGCCGGCATCGATTCGATCTCAACCAGCAATTCGCTGGGACGCACGTCGATCGCCATCCAGTTCGTGCTCAACCGGGATATCGACGCGGCGGCCGCCGACGTGCAGGCGGCGATCGCGCGCACGCAGCGGCAACTGCCGCCCGAGATGACAGCGCCGCCGAGCTATCGCAAGGTCAATCCGGCCGACGCGCCGATCCTTCTGATGTCGCTGGTCAGCGACACGGTTCCGCTCACCGACCTCGACGCCTTCGCCGAAAACGTCATCTCGCCCTCGCTGTCGACCATCGACGGCGTGGCGCAGGTGTCGATCTTCGGCCAGCAGAAATATGCGGTGCGCGTGCAGATCGACCCGACGGCGCTGGCGGCGCGCGGCATTTCGATCGACCAGCTGCAGACTGCAATCGCGTCGGCCAACTCCAACACGCCGCTCGGCGTCTTGCAGAACGACAAGCAGCAGCTGACCATCACGGCCAACACGCAGCTCACCGATGCCGCCGGGTTCTCCAACCTCATCATCGCCACCAAGAACGGCCATCCGGTGCGGCTGGGCGAGGTGACGCGCGTCATCGACTCGGTCGAGACCACGACGACTGCAAGCTGGTATGACGGCACGCGCGCCATCATCCTGGCGGTGCAGCGCCAGCCCGACGCCAACACGGTCGACGTCGTCGACAAGGTCAAGGCGATGCTGCCGTCGTTCAAGGACCAAATGCCGGCCGCCGCCGACATCAAGCTGCTCAACGACCGTTCGACCTCGATCCGCCAGGCCGTCGACGACGTCCAGTTCACGCTGCTTCTGACGATCGCTTTGGTGGTGATGGTGATCTTCGTCTTCCTGCGCCGGGTGACCGCAACCATCATTCCGGCCGTGGCGGTGCCGATCTCGCTGATCGCGACGCTCGGCGCCATGTTCCTGTTCGGCTTTTCCATCGACAACATCTCGCTGATGGGCCTGACGCTCGCAGTCGGCCTCGTCGTCGACGACGCCATCGTCATGCTGGAAAACATCTTTCGCCACATGGAGGAGGACGGTCTCTCGGCCTTCGATGCCTCGCTGAAAGGCGCGCGCGAGATCGGCTTCACCATCATCTCGATCTCGATCTCGCTGGTGGCGGTGTTCATCCCCGTGCTTTTGATGGGCGGCGTCATAGGCCGCATCTTCAACGAATTCGCCGTCGTGGTGACGGTCGCCATCCTGGCTTCGATGTTCGTGTCGCTGACACTGACGCCGATGCTGTGTTCGCGCTTGCTGTCGGTGACCAAGGCCGATCGGGACAAGCATGCCCCCGGCCACAAGCACGATATCGTCACCCGCGGCTATGACCGGCTTTTGACCTTCTGCCTGCGCCACACTTTTCTGGTGTTCCTCGTCTTCGCCGGCACGGCGGCAGGGTCGGTCTGGCTGATCGAGGTCTCGCCGAAAGGCTTTTTCCCGCAAGAGGATATCGGCCAGATCTCGGTGACGACGATCGCCAGGCAGGACATCTCCTACGACGCCATGGTCAAGCTGCAGAACCAGGCGGCAAGTGTCTTCTCGCGTTCGCCCTATGTCTCGCATGTGGCCTGGTCAGCCGGCGGCGGCAACAATGCGCTGAACCAGGGCCAGCTCTATGTGCAGCTGAAGGACAAGAGCCAGCGCCCCGACATCGACAAGGTGCTGTCGGATCTGCGGCGGCAGCTGGCCGTCGTGCCGGGGATCGATGCCTATATGCAGCCGGTGCAGAACCTGCGACTTGGCGCGCGTTCTTCCGCCAGCGCCTACCAGCTCGTCGTTCAGGGCCTCGATACCGGCCTGACCGACACATGGGCGCAAAAGCTCAACGATGCGATGGCGGCCGATCATGCGAATTTCACCGACGTCACCAGCGATCTGCAGAACAATTCATTGCAGGCGACGCTGGTGGTCGATCGCGACAAGGCGGCGTCGCTCGGCATCGACACCGACACGCTGCGCTCCAGTCTCTATGGCGGCTTCGGCACGGAGCAGGTCTCGACGATCTTCGGCTCGGCCGACAGCTACGAAGTCATCATGGAGCTCGATCCCAACATCGAATGGTCGCCCGAGCGCATGCTGGCCATCCAGGTCAGGACGGCAAGCGGCAGCCTGGTGCCGCTCGGCGCCTTTGCCCGCGTCGACCGCACCGCCGGCGCGCTGACGGTCAACCAGCTCGGCCAGCTGCCGGCGGTGACCATCTCCTACAACCTGCCGCAAGGCGTGGCGCTGGGCGACAGCACGGCCCGCATCGCCGCGCTGAAGGAGCAGATCGGCATGCCGCCGGCGATTTCGACCAGCTTTGCCGGCACCGCCAAGACCTTCCAGGATTCGCTGGCCAATCAGGGCCTGCTGATCGGCGGCGCCGTTCTGACCATCTATATCGTACTCGGCATCCTCTATGAGAGCTTTATCCATCCGCTGACCATTCTGACCGGCCTGCCTTCGGCGGTGCTGGGCGCGGTGGTCGCGCTGCGCTTTGCCGGCATGGACCTGTCGGTGATCGCGGTGATCGGCATCCTGATGCTGATCGGCATCGTCAAGAAGAACGGCATCATGATGGTCGACGTCGCGCTGGAGCTGCGACGAGAAGGCATGTCGGCCAAGGAATCCATACACAAGGCGTGCCTGATGCGTTTCAGGCCGATCATGATGACGACGTTGGCGGCGCTGATGGGCACGTTCCCGATCGCGCTCGGCACCGGCGCCAGTGCTGAGCTGCGCCAGCCGCTCGGTGTCGCGGTGGTTGGCGGTCTCCTGGCGTCGCAGGCGCTGACGCTGTTCGTCACCCCTGTCATCTATGTCTATTTCGAGAATTTCTCCGGCTGGCTGGTGAGCTTCTTCTCTTGGAAAAAGAACAGGCCGGAGCTGCATGCGGTCGAGAGCGGCGAGCAGGCCTCGCTGTTCGCTCCCGAGGATCGGCTCGAGCCGCAAAGGGCCGCCGCCGAATAGGCGATAGCCCGTGGCCCAAGCTGTCATGCTTGCGGCCGCGTGCCGCCGATCCTAATCTGAGGGTCATGTCCCATGATCATGACCACGACAATGAGCTCGACCCATTTGCGGCGCGCGTGCGCGCGCTGGAGACCATCCTCACCGAAAAAGGCCTGATCGATCCGGCGGCGATCGACGTCATCGTCGACACCTACGAGACCAAGATCGGGCCGCGCAACGGCGCCAGGGCGGTGGCGAAAGCCTGGAGCGATCCGGCCTTTGCCGAGTGGCTGAAGCGCGACGCGACTGCGGCGATCACCTCGCTGGGCTACACCGGCCGCCAGGGCGAGCACATGCAGGCGGTGTTCAACACGGACGAGACGCACAACCTCGTCGTCTGCACGCTGTGCTCCTGCTATCCGTGGTCGGTGCTCGGCCTGCCGCCGGTCTGGTACAAGGCGCCGCCCTATCGCTCGCGCGCCGTGATCGATCCGCGCGGCGTGCTGGAGGAGTTCGGGCTGACCTTGCCGGCGGAGAAAAACATCCGCGTCTGGGATTCGACTGCCGAACTGCGCTATCTCGTGGTGCCGATGCGGCCTGACGGTACCGAAGGCTGGAGTGAGGACCAACTCGCCGAACTGGTCAGCCGCGATGCGATGATCGGCACGGCGGTGGCCAAAGAACCCGGGACAAAGAAGGTACCGGCATGAACGGGCCGCAGGATCTCGGTGGGCAGATGGGTTTCGGGCCGGTCGCGCCCGAAAAGGACGAACCGTATTTTCATGCGGATTGGGAGAGGCGGGCGCTCGGCGTGACGCTGACTGCCGGCGCCATGGGCGCGTGGAACATCGACGAGAGCCGGCACGCCAGGGAATCGCTGCATCCGGCCGTCTATTATTCCTCAAGCTACTACCAGATATGGATCAAAGCGCTCGAGGTGCTGCTGAAGCGCCATGGCTTCGTCAGCGAGCGCGATCTGACGGAAGGTCGGGCGGTCGATCCGGCGGCGACGCCCAAAAGGGTGTTGAAGGCCGAAAACGTTCCGGCGGTGCTGGCCAAGGGCAGTCCCTGCGACCGGCCGGTCGAGACGGCGCCGCGCTTCAAGGCCGGCGACCCGGTGCGGACAAGGAATTTCAATCCCACCGCCCACACGAGGCTGCCGCGTTATGCGCGCGGCAAGCACGGAGTTGTCGAGGCCGTGCGTGACGGTTTTGTGTTCCCCGACAGCAACGCGCATGGCAACGGTGAAAACCCGCAATGGGTCTATACCGTGGTCTTCGATGGCTCGGAAATCTGGGGCGAGGGCGCCGACCCGACGCTGAGCGTCTCGATCGATGCCTGGGAGAGCTATCTTGAGCCGGCCTGAAGGTGCACTGCCGGCGGGTCTGGACGAACCGGTATTCGCCGAACCCTGGCAGGCCGAAGCCTTCGCCATGACGGTGGCGCTGCACGACAAGGGCCTGTTTTCCTGGGCCGAATGGGCCGATGCGCTGTCGGCGCAAGTGAACAAGCCGGGCGCCGCAAGCGATGGCAACGATTATTACGAGCATTGGCTGGCTGCGCTGGAGACGCTGCTGGCGGCCAAGGGCGTCGCGGGAAAAAGTGACGTCGACACGCTCGCCGCCGCCTGGGAACGCGCCGCGCATGCAACCCCGCACGGCAAGCCGATTTTGTTGGAGAACGATCCCGGGCCGACCAGAGGTAGCGGCGGCGGCGCGAACATATAGTCCGCCTGTGGTTGGTGTTTGAAATCTGGCGGCCGATGCAACTAATTTTCGACGACCATGCGTTCGTCGTCCCCATAGACAAACGCCTCAACGACGGCGAAGCGGCCACGGTTTTTGGAAATGGCGACGAAGTCGTTGTCACCCAAGTGGAGGATCACTTGCTCGTCGCTGATGGTAACACGTCTATGGTTCTGGCATTTTCGTCACTCAGACAGGCCGTGACCTCGGTATATATCGCGAACCCTGCGTCATCCGACAAGGAGACAACGATGCCATAACCAGGTTCGCCGATTTCGATCTTCTTTATCGACTTTCCGATCAGCCTGTCTGCGAACGACCTCATCAATATCCTCGCTTATAGGTGTCTGCGCCGATCTGCATCTCGATCGTGTCCGTGATAGTGGCATTGCCCGATCTAGGTTCAAATGCCTGAATTCAAATCGTCCGTTATCCGCTTGCATGTTCACTTTACGTTCCCAAGTGCGCCTGCTAGTTTGTTGCGTTGAAGGTGAGGCAATCCCATCGTTTTAAGCGGTGGTTGGCACCAAGCTTGTCTTTCTCTCGCGAATCCGGTCTGTCGAACCGATGGAATTCTCCCCCCAACAGGACGAGGCTCTGAAAGCGGTTGCGCGCTGGCTCAAGGAGGGCCGGCCGCAGGTCTTCCGGCTGTTCGGCTATGCCGGCACCGGCAAGACCACGCTGGCGCGCTATTTTGCCGAGCATGTCGACGGGCAGGTGCAGTTCGCCGCCTTCACCGGCAAGGCGGCGCAGGTGCTGCGTTCCAAGGGCGCGGTCAATGCCCGCACCATCCATTCGTTGATCTACCGGCCGAAGGGCGAGGAATCGGTGTCGGACGAGGTGACCGGCAAGACCTCGATGTCGCCGACCTTCTCGCTCAATCGCCAAAGCCCTATTTCACGGGCGAAGCTGGTGGTCATCGACGAATGCTCGATGGTCGACGAGCAGCTTGGCCGCGACCTTCTGAGTTTTGGCACGCCGATCCTGGTGCTTGGCGATCCGGCGCAGCTGCCGCCGATCTCGGGCGGCGGCTTTTTCACCGAGCATGAGCCGGATGTGCTCTTGACCGAAATCCACCGCCAGGCGCGCGACAATCCGATCATCCAGCTGGCGCTCGACGTGCGCGAGGGCCGCGAGTTCATGCGCGGCGACTACGGCAGCGCGCAGGTCATCGGCAAGGAGGACGTCACCCAGGAGCTGGTGCTGAAGGCGGACCAGGTGTTGGTCGGCACCAACCGCACACGCCGCCGCTACAATCAGCGCCTGCGCGAGCTGAAGGGTTTCAATGCCGATTATCCGCAGGCCGGCGACAAGCTGGTCTGCCTGCGCAACGACCCCGCCAAGGGCCTGCTCAACGGTTCGCTGTGGAAGGTGATGACCTCGTCGCGCGAGACGGTGAAGCCGGGCATCAACCTTCTGGTCTCGCCCGAGGAGGACGATCCCGACCGCGACGTCGCCAAGATCAAGCTGCTCAAGTCGGCTTTCGAGGATCCGGACGCCGATATCCCCTGGCAGCAGAAGAAGCGCTTTGACGATTTCGACTATGGCTACGCGCTGACCGTGCACAAGGCGCAGGGTTCGCAGTGGAACGATGTCGTGCTGTTCGACGAGAGCTGGGCGTTCAAGGAAACCCGCCAGCGCTGGCTCTATACTGCCATAACGCGGGCGGCAGAGCGGCTGACGATTGTTAGATAACTGGCGTTGGATAGCTGGCGTTAGATAGCCGGCGTCAGGTAGCAGCCGGCGCAGCAGGGCTGAGTGGCGTCGCACCCAGCCATTGCCAGGCATCCGCTTCGTCCTCGGCCGCGAAGTGCCTGAACTCGATGGGTGGCGAAGCCGGAAGGAAGTTCCGCGCATCCGCTATCCAGTCCTGCTCACCGATCGTCGCGCACCGGGCGATATGCTCTAGCGCATGAACCGTACCTTGTTTCAGCGTCTCGTCGTCCATATCGATCCAGTCGACGCCCTCATGGTCGACCAGCCGCACCAAGACGTCGATCCTCGGGTGCAGCGCGTAGGCAGCCTCCAGCAATCCGAACAGATTTTCGCCGTCGGCGGCCGATACATGGCCGACGACGTCGATGGCGAAAAGGTCCTCACGGTTGGTTTCGAGGCGGCGGATCGCGGGCACGGATTGGAGAAAATTCATTGGCTGGGTTCCCCCTTGCGAGCAGATGTCATCACTGGAACACCCGAAAGCCCCTGTCTGTTCCCATCAAAGGCAGTATAGATGCGCTGCACAAACAGCCGGACCTCACGCCATGCCCGCGAAACTCTCGGTCAATCTCAACGCCATCGCCATGCTGCGCAACCGCCGCGACCTGCCGTGGCCGAGCGTCACCGGGCTCGGCCGCCTGGCGCTGGCGGCCGGCGCGCACGGGCTGACGGTTCATCCGCGGCCCGACGAGCGCCACACCAGGCATTCCGACCTGCCGGAGATCCGGGCGCTGATCGACGACGAGTTTCCCAAGGCGGAATTCAACATCGAGGGCTACCCGACCGAGGATTTTCTGGCGCTTGTGGAAAGGCACCAGCCGGAGCAGGTGACGCTGGTGCCCGACGATCCGGCGCAGGCGACATCGGACCATGGCTGGAACTTTGCCGCCGAGGCGGCGTTCCTTATCCCGATCGTCAAGCGTCTGAAAAAAGGGGGCTTCCGCGTGTCGCTGTTTTCCGATCCGGATCCCACCGGCGTCAATGCCGCGCGCGACACCGGCGCCGACCGCATCGAGCTCTATACCGGGCCCTACGGCAGCTACCATTCCGATTCCGCCAAGGCGCGGAAGGAGCTGGAAAGATTGGGAAAAACCGCGGATGCCGCACTCGCCGCCGGGCTCCAGGTCAATGCCGGGCACGATCTGGTGGTGAACAACCTTCCGGCATTGGCAAAGCGCATTCCGGCATTGGCCGAAGTGTCTATCGGACACGGGTTGACAGCCGATGCGTTGGAGTATGGCATGGCCGGCACGGTGGGGCGGTTTCTGAAGGCTTGCGGTTGGTAGCGGTGGAAGGCTCGTGTCGAAGGTGATATCGCATGACAGCAAGCAAGGCGCACCGCGCGGTGATCGGGGAGTAGTCGATGGCTCTTTCCAGCATCGGTAGCGAGGCTGAACCCGTCGAACAACCGAACCACTCCCACACTGAACAGCACAGCACCAAAGTTCTGATGCTGGGCGCGCTTGGCGTCGTCTATGGCGATATCGGCACCAGCCCGATCTATGCCTTCCGCGAGGCGCTTCACGCTTCGCCTGGTACCGACACGCGTATAGATGTCCTGGGCGTGCTGTCGCTGATCGTCTGGGCGCTGACGATTATCGTCACCATAAAATACGTCGCTTTCGTGCTTCGCGCCGACAACAAGGGCGAGGGCGGCACGCTGTCCCTGATGGCGCTGGCGCGCAGCGCCTATCCAAAAGGCGCCAAGCTTATCCTCGGCATCGGACTTTGCGGGGCGTCGCTTTTTTTCGGAGACGCTATCATAACTCCGGCCATTTCCGTGCTGTCGGCAGTTGAGGGCCTGGAAGTGGTGACACCGACGCTGGAGGCCTATGTCGTTCCGATCACCTTGGTCATCCTGGCATTTCTGTTCTCCGTGCAGCGCTTCGGCACGGGGAAGGTGGCGGCAGTATTCGGGCCGGTGACGGCGCTATGGTTCCTGGCCATCGGCGTTTCCGGGCTCTACCACCTGATGGACGATCCTTCGGTGCTGTTGGCGATCAACCCGTATTATGCGATCGCCTACTTAGCCGGCACGCCGACCGCCGCTTTCGTGACCGTTGGTGCAGTGTTCCTGGCGGTAACGGGGGCCGAGGCGCTTTATGTCGACCTTGGACATTTCGGGCGCAAGCCGATCGTGCTCGCGTGGTTTTCCGTGGTGTTTCCTTGCCTGCTGCTCAACTACTTCGGCCAGGGCGCCTTTGTATTGGCGAATGGCGGCAGGCCGACCAATCCATTCTTCGAGATGTTGCCGGATTGGGCGCTGATGCCAATGGTCGGCTTGGCAACGGCCGCCACCGTGATCGCCAGTCAGGCGGTGATCTCGGGTGCTTTTTCGCTGGCACGCCAGGCAGTGCAACTCAACCTGCTGCCCCGCATCGAGGTGCAGCACACGTCCGAAATGCAGAGCGGCCAGATTTATATGCCGCGCGTCAACCTGCTCATCGCCCTGGGAGTGATGCTGCTGGTTGTCGGCTTCGGCAGCTCGAGTTCGCTGGCTTCCGCTTACGGAATTTCGGTGACCGGCGAGATGCTGATGACAACCATTCTGCTGTTCGTTGTCATGCGCAATTTGTGGAAATGGCAGCTTGGGCTCGCCCTGGCATTGGCGCTGCTGTTCGGCACCATCGACATGGGTTTCTTCCTGGCGAATGTCGTCAAGATCGTGGAAGGCGGATGGGTGTCAATATCCGTTGCCTGCCTCATGGGGCTGATCATGACCACCTGGATACGCGGCAGCCGCTATCTCTTCGACAAGACCCGGCGCAACGAAATCCCGCTCGATTTCCTCGCCGGCAATCTGTTGAAGAAGAAGCCGCAGCTGGTGTCCGGCACCGCCGTGTTCCTGACCAGCGATCCGCAAAGCGCGCCGACAGCGCTGATGCACAGCCTGAAGCACTACAAGGTGCTGCACGAGCAGAACGTCATTCTGTCGGTGGTCACCGCACCGCAGCCGCTGGTGCCCGACAGCGAACGGGTCAAGATGGAGACAGTCAACGAGTTGTTCATGCGGGTGACGCTGACCTTCGGCTATATGGAGCAGCCCAACATTCCGCGCGCGCTGGCGATCTGCCGCAAGCAGGGCTGGAAGTTCGACATCATGACGACTTCGTTCTTCCTGTCGCGGCGCTCGCTCAAGGCATCGCCCAATTCCGGCATGCCGGTGTGGCAGGACAAGCTGTTCATCGGGCTCGCCCGCTCGGCGGCCGATGCGACGGAGTATTTCCAGATCCCGACCGGACGTGTGGTCGAGATCGGCACGCAGGTGGCGATCTGAGGTTTCCGGCAGCCTTTGACGCCACGCACCGGTCATTGCGGGGCAAGCCCTGCGCTGGGAACATGGTAGCCCTACCGTCACGGCACTTGATATTGCATCGCAGCAAGCGTAGAGCACCGCGCGCTTATCGGAGTGTCGTCCATGGCCCTTACCAATGCTGGTATTGAGGCAGAACCCGTCGAACAATCGAGCCATCCCGAAATCGAACAGCACAGCACCAAAGTTCTGATGCTGGGCGCGCTCGGTGTGGTCTATGGCGACATCGGCACCAGCCCGATCTACGCCTTCCGGGAAGCGCTTGTTGCGTCCTCCGGCGGCGAAATCGCCGAGCGCGGCGATATTCTGGGCGTGCTGTCGCTGATCATCTGGTCGTTGACGATTATCGTCACCATCAAATACATCATGTTTGTGCTCAGAGCCGACAACCGAGGCGAGGGCGGCGTGCTGTCGCTGATGGCACTGGCGCGCGGCAGTTTCCCGACCCGCTCGGCGATCATCCTGGCCATCGGTATTGTCGGCGCGTCATTGTTCTTCGGTGACGCCGTCATCACGCCGGCAATCTCGGTGCTTTCGGCGGTTGAAGGCATGAATGTCGTTACCCCGACCTTCCAGCCCTACGTCGTGCCGCTGACGCTGGTCATCCTTGCGATCCTGTTTTCGGTGCAGCGCTTCGGGACCGGCGGTGTGGCGCTGATCTTCGGGCCGATCACGGCGGTCTGGTTCCTGGCTATCGGTCTTTCGGGCTTGAACCACATCATCGCCGATCCCGAAATCCTGTGGGCGGTCAGCCCGCACTACATCGTCGCCTTCCTGATCAATTCGCCCGATGTCGCCTTCGTGACCATCGGCGCCATCTTCCTCGCCGTCACCGGTGCCGAAGCGCTTTATGCCGATCTGGGCCATTTCGGCCGCAAGCCCATCGTGCTCGCCTGGCTGGCCATCGTGTTTCCCTGCCTGCTGCTAAACTATGCCGGGCAGGGCGCTTTCGTGCTGGCGAAGAACGGTCACGTCGGCCACCCATTCTTCGAGATGAACGAAGGCTGGACGCTGATCCCGATGGTGGTGCTGGCCACTGCCGCGACGGTTATCGCCAGCCAGGCGGTGATCTCCGGCGCCTTCTCGCTGACCCGGCAGGCGGTGCAGCTCAATATGCTGCCGCGCCTCGAAATCCTGCACACGTCGGAACGGCAGTCGGGCCAGATCTACATGCCGCGCGTCAATGTTTTGCTGGCGTTGGCGGTGATGTTGCTGGTCGTCGGTTTCGGCGAGTCGAGCAAGCTCGCCTCCGCCTATGGCATCTCGGTGACCGGCAACATGTTGGTGACGACGGTGCTGCTGTTCGTCGTCATGACCCGCATCTGGAAATGGCGGCTGTGGGTGGCGGTCGCCATGACGGCGCTGTTCGGCTTCATCGACATCGGCTTCTTCGCCTCCAACATCGTGAAGGTGTTCGAGGGCGGCTGGGCGTCGCTTGCGGTGGCCTTCACCATCGTTCTGGCGATGTGGACCTGGGTGCGCGGCAGCCGCTATCTGTTCGACAAGACCCGGCGCAACGAAATCCCGCTCGATTTCCTCGCCGGCAATCTGCTGAAGAAGAAGCCGCAGCTGGTGTCCGGCACCGCCGTGTTCCTGACCAGCGATCCGCAAAGCGCGCCGACAGCGCTGATGCACAGCCTGAAGCACTACAAGGTGCTGCACGAGCAGAACGTCATTCTGTCGGTGGTCACCGCCCCGCAGCCGCTGGTGCCCGACAGCGAGCGGGTCAAGATGGAGACAGTCAACGAGTTGTTCATGCGGGTGACGCTGACCTTCGGCTATATGGAGCAGCCCAACATTCCGCGCGCGCTGGCGATCTGCCGCAAGCAGGGCTGGAAGTTCGACATCATGACGACTTCGTTCTTCCTGTCGCGGCGCTCGCTCAAGGCATCGCCCAATTCCGGCATGCCGGTGTGGCAGGACAAGCTGTTCATCGGGCTCGCCCGCTCGGCGGCCGATGCGACGGAGTATTTCCAGATCCCGACCGGACGTGTGGTCGAGATCGGCACGCAGGTGGCGATCTGAGGGGTCTCGAAGGGATAAATCGTCGAGGAGGCTAATATGAGCGGCGAATTGGTGCTGGTCACCGGCGGGTCCGGCTTCCTCGGCGCTCACTGCATCCTCGAACTGTTGAAGGCCGGCTACCGCGTCCGCACCTCCGTGCGATCGGCCAGGCGCGAAGCCGATGTGCTCGCCATGCTCAAGGCAGGTGGCACGGAGCCCGGTGACGCCCTTTCATTCGCCCATGCCGATCTGATGGCCGACGCAGGCTGGCCGGCGGCGGTGGCCGGCTGCGATTACGTGCTGCATGTCGCATCGCCTTTTCCGCCCGGCGTGCCCACGCATGAGGATGACCTGATCCTTCCGGCGCGCGAGGGCGCGTTGCGCGTGCTGCGGGCGGCGCGGGATACCGGGGTCAGGCGCGTCGTGCTCACCTCATCCTTCGCGGCCGTCGGCTATGGCAAAATGCGCGCGGATGGGCAGCCTTTCAACGAGGAAAACTGGACCGATCCGGCAGGCAAGGTCAGCGCCTATGTGAAGTCCAAGACGCTCGCCGAGCGCGCGGCCTGGGATTTCATCGCCGAGCAGGGCGGCGCGCTGGAGCTTGCGGTCGTCAATCCCGTTGGCATCTTTGGACCGGTGCTCGGCGCGGACCATTCGACCTCGACCGAATTTGTCCAGCGCATGCTGAACGGCGCCGTGCCTGGGCTGCCGCGCCTGTCCTTCGGCGTCGTCGACGCGCGCGACGTGGCGGATCTGCATGTTCGCGCCATGACCCACCCCGCCGCCAAGGGCGAACGGTTCCTCGCTGTCGCCGGCGATTTCATGACGGTCCGCGAGATCGCGCAGACCCTGAAGACGCGGCTCGGGCCGGCGGCGTCGCGCGTCTCGACGCGGGAGTTTCCCGATTGGCTGGTGCGCATCATCGGGCTGTTCAATCCGGAAGCGGCCCAACTCGCAACGGAACTGGGCAAGATCAAGAACGCCACCAACGCCAAGGCGGTGCGCGTGCTCGGCTGGGCGCCACGCTCGCGCGAAGATGCTTTGATTGCCACGGGCGAAAGCCTGATCCGGCTGGGACTGGTCAAGCGACGTAAGTAATTGTGCGGGAGGCCGAACCTTAAGGGCTCGGCGTCCCGCAACGGCAGCTTTCAGCCGGCCAGTGCAGCCTTGTTCGTCTCCAGAAACTGCTTCAGCGGCACCGACTTTCGGCCGGAGAGTTTTTCGACCGCGTCTGTCACCATGCCGAGGTCACCTGCGCGTGCGGCAGCGTCGAACGACACCAGCACCTTGGCGAAGGGTTCAGGCAGGCCGGCCGACTTCATTCCCTCGGTCAGGGCTTCGTCGGAAAGCTGGATGACCTTGATCGGCTTGCTGGTGACCTCGGTGACCAACGCCGCCACTTCGGCAGCCGTATACGCACTGGGGCCGGTGAGCGTGTAAGTCGCGCTTTCGCTGCTGTCCGAGGCGAGCCCCGCTGCGATCGCCGCCGCGAAATCGTCACGCGTGCCGTAGGAAATGGCGCCGTCGCCGGCGGAGGTGTACCACTGACCCGACGCCAGAACCTGCGGCAACGCCATGAACAGGTTCTCGTTATACCAGCCATTGCGGAATATCGTGTAGGGGATCCCGCTCGCCTTGATCGCCTGTTCGGTGTCGTAGTGGTCGGGCGCGAAAACAACCGGCGAACCAGGCTCGGGGTTGGGCATCGAGGTGTACAGCAGGTGGCCGACGCCAGCCTGTTTGGCCGCCGTCACCGCCGCAAGCTGCTGCTCGCGCCGCTTCCCCTGTACCTCAAGTTCGTTGGTCGAGATGACGAGTGCCCGGTCGGCTCCCGCGAAGGCCTCGGCAAGCGATTGCGGGTCGTTGAAGTCAGCGGCTCTGACGACGACGCCGCGCGCCGCCAGATCGGCAAGGTTGGCGGGTGTACGGGTGGTGGCGATGATGCGGTTTGCGGGGATCTTTAATGTGTCCAGCAGGTGGTTGATGACGCCGCGGCCAAGCTGGCCGGAAGCGCCGGTGACGAGAAGGGTTGCGGTCATGGGGGATCCTGAAATTGCGCCGGGTGGCGGGTGCTTCTGACAGTCTCAAAAAGAGACCAGCACTAAAATAAGAATTGACCGGCCACCGTAAAGAAGGCAGTTTTTAGGGAGGTAGGCACCGCCAGGGAACCAGCAGCCATGGACGGCAAGGTCGTCAATCTGAGAACCAAGCTCAATATATTCAAAGCCACCAGCGATGGCGCAAACATTGCCGATTGCCCGGTTCGCGACGTGATGCAGGGCGTGAACGGCAAATGGAGTTCGCTGCTGATGGCGGCGCTCGCAGAGCAGCCCTATCGTTTCGGCGAGTTGCGGCGCCTGGTGCCCGACATCTCGCAGCGCATGCTCACCCAGACGCTCCACGATCTGCAGCGCGACGGCTTTGTTCATCGCGAAGTGTTCCCGACCAAGCCGCCAAGCGTCGAATACAGCCTGACCGATCTCGGCCGTTCGATGTTCGGCGCCTTGCATCAATTGATCCTGTGGGCCGAACTCAACCATGGTGCGGTGCGCAAGGCGCGCGCTGCCTTCGACGCCGGTGGCTGATATTTTGGTCCATGCAGCAAAGGCTTGATTTGACAATGGCGCTGAAGGATTGTCCGGCCAGTAGTTGGGCGGGCAATGGAAAAATCTCTCGACATCGCGATTGCGGGCGCCGGCCCGGCGGGGCTCGCCACCGCGCTCTATCTCAAGCGCGCGGGCCATAACGTCACCATCTTCGAACGTTTCGAGGAGCCCAAGCCCGTCGGCTCCGGACTGATCCTGCAGCCGACCGGGCTGAGCGTGGTTGCCGATCTCGGCCTGCTCGACGACATTCTGGCGCTCGGCAGCCGCATCGAGCGTCTGCATGGCGCCGATGCCTCGAGCGGCCGCACCGTGCTCGCCGTGCGCTACGACGCGCAGCCTGGCGGCCGCTTCGGGCTGGCGGTGCACCGGGCGGCGCTGTTCAACGTGTTGTTCCGCGCCGCGCAGCGCCAAGGCATAGCCATGGAAACCGGTGTCGAGATCGAGGCGCTGGACGTCGGTGAGCGGGCAAGCCTGATCTTCGACAAGAGCCGAACGGTGGGGGGCCGCAGGGCAGGGCCGTTCGACCTCGTCGTCGACGCCAGCGGCTCGCGTTCGAAGCTGCGCCGGTGCCTCAACGATCCGGCCCAGCCGCGGCAGCTCACTTACGGCGCGTTCTGGGCCTCGCTCGGCTGGCGCGAAGGCTTCGACGAAAATGCGCTGCTGCAGCGCTACGACAAGGCCAGCGTGATGATCGGCGTCCTGCCGATCGGCCGACCGGAGCCGGGCGGGGAAAAGATGGCGGCGTTCTTCTGGAGCCTGAAGCCGGCGGATGCCGAAAACGTGCGCGCGGCAGGGCTCGACGCCTGGAAGGCGAGACTGGTCTCGCTGTGGCCACAGTGCGAGGCGTTCACCAGCCAGATCGACAGCTTCGACCAGCTGTCGCTGGCGCGCTACGGCCACCACACGATGAAGCTGCCGGCCGGCCGCAGGCTGGCCGTGATCGGCGATGCCGCGCATTCGACCAGCCCGCAGCTCGGGCAAGGCGCCAACATGGCGCTGCTCGACGCGGCAGCACTCAGCCATGCCTTGGCACAAACGGGCAACGTCGAGGCAGCGCTGGAAAGCTACGCCCGGGCGCGGCGATGGCATGTTCGGATCTTCCAGCTGCTGTCGCTGGCGCTGACGCCGTTCTACCAGTCGGACGGCACGATGCTGCCCTTCTTCCGCGACAGGCTGGTGGCAACCATCGCCAAAATCCCGCCAGTGCCAAGCGTGCTTGCCTCGATGGTGGCCGGCACGCTGATCGATCCGTTCAGGCGGATCGGGCTAGAGGAGGTGCACTGGCCAGATCATCCGGCGGGATCAGGGTCGAGAGAAACGAATTTCTCGCACGCAGGAATAGACGCAGCCGCTGCGGATAGTCCGGCGCCACGGCACCCTTGATCGAGGCGCGTTCGCTCAACGCCTTGCGCCAGGCCTGGACCAATGGCTTGCCGTCCAGAATGCCGAAATTGCCGATCCGGTCAAAGGCGTCGAGATAGCGGAAGACCGGGCCGTAGACGGCATCGACGAGGCAAAAGCGCTCGCCGTTGAACCACGGTCCGGCCTGGTCGGCCAGTTCGTCCTCCAGACGATCGAACATGGCCGAAAGTGCCGTGGACTCTGCCAGGAAGGCGGCCTCCGTCGAAGCCGAGTAGAACCGGCCGATGGTGTTCAATGTCGCCGAGCCGAACTCGATCCAGGCGCGATGCCGGGCACGGGCGTAGGCGTCGGCCGGATGCAGAGGATTGGCTTGCGTCTCCTCGAGGAATTCGAGAATGACGGCGGATTCGAAGATCACCGTCTCCTCGCCATTTGCCTGGACGATCAGCAGCGGCACCTTGCCCAGCGGCGAAATCGCCTTGAACCAGTCCGGCTTGTTGGCGAGGTCGATGGTGACGCGTTCGAACGGCACGCCCTTCTCAGTCAGCGAGATCGCGGCGCGCTGGACATAGGGGCATAGATGATGGCTGACGAGAATGAGCTTGCCAGTCATTTCATTCTTATCAGTCATTTCATTCTTCTCAGGCATGTCACTCTCCCCAGACATAGTTCAACGCGCCGTCCTCGACGCGCGTCGACAGGAACATCAGTCGCGACGCTTTTGGCGCCGGACCTTCGATCCGGTCGCCTGATGTCATGTCGAAGGCGGCACCGTGCCATTGGCAGACCAGCTTGCCGTCCTTGCAGTCGAGCGGCCCACCGAAATGCAGGCAGACATTGGCGGCGGCGCGGATGCGCTCACCGCTGCGCCAGATATGGACCTCGCGGCCGAAGAATGGCGCGATCAGGCTGCCCGTCTGTGGGACGTCGGCGACTTTGCAGATTTCGTGTTTCATGGATCTTTCCCGGATTGATGCAATTGCATGCATATAGATGCAAGTGCATTGACCGTCAAGCTTGATGCAACTGCATCTATCGCCTAGGATGGGTCATGACCAAAACAACCACGCCTTCGCCCGAAGCCGTCAAGGCCTGGGCCCGCCTGATGCGGGTTTCGCGCCAGCTCATCGAAAAGGCGGAAGAGGCTTTGAAGACCAGCGGCTTGCCGCCGCTCGACTGGTATGACGTGCTGCATGAACTCGCCGAGGCGGGCGAGGGCGGGCTGCGGCCATTCCAGCTGACCGAGCGCACTCTGTTTGCGCAGTACAACATCTCGCGGCTCCTGGCGCGCCTCGAGGCCGACGGACTGGTCGAGAAGCTCAGGGTTGCCGATGACGGCCGCGGCCAGACCATCCGCATCTCGGCCAAGGGCCGTCAGACGCGGCGACGGATGTGGGCTGTCTATGGACGGTCGATTGCGGAATTGGTCGGCGCAAAACTCTCCGCGGAGGAGCTGAAGATACTGGCGAGCCTGCTTGGAGAGCTGCGCCATCCGCCCGCCGATGATTGATCCGTCAGAATCTCGTGGTTTGCTCGGCGGCTCTCACGTCGACGATTTTTCTACCTAACCCCTTGCGTCGAGCACAGGATTGCGCAATATGCCGAACCGTAACGTACGGTACGCCGTTTGAGGCGACCCGGCGACCTCATTGAATGGGCAGGAAATTGTTGCAGGCAAGGGCCGAGATCGATACCAGCGAAGTGCTGACAGAGCGGCAAACGGCCGTCCTGGACGCGGCTTTGCGGCTGCTGGTCGAGGAGGGCGACAATCTGACCATGACGGCGGTGGCGCGCCGCGCCAGCTGCTCGAAGGAAACGCTCTACAAATGGTTCGGCGACCGCGACGGATTGCTGACGGCGACCGTGCAGTGGCAGGCATCGAAAGTGCGCGTGGTGCCGGTCGACGGTGAGCGGCTCGATCTTGCCTCGCTGACGGCAAGCCTGGAAGGCTTCGCCTCGGACTGGCTGAAGGTGATTTCGAGCGATACCTCGATCGCGCTGAACCGCGTCGCGGTCGGCCATGCCGGATCCGGAAAGGACGATCTCGGCGCGATCGTGCTGGAGAATGGCCGTTTCGCGCTGGCCAGACGGTTGAAGCCGGTGCTGCTTGCCGGCAAGCAGGCCGGGCTGCTCGACTTTACGGACGCCGAAATGGCGTTCCGGACCTTTTTCGGGCTGGTCGCCCGCGACGTGCAGATCCGTCTGCTGCTCGGCGACAGGCTGGAATTGACTGAAGCGGCGATCGGCGGCGATGCCGCCCGGGCGACGCAGCAGTTTCTCGCTCTTTATGGAGCAAAAACCGGGCCGCAAGGCCTCTAATCTCTGTGGGAAGGAAGCAAAAGATGCGTGTCTATTACGATCGCGACGCCGATCTCAATCTGATCAAGGGCAAGAAGGTCGCCATTATCGGCTATGGCAGCCAAGGCCGGGCGCACGCGCTCAACCTCAAGGATTCCGGCGCCAAGGAAATCGCCATCGGCCTCAAGGCGGGATCGGCGACCGCCAAGAAGGTCGAGGCTGATGGCCTGAAAGTGATGAGCGTGGCGGACGCTGCCAAATGGGCCGATTTGATGATGATCGCGACGCCTGACGAATTGCAGGCCGACATCTACAAAAACGAAATCGCGCCAAACATTCGTGACGGCGCCGCGATTGCCTTCGCGCACGGCCTCAACGTGCATTTCGGCCTCATCGAGCCGAAGTCGACCGTCGATGTCGTCATGATCGCGCCGAAAGGCCCCGGCCACACAGTGCGCGGCGAATACCAGAAGGGCGGCGGCGTGCCGTGCCTGGTCGCCGTCAACCAGGATGCTTCCGGCAATGCGCTCGATCTCGCTCTGTCCTACGCCTGCGGCGTCGGCGGCGGCCGTTCGGGCATCATCGAGACCAATTTCCGCGAGGAATGCGAGACCGATCTATTCGGCGAGCAGGTCGTGCTCTGCGGCGGCCTGGTCGAACTGATCCGCGCCGGTTTCGAGACGCTGGTGGAAGCCGGCTATGCGCCCGAAATGGCCTATTTCGAGTGCCTGCACGAGGTCAAGCTGATCGTCGACCTGATCTATGAAGGGGGCATCGCCAACATGAACTACTCGATCTCGAACACAGCCGAATGGGGCGAATATGTCTCTGGCCCGCGCATTATCACCGCCGAGACCAAGGCCGAGATGAAGCGCGTGCTGAAGGACATCCAGACCGGAAAATTCACCTCGGAGTGGATGCAGGAATACCGCGCCGGCATGTCGCGCTTCAAGGGCATCCGCCGCAACAATGACAGCCACCAGATCGAGGAAGTCGGCGCCAAGCTGCGCGCCATGATGCCCTGGATTTCCAAGAACAAGCTGGTCGACAAGGCCAAGAACTAACCCGCAGTCGTCAGGATTGGGAGCAAAGAGCCGGCGGAGCGATCCGCCGGCTCTTTCATGCCGGTTTATCGATCAGGACGCTCAGCCATAGTGCCAATGCGGCTTCGGCTCGGTGCCGGTGAACTCGACGCCGATGCGGTCGTCGCGGCGCCAACGCACGATGGCCTTGTAGCCGATGCCGTCGACAGGCACATAGAGCAGGAACTCGTCCGGCACGCGCGCGTCTATCGACACTTTCAGTTCGGCGCCGCCGGCATGCATGTTGCGGACCGTGCACTTGACCTCGGAATTGGTGAGGCCAGTCAGAATCGTCGCGCCCTTCAGCACGCGCTGCCGGTGTTTGTTTCGCAACTCGTTGTCGGCCATGACGGCGTCCTTCGCAACCGGATCGGCGCGATCGTCAGATGGGGCACCGTATCATGGATAGGCTGAGCCGATAAACATATGGTTAGCGGTGACCGAATCCAGCCGTCTTTCCCAAATGAAAACGGCGCCGCGATGGGGCGGCGCCGTCGTTTATTGTCGTTTATAGGTCAGCTGTAGGGCGACCAGCATTGCTGGCGCGGGCCACCATAGGGCTGGAACGTGTTGTCCCAGGCCCGGTAGGACCGATAGCGGTCGTAGCACCACTGGACATGGGCGCTGGACAGACGCTGCGTGCGGTAATAGCGGCGGGGCGCCGGCTGCACGTAGTAGCCGTCATTGTAATAGCCGTTGTTGTAGTAGCCGTTGTTGTAGATGCTGCCGAGGCCGAGACCCAGGCCGAGGCCGAGAACTGCTGCGGCGCCGGTGTCAAAATCACGGCCGCGATGGTGGCGGTGATGGCGCCAGCGCCAGTTGTCGCCGCCGTTCCAGTTGCCGCCATTCCAATTGCCGTTGTTCCAGTTGCCTGACCCGGCAAAGCGACGGCTGTCGTGGCGGCGCCACTGCCAATCGTTGAAGGAGCGGCGGTCATTGCCGCCCGCCCAGCTGTCGCGAACCGGTGTGATGTCAGACAATGCGGTGCTTGCCGGCACCGACAAGTCCGGCTGCAGGATCGGGCCCGCGGCGGATGGCGCCGTGAGACCCGAGAAAAGACCGAGCGCTAACAGCCCGGATTTGACTGTGGACGAAAAGAGCGAGCTCATTGCACTCTCCAAGTGATACAGGCCCCACGCCCGGATACCCCAGGGAAGTGGCCTATTGATGGACCTTGGCGTCTGAACGGAGGATGAACAGAAAGGTTCCATCAGCCATGACGAGCAGCCCTTGTTTTCATTGGCGCTTGCGGGCAAAGGTCAGTCCATGTCGCTGCGCCTCGCCACTTTCAATGTCGAAAACCTGATGAACAGGTTCGATTACTCGGGCTTCCGCAACCAGCTCAACGAAGACCGCACGCTGGCGCTTTTCGACATCCAGAGCGAAGCCGAATACCGGATGCTGGAGCAGGCGCGCGCCATCGCGCAATCCGACGATACGCGCCAGTTGACCGCGCTCGCCATCGCCGCCACCCGCGCGGACATCATCTGCATGCAGGAGGTTGACAACATCGAGGCGCTGAAGGCGTTCGAGTATGGCTATCTCTTCAAGATGGTGGGCGAGGGTTACCGGCAGAAATACACCACCGCCGGCAATGATTCGCGCGGCATCGACGTTGCCGTGATGATGCGCAACGAGACCGCGCAAGGTCAGCCGATCGAATTCGTGCGCATGACCAGCCATGCCTATGTCACGTTCGAGCAGTTCGGGCTGCACACGCCTGAACTCGAGGCGCTCGGCAACCTGGCCAACGAACGCATCTTCCGGCGCGATTGCCTGGAGGTCGACATCAAGGTCGGCGGCGTGCCGCTGACGCTTTACCTCGTCCATTTCAAATCGATGGGCTCGCCGCGCAACGGGCTCGACGGACGCGAGGCGACGATGCCGGTGCGCATCGCCGAGGCGCAAGCCGTGCGCCGCATCATCGAGGAGCGCTTCGGCAAAGAGCACGCAGCCGATAAAAACTGGGCGATCTGCGGCGACATGAACGACTACCGCCAGCGGGTGAAGATCGAGGGCGACGCCGTCGACGGCTACCGCTTCCAGGTGATCGACGAGAGCCAGTCCTGTATCGATGTGCTCACCGCCGGCGGCTTTTGCGAAAACGTCGTCGAACGCCGGCCGGAGATGGACCGCTGGAGTTTCTACCACACGCGCGGGCCGAAGGAGCGGCATCTGTGCCAGCTCGACTACATCCTGCTGTCGAAAGGGCTGGCGGCGAAGAATGCGACGGCGGTTCCCGACATCATCCGCAACGGCCAGCCCTGGCGCACCATCTTTCCGGCGGGACAGGCGGTGGAGCGCTTTCCGCGCGCCGGCTGGGACCGGCCGAAGGCGTCGGACCATTGTCCCGTCGCAATTACCCTGGACATGGCTTGAGCACGGTGAGCTTCGACCTGCCGCGCAACGTCATCCTGCCCGTCGACGAAATCGACGTCCGGCTCGACCCCGGCCCGCATCCGTTCGAGCGCGACAACGCGCAGGCGATCACTGACAACTGGCGGCGCGAGGTCACGGCCAATCCGGCGCTGTTCGACGGCACGGTGGTGCTGCTCTCGGCGCTCGCCTGGCGCGACAACCGGATCGTCGGGCGTTGTCACGCGGTGAAGTACTCGACCTTCCTGCTGTGGCGAAAGAACCGGCAGGGGACGGGCGCCGAGCATGCCTATGGCCACGCCATGCTGGTCGCCGGCGACAACGCCCTGGTGGCGATCCGCATGGGCGCGCACACGGTCCCGGCCGGCAGTGTCTACTTCGCTGCCGGCTCGTTCGAGCCGATCGATTTTCGCGATGGCCGCGTCGATGTCGATTTCAACATGATCCGTGAAGTGCGCGAGGAGACCGGGCTTGACCTGACAGGCGCTGCGCGCGGCAAGCGCTACCATGCGCTGTCGACTTCGACCGGCACGGTCCTCTTCCGCCGCTACCACGTCGATGCGCCGGCCGACGAGATTGCGCGGCGCATCGGCGCCTTCGTCGCGACCGAGACCGAGCCGGAGATCGAGGGGCCGGTGATCATCCGCCACGCCGCCGACCTGCCGGAAGGGCTGGCACCGCATATGAAGCCGCTGGTCGAGTGGCATTTTGGCGGTGGCGGGGGCTAACGGCGCGGATTGTTCTGCGCCGCCTTGCGGTCGTTGCGGGCGGCGACGAGGAACAGGATAACGCCGATGCCTAGCAATCCACCCATGACCATGCCCATCGTCTGGCCGACGACTGCCTGAAAATCGGCGGTGACACGATCGGGATTGGCCATGCCGTAGCGGGCGAGATACCACCAAAGTCCCGCAAGGGCGCCTTCGATGATCACCATCGTCAGAATCAGCCGCGCCTTCTTGCTCATTGCCACTCCTTGACCAGATGCTTTGCTCTAAAATTAGCATCGCAGACCGGACGACAAGAAGTATTGCCGATGTCGACAAGCACCCATCCTTGTGGAAAGCGGTTGGTTGCGGTGGAGCTGATCTGGCGCTTATTCGTGGCGCAGCGCGTCGATCGGGTCGAGCCTGGCGCCGCGCAGCGCCGGGAAGAAGCCGAACACCATGCCGATCAGCGCCGAAAAACCGACGGCGAGCAGGATGACCGCCGGGCTCGGCGCAAACGGTATGGCCAGCGTTGCCGAGGCGAGGCCGGCCAGCGCCAGGCCGATCAGGATGCCGATAATGCCGCCGAGCAGCGACAGCACCGTCGCCTCGACCAGGAACTGGATGAGGATGTGCTTTTCATGCGCGCCGATGGCGAGCCTGATGCCGATCTCGCGGGTGCGCTCAGTGACCGAGACCAGCATGATGTTCATGATCCCGATGCCGCCGACCAGCAGGCTGACGCCCGCGACGGCGCCCAGCATGCCGGTCATAGTGGTGGTGGCGCTGGCCATGGCGTCGGCGATCTGGGTCATGTCGCGGATCGAGAAATCGTCTTCGCGGTCCGGCGTGATGCGGCGGGTGTCGCGCAAAATGTCCTCGACTCGCGGCTGCAATTCGGTGGTCGGGGTGCGGTCGTCGGCGGCGACGTAGATGTTGTCGATGTCGCGGTTGCCGGCGATGCGGCGCTGATAGGCGGCAAGCGGCATCAAGACGACATTGTCCTGGTCCTGGCCGAAGCCGGTATAGCCCTTGGGTTCGAGCAGGCCGATGATCTTGCACGAGGTGCGGTTGACGCGGATGATCTCGCCCTCGGGTTCGCCGGCGCCGAAGAATTGCTGGCGCACCGTTTCGCCGATCAGGCAGACGCCGGTGCCGGAGCGTGTTTCCGAATCCGAGAACGGGCGGCCCGACACCAGCTTCCAGTCGCGGGCGTCGAGATAGGCGCTGTCGGTGCCGGTGACGCCCGAGGTCAGGCTCTCGGTGCCGAAAATGACGCGGACTTGTTTCTGCGACGCCGGCGCAATGGCGCGCGCTCCGGTCAGGTGGGCTACGAGGGCGGCTACATCCTTGTCGGCCAGAGGCCGTACCGCCTGGTCGAGCCCGCCTGGTCCGCCGGTGCCTGCCGGGCGGCCGGAACGGACGACGAGCAGGTTCGAGCCGAGCTTGGCGATGTCCGACTTGACCTTGGCCGTGGTGCCCGAACCGATGGTCAGCATGGCGATGACGGCGGCGACACCGATGACGATGCCGAGCAGCGTCAGGAACGAGCGCAGCACATTGCGGCGGATGGAGCGCAGAGAGAGGCGGACGGTTTCCCAGATCATGACGCCAACTCCGACTTGGCCGTGTCGGACGCGACGTGGCCGTCGAGGAAGCGGATGGTGCGCTCGGCATAATCGGCGACATCGGCCTCGTGGGTGACCATGGCGATGGTCAAGCCGAGCTCCCGGTTCAGCCGCATCAACAACTCCATGATCTCATGCGTGCGGGCGGTGTCGAGATTGCCGGTCGGCTCGTCGGCGACGAGCAGCGTCGGCCTGGTGACGATGGCGCGCGCGATCGCCACGCGCTGTTGCTGACCACCGGAGAGTTCGGCCGGCGTGTGATGTTCGCGCCCGACCAGGCCGACCTCCGCCAGCGCCTGCATGGCAAGATCGCGGCGCTCGCGGGCCGGCGCGCCGCGATAGATCAGCGGCAGCTCGACATTTTCCGCCGCCGTGGTGCGCGGCAACAGATTGTAACCCTGGAAGACGAAGCCGATATAGAGATTGCGCAGAAGCGCCCGGCGGTTGCGGTCGAGCCGCCCGGCGTCGATGCCCATGAAGGAGTAGGTTCCGGCCGTCGGCGTGTCGAGGCAACCGATGATGTTCATCGCGGTCGATTTGCCCGAACCGGACGGGCCCATGATGGCGACGAATTCGCCACGCTGGATGGCGAGGTCGACGCCGGCCAGCGCATGGACCTTGGCTTCGCCCTGGCCATAGCTCTTCCAGACCGTGTCGAAACCGATGAGGCCCGCGGCCATGGCGTCAGCTCCGCAGCTGCGAGGACGTGATAACCTCTGCACCTTCATCCAGCCCGGAGGTGATCTCGGTCAGTTCGCCGTCGGTGGAGCCGATCTTGACGTTGACCGGGTGCGGCCGGCCGTTCTCCAGCACATAGAGCGTGCGTGAGCCGTCGGTGGGCGCCTTCACCGGCTGGCGGCGGTTGCCGCCACGGCCCATGCGGCCGGTGAACAGATCGCTGAGGCTCCACGCGCGCGCGGCCTGCTGCGCCGGGCGGTAGCGGAAAGCGGTGGACGGCACGGTGAGCACGCTCTTGGCCTGCCTGGTGACGACCGAAACCGTGGCGGTCATGCCGGGCCGCAGCAAAAGCTCGTTATTGTCGACTTCCAACCGTGCATTGTAGGTGACGACGCCGTCGGTGGTGACCGAGGCGTAGGAGATGTCGCGGATCTCGGCGTCGAACGGCCGCTCCGGAAAGGCATCGACGGTGAAGCGTGCATGCTGGCCTGGTTTGACCGCGCCGATATCGGCCTCGTCGACCGCCGCCACCAATTCCATGTTCCTCAAATCGGCGGCGATGATGAACAGAACCGGCGCCTGCAGCGAGGAGGCGACCGTCTGGCCGGGGTCGACGGAACGCGTCAAGACGATGCCGTCAATCGGCGCATAGATGGTGCTCTTGGCAAGGTCGGTCTGCTGCGCCTTGAGATCGGCCTGGGCGATGGCGAGATTGGCCTGCGCACTATCGAGCGCCGCCTTGGAGCGGTCGCGCGTGGCAGTCGCCGCCTCGAGCGACTGATCGGTCGCCATGCCACGCCTGGTCAGTTCGGCCGCGCGGGTGAGGGCGCTTTCGTTCTCCTTCAGGGTTACCGTGGCGTCCTCGACATTGGCGGCAGCGGCCTTGGCCGAGGCTTCGGCGCGTTCGATCTGGACCTCAAGTTTCACCGTGTCGAGCGTCGCCAGCACATCGCCCTTCTTGACCTGCTGGTTCTCTTCGGCCGACACCGAGCGGATGATGCCGGACAGTTCGCTTGAAATGTCGACCTGGGTGAGGGGCTGCAGCGTGCCGGTCGCCGATACCGCGACGGTGAGGTCGGCAATGGTGGCCGGCGTTGTGGTGTAGTCGATCTTGGCCGGGGAGCCGGCATACCATTGGTAGCCGGCGAGGCCGCCGGCAACGGCGATCAGCGCCAGCAGCGCGTAAAGCCAGCCACGACGGCGCGTCTTGCGCACACCACTCTGGTCAAGCCCAAGCGCCGCCTCGATGGCGGAATCCGATTCCGTCTTTGGCAGATTGACAAGCTGGTCCACGCCGGACCCCTATGAAAGCGTAATGTCCCTATATGTGCACAGATCAGGCTTGGTGGTTCGAATATCAAATTAAATTTCGGCCATGTTCGGATTGAGGCGGAAGGTTTTTCAAGATGCAGACCCGCAATTACTTGCTCTACGATGTGTTTACGACGGAGCGGCTGGCCGGCAATCCGCTGGCTGTCGTGCTCGACAGCCAAGGGCTGGATACAGCCGCCATGCAGGCCATTGCGCGCGAGTTCAACCTGTCCGAATCGGTCTTCGTGCTGCCGCCGGACAATCCAAAACATCGCAACCGCATCCGCATTTTCACGCCCGACTATGAGATGCCGTTCGCCGGACATCCGACAGTTGGCGCCGCGATCGCGCTGGCCGAACTGACAGGCGAGGGCGAAGCCGGCATCTTCGTGCTGGAGGAGAATATCGGCCCGGTGCGCTGCGCCGTCAGCCGGCACGATGGCGCCACCTTTGCCGAGTTCGACCTGGCGAAGCTGCCGGAGCCGCTGAAGCTCGATGCCGACCCGGAGGCGATCGGCGCCGCCCTCGGGCTGGCGCCGCACGAGATCGGCTTCGAGAATCACCTGGTGTCGTTCTGGTCGGCAGGCGTGCCTTACGTCACCATTCCGGTTGCCAATCTGGAGGCTGCCGGCCGGATCAAGCTCGACAACCAGGTCTGGTCGGAACTGGCGCCGCGCAAGAGCGAATGGGCCTTCGCCAGCCCGTATGTCTATTGCCGCCAGACGGTGAACCATGACAGCGCCTTCCATGTCCGCATGATCGTGCCGGGCACGCCGTCCTATGAAGACCCGGCGACCGGGTCGGCGGCGGCGGCCTTTGCCGGCGCCATCATGCAGTTCGATGGCCCGACCGACGGCATTTCGCAGCTGTGGATCGAGCAGGGGCTGGAGATGGGCCGCCCTTCGCGCATCCGCCTCGAACTCACTGTCGAAGGCGGAAAACTGGCCTCCGCGCGCATCGGCGGCCATGCCATTAAGGTGGCGGAAGGAAAGCTGTTCGTGTGACCGCCTGCGGCAGTTCAGCGATTTGTCGGGAAATGATTCCGGCAGGGCTGGACAGGATCGGTATCGGCGGCTATATGCCCGCCAACGCCGGTTTTTACCGGTCGAGTGGGTGCGTAGCTCAGTTGGTAGAGCAGCTGACTCTTAATCAGCGGGTCCACAGTTCAATCCTGTGCGCACCCACCAAATTTCTAGAAAAGTTGGTGGAAGACCTTGGTATCAGAGACGCTTTAACGCGTCTTCGGCATGCGTCGGTGGTGGCGCGAGCCTGCCGAGGGCATTCCGGTGTAGACTTGCTATTCCGGTGATCCTCTGAGCCGCGCGCCCAGAAACGAGGCGACCGGTTCCACGGCGCAATGTCATTTCGGCCTACAATTTGCCGTGTCAAAGGCCGCGATTGCTACGTCGAAAAACCCGACGCAGAAATCTGCCGAACCGAAAAGCGATCCCGCCATCCGTGCTCTGACGTCCATCAGCATCGACGCGGGCTTTTCTTCTTGAGAAGTCGCTGATCAGCCACCAGAAGAATACCAGAAAGACAACGAGGATAGCGGTGTCGAGCGGTCCATAGGTTGTGTATCCGCTACGCCGATACACACCGGCAAGAACCGCGGCGATAGCTATAGCAGCAGCAAGCGGACGGAGCTTCATCATCCTCCAACTCTACTGAAGAGTTTTCAGGAATAAAAGATGCTTCTTACCAAGGCTGTCCCCTAAACCGCTCTGGTTTACTTCTCCGAAACGCCAGCCTCGGCAAAACTCGCCATCCTCGCATGGCATTCCAGTGCCGAGCGGACGATGTTGACGGCGAGGCAGGCGCCGGAGCCTTCGCCGAGCCGCATGCCGAGGTCGAGCAGCGGCGGCAGGCCGAGCGCTTCGAGCAGGCGGCGGTGGCCGGATTCGGCCGAGACATGGGCGGCGATGGTGTGGGCGAGGCCTGAGGGGTGCAGTCGCGCCAGGGGCGCTGCCGCTGCCGTGCAGACGAAGCCGTCGAGCAGCACCGGGACGTTCTTGCGGCGGGCGGCGAGCGTGGCGCCGAAGATGGCGGCGAGTTCGCGGCCGCCAAGGGCGGCGGCGATCTTCAGCGGGTCGGACAGCGCGTCGGCATGGCGCTTGAGGCCGGATTCAATGGCGGTGACCTTGCGCTTCAGCCCGGCATCGTCGACGCCGGTGCCGCGCCCGGTCCATTTTTCAGCGCCGCCGCCGAACAGGGCGGTCGAGATGGCGGCCGCCGGCGTGGTGTTGCCGATGCCCATCTCGCCGAAACAGACGAGGTCGAGGTCGTTCGTCACCGCGTCGTAGCCTGCCGAGACGGCGGCGAGGAAGGTTTTTTCGTCCATTGCCGGCACCTCAGTGAAGTCGCCGGTCGGATGATCGAGATCGAGCGGGATGACGTCGAGTTCCGCGCCGGCGATGCGGGCCAGCTGGTTGATGGCGGCGCCGCCGCCGGCAAAATTCGCCACCATCTGCACGGTCACTTCCGACGGGAAGGCCGACACGCCCTGCGCGGTGACGCCGTGATTGCCGGCGAACACGAAGACTTTGACGCGATCGAGTTTCGGCATGTCGCGGCCCTGCCAGCGTGCCAGCCAGGCGGCGAGGGTTTCCAGCCGGCCCAGGCTGCCTTGCGGCTTCGTCAGCGTGTCCTGGCGGCGGGCGACTGCATTGGCGGCGGTATCGCTGCCGGCAGGCAGATCGAAACAGGCGGCGCGCAGTTCGTCGAATGATTTGAAGGGCATGGGGAAGGAATCTCCGGGGAAGAATCAGGACAGGGAAATGGAAGCGACGAGCAGGACCGTGATCTCGCCCAACTGCTGCAGGGCGCCGATCGTGTCACCGGTGTGGCCGCCGATCTGGTTGAGGCAGAGCGCGCGCAAGGCGCTGAACACGAGAGCGAGCAGGATCAGTGCGGCAAAGGCGCCGCCGAGCCCCAGCGTCAGAAGCGGGATGGCGCCGAGCACGGCGCCGAGAACAGCTGTCTGGGTCGAGACGGTCCCGGCGCCGGCAGACAGGCCGTCACTGCGCGCCGCCGGCGCCAGATGCATGAACGCGCCGAGCAGGCCGCGCGATGCGGCGTGGGCGGCGATCAGCGCGAAGAGCACGCCTGTCGGATTGGCCAGTTGCGACAGCGCGCTCCAGCGGATGAGCATCGACAGGCCAAGAGCTGCTGCGCCATAGGCGCCGATGCGGCTGTCGCGCATGATCTCCAGTTTTTTATCGCGTGTCTTGCCGCCGCCAAAGCCATCTGCGACATCGGAAAGCCCGTCCTCATGCAGGCAGCCCGTGGCGAGCAGGGTTGCTGCAAGCGCAAGGGCTGCTGCCGGGCCGGGGGCAAGGCCGAGCTGTACGCCCGCGGCGTAGACGACAGCACCAGCCACAGCGACGGCGAGGCCGGCGACAGGCGCCGCCCAGATCGCATCGGCCAGGCTGCGGCCACGAAAGTCGAAGACCGGCAGCGGCAGCCGGGTGAAGAAGACGAGGCAAAGCGCGACGTCCTCGAGCGCTTGCCGGGGCGAGGGCACGGCGGTCATGCACTCCTCGCAATGGCATGAAAGAAGGTGCCGCTGACATGGCCGCGCCGGTAGCCGGAGGCGCCGAGTGGATTGCCCTGGCCATCGGCTAGGTCGGCCAGCGGCTCGTCATTGCCGGTCGCAATCATCTGCGCATAGTGGAATTCATGGCCACGGATCAGCGCGCCTTGCGGCCCCAGCGGACAGGCGACGCGCAGGCGTGCCTCGCGGTAGCCGAGGTTCATCTTGCGCTTGGCAAAGCTGGTGGAATGGCCGAGCAGGCCAAGCATGGCGTGCGTCTCGCCGGCCGCGTCCTCCAGCGCTTCGCCCAGCACCATGAAGCCGCCGCACTCGCCATGGATCGGCTTGGTCTCGGCAAACCTGGCCATGCCAGCTCGGAAATTGGTCGCCGCCGCGAGGCTGCCGGAGTGGAGCTCGGGATAGCCGCCGGGCAGCCAGCAGACATCGCAATTCTGCACCGGTGCTTCGTCGGCTAGCGGCGAGAACGGCACGATCTCGGCGCCGGCCTGACGCCAGTGGGCGGCGACGTGCGGATAGAGGAAGGTGAAGGCGGCGTCTTCGGCGAGCGCGATTCGTTGGCCGGGCGGCTGCAAGGCATGTTCGAAACTGCCTGATGCCGGCGAAAACGGCGCGGCCAGCGCCATGATGGCGTCAAGGTCGAGGGATTTCTCGACCATGTCGGCGAGGCGGTCGAGATGCGTCATCAGGTCGGCATATTCGCCGGCCTGGACGAGGCCGAGATGGCGCTCCGGCAAATTGAGCGTGGGATCGCGCAGGATGGCGCCGACGACCGGCAGGCCGAGCGTTTCGATCGCCTCGCTGCACAGCTTGCGGTGGCGCTCGCTGCCGAGACGGTTGAGCACGATTCCGGCCATGCGCACATCCGGGTCGTAGGTGGCAAAACCCTTGGCGACGGCGGCCGCCGTCGTCGACTGTCCCGAGACGTCGAGCACCAAAAGCACCGGCAGGTGGTAGAGCCGCGCCAGATCGGCGGCCGAGCCGGTGCGGCCTTGTCCGGCCGGGATGCCGTCGAACAGGCCCATCGCGCTTTCGAGGAAGATAAAATCGGCATCCTCGGTGGCATTGCCGGCCAACGCGTTGAGCAGGTCAGGCGACATCGCCCAGCTGTCCAGGTTGACGCCGGACAGACCGGTTGCGGCGGTATGAAAACCCGGATCGATATAGTCGGGGCCGGACTTGGCGCCGCGCACCTTGATGCCGCGCCGGGCGAGCGCGCGCAAAATGCCGATGGTGACGCTGGTCTTGCCGGAGCCGGAACGCGGCGCGCCGATGATGATGGCGCGGGTCATGCGTTACCCGCCAGTGCTGCGCGCATGGCGACGATGCCGCCGACGACAATGAGGGCCGGCGAGGCCAATTCCGCCGCGGCGGCCGCTTCGGAAATGGTGGCGAGTGTCGCGACGACGGTCCGCTCCTGCGGTGTCGTCGCCGAAACGATGACAGCCGCCGGCGTCGACGGCGCCAGCCCGCCTTCGAGCAGCGACGCGGCGATAACAGGCAGATTGGCCATGCCCATATAGATGACCACCGGCTGGCCGGTGCGGGCGATCGCGCCCCAGTCGAGATCGTCATCTGTGCCGGCGGCATGACCTGTCGCCAGGATGATCGCCTTGTTGATGCCGCGCATGGTTGCGGGAATGCCGGTGGCGGCCAGCGCGCTCAGCCCCGATGTCAGGCCGGGCAGGACGCGGAACGGAATTTTTTCGCGCGCCAGCGCCAGCGCCTCTTCGCCGCCACGGCCGAAAATATAGGGATCGCCGCCCTTCAGCCGGACGACGCGGCGGCCCTCGCGTGCCAGCCGCACCAGCAAAGCGGTGATATCGTCCTGCCTCATGGACGGTTTGCCGCCGCGTTTTCCTGCAAAGAACAGCTGGGCATTGTCCGCAACGGCGACAACGTCAGAGGAGACCAGCGCGTCATAGACCACGGCGTCGGCCTCGGCCAATGCCGCCAGCACTTCCAGCGTCAGGCAGCCGGGATCGCCCGGGCCGGCGCCGGCCAGCCAGACATGGCCCGGCTCAAGCCGGCGCGGCTTGAAGTTCAGCCGGGCAAGGGCCTGTTCGAGCGTGGTGTTTTCGCTTTTACCGCTCACAATCCGTCCCGTCCGCGAAAACGCCGCTGATAGTGGGCGTCGTACAATGAACTCTCGCCAAAACCTTCCGCTGCCAGCGAGCGGCCGACGAAGATGATCGCCGTGCGCTCCATCGGGTCGGCGGCGAGCAGTGCCTCGATCGTGGCGAGCGTGCCGGTCAGCACGCGCTCGTCCGGCCATGAAGCGCGAAAGACGATCGCCACCGGGCAATCGCCGCCATAATGCGGCGACAATTCGGCGACGACTCGGTCGATGGCGTGGATGGCGAGATGAATGGCCAGCGTCGCGCCGGTGCGGCCGAAGCCGGCCAGCGTTTCGCCCGGCGGCATTTTCGAGGCGCGGCCCGAGACGCGGGTCAGCACCAGACTCTGCGCCACCTCGGGAATGGTCAGTTCGCGGCGAAGGGCTGCGGCTGCGGCGGCGAAAGAGGGAACGCCCGGCGTCAGCGTGTAAGGAATGCCGTGTTTTTCCAGCCGGCGGATCTGCTCGGCCACGGCGCTCCACACCGAGAGGTCGCCGGAATGCAGGCGGGCGACATCGTGGCCGGCCTGGTGGGCTGTCACATATTCGACCTCGATTTCGTCGAGTGACATCGGCGCCGTATCGATCAGTTTGGTCCCCGGTGCGCAGTGTTGCAGCAATTCCGGCGCGACGATCGAGCCGGCATGCAGACAGACCGGGCAGCTTGCCAGCAGCTTGGCGCCGCGCAGTGTGATGAGGTCGGCGGCGCCGGGACCGGCGCCGATGAAATGCACCGTCATGGCGCGTCTCCGCTGATGGCGATGGCGCAGGTGACCGGGCCGAGCACGGTGCGTGGACCAAGCAGCTTTGCACCGGGGCCGGCAACGGCAAGGGCGGAGGCTTCTGAGACGGAGGGTGTGCCGGCGAGATCCTGCGAGAGATCGGATTTGCTGAGTGCCTCCGACGAGACGGCCTGAAGTGCTGCGTCATCAACGATGATGACGGGAAGGTTGAGCGTGCGGCCAGCGGCAGAGATCGCTTCTTCGTCTTTCTTGAGCGCGGCGGTCGCCAAGGCCGACAGCGCCGTTATCGCCAGCCCGTGCGCTTCGAGGGCGGTTTCGATCGCCGCGAGCACGTCTTCGACGCTCACGCCCTTCCGGCTGCCGATGCCCGCCACCATCATGGCTTCACCCAGCTCCACTGGGTGACCGGCATGGCCGGGCGCCAGGCCTGCATCGAACCGACAGGAGAAGCGCGGGAAATGGTGATGCGGGTAAGGTCGCCGCCGCGCTTGATGTGCTCCGCGAGAAGCAGCGCCTCCATCTCCAGCGTCACCGCATTGGCAACGAGACGGCCACGGGATGGCAGCGCCTTGATGGCGGCGTTCAGTACGCCGGCGTCGCTGCCACCTCCGCCGATGAAGATCGCATCCGGCGTGTCCAGCCCGGCCAGTGCCTTGGGCGCCGACCCTTCCACCACGACAAGACCGGGCACGCCGCAATGCGCGGCGTTGCGGACGATGCGGGCGGCGCGGTCGCTGTTGGCCTCGATGGCGATGGCGCGCGTCGAGGGGTGAGCGAGCATCCATTCGATGCCGATGGAGCCGGAACCGGCGCCGATGTCCCACAGCAATTCGCCACGCCTCGGCGCCAGCGCCGCAAGCGTGATGGCGCGGATGTCGTGCTTGGTGATCTGGCCGTCGTGCTCGAACAGATGGTCGGCGCGGCCAACGGTCAGCGGCAGGATGCGGGCCTCTTGTGTCGATTCAAGCTCAAGCGCCAGCACGTTGAGCGGATTGATGTCTCTGAGATCGAAAGCGTCGGCACGTGCCGAGCGAAGCTTCTCGTTCGGTCCGCCCAGCGCTTCCAGAACGGTCAGCCGCGAACCGCCGAAGTCGAGCTCTACGAGCAGGCGCGCTATTGTCGCTGGTGCGTCGCCGTCCGATGTCAGCGCCAGGATGCGCGCCCTGGGATGCAGCAGCGGCCGGATCAGGTCGAGCGGCCTTCCATGCAGCGAGATCGTCTCGATGTCCTGCAACGCCCAGCCGAGCCGGGCGGCAGCCAGCGAAATCGCCGATGGCGCGGGGATGACATGCATCTCTTCAGGCTTGACCTTGCGGGCAAGGGTGGCGCCGACCCCGTGGAAGAATGGATCACCGGAGGCGAGCACGCAGACGCGCCGGCCGGCCAGCGCCAGCACGTCTGCCATGTCGGCATCGAATGGCACCGGCCATGGGCGCTGCTCACCCTTGATGAGCGAAGCCACCAGCGCCAGATGCCGCTTGCCGCCGAAGACGAATTCGGCCTCGGCGATCAACCGCTTGGCCTTGTCGCCGAGACCCGCTAAACCGTCCTCGCCGATGCCGATGATTGTAAGCCATTTTGGCGTGGGCTGTTTTTTTGACATGTCGCGCCGCCCCTCATCCGCCTGAGGCGTTCGTCGTTCGAAAAGTCAAGCAATTGACTTTTCGTCTGCCAGCCAGACCACTCCTCACCTCCCCGTGTAGTGACGGGGAGAAGGGAGACGCTCCGGCGCTGACGCCTCCCTCTCCCCGTTCTTCACGGGGAGAGGGTAGGGGTGAGGGGCAGCGCCGACGCTGTTCAACATGGTGCTCATGAAGAAGATTCTGATCCTTGGCGGCACGACAGAAGCGCGCCAATTGGCCGAAAAACTGGTGGAAGATTTCCGTGTCACCCTGTCGCTGGCCGGCCGCACCGAAAGCCCGGTCGCGCAAGGCGTGCCGGTGCGCAGCGGCGGATTTGGCGGCGCCGACGGGCTGGCCGCCTATCTCAGGGAGGCGGGCATCGACCTGCTGATCGACGCCACACATCCCTATGCGGCGCAGATATCCGCCAATGCGGCGCAAGCCTCGCGCCTGACCGGTGTGCCGATCCTGGCGCTGCGCCGTCCCGGCTGGAAGCCTGTCGACGGCGACCGCTGGACGCAGGTCGATAGGACAGGCGATGCGGTGCACGCGCTTGGATCGACGCCGCGCCGCGCCTTCCTGACGCTCGGCCGGCAAGAGGTCGCGGCTTTCGAGGCGGCGCCGCAGCATCACTACCTCATCCGCAGCGTCGATCCGGTCGAGCCGAAACTGGCGGTGCCGGATGCGGCCTACCTGCTGGCGCGTGGGCCGTTTCGCGAGGCGGATGAACGCGCTCTGCTCGAGGAGCACCGCATCGATGTCGTCGTATCCAAGAACAGCGGCGGCGAGGCCACCTACGGCAAGATCGCCGCGGCGCGGGCGCTCGGTATCGAGGTGGTGATGGTGCGCAGGCCCTTCCTGCCGGAGGTGCCTTCGACCGAGACCGTCGATGAACTCGCCGCTCTTGTTGATAAATTTTGGGTCGATCATTTGCTCGACCCCGTCGCGGAGCGCGGCGTGTAGACCAGCGCCGGTTTGTCGCCGCGCTTGATGATCCGTGTTTCCGGCGAACCGATGATGATGCAGGTCGCCATGTCGGCTTTTTGCGCGTCGACATCGGCCAGCAAAAAGACCTCGATGCGCTCGTCCGGGCGGCCGGCGGCGCGGCCGAAGATGACCAGCGTGGTGCCGGGCAGGATGGCGGCCAGGCATTCGAAGGCACGACCGAGCTGCCAAGGGCGCGCCTTGCTGATCGGGTTATAGAGCGCGATGACAAAGCCGGCGCCGGCCGCCGCCAGCAGGCGCAGTTCGATCAAGTCCCACGGCTTCAGATTGTCGGACAGCGAGATGGCGCAGAAATCATGGCCGAGCGGCGCGCCGATGCGGGCGGCAACCGCCAGCATGGCGGTGACGCCGGGCACGACAGTGACATCGACGGTGCGCCATTCGGCCGGACCGGCCTCGATCGCCTCGCAGACGGCGGCCGCCATGGCGAACACGCCGGGATCGCCGCCGGAGACGACGGCGACGTCATGGCCGTCCGCCGCCTTTACCAGCGCGTCCTTGGAGCGGGCGAGTTCCTCGCGATTATCCGAGGCGACGCGGGTTTGATCCGGGCGAAGATCAAGCCGGTCGAGATACGGCTTGTAGCCATAGAAGAACTTTGCCTCGGCGACGGCGCGGCTGGCTTGCGGCGTCACCTGGTCGGCATTGCCGGGCCCAAGGCCGATGACGGTGAGCCGGCCGCTCACGGCGTGCCTCCCATAACGCCAGGCCGGCCGGACCAGCCGGCGACCAGCACGATGGCGAAATAGGGGGCCTTGTCGTCCGGCTTGTCGGCGAGCTTCAACGAAACGCTGCCGGCCATGGTGCCGCGCTCGACATAGACGGCGCGGGTCAGTTTGCCGGTGGCTTCCAGCGCCCGCCTGATCTTGGGCAGGTTGCGGCCGACCTTCATGATGACGGCGGCATCCGTGTCGGCGAGACGGCGTGTCAGCTCGAACTCGCTCATCGTGCCGGGCAAAACCGTCAGGACATCGTCGCCCTGGACGATCGGCACGCCGGTCTGCGACCAGCAGCCCGACATGGCGGTGACGCCGGGGATGACTTCGGTCGGGAAGCGATGGGCGAGGCGGACATGCAGGTGCATGTAGGAGCCGTAGAACAGCGGGTCGCCTTCGGAGAGCACGGCGACCATGCGGCCGGCTTCGAGGTGTTCGGCGACCTTCTCGGCCGACTCCTCGTAGAAATCGGTGATCTGCGAACGGTAGTCGTCGTGATCCTTGTCGATCTCGGTGGTGACGGGATAGAGAAGCGGCAGTTCCAGCATATCCGGCCGGAAACGCGCCTCGACGATGGCGCGCGCGTTGCTATTGTTGCCGCGCTTGGCGAAATAGGCAACGACATCGGCCTCGGCCAGGACGCGCGCGGCTTTCAGCGTCAAGAGTTCGGGATCGCCGGGACCGGTGCCGACGCCGACGAGGCGGCCTTTTGCCAGATCTTCTTTGACAGCTGCGTTCACAGGCCGGGCCTCGCCAGCGAATTGAGCGCGGCTGCAGTCATGGCGCTGCCGCCAAGCCTGCCGCGCACGATGGCGTAGGGCACGCCATAGGAATTCTGCACCAGCGCATCCTTGGATTCGGCGGCCCCGACGAAGCCGACCGGCATGCCGATGATCGCCGCCGGCTTCGGCGCGCCGTCGCGCAATTTTTCCAGGAGATAGAACAGTGCCGTCGGCGCATTGCCTATGGCGACCACCGAACCGGCCATACGCTCGCCCCACAGATCGATTGCCGCGGCCGAGCGGGTGTTGCCGATCTGCTTGGCGATGTCGTGCGTGCGCGGGTCGCGCAAGGTGCAGATCACCTCGTTGCCGGCCGGCAACCGGGCGCGGGTGACGCCATGCGAGACCATTTCGGCGTCGCAGAAGATCGGTGCGCCGGCCGTCAAGGCGCTGCGGGCGGCGGCAACGAAATCGCTGGAGAAAACAAAATGACTTGATGCTTCGACCTGGCCGCAGGCATGGATCATGCGGATGGCAATGTCGGCCTCGGCCTCGGAAAAGCGGGACAAATCGGCCTCGGCGCGGATGATGGCAAAAGAGCGCTCATAGATGGCGTTGCCGTCATGGATGTAATCGTAGGCGGCCATGCTTATTCCTGTCGGTAGCTTTCGGCGATTGCCGCCGGTCCGAGCCTTGTCAGGCAGGCGGCGGCGGTTTCACCTGGATATTGAGCGCTGCGGACCATCGCTGCGACGCGACCGATGCCGCGCGCGGCGTCATAGCCCGGCCTGTAGCCCGCAGGAAGGGCCTTTGCCGTCGCGTTCACGACAAGTCCGGCTCCGTTTTCGCCGCCGACGATTGTTAGCGCGGCAGAGCCGGGGTGAGCGCAGCCCTTGGCGCAGCCGGAAATGTGCAGTGTGAAGTCGAGGATATCAGCGTTTTCGGCGGCGATTGTCTCGGCGATGTCGCGCGTGGCGATGCGGCCGGAGGCACACGCAGGGGTGCCGGGGCAGGCGGCGATGCGGGTGCGCGGGTCGGCGGCGGTGGTGACGAAGCCGAGCGCGGTGGCGGTGGCCTGCAGGAGGTGGTTTGCGGACGATGGTTGGCCGAGGAAAAGCAAGGCGCGGCCGGGGGCGAGGCGGATTTCGGCGACGCCGAGGGACAGGGCGCTTTGGGCGAGGGCGATGAGTTTTTCGGCCGGCATGCTGCCATAGGGGAGGGCTATGCCGAGAGCGGTGGTGTCGTTGGATAAGGGGAAAAGACCGATAGGCCGGCGATCCTGCACACCCCCCTCCGTCCTGCCGGACATCTCCCCCTCAAGGGGGGAGATTGCGTCTTCGTGGGCGATTTCGCCAATTTTCAGCGTCGAAAGTGGAGAGCCGCCGGCGACCCTGCTGATCTCCCCCCTTGTGGGGGAGATGTCCGGCAGGACAGAGGGGGGCGCGAGGGAATGCCAGCTTGCGAGAGAGGCCAATTGCCTCTCCGACAAATCCCGAGAATGTGCGTCACGCCCCTTCTCGGCAACCATCCTCAGCGCAGCAACCGCAATATCGCGCGCTGCATCCTCATCGGCCGTCGCAAGCGGCCTCGCGCTTTGACCGTCAACAGCGACAGATACAGTCCACAGAACGCTAGCGCCGTCCCGCACCGCCTTCAGCCTGACATCGGCCGTCACCCCATCCATCGTCAACTGCCCGTCGCCATCGACAACCACCGAAACCTTCGGCCCGAGCCTTGGCGTCAGCCCAGCTTCCTCGACCGCAGCCCTGACCCGCTCAGCCAAAGATCGCGGATCGGCAATCTCCCGCGGATCGATGCCGGCCAGCGGCCCGGTCTCGACCGGCACGCCGGTACGCACTGCAATCCCCAGTGCATCGACCTCCGCCGCCAACAGCACCGCACTTTCCGCCGTCAGGCCGCGTATCTGCAGGCTGCCTCGTGCGGTCACTTCCATGATGCCGTTGCCGCGCTTCAAGGCGGATTCGCAGAGTCCGATCAGCGACTTGGGGGAAAGCCCTCCAGCAACCGGGTTGAGCCGCACCAGCAGGCCATCGCCGGTCTGCATCGGCGCCGAGAGAGCCGGACAGGCGCCGCGGCGCGAGAAGGCGTTCATGCCGCGACCCCGAGCGCCTCGGCCTCGGCGATCAACGCCGCGAGATCGTCGTCGATCGCGTTGCGCAAGGGATGCCAGAGACCACGCCGGCGCGCCGACAGGAAGCGTTCGGCGATGACTTTGGCTGCGGCCGGGTTTTCGCGCAGGATGAAGGCGCGGACATCGGGATCACCGACATAGGCATCATGCACGGCCTCGATCAGCGCGCCTGAAATGGCGTGCGTGGTTTCAGCGAAGCCGATGAGGCGGTCGACCGTTTCGGCGAATTCGGAGGCGCCGCGCGGGCCGTGCCGCATCTGGCCGGCGATGAAACGCGCATTGACGGCTCGCGCCCGCACAACCCGCGACACAGCCTCGCCGACCGAGCGCGGCTTCGGCTTGTGCGGGTCGGTGGTGTCGAGCACGATGACGTCGGCATTTCGGCCGAGCGTCGCAAGTGCAGCCGAAAAGCCGCCGATGAAGGCGACGTCGGCGGAGCCCTCGAGAATGTCGCGGCCGGGATCGTCGCCGGTGTGGACGAGCAGATCGGCCTCGGCGATGCGGGTCTCGAAAGCGCCGGGGGAGGCAATGCCTTCGCCCTCGGCGCCGCCATAGGCATGCGATGTCGCATCGAGATAGGCGCGGCCGATTTCTTCGCGCCCGACCCAGTCGCCGCTGGACAGCAGGTCCTCGACGCCGGCGCCGTAGGTGCCGGGCGAGGTGCCGAAGATGCGCGGGCCGATCTTGCCATCGGCGCGGGTTCTGGCGGCGAGCGGGTTTTCCGAATCGTCCTCGTCGCGCGCGGCTACGGCGTTGGCGGCGGCGTCGATCAGCGCGATCTGGGTCGGGAACATGTCGCGGAACAGACCCGAAATCCGCCAGGTGACATCGACGCGCGGGCGACCGAGCGTGGCCGGCGGCAGCACTTCGATGCCGGTGATGCGGCCGGTGGCACTGTCCCATTGCGGCCGGCAGCCCATCAGCGCCAGGCCTTGCGCGATCTCCTCGCCGCCAGTGCGCAGCGAGGCCGAGCCCCAGAGGTCGATGACCAGCGAGCGCGGCCAGTCGCCATGCGACTGCATATAGCCGCGCACGACTTCTTCTGCCGCCGCCTTTCCCAGATCGTAGGCGGTCGGCGTCGGCATGGTGCGCGGGTCGGAGGTGAACAGGTTGCGGCCGGTGGGCAGCACGTCGGAGCGGCCACGCGCCGGTGCGCCCGCCGGACCCGCCTTGATGTGACGGCCGTCGAGCGCGGCAAGAAGTGCTGCTTTCTCGGCCTCCGCGCTTTGCACGCGCATGGCGTCGGGCTCGTCGTCGGGAGCGCGGCCATAGATGTGCAGGCCGTCCTTGATGGCGAAATCCTTGAGGTCGCAGAGCCAGGCGTCGATGCGGCGCAGCGCCTCGTCGGGCGCATCGGTTCCGGCGACGCCGGCTTCGGAGGCGAAGCCGGTCTTTTGCGCCGTGTCGACGATCAGCTTGGCCAGACGATCGCGGCGGCGGCGGTCGAGGCCGTCGGCCTGGGCGTATTCGTCGACGAGGCGTTCGAGCTTGTGCTGCCCTTCGTCGAGGCCGGCACCGGTCAACGGCGGCGGCAGATGGCCAAGCGTGACGGCGGCGATACGCCGCTTCGCCTGCGCCGCTTCGCCGGGATTGGAGACGATGAAGGGGTAAATGACGGGCAACGAGCCGGTGACGATCTCGGGGAAGCAGTTTTGTGAGAGCGCTACCGTCTTGCCGGGCAGCCATTCCAGCGTGCCATGAGCGCCGACATGGATGAGAGCATGGATGCGGAGCGATTTGCGCAGCCACAGGCCGAAGGCGATGAGGTTGTGGCGGGGAGGGAGCGTCGGGTCGTGGTAATCGGCGCGGCGGTCGGCCGAGCGGCCACGGTCGGGGGCGAGAGCGACAGTGATGTTGCCGAAGGTGGCGGCGCGGAAGGGGAAGCCGCTCTTACCCTCCCCCTTGTGGGGAGGGTGGCCCGCAGCGCCGGGTGGGGGTGGTGCACCGCTACCCCCACCCCGTTTCGCGCTATCCGCTTCGCGAATGTCGCGAACCGACCCTCCCCACAAGGGGGAGGGTGAAGGAGCGCCCCATGCCGCCTCGACTGCAGCCAGTGCCTCAGCCGGCAAATCCTTTGAGAAGTCCAGATACTCATCCAGCCCCAGCCCACCATCGCTCCGCCCCAACGCATCCAGCAGCGCACGCGGCGTTTCTGGAATCCCGTCAACGCGATAGCCCTGCTCCTTCAGGTCATGCAGCATGGCCAGCACGCTGGACGGCACATCCAGGCCCACTGCATAGCCAGTGCGGCCGGGCGCGCTCGGATAGTCCGGAATGAGGATCGCCAACTTACGCGTCGCGCGGGGCGTCTGCTGCAACCGTGTGAACGCCGCTAGCCTGTCCGCCACTTGCGCCACGCGATCCGGTTCCGGGCGGTTGGCGAAAGCGCGGTGGCCGAGCGCCGGGTCGGTCTCGCTCTCGCCCTTGAAGGAAATCGCGCCGGCAAGGATACGGCCGTCGAGTTCGGGCAGCACGACATGCATGGCGAGGTCGGCGGGCGCCAGGCCGCGCTGGTTGTTGTCCCAGACGTCGCGGCGGGTGGTGGCGACGATGACCTGGAAGACCGGCACGCCGGCGCGGTCGAACAGGGTTTGGACGCCGGGTTCGGCGCCGGAGGCGAAGGCGGTTGCGGTGATGATGGCGGCGGGGTTGAGCGAGGCCAGTGCGGTTTCGACGAAGGCCAGGGAGGTCGGGTCTTTGAGGCTGGAGACGAAGATCGGGACCGGTCTCATGCCGCGCTGGCGGAGTGCATCAAAGAGGGCATCGATTGGCGCGACATCGGCGGCCAGCAGCATCGAGCGGTAGAAGAGGATGGGGATGATGGGAGAGTTGATGTTGTCTGCGCCGAGTTCCCGCCCACCCCCCTCTGTCCTGCCGGACATCTCCCCCGCAAGGGGGGAGATTGTGCTCTCATCGACGCTTTCGCCAATCGGGGATGTTGCAGAGGAATCTATTATCGGCTGGGCAGAAAAAGTGCCGAGGTCCGCGCCGGCTGATCTCCCCCCTTGCGGGGGAGATGTCCGGCAGGACAGAGGGGGGTGTGAAGGAACGCCGACATCGGCAAAATCCAACTTGCCTACGACGCCGCGGCCAGGCTCGTAGTAACCAGCTTTCGGCACGCTGACCGGCTCAGCCGCCGCCGCATCCTGCCCAGCCAACCCCGCCAGCCGCTGCATCAGTGCTGCCATATTCTCCGGTCCGCCCTCGCGGAAATAACCAAGCAGGACGTCCAGATCCTCGCGCGGCAGCGTCGAGGCTTCGATCAGCCTGAGATCCTCGTCGTGGCTCTCGCCCGGCAGCAGCGCCAGCTTGATGCCGTTCGCACGGGCAGTCGCGGCAAGCTGGTCGCAGCCATAGCGCCACCAGTCGTAGCCGCCGAGGATGCGCACCAAAATCACCTTGGCGTGGCGGGCGACGCTGTCGATCCAGAGGTCCACGGACATGGGATGGCGCAGGTCGCGCAGCGCCGCCAGCCGCATCGACGGCAGGCGGGCGGCATCGGCCTTCCACGCCGCCGCGAGGCCGGCGAGGTCGCTGTCGGTGAAGGACAGCGCCACGATATCCGCCGGCGTCTGCCCGAGATCGACGGGCTCGGCGAGATCGTCGAGCGAGGCGGATGTGGTGGTGAGTATATGCATTTCGGCTCGTGGTTTGGATCAGCCGGCGAGTATACGCTCGATCGCCGGGCGGTTCAGTCCTTTCAGGCCAATGACGACAAGACGCGAGCGGCGGTCGTCCTCAGCCGCCCAGGCGCGATCATAGTAATGATTGACGCGCGGGCCGACGGCCTGCAGCAAAAGCCGCATCGGCTTGCCGCCGACATCGACGAAGCCTTTTACACGCAACACGTTTTCCTGTTCGGCGGCGGTGGCGACGCGCTTGGCCAGGTCGTCGGGATTGGCGATCGAGGGGATGTCGACGATGAAGGTGTCGAAATCGTCATGCTCATGATCGAAAGCGCCGTCGTGATGCGACTTGCGGTTCTCGATGTCGTCTTCGACGGCGAGACCGAGGCCAAGCAGCACCGACGGGTCGACCTTGCCATGCGCAGTCGGCACGATTTTTACCGCGCGGGCGGAATGTTCATTGATGATGGCGTTGGCGCGGGCCGAACCGGGGGCGTCCATCAGATCGCTCTTCGACAGGATGATCAAATCGGCGCAGGCGATCTGGTCCTCGAACACTTCTTCGACAGGATCGTCATGGTCGAGCGTCTCGTCCTGAGCGCGCTGTGCCTGCAAAGCGTCCATGTCGTTGGCGACGCGGCCTTCGGCCAGCGCCGGGCCGTCTACCACGGCGATGACACCGTCGACGGTTACCCGGCTCTTCACGCTCGGCCACTGGAACGCCTGGACCAGCGGCTTGGGCAGAGCCAGGCCCGAGGTCTCGATCAGGATGTGGTCAACCTTCGGTGTCAGCGCGAGGATCTTGTCGAGGGCGGGCACGAAATCGTCGGCGACTGTACAGCAGATGCAGCCATTGGCCAGTTCGACGATGTTTTCCTCGGGGCAGGTGTCGATGCCGCAGCCTTTCAGGATTTCCCCGTCGATGCCGATGTCGCCGAACTCGTTGACGATGATGGCGATGCGCTTGCCGCCGGCATTTTCCAGGAGATGGCGGACCAGCGTCGTCTTGCCGGCGCCGAGGAAGCCTGTAACGACAGTGCAGGGAACACGGGAGAGGTTGGCGGCCGGGTTTGAAGCGTTCATCGTCAGTCCTTCAGCATGTCGAGGGGTGGGATGCGGGCAACGAGGCCGCGCTTGAGGCTATCGGGCCGGCCGCGCCACGGGATGAGGCCGTCGGCCGAAGTCGCGAAGAGCTTTGCGCCGGTAACGAGGTCGGCGCCGCTGGTTGCGGTCAGATCGCCGAAGACATAGCTCCAGCAGCCATCGCGCAGGATCGCGGCGCTGAGGCGGCGCTTGCAATTGCCGAGACATTCGGCGGTGCGGACGCGGATGTTGTCATCGGCTGCGGCGAGGCGCGTGTCGTCGGCCAGCAGTTCGCCGGCGCGGGGGTGAGCGTCTGAGCCGGTTTCATCGCGGCATGAGGCGCAGACGATGACGGTCACGCCAGCCAACGCGCCGCTATTGGCAGACGAAACATCCGCTGTGCCAGCCGAAAAACTGCTGTTCTGGTCCAAAAACCGTGCTCCTTGCCCGGAAACCCGCCAGGCGATCGGATACTTTGTCTCAGACGGCAGGTCTCCTGGCTCGCGGGTCATCGCCTTGGTTAGCCGCCTTCCCGGTGTTACCCAGTGGCTTTCGGCCTTGGCTCGTCGCTTACAGTTGCGGGGACAGCCGCGGATTTGGGATTTTCGTCCCGTACCGCATTCCCTCTTGGCCCTTGCCGTTGCGGGCAGGGGACCGTCTGGAACGGATTTAGGCTGTTGCGGGGAGTTGTGTCAACGCACGGCTACGACATGGCGATGTCGGCCAAAGGCTTCCCCAAATTGCCGGCCGGCGTTACTTCGACGCGCTCAAGGCCGAGCCAGCCCTGCATCTGCTTCAATTCCTCGAACAACTCTGCAGCTGTCTCAGGCGGTGCGCCTGCTTCGGCGTAGGCGGCGTGGACGCGTAAGACACTCGCAGGCCGGTCGGCCTTGAGATCGACGCGGGCGACGATCCGGTCGCCGAGCAGGAAGGGCAGCACGTAGTAGCCATATTGGCGCTTTTCGGCCGGCGTGTAGATCTCGATGCGGTAGTGGAAATCGAACAGGCGCTCGGTGCGCGAGCGCTCGAAGACCACCGGATCGAAGGGCGCCAGTAGCGCGCGGGCCTCGATCTTTCGCGGCAGACGGGCGTCCTTATAGAGGTAAGCCGGCTTGTCCCAGCCTTCGACGTTTACCGGCAGCAACTCGCCCATCTCAACCAGTTCCTCCAACCGGCCCTTCATGTCGGCTGGCGACAAGCGGAAATAATCGCGCAGGTCACCCGACGTCGCGATGCCGTGGGCGCGGGCGGAAATGCGCAGCAATTCGCGGTGCGCGTCCTCGGCCGCCGGCACCGGCAGGTCGAGGATCGCCTGCGGCAGCACGCGCTCGGGCAGGTCGTAGAAACGCTCGAAGCCACGGCGGTGCGCCGTGGTGATGCGTCCGGCCCAGAAGAGCCATTCGAAGGCGTGCTTGGCGTGGCTCCAGCCCCACCAGCCGCCCGAACCTTTCTGGCCCTCCAGTGCCGAAGCGGCAATCGGGCCGCGCTCGGCGACCGCGCGGTAGATCTCTTCGATATAGGCGGCGTGCTCGCGGCCCCATTTGGCGAGGCCCAGATACATTTCGTCGCCGCTTTCAGCGCGCTGCATGCGCCAGCGCATCAGTGGGTAGGTCTCGACCGGCAGGAACGAGGCCTCATGCGCCCAGTATTCGAACACCGTGCGTTTGCGGGTGATGGCCGCATTGTCGAGCAAAGCCAGCGGGTAGGGGCCAAGCCGCGAATAGAGCGGCATATAGTGGGCGCGCACCACCGCGCTGACGGAATCGATCTGCAGCAAGCCGGTGCGCGACAGCACGCGGGCGAGGTGGCGGCGATCGGGCGTGCCGCCCGGGCGGGGATCGAGAAATCCTTGCGCGGCGAGCGCGATGCGCCTGGCCGTCGGGAGTGAGATTTTGTCCTTCGTCAAAGTGTCTTGCCTCGAACCATTTTCCCGACTTTAGCCGGCGATTCCGGTCATGCTAGCAGGCAAATGGCGGGAGATGTGTCAGGAGACAAAAGTGGAGTGAAAGATGAAGGAAACCAAACAGGAGGAGATCGGACCAGTTTTTCCCGGCCTGCCGTCCAGCACTGTCTTTTGAACAAGGTTTGACTTGCTTCGCTGAAAGCCGTGCGCTAACCCTCGCCGCGTTGCAGCAAAGGCACCTAAAACGGTTCAGCGGTTAAACTGTCGCGCTTCCGCATTAGGGTTGGTTGCTGTAATCAAAGTGGATTGGCCGCCAACGGAAAGCCGAGCATGAACGTACTCCTCAGTTCATACCTGCCCATCGTCCTCTTCATCGCCGTGGCCGCGGTTGTAGGCTTGGCGCTTATCATCGCGCCGTTTCTGGTGGCTTATCGCAATCCCGATCCGGAGAAGCTTTCCGCCTACGAGTGCGGGTTCAACTCGTTCGACGATGCCCGGATGAAATTCGACATCCGCTTCTACCTGGTGTCGATCCTGTTCATCATCTTCGATCTGGAAGTGGCCTTCCTGTTTCCGTGGGCGGTGTCGTTCTCGAAGATCGGCATGCTCGGTTTCTGGTCGATGATGGTGTTTTTGGGGGTGCTGACCATCGGCTTTGCCTATGAGTGGAAAAAAGGAGCGCTGGAATGGGATTGAACGACAGTTCCGGAACGCTCGTCGCGCCGAAGCCCAGAGGCCTGATCGACCCCAATACCGGACGTCCGGTCGGTTCCGACGATCCGTTCTTCCTCGAGATCAACAATGAACTGGCCGACAAGGGTTTTCTGGTCACCTCGACCGAGGCGCTGATCACCTGGGCGCGCAGCGGCTCGCTGATGTTCATGACCTTCGGTCTCGCCTGCTGTGCCGTCGAGATGATCCACACCTCGATGCCGCGCTATGATTCGGAGCGGTTTGGCGTGGCTCCTCGCGCGTCGCCGCGCCAGTCGGACATCATGATCGTGGCGGGAACGCTGACCAACAAGATGGCCCCCGCTTTGCGCAAGGTCTACGACCAGATGCCGGAGCCGCGCTACGTCATCTCGATGGGTTCCTGCGCCAATGGCGGCGGCTATTATCACTATTCCTATTCGGTGGTGCGCGGCTGCGACCGCATCGTGCCGGTCGACATCTATGTGCCCGGCTGCCCGCCAAGCGCCGAAGCGCTGCTCTACGGCATTCTTCTCCTGCAGAAGAAGATCCGCCGCACCGGCACGATCGAACGGTAGACCCATGGCCGCATCCCTGAGCGAACTGTCGACCTATCTCGGCGAAAAGCTGCCGGGCCGCGTCACCGATGCAGTGCTTGCCTATGGCGAACTGACGATCTCGGTTGCTACAGACAATCTGATCGAGGTGACAAGCTTCCTGCGTGACGATTCGGGTTGCCAGTTCATTTCGATCATCGATATCTGCGGCGCCGACTACCCGTCGCGCGTCAAGCGTTTCGATGTCGTCTATCATTTGCTTTCGCCGAAGCAGAATTTGCGCATCCGCATCAAGGTGCAGGCCGACGAAGAGACGCTGGTGCCGTCGCTCACCGCTGTCTATCCCGGCGCCGACTGGTATGAGCGCGAGGCCTACGATCTCTATGGCGTGCTGTTCTCCGGCCATCCGGACCTGCGCCGCATCCTCACGGACTACGGTTTCGAGGGCCATCCCCTGCGCAAGGACTTCCCGCTGACAGGTTTCGTCGAGGTGCGCTACGACGACGAAGCCAAGCGCGTGATCTACGAGCCGGTGGAATTGAAGCAGGAATTCAGGAACTTCGATTTTCTCTCGCCATGGGAAGGGACGGACTACGTCCTGCCGGGCGATGAGAAGGCGAAACAGTGAGTAGGAAGTAGTGAGTAGTCAGTAGCAAAAGATTTGGAGCAACGGATCGAATCTTATCGCGACTTGAAGGTGTGGCAATCGGCGATGACGCTTGCTGAGGATTGCTACCGTTTCACCAAAGAGTTTCCGAGGGATGAGATTTACGGCATGACCTCTCAGATGCGCCGATCGGCGGTTTCGGTCGCAGCGAACGTCGCGGAGGGATACGGTCGGGAGAACAGAGGGTCGTTCGTTCAATTTTTGCGCATGGCGCAAGGCTCGTTGAAGGAACTGGAGACACACATACTGCTGGCATGTCGGGTTGGCCTGCTGCGAAAAGACAATGAGATTGAGCTGCCGCTGCGATGCGAAGAGATTGGAAAAATGATGAGATCTCTTATCCGAACGGTGCAGGCCAAGCAGGCGGAATGAAGCAGGCATTGAGATTGATGATCACTACTCACTACTCACTACTGACTCTTCGCCAGAGGCGCCAGAATGGCTGAAACCTCCGTCCGCAACTTTAACATCAACTTCGGACCGCAGCACCCTGCGGCGCACGGTGTTTTGCGTCTTGTGCTGGAGCTTGACGGCGAGGTGGTCGACCGCGTCGATCCGCATATCGGCTTGCTGCATCGCGGCACCGAAAAGCTGATCGAGCACAAAACCTATCTGCAGGCAGTGCCCTATCTCGACCGGCTCGACTATTGCGCACCGATGAACCAGGAGCATGCCTTCGCGCTCGCCACCGAGCGGTTGCTCGGCATCGAAGTGCCGAAGCGCGGCCAGTTGATCCGCGTGCTCTATTCCGAGCTCAGCCGCATCATGTCGCACATCCTCAATGTGACGACGCAGGCGCTGGATATCGGCGCGCTGACGCCGCCGCTGTGGGGTTTCGTCGAACGCGAAAAGCTGATGGTGTTTTATGAGCGCGCTTCCGGTTCGCGCATGCATGCGGCCTATTTCCGTCCCGGCGGCGTGCACCAGGATCTGCCGGCGAAGCTGGTCGAGGACATCGGCAAGTGGATCGACCCGTTCCTGAAGTCGCTTGACGACCTCGACAGGCTGCTTACCGGCAACCGCATCTTCAAGCAACGCAATGTCGATATCGGTATCGTGTCGCTTGCCGACGCCTGGGCCTGGGGCTTTTCCGGCGTCATGGTGCGCGGCTCGGGTGCGGCCTGGGATTTGCGCAAGTCGCAGCCTTATGAATGCTATTCCGAGATGGATTTCGACATCCCGATCGGCAAGAACGGCGACTGCTACGACCGTTATCTCGTGCGCATGGAAGAGATGCGCCAGTCGGCGAAAATCATGCGCCAGTGCGTCGACCTTCTGCTCGGCAAGGAGAGCACCGGGCCGGTGTCGAACCTCGACGGCAAGGTGGTGCCGCCGAAGCGCCAGGCGATGAAGCGCTCGATGGAAGCGCTGATCCATCATTTCAAGCTCTACACCGAGGGCTATCGCGTGCCGGCCGGCGAGGTCTATGCTGCCGTCGAGGCGCCGAAGGGCGAGTTCGGTGTCTATCTCGTCTCCGACGGCACCAACAAGCCCTATCGCTGCAAGCTGCGCGCGCCCGGCTTCGCGCATCTGCAAGCCATGGATTTCCTCTGCCGCGGCCACATGCTGGCCGACGTCACTGCCGTCCTGGGTTCCCTCGATATCGTCTTCGGGGAGGTTGATCGGTGATGGCGGCAGCCAATCCTACAGTGCGCTCTCAGGTCGGTGTTCGAGGGAATGCCGACGCTGCCCTACCGCGGTGGCGCGAATTGGCAAAAGCCATGCTGCCGGTCGAGTTCGCAGAGGCTTCTTACAACTCGACTCAGCACTGTTCGATCTATGACTTCTTTTTTACCCTGCTACCCAAGACGCGCCTTGCCCACCGCGACAATGACGTCGACAAGCTGGGTAGAATGCACGGGTTCGCCCAATGGGCTGCCGTTCACCCGAACAAACAGATTTGGAATGCGGCTGGTGTCGCTTTTTACGAGCACTTGTTCGACGATGACATCGACGCTGATGCGGTCATGGCATGGATCTCGCCTCAAGTAAGGCAAACTGTTCTGGGGCTGTGGCAATACATGTTGCCCGCAGAGCGATTTGCGAGTGTTGCTCGATCTGCCGAACGCATTCCGTTTTCTCATCAGAAAGAATGTGAAACCGCAATAGCTCTCGTAGCAGAGCAGGGGCCCGATCGCTAAATGTCAGTCCGCCGTCTCGCAGAAGCAAGCGTCCAGCCAGCCTCCTTCGCCTTCAACCGGGCGAATGCGGCGGTTGCGAAGCAATGGATCAAGAAATATCCGAAGGGCCGCGAGCAGTCGGCGATCATTCCCTTGCTGATGATTGCGCAGGAGCAGGAAGGCTGGGTCACCAAGGCGGCGATCGAGACGATTTCGGACATGCTCGGCATGCCGCGCATTCGCGGCCTCGAAGTCGCGACCTTCTACACGCAGTACCAGCTCAATCCGGTCGGCACGCGCGCACATATCCAGGTCTGCGGCACCACGCCCTGCATGCTGCGCGGCTCGGAAGCGCTGATGGATGTGTGCCGCTCGAAAATCCATCACGACCAATTCCACACCAACGACAAGGGCACACTGTCGTGGGAGGAAGTCGAATGCCTCGGCGCCTGCGTCAACGCGCCGATGGTGATGGTCTTCAAGGATACGTTCGAGGATCTCACCCCCGAGCGGCTGGCCGAAATCATCGATCTTTACGATGCGGGCAAGGGCGCCTCGGTTCCCACGGGACCGCAAAACGGCAGAACCGGCTCGGAGCCGGCGCCTGGCCTGACGACGCTGAAGAGCGAAAAGGCGATCCTCAAAGCAACGCGCGACAAGGAAGCCAGGGCGGCGAGCAAGGCTGCCCACGCGGCGCCCGACGCAATCATTGCGGCGCCTGTTCCGGCTCCTGCCGCTCCTGCAGCGGCCGCCCCGGTCGCGCCATCCAACGCCGGCAAACCGAAAACCGATGCGCCGGAAACCAGCTCGGCGTTGAAGTCGCCCTCCAGGGCCAAGGTTGCACCGGCGGCGGAAAAAGCGGCGAGCGTCCCGGCGCCCCTGCATTCGGCCGCCAACGCCAACACCGCGGCGCCTGAAGTCGAGAAGGTCGCCAAGCAGCGTAATGGCCCGAAGACCACCTCCACGCCGGCAGCTGCCTTCATCGCTCCGGAATTCAAGGCGCCAGCGGCCAACGCCCCGGTAGCCCCGACCGTCAAGCCGCCGACAGCCAGACCCGCAAAGCCGTCGCTCGAGGACAAGAACCGTCCGGCCGGAATCGACAGGCCGGCTGCGGTCGACGATCTCAAGCTGATCTCGGGCATTGGCCCGAAGATCGAGGGCATCCTTCATTCGCTTGGCATCTTCACCTTCACACAGGTCGCATCCTGGAATAAGGCCGAGCGCGACTGGGTGGATGGATATCTCGCTTTCCAGGGCCGCATCGAGCGCGACGACTGGGGCAAGCAGGCCAAGGCGCTCGCCAAGGGCGGCCTCGCCGAATACATCCGCGTCTTCGGCAAGGAGCCACGTTGATGGCTGAAGCGCAAAGCACCGGATCTTTGCTGACGCTGCGCAGCATTGTCATCGGCGTTGTCTGCATCGCTGCTGCCAACATCCTTCTGGAGGGGCTTCGGCGCCTCGTCGAATTGCCGTTTTCGGATACCCTGGAATCGATGGCCGCGACCGGCATGGGCGTGCTGGTGTGGTTCTCGATCGTCTTGCGGGGAAAGAGGTAAGTCATGCTGGCTGACAAAGACCGCATCTTCAACAACATCTACGGCCTGTTCGACAAGTCGCTGGCCGGCGCCATGGCGCGCGGCGCCTGGGACAACACGCCCGGCATCATCGCCAAGGGGCGCGAGTGGATCGTCAACGAGATGAAGGCGTCAGGCCTGCGCGGCCGTGGCGGCGCCGGCTTCCCGACCGGGCTGAAATGGTCGTTCATGCCCAAGCAGAGCGATGGAAGGCCGAGTTATCTCGTTGTCAACGCCGACGAATCCGAGCCCGGCACGTGCAAGGACCGCGATATCCTGCGCAACGATCCGCACACGCTGGTCGAGGGCTCGTTCATCGCCGGCTTCGCCATGGGCGCGGTCGCCGCCTACATCTATGTGCGCGGCGAGTTCATCCGTGAGCGCGAGGCGCTGCAGCGCGCCATCGACGAGGCCTATGAGGCCAGGCTGATCGGCAAGAACAACACGTCCGGATACGATTTCGACATCTACATGCACCACGGCGCCGGCGCCTATATATGTGGCGAGGAAACAGCACTTCTGGAAAGCCTCGAAGGCAAGAAGGGCCAGCCCCGGCTGAAGCCGCCATTCCCGGCCAATGTCGGCTTGTACGGTTGTCCGACAACCGTGAACAATGTCGAGTCGATTGCGGTGGCGCCGACCATTTTGCGCCGTGGCGCCGCCTGGTTCTCGTCCTTTGGCCGGCCCAACAATGTCGGCACCAAGCTGTTTTGCATCTCGGGTCACGTCAACAATCCGTGCACCGTCGAAGAGGCGATGTCGATCCCGTTCCGCGAGCTGATCGAAACCCATTGCGGCGGCATTCGCGGCGGCTGGGACAATCTCCTGGCGGTCATTCCGGGCGGCGCATCGGTGCCGCTGGTGCCGGCCGAGCAGATCATCGATGCGCCGATGGATTTCGATGCTTTGCGCGACCTGAAATCCGGCCTCGGCACGGCGGCTGTCATCGTCATGGACAAATCGACCGATATCGTGAAGGCGATCGCCAGGCTTTCCTATTTCTACAAGCATGAGAGCTGCGGCCAGTGCACGCCATGCCGCGAAGGCACCGGCTGGATGTGGCGGGTGATGGAGCGGCTGGTGCGCGGCGAGGCGCAGAAGCGCGAGATCGACATGCTGCTCGACGTCACCAAACAGGTGGAGGGTCATACGATCTGCGCGCTGGGCGATGCCGCGGCATGGCCGATCCAGGGCCTGATGCGGCATTTCCGCGGCGAGGTGGAGCGGCGCATCGACGAGTTTTCGCGCAACGCGCACCGGGCCGAACCGGTGATGGTGGCTGCTGAGTAGATTGAAATCGGGCGCAAGCCCCGGACGGAAATATAGGGGCGGGGCTGACGAAGAAACGACCAGGAGATGTCTATGGCGCCCTATTCGAACCCTTTGATGCCCAATTTGGACCAGCTTGAGAAGATGAACCAGGATTTGACAAGGATGATGCAGAAGGAGATGGCCAGCGCCGTCAACCTTCTCGCGCATCCTGTCGCGGGTGCCGCCGCCATGTCGGCGCTGGGCTTTGGCCTTGCCAACCATGCCTTTGGCGTGTGGCTAGGCGCCTTGTCGGGTGCTGCCGAGGCATCGCAGCGGATTTTCCAGCCGATCATCGACGATTTCGAACAGCGCAGCAAAGGGTTCGCCGAGACCGCCCCCGCCACCAAGGCGCGCGCGGCGACCAGAACCCTGATCGCCGAGGCGCAGACTTTTGCCCAGGATGTGACCGATATTGCCGCTCTCACCGTCGATGCCGAGCCGGAGAAGACCGAGGCCGTCGCCGAAGGCGCGACGATCGGATTGATGCCGGAGGATTTCAGACAGCCCAAGGCCGTGGCTCGTCCGGCCAAGCCGTCGGATCTCAAGGCGATCACCGGCGTTGGACCGAAGCTGGAAAAAGTACTGAACGGCCTCGGCATCTGGACCTTTGCCCAGATCGCCGCCTGGGCGCCGGAAGAGATCGCCTGGGTCGAGGACTACCTGTCGCTCACGGGCCGTATCGGCCGCGACGAGTGGACCCGCCAGGCCGCGGCGCTGACGCTGGCCGCCAAGGCGAAGAAGTAGGGGTGGCAGGCATGGAGATCCACGACAGGAGCGATGTTCTCGATGTGCGCAATGCCGTCGTCAGCAACTCCAGATTTGACGATGTGAACCTGTCGAACACGCGGTTTCACAACGTCGACCTGTCGGCCGCCGCCGTGGTGGAGGACGCGAACCTCTCGAACGCGTTGTTCAGCAATGTGAATTTGAGCAATTTGAACATAGAAAACGCTGAAGTCGCCGGCATGATGATCAATGGCATCAGGCTGAGCGATTTGTTTCAGGCATATGAGACGGCGCAGACCGCCAGGGGCAATTGATGGCAAAGCTCAAGGTCGACGGGAAAGAGATCACTGTACCCGACCACTACACGCTGCTACAGGCGGCCGAGGACGCCGGCGCGGAAGTGCCGCGCTTCTGCTTCCATGAGCGGCTGTCGATCGCCGGCAATTGCCGCATGTGCCTGATCGAGGTGAAGGGCGGGCCGCCCAAACCGCAGGCCTCCTGCGCCATGAATGTGCGCGACCTGCGTCCGGGTCCGAATGGCGAGGCGCCTGAAATCTTCACCAACACGCCGATGGTCAAGAAGGCCCGCGAAGGCGTGATGGAATTCCTTTTGATCAACCATCCGCTGGATTGCCCGATCTGCGACCAGGGCGGCGAATGCGACCTGCAGGACCAGGCGATGGCCTTCGGCGTCGATTCCTCGCGCTATCACGAGAACAAGCGCGCGGTCGAAGACAAGTATATCGGCCCATTGGTCAAGACGGTTATGAACCGCTGCATCCACTGCACGCGCTGCGTTCGCTTCACCACGGAAGTTGCGGGCATTTCCGAGCTTGGCCTGATCGGCCGCGGCGAGGATGCCGAGATCACCACCTATCTCGAAAGCGCCATGACCTCGGAGCTGCAGGGCAATGTCATCGACCTCTGCCCGGTCGGCGCGCTGACCTCCAAGCCTTTCGCCTTTCAGGCACGGCCGTGGGAGCTGACCAAGACAGAATCCATCGACGTCATGGACGCTGTCGGCTCGGCAATCCGCGTCGACAGCCGCGGCCGCGAGGTGATGCGCATCCTGCCGCGCGTCAATGAGGCGGTCAACGAGGAGTGGATTTCCGACAAGACCCGCTTCATCTGGGACGGTTTGCGCACGCAGCGCCTCGACCGCCCCTATGTCCGCAAGGACGGAAAGCTGGCGCCGGCCAGCTGGGCCGAAGCGTTCGTTGCGATCAGGGATGCGGTGTCGAATGCGGCGCCCGAGAAAATCGGCGCGATTGCGGGCGATCTTGCCGCCGTCGAGGAAATCTACGCGCTGAAGCAGCTTATGGCTGCGTTGGGCTCGAAGAACACCGATTGCCGCCAGGACGGCGCCGCACTCGATCCGGCGCTCGGCCGCGCCAGCTACATCTTCAACCCGACCATCGAGGGCATCGAGCAGGCCGACGCGGTGCTGATCATCGGCGCCAATCCGCGCTTCGAGGCCTCGGTGCTCAATGCCCGCATCCGCAAGCGCTGGCGGATCGGCAATCTGCCGGTCGGCGTCATCGGCGAGGTCGGCGACACGCGTTACGACTACGAACAGCTCGGCGCCGGTCCGGAGTCCTTGAAAGATCTGGCCGACGGCAATGGCAAGTTCTTCCAGGTGCTGAAGAAGGCGACGCATCCTCTGATCATCGTCGGCCAGGGCGCGCTGTCGCGTGCCGACGGCGCGGCGGTGCTCGGCCAGGCGGCGAAACTCGCCACGGCCGTCAACGCTGCGCGCGCCGACTGGAACGGCTTTGCCGTGCTGCACACTGCGGCCGCGCGCGTCGGCGGTCTCGATGTCGGCTTCGTGCCTGGCAAGGGCGGCAAGAACGTTGCCGGCATGCTGGGGGAGAGCGAGGTTCTGTTCCTGCTCGGCGCCGACGAGGTCGACATGTCCAAGACCGGCGGCGCCTTCGTCGTCTATGTCGGCACGCATGGCGACGCCGGTGCGCACCGCGCCAATGTCATCCTGCCGGGAGCCGCCTACACCGAAAAGTCCGGCACCTATGTCAACACCGAGGGACGCGTGCAGCAGACCAACCGCGCGGGCTTCGCGCCGGGCGACGCGCGCGAAGACTGGGCGATCCTGAGGGCATTGTCCGATGTGCTGGGCAAGAAACTACCCTTCGATTCGCTGCAGCAGTTGCGCGCCAAACTTTATGGCGAATACCCGCATCTCGCCCGCATCGATCATGTCGAAGCCGGCAATGCCGATGACGTCGCCAAGGTGGCGAAGCTCGGCGGGCGGCTGAACAAGGGCACTTTCACCTCGCCGGTCACGGATTTCTATCTGACCAACCCGATCGCGCGGGCCTCCGCCGTCATGGCGGAATGCTCGGCGCTGGCGAAAAACGGCTTCAGGCAGGCGGCAGAGTAGACATGGACACCTTCTTCTCCTTCTACGTGCTGCCGACGCTGATCATCCTTTTAAAGTCGGTCGTGCTGATCGTCGTTTTGCTGATCGGGGTTGCCTACCTGCTTTACGCCGACCGCAAGATCTGGGCGGCGGTGCAATTGCGCCGCGGCCCGAACGTCGTCGGCCCGTGGGGCACGCTGCAGGCTTTCGCCGATCTGCTGAAATTCGTCTTCAAGGAACCGGTCATTCCGTCCGGCGCCAACAAGGGCGTGTTCCTGCTGGCGCCGCTGGTGTCGGCCGTGCTGGCAATCTCGGCCTGGGCGGTCATTCCCGTCAATGCGGGCTGGGGGATCGCCAACGTCAATGTCGGCATCCTCTACGTCTTCGCCATCTCCTCGCTCGAGGTCTATGGCGTGATCATGGGCGGCTGGGCGTCCAACTCGAAATACCCGTTCCTCGGCGCGCTGCGCTCGGCGGCGCAGATGGTGTCCTACGAAGTCTCGATCGGCTTCGTCATCGTCACCGTGCTGCTCTGCGTCGGCTCGCTCAACCTGTCGGACATCGTGCTGTCGCAGCAGGATGGGCTGGGCACCAAGCTTGGCCTGCCCAACAGCTTCCTCGACTGGCACTGGCTGGCGCTGTTCCCGATGTTCGTCATTTTCTTCATCTCGGCGCTGGCCGAGACCAACCGCCCGCCCTTCGACCTGGTGGAAGCCGAGTCGGAACTCGTCGCCGGCCATATGGTCGAATACTCCTCGACGCCGTTCCTGTTGTTCTTCCTCGGCGAATACGTCGCCGTGGTGATGATGTGCGCGCTGGCCACCATCCTGTTCCTCGGCGGCTGGCTGCCGCCCTTCGACTTCGCCCCCTTCACCTGGGTGCCCGGCGTGATCTGGTTCGTGCTCAAGATCTGCCTGATGTTCTTCATGTTCTCGATGGTGAAGGCCTTCGTGCCGCGCTACCGCTACGACCAGCTGATGCGGCTGGGCTGGAAAGTCTTTCTGCCGATCTCCCTGTTCATGGTCGTTGCCACCGCGGCCTTCCTCAAAATCACGGGGTTTGCGTGATGTCCGCTTTTGGCCAGGCCGCAAAATCGCTGCTGCTGCAGGATTTCGTCAGCGCCTTCTTCCTGTCGATGCGCCAGTTCTTCGCGCCGAAGGAAACGATCAACTATCCGCACGAGAAAGGGCCGACCAGCCCGCGCTTCCGTGGCGAGCACGCGCTGCGCCGCTATCCCAATGGCGAGGAACGCTGCATCGCCTGCAAATTGTGCGAAGCGATCTGTCCGGCGCAGGCGATCACCATCGAGGCCGGCCCGCGCCGCAATGACGGCACGCGCCGCACCGTGCGCTACGACATCGACATGGTGAAGTGCATCTATTGCGGCTTCTGCCAGGAAGCCTGCCCGGTCGACGCCATCGTCGAGGGGCCGAATTTCGAGTTCGCGACGGAGACGCGCGAAGAGCTTTACTACGACAAGGACAGGCTGCTGGCGAATGGCGACCGCTGGGAGCGCGAACTGGCGCGCAACATCTCGCTGGACTCGCCTTACCGCTGACATTTGACGCATGGACGGGGCGAGGGCCCTCGTCTAAGGACAACGCAACTTGCCGGCCGGAGGCGGTCGCAGAAATCAAACAGGACGGATGTCCTGTTTGGACAGGAACCCGGGGGATCCCCAATGCTGAGTGGACTAGAGGCGGCCTTTTTCTACCTCTTCGCCTTTGTCGCGGTGGCGTCGGCCTTCATGGTCATTTCGTCGCGCAACCCCGTGCATTCCGTGCTGTTCCTGATCCTGACCTTCTTTAACGCCGCCGGCCTGTTCATGCTGACCGGCGCCGAGTTCCTGGCGATGATCCTGCTCGTCGTCTATGTCGGCGCGGTCATGGTGCTGTTCCTGTTCGTCGTCATGATGCTCGATGTCGACTTCGCCGAGATGAAGGAAGGCGCCCTGCAATATGCGCCGATCGGCGCGCTGGTCGGGCTGATCCTGGCGGCCGAGCTGATCGTGGTGCTCGGCGGCTACACCTTCGCGCCGCAACTGGCCTCGACGGTCTCCAAACCCATCCCGGATCTTGCCGCGCGGACAAACACCGCAGCACTCGGCGACATCCTCTATACGGACTACCTCTACTACTTCCAGATTTCGGGCCTCATCCTGCTGGTCGCCATGATTGGCGCCATCGTGCTGACGCTGCGCCACAAGGAAGGGGTCAAGCGGCAGTCGATCGCCGCCCAGGTCGGCCGCACGCCGGCGACAGGCATGGAAATCCGCAAGGTCAAGTCGGGCGAGGGGCTCTGAGATGGTCGTCGGCATCGCACATTACCTGACCGTATCGGCGATCCTGTTCACGCTCGGCGTGTTCGGCATCTTCCTGAACCGCAGGAACATCATCGTCATCCTGATGTCGATCGAGCTGATCCTTTTGGCGGTCAACATCAATTTCGTCGCCTTCTCGGCGGCATTGGGCGATCTCGTCGGCCAGGTGTTTGCCCTGTTCGTGCTGACGGTCGCGGCCGCCGAAGCGGCCATCGGTCTTGCCATTCTCGTCGTCTTCTTCCGCAACCGCGGCTCGATCGCGGTCGAAGACGTGAACCAGATGAAGGGTTGACGGGGCTAACATGTATCAAGCGATCGTCTTCCTTCCGCTGCTCGGCTTCCTGATTGTCGGCCTGTTCGGCAATGCGCTCGGCGCCAAGGCATCGGAATATATCACCTCAGGCTTCCTGGTGATCTCGGCCGTGCTGTCCTGGGTCGCCTTCTTCTCCGTCGGCTTCGGCGAAGGCGAGGTGTTCACCGTGCCGGTACTGCGCTGGATCCAATCCGGCGGCTTGGACGCGTCCTGGGCGCTCAGGATCGATACGCTGACGGTGGTCATGCTGGTGGTGGTCAACACGGTGTCGGCGCTGGTCCACATCTATTCGATCGGCTACATGCACCACGATCCGAACCGGCCGCGCTTCTTCGCCTATCTGTCGTTGTTCACCTTCGCCATGCTGATGCTGGTGACGGCGGACAACCTCGTGCAGATGTTCTTCGGCTGGGAAGGGGTGGGTCTCGCCTCTTATTTGCTGATCGGCTTCTGGTACAAGAGGCCGTCGGCCAATGCTGCTGCCATCAAGGCCTTCGTCGTCAACCGCGTCGGCGATTTTGGCTTCGCGCTCGGCATTTTCGGCGTCTTCGTTTTGTTCGGCTCGGTCAATCTCGGCACCATCTTCGCCAATGCCGCGACGTTCATTCCGGCTGAAGGCGCCCCACAAGGCGCGGCCGTGCTGACCTTCCTCGGCTACGCGCTGGACAAGCAGGCAGCCATGACCATCGTCTGCCTGCTGCTGTTCATGGGCGCCATGGGCAAGTCGGCGCAGGTGCCGCTGCACACCTGGCTGCCGGACGCGATGGAGGGCCCGACCCCGGTTTCCGCGCTGATCCATGCCGCCACCATGGTCACGGCCGGCGTGTTCATGCTGGCGCGGCTGTCGCCGCTGTTCGAACTGTCGCATTCGGCGCTGACCGTGGTGACCTTCATCGGCGCCTTCACCGCCTTCTTCGCGGCGACCGTCGGCCTGGTCCAGAACGACATCAAGCGCGTCATCGCCTATTCGACCTGTTCGCAGCTCGGCTACATGTTCGTCGCGCTCGGCGTCGGCGCCTATGGCGCGGCGATCTTCCATCTGTTCACGCACGCCTTCTTCAAGGCGCTGCTGTTCCTGGGCTCCGGCTCGGTCATCCATGCCGTCTCCGACGAGCAGGACATGCGCAAGATGGGCGGCCTGCGGAAGCTCATTCCGAAGACCTACTGGATGATGGTGATCGGCACGCTGGCGCTGACCGGCGTCGGCATTCCGGTGACCGTCATCGGCACCGCCGGCTTCTTCTCCAAGGATGCCATCATCGAGGCTGCCTTTGCCGGCCACAATTCGGTCGCTGGCCTCGCTTTTGTCCTGCTGGTCATCGCCGCCTGCTTCACCTCCTTCTACTCCTGGCGGCTGATCTTCATGACCTTCCATGGCGAGCCGCGGGCGAGCCACGACGTCATGCACCATGTCCATGAATCGCCGCCGGTGATGCTGGTGCCGCTGTTCATCCTGGCCGCGGGCGCGCTGTTTGCCGGCGTTATCTTCCATGGTGCCTTCATCGGCGAAGGCTATACCGAATTCTGGAAGGCCTCGCTGTTCACGCTGCCGGACAACCACATCCTGCACGATATCCACGAATTGCCGCTGTGGGTCGAGCTGGCACCGTTCGTCGCCATGATCATCGGCTTTGCCGTCGCCTGGAAGTTCTACATCCGCTCGCCGGAACTGCCCCGGAGCGTCGCCGCCAACCATCGGCTGCTGTATGCCTTCCTGCTCAACAAATGGTACTTTGACGAGCTCTACGACGTCCTGTTCGTGCGGCCGGCAAAGGCGCTGGGCAGGTTCTTGTGGAAGACCGGCGACGGCACCATCATCGACGGGCTCGGCCCTGACGGCATTTCGGCGCGTGTCGTCGACGTCACCGACCGCGTCGTCAAGCTACAGACCGGCTATCTCTATCACTATGCCTTCGCCATGCTGATCGGCGTGGCCGCACTCGTCACCTGGATGATGCTCTGATGACCGCCTGGCCAATCCTCTCGCTGGTCACCTTCCTGCCGCTTGTAGGTGTGCTGCTGATCCTGTTCATCAGGGATGACAGCCCGAATGCGCGTCGCAACATCCGCGCCATCGCGTTCACGACGACGGCGGCCACCTTCATCATCTCGCTGTTCATCTGGGCCGGCTTCGACAATTCGCAGGCCGGCTTCCAGTTCGTCGAGAAGTTTGCCTGGCTGGATTCCGGCATCTCCTACCATATGGGCGTCGACGGCATTTCGATGCTGTTCGTCATCCTGACGACGTTCCTCATGCCGCTCTGCATCCTGGCGTCGTGGGAAGCGATCGACAAGCGCGTCAAGGCCTACATGATTGCCTTCCTGCTCTTGGAAACGCTGATGATCGGCGTGTTCTGCGCGCTCGACATCGTGCTGTTCTACGTCTTCTTCGAGGCCGGCCTGATCCCGATGTTCATCATCATCGGCGTCTGGGGCGGCAAGCGCCGCGTCTATGCCTCGTTCAAGTTCTTCCTCTACACGTTGGCCGGCTCGGTGCTGATGCTGCTCGCCATCATGGCGATGTTCTTCCAGGCGGGCACCACCGACATCCCGACGCTGCTGACCCACAACTTCCCGGCCCACATGCAGACTTGGCTATTTCTGGCCTTCTTCGCCTCCTTCGCGGTGAAGATGCCGATGTGGCCGGTGCACACCTGGCTGCCCGATGCGCATGTCGAAGCGCCGACGGCGGGCTCGGTGATCCTGGCGGGCATACTGTTGAAAATGGGCGGGTACGGCTTCCTGCGCTTCTCCCTGCCGATGTTCCCGCTGGCGTCGGAAATGTTCGCGCCGCTGGTGTTCACGCTGTCGGTCGTCGCCATCATCTACACCTCGCTGGTGGCGCTGATGCAGGAGGACATGAAGAAGCTGATCGCCTATTCCTCCGTCGCCCATATGGGCTTCGTCACCATGGGCATCTTCGCCATGAACCAGGAAGGCGTGCAGGGCGCGATCTTCCAGATGCTGAGCCACGGCCTCGTCTCGGGCGCGCTGTTCCTGTGCGTCGGCGTCATTTACGACCGCATGCACACGCGCGAGATCGACGCCTATGGCGGCTTGGTCAACAACATGCCGAAATACGCCACGGTGTTCCTGATCTTCACCATGGCCAATGTCGGCTTGCCGGGCACGTCAGGTTTCGTTGGCGAGTTCCTGACCATGCTCGGCGTGTTCCGGGTCAACACCTGGGTGGCGTTCTTCGCCGCCACCGGCGTCATCCTGTCGGCCGCCTACGCACTCTGGCTCTACCGCCGGGTGATCTTCGGCGCGCTGACCAAGGAAAGCCTGAAGGGCCTGCTCGATCTGTCGACGCGCGAGAAGGCGATCATCTACCCGCTGGTCGTGCTGGTCATCTTCTTCGGCGTCTATCCCGCTCCCGTCTTCGATGCCACGGCCCAGTCGGTCAAGGCGCTCGTCACCAATGTCACCGCATCCATCGGCGCCGCGCAGACCGCGGCGGCGAACTGACCAGAGGTTTTGCGAACCATGACGCCGGACCTTTACTCCAGCCTTTCGCTCTCGACGCCGGAGCTGATCCTCGCCATCGGCGCGCTGGCGCTGTTGATGGTCGGCGCCTATTCGCGCGCCAACACTGCCATTCTGGTGACCGGCCTTGCCGTCGCCGTGCTGGTGATCGCAGGCCTATGGCTGATCTTTCCCACGGGGCAGGGGAGCGCCTACGGCAATGCCTTCATCCAGGATCCGTTCTCCCGCTTCATGAAGGTGCTGTCGCTGATCGGTTCGGCGGTGACGCTGGTGATGTCGATGCGCTTCGCCAGGCAGGAGCATTTCGACAAGTTCGAATACCCGGTGCTGATCCTGCTCTGCACGCTTGGTATGATGCTGATGATCTCGGCCAACGGCATGATCGGGCTCTATCTCGGCCTCGAGCTGCAGTCGCTGGCGATTTACGTGCTGGCGGCGATCAATCGCGACAATCTGCGTTCGACCGAGGCCGGTTTGAAGTATTTTGTGCTCGGCGCGCTATCGTCGGGCATGCTGCTTTACGGAATCAGCCTCATTTACGGCTACACCGGCAATGTAGGCTTCCAGGAAATTTCCTCCGCGCTTGGCAGCGGCGAGCGCCAGTTGGGTCTCGTCGTCGGCCTGGTCTTCGTTTTGGCCGGCCTTGCCTTCAAGATTTCGGCGGTGCCGTTCCACATGTGGACGCCCGATGTTTACGAGGGCGCGCCGACGCCGGTCACCGCCTTCCTGGCGGCCGCTCCCAAAATGGCGGCAATGGCGCTGATCGTGCGCGTCACCATGGGCGCCTTCAAGCCGATCGCTTCCGACTGGCAGCAGATCATCGTCTTCATCTCGATCGCCTCGATGGCGCTCGGCTCCTTTGCCGCGATCGGCCAGACCAACATCAAGCGGCTGATGGCGTACTCCTCGATCGGCCATATGGGGTATGCGCTGGTCGGCCTTGCCGCCAACAGCCAGGCCGGCGTGCGCGGCGTCGCCATCTACATGCTGATCTATCTCGTCATGACGCTCGGCACCTTCGCCTTCATCCTCGCCATGCGGCGCAAGGAAGGCAATGTCGAGCAGATCAGCGATCTCGCCGGTCTGTCGTCGACCAATCCGATCATGGCGACGATCCTGACCATCCTGATGTTCTCGCTGGCCGGCATCCCGCCGCTCGCCGGCTTCTGGGGGAAATGGTACGTGTTCCTCGCCGCCATCAACGCCAACCTCTATGCGCTGGCGATCATCGGCGTGCTGGCCTCCGTCGTGGGCGCTTTCTACTATCTGCGTATCATCAAGATCATGTGGTTCGACGAACCGGCCGGTGGCTTCGTGCCGATGGCGGTTGAGCTGCGCCTCGTGCTTGGTGTCTCCGGCGCTTTCGTGCTGTTCTATGTGCTGATCGGCGGTCCGATCGCGACCTACGCCGAAGCCGCCGCCAAGACATTTTTCTGACCGGATGGCATTTCGGCTGGCTCCGACCTCTGAGACGGAAGGGTTCCGGCTCGAGGCGCATGACAGTGTGGGTTCCACCAACACGCTGGCGCTGGACCATGCAAGGGCAGGCGATCCCGGCAAATTGTGGGTCGTTTCCAAGAAGCAGGAAAGCGGCCGTGGCCGCCGCGGCAGGGCCTGGGTATCGCCCGAGGGCAATCTGGCGGCGACATTGCTGGTCATCACCGGCGGTGAGTTGCGTCTGGCGGCGACGCTGGGCTTCGTCGCCGGCCTGTCGCTGGCCGATGCGCTCGACGCCGTGGTGCCGAAGGGCAGGATCGCTATCGGCCTCGACGGCGCCAGCCAGGGGCAGAACCGCTTCGAGCTGAAATGGCCGAACGATGTGCTGGCCTCCGGCGCCAAGCTGGCCGGCATCCTGCTGGAATCGGCCATTCTCGATGGCGGCCGTTTCGCGGTGGCGGTGGGCATCGGCGTCAATGTGGTGGCGCATCCGCCGGATTTGCCGTATCCGGCGACATCGCTTCAGGCACTGGGCGCGACATGCGACGCCGAAACGCTGTTCTTGGCGCTGTCCGATGCCTGGACCGACAATGCCCGGCTGTGGGACGACGGACGCGGGCTCGACGCCATCCGGCGTCGCTGGCTGGCGCGCGCGGCGGGGCTTGGCGGCGAGGTTGCTGTCAGGATTGACGGGAATGTGGTGCGCGGTACCTTCGAGACCATTGACGCGGACTGCCGTTTCGTGATCCGCGATGATGAGGGGTCGGTCGTGACGGTAGCCGCCGGCGACGTGCATTTCGGCGCCGTCGCGTCGGCAAAGATTTAGGGCTGGCCGCAAGGGCCGGGAAGGGAAATTTGATGGCGAAAGCGCAAAACGCCGAACTCGTCTTCGTGCCGCTCGGCGGCGTCGGCGAGATCGGCATGAACTTCGCCCTTTACGGCTATGGGCCGCCTAGCGCGCGCGAGTGGATCGTCGTCGATGTCGGCGTGACCTTTCCCGACGCAGCGCACCCGGGCGTCGACCTGATCCTGCCCGATACCCGCTTCATCGAGGAGAACCTCGCCGGCCTGCGCGGCATCATCATCACCCATGCGCATGAAGACCATTACGGGGCGCTGCTCGACATCTGGCCAAAGCTGAAGGCGCCGGTGTGGATGACACCGTTCAGCGCCGGACTGCTGGACGCCAAGCGCCAGGGCGAGCAGGGCGCGCCGAAGAAAATTCCGGTGACGATCTACCGGGCAGGCGAAACATTCACTGTCGGCCCGTTCTCGATCGAGGCCATTCCGGTGGCGCACTCGATCCCCGAGCCGATGTCGCTGGCGATCACCTCGCCGGCCGGCACCGTCATCCATACCGGCGACTGGAAGATCGATCCGGAACCGACGATCGGTCCGAAAACCGACGAGGCGCGGTTTCGCGCCTATGGCGACAAGGGTGTGCTGGCGCTGATCTGCGATTCCACCAATGCGCTGCGCGAAGGCGAATCGCCGTCGGAAGTGGCGGTGGGCGAAGGCCTCAGGGGCGTCATCCAGAGCGCTGTCGGCCGTGTCGCCGTCACCACCTTCTCCTCCAATGTCGGACGCATCGTCTCCATCGCCAAGGCGGCGCGCGATGCCGGCCGCCAGTGCCTGGTGCTCGGCCGCTCGCTGAAGCGGGTCATCGATGTCGCCGGCGAACTCGGCTACATGGACGGGCTGCCGGAGTTCATCGCCGAGGAGGATTTCGGCTTCATCCCGCGCGAGAACCTGGTCATCATCTGCACCGGCAGCCAGGGCGAGGCGCTGGCAGCGCTGGCAAAACTGTCGCGCGACGAGATGAAATCGGTGTCGCTGACGGCCGGCGACACGGTGGTGTTTTCCTCACGCACCATTCCCGGCAACGAGAAGGCGATCCTCGAGATCAAGAACCGCCTCATCGACCTCGGCATCAAGATCATCGAGGATGGCGACGCGCTTGTGCATGTCTCCGGCCATCCCCGCCGCAGCGAATTGCGCAGGATGTATGAATGGGTGCGGCCGCAGATCGGCGTTCCCGTGCACGGCGAAGCCGCGCATCTGGTGGCGCAAGGGTCGCTGATGTCGACGTCGGGCATCGGCCAGGTGGCGCAAGTGCGCGACGGCGACATGCTGCGGCTGGCGCCGGGTCCGGCCACGATCATCGACCAGGTGCCGTTCGGCCGCATCTACAAGGACGGCAGGCTGATCGGCACCGACCAGGCGATGGGCATACGCGACCGGCGGAAGCTATCCTTTGCCGGCCATGTCGCGGTCAATGTCGTGCTCGACGACAAATATGAGCTCGCCGGCGATCCCGATCTGGTCGCCATCGGCGTCGCCGAGGCCGATGCCCGTGGCGAAAACATGGAAGATCTGATGCTCGACGCGGCCGTCGGCGCGGTTGACTCGATCCCTCGCCAGCGCCGCAAGGACCTCGATCTGGTGCAGGAAGCGGTGCGCCGCGCCGTGCGCGGCGCCGCCAACGAAGCCTGGGGCAAGAAGCCGCTGGTGACGGTGTTTGTGACGAGGTGAGGGAATAGGCAGTAGGCGGTAGGCAGTGGAGAAAAATGCGGATGTATCACTACTGCCTGCTGCCTATTCCCTACTCCCTTAACTTGTGGAGCACTTCATGCTGGGACGCCTGAACCATGTAGCACTTGCCGTACCGGACCTGGCCGCGGCGATTGCGGCCTATCGCGATACACTTGGCGCGCGGGTGACTGCGCCGCAGGCTTTGCCCGAGCATGGCGTGACGGTGGTGTTCGTCGATGTCGGCAACACCAAGATCGAACTCCTGGAGCCGCTGGGCGAACGGTCGCCGATCGCGGCCTTTCTGGCGAAGAACCCCTCGGGTGGCATGCATCATGTCTGCTACGAGGTCGACGACATCCTTGTCGCGCGCGATCACCTCAAAGCGAGCGGCGCCCGCGTGCTGGGCGACGGCAATCCCAAAACCGGCGCCCACGGCAAGCCGGTGCTGTTCCTGCATCCCAAGGATTTCTTCGGCACGCTGGTCGAACTGGAGCAGGCATGAGCTGGATTTCGTTTGCCGCGCTGTTCTTCATCACCTGGTGGCTGATGCTGTTCATCGTGCTGCCGTTCAGCGTCAAGACGCAGGATGACGACCATGACGTGACGCTGGGCACGGTTGCGAGCGCGCCGCGCGGACCGCATATGCTGCGCGCCGTGATCCGCACCACTATCGTCACGGCTGTCGTCATGGGGGTTTTCTACAGCCTGACGCACGGGCTGGGCTACAGCCTCGACGAAGTCCCGCACATCATCCCCGAAGCCAGCCAGGCACCCGGCTAACTAACCACTTTCCCGCCGGCAGATCGGCTGGGATGTTTGTGTTTGTTTCGGAGCGCCAAACTCAGATTTTGTCTCGCCAGCCTGCGATGCGCAATAGGCGGCCAGGCATGGCCCACCCGCATTAGAATCACGCCTTGGTGTCAGGCTGACGCAAGCTCACGTGATTTGGGAACAGGTTGATCTAACCAGATGATCGGGCAAAAAAAATGCAAGGCACAAGGCCTTGCAATTTAAACGCGTTCCGATCTGTTTTCCGGTTTCCGGCGGCAGCGGGTAACCGCGCCTAGATCGCATCCTCCCAAGACTTTGACCGCGTAGGAGAGCAGATTTTTCTCCACCCTCTCGGTTATCGGGGCACACTAGCCTAACCCTGATGAAATTGTCACGCAGAATTTTGCCCGCAATCGGGCAATCTGTGCTGCAGTGCACAATAGTGCGGCAGGCTTTGCTTGCGAAACGAACAACGCCGGGGCTGCCGCATTAATGGGGCCAGGTGTGCCGCGTAGCCCGGACGCGCAAAGCGTGTGTGAGGACTTTGCAGTCAGGCGATCACTTTGCGTCAGAAGCATTATCGTTTTCGGTGCGAAGGTCTTTGGAAGAAGAATCGATTTTTGCGATTTCGGACCGATGCGACCGGTCGGGTTTCCATTCCGTCACGAAATAGCTATGAAGCCGGGGCAAGCAAGCCAGCCGCGCCGATTCCGGCGCAGCCTCCTCTCTCACGGACCTGTCCATGCGTTTGTCGCAGTTTTTCCTGCCCATCCTGAAAGAAAATCCGCGCGAGGCCGAGATCGTCTCGCACCGGCTGATGCTGCGTGCCGGCATGATCCGCCAGCAGGGGCAGGGCAGCTTTTCCTGGCTGCCGCTGGGCAAGCTGGTGCTCGACAAGGTCTGCCGCATCATCCGCGAGGAGCAGAACCGCGCCGGCGCGCTGGAAATCCTGATGCCGACCATCCAGTCGGCCGATCTGTGGCGCGAAAGCGGCCGCTATGACGATTACGGCAAGGAGATGCTGCGCATCAAGGACCGGCAGGACCGCGACATGCTTTACGGTCCGACCAATGAGGAAGTGGTCACCGAGATCGTGCGCGCCTACGTCAAGTCCTACAAGGACTTGCCGCTAAACCTCTACCACATCCAGTGGAAGTTCCGCGACGAGGTGCGGCCGCGCTTCGGCGTTATGCGCTCGCGCGAATTCCTGATGAAGGATGCCTATTCCTTCGACCTCGATTTCGAGGGCGCGAAGGCCGCCTATAACCGCATGTTCGTATCCTATCTCAGGACGTTCACGCGCATGGGGCTGCAGGCCATTCCGATGCGGGCCGACACCGGGCCGATCGGCGGCGATCTCAGCCATGAATTCATCATCCTGGCCGACACCGGCGAGAGCCAGGTCTATTGCGACCGCGAATATCTGTCGCTGCAGGTGCCCGGCGAGAAAACCGACTTCGGCAATGACGGCGAGATCGCCGACATCGTCAAGACGTGGACGACGCCTTACGCCGCCACCGACGAGATGCATGACGAGGCGGCCTGGGACAAGCTTGGCGAAGCCGACCGGGTTTCGGCACGCGGCATCGAGGTCGGCCACATCTTCCATTTCGGCGACAAATATTCCAAGCCCATGGGCGCCAAGGTGACCGGGCCCGACGGCAAGGATCATTTCGTTTCCGGCGGCTCCTACGGTATCGGTCCGTCGCGGCTGGTGGCGGCGATCATCGAGGCCAGCCATGACGATAACGGCATCATCTGGCCGGAAGCGGTGACGCCGTTCGACATCGGCCTGATCAACATGAAGGCCGGCGACGCCGAGTGCGACCGCGTCTGCGGCGAGCTCTACGCCGCCTTCACCGGCGCCGGCAAGGATGTGCTTTACGACGACACCGACCAGCGGCCGGGCGGCAAGTTCGCCACCGCCGACCTGATCGGCCTGCCCTGGCAGGTGATCGTCGGGCCGCGCGGCGTGGCCGCCGGCGAGATCGAGATCAAGAACCGCCGGACCGGCGAGCGCGAGACGCTGCCGGTCGCGGAGGCCAGGAAACGCTTCGGTGCAACCGCATGAGCGAAGCCGCGGCAGCGAAGTCTTCGGTAGCCCAGTCTCCGGTTGGCAAGTCTCCGGTCGCCAAATCTCCGGTCGCCAAGTCTCCGGTCGCCGGCCCGTTCTCCATGTTCGAACGCATGGTCGCCTGGCGTTATTTGCGGTCGCGCCGCAAGGAGACGGTGATCTCGGTCATCGCCTCGATCTCCTTCCTTGGCATAATGCTGGGCGTCGCCACGCTGATCGTCGTCATGGCTGTCATGAACGGGTTTCGAGCCGAACTTCTGACCCGCATCCTCGGCGTCAACGGCCATCTGATCGTGCAGCCGCTGGATTCGCCGCTTGAGGATTATGCGCAGGTCGCAGCCCGCATCAACGGCGTGGCCGGCGTCAAATACGCGATCCCGCTGATCGACGGCCAGGTGCTGGCGCAGGGCAATGTCGGCGGCGGCATGGGCGCGCTGGTGCGCGGTATCAGGGCCGAAGACCTCGGCAAGATCGCCATCGTCGCCCAAAACGTCAAGCAAGGCACGCTTGACGGCTTCGACTCCGGCGAGGGCGTCGCCATCGGCAAGCGTATGGCCGAGAATCTCGGCCTTGTGCTTGGCGACACCATCACGCTGATCTCGCCGGACGGCGATGTGACGCCGATGGGCACGACGCCGCGGCTGAAGGGCTACAAGGTGGCGGCGATCTTCGAGGTCGGCATGTCGGAGTATGACAGCTCCATCGTCTACATGCCGTTTTCCGAAGCGCAGCTCTATTTCAACATGGACGGCAGGGCGCAGACGATCGAGATCTATGTCGACAATCCCGACAATGTCGACGCGCTGAAACCGCTGGTGGATGCGGCGGCGCAACGGCCGATCGACATGGTCGACTGGCGCCAGCGCAACGAGACGTTCTTTTCAGCACTGCAGGTCGAGCGCAACGTCATGTTCATGATCCTGACGCTGATCGTGCTGGTGGCGGCGCTCAACATCATCTCCGGCCTGATCATGCTGGTGAAGGACAAGGGCCACGATATCGCCATCCTGCGCACAATGGGCGCCTCGCGCGGCGCCATCCTGCGCATCTTCCTGATGACGGGTGCTGCGATCGGCGTAACCGGCACGCTCGCCGGCGTGCTGCTCGGGGTGCTCATCTGCACCAACATCGAATCGATCCGCCAGTTCTTCTCCTGGATGACCGGCAAGGTGCTGTTCAATCCGGAACTCTATTTCCTCAGCCAACTGCCGGCAAAGATGGACCCGCGCGAGACCACCTATGTCATCCTGATGGCGCTCGGCCTGTCCTTCCTAGCAACGGTGTTTCCGGCATGGCGCGCCGCACGGCTCGATCCGGTCGAGGCCTTGAGATACGAATGAAGTCCGAGATCGTTATCGAGCTGAAGAGCGTCGAGCGGCACTATGTCCAGGGGCCGCGCAAGCTCACCATTTTGAACGGCGCCGACTTTTCGCTGAAGCGCGGCGAGATGGTGGCGCTGGTGGCGCCGTCGGGCACCGGCAAGTCGACGCTGCTCCATACGGCGGGCCTGCTCGAGCGCCCCGACGCCGGTGACGTCATTCTGGCCGGCCGCGCCTGCGGACGGCTCTCCGACGACGAACGCACGGCGATCCGCCGCAACGATGTCGGCTTCGTCTATCAGTTCCATCATCTGCTGCCGGAGTTTTCGGCACTGGAAAACATCATGATGCCGCAGCTGATCAAAGGGCTTTCGCGCAAGGAGGCGTCGGAGCGCGCAGCACAGCTGCTCGACTATATGCAGATCGGCAAGCGCGCGTCGCACCGGCCGTCGGAGCTGTCCGGCGGCGAACAGCAGCGCGTCGCGATCGCCCGTGCCGTCGCCAACGCGCCCTTGCTGCTTTTGGCCGACGAGCCGACCGGCAATCTCGACCCGGTCACCGCGTCCTATGTGTTCGAGGCGCTTGGCGCGCTGGTCAAGCAGTCCGGCCTTGCCGCGCTGATCGCCACCCACAATCACGAGCTCGCCTCGCGCATGGACCGCCGGGTGACGCTGGCGGATGGCAAGGTCGTTCCGCTGTAGGCCCCAACTTCCTCATCCTAGGGTCTGCGCCGCGTCGCTGCGCTCCTTGCTCCGCCCTAGGATGACGAAGTGATTGGTGCGTGTCCCGATCGCAAAGGCATGCGATGCGCCCTGCGTCAGCACTGCCGTCACCCCGTCAACCTTTCCTTAACCCTGCCCAAACCGGCTGTCAGGATTCGTCGGCATGCCGCTTTCCGCTCGTTGACTTTCGAACAAAGTTAGAACAAAATACGAACATATCAACAACAGGAGAGAGTTATGAGCGATCTTGTTCAGGACGTCGTTTCGTTGGTGTGCATGAGTGCGTTTCTGGTTTCCATGGCTGTCTGGATCGGCGCCATGTGATGCAACTGCGGTTCGCCGCAATGTTTTAGGCGGGCAGGAAGGCGCTGTGCCGTTAAGCCTTTCTTGCCGCCATGACGCTAGGCTGCCCCGCCAAGACAGGGAGCAAAAACCTCAGGTGTCGCCGATCGTGACGGCCCTTCTCGTGGCCGGTAATCTCGGACTGATTTTCCTTTTGATGACCGCGCCGCTCGGTTTGCGCACGGTGAGGCTCAGCCGCGTGGTCGCAATGGACCGGCAGCGCCTCTGGCAGGCGCTGTGGCCGCTCGGCAGCGATGCCGGCTGGTCCGGCGAGATACTGAAGGCGCAGCCGCTGGACGGGCAGGGCACGACCCGCATCCTGCTGTCCTGGGAAGGCCGCGACGGCCAGCCGATCGAGCGCGGGTCGCGCTTCGAGGACGTCGTCGAAGGCAGTCGTTTTTCGATGCGGGTCATCGAGGATACCGCGCTCGACGCGTCGTTCTGGAAGGATTTTTATGAGACCACCGAACTCACCTCGGAAGGTGCCGGCACGCGGGTGACGCTCAGCCAGACCGATCGCTATCGCGGCGTCGCCTTCCTGGTGTTCCGCTACTTCGCCATGCGCCGCGAGCTCGGCAAGCTGGAGGTCTGGGCGAGGACCGGACAATATCGCAAGGGCGGTTGGTTCGAGCATCCGCTGAGCCAGGTCGGTTTCGCCGTTCTTTCGGCTTTCATCCTGTGGCCGTTCTTCGGGCTCAATCTCGGCGGCCTGGCGCTGGCCGCGATCCTGACCTCGGTGGTCGCCCTGCATGAGTTCGGCCACATGGCGGCCTTCCGGCTGACCGGTCATCGCAAGGCGCGGATGATCTTTATCCCGCTGCTCGGCGGCATCGCCATTGGTGGCCGGCCTTATGACAGCCGCTTCGAGGTCGCCTTCGTGGCGCTGATGGGCGCCGGCTTTTCCGCGTTCCTGGTTCCGCTGCTGATCGTCGCCAGCGGGCTCGCGTCCGGCGAGGGACATCGGCTCGCCGCGGCCCTTCTGGCGACGCTCGCCGGCGTTGCCGCATTGTTCAACATCGCCAATCTGGTGCCGGTGTGGAAATTCGACGGCGGTCAGGTGCTGCGCCAGATCTGCCCGGGGCCGGCCGCCCTGGCGCTCGCCTCGTTTTCCCTGCTCTCGGCCTTGCTGTGGCTTGGCTGGCTGGCCGGCTTTTCCCAAAGCTTTCTGCTGGTGGCGGGCGCCGTCTTTGCCATCCTCAGCCTGATGACAGTGGGTAGCGGGGTAAAACCGCGCCACGAATTGAAGCCGATCCGCATCTTCGATCGTTTTGCCATGGCCGGCGCGCTGCTGGCCGTCTTCGCCATTCACGGTTTCGGGCTGTTGTGGGCCTCGGCGCGGTTGCTTTGAGCGTTGGTCGAGGCGAGACTCAGCCGGCCTTGCGAGCCGGTTCTGTAGAAGTTGACTTCGCTGCCCCGAAAACATCCTCGAAGGCGGATTTCAGCGCCAGGTCGAAATCGGCCATGGTTACGGGCAGGCCGAGGTCGACGAGGCTGGTGACGCCGTGATCCGGCACGCCGCATGGCACGATGCCGCTGAAATGGCTGAGATCCGGCTCGACATTGACGGCAATGCCATGAAAGCTCACCCAGCGCCGCAGCCGGATGCCGATGGCCGCGATCTTGTCTTCAGCCGGCGAGCCGTCGGGCAGGGACGGGCGCTCGGGCCGCACCACCCAGACGCCGACGCGGTCCTCGCGGCGTTCGCCGCGTACATTGAAGGCGGCAAGCGTGCCGATGATCCACTGCTCGAGCGCGGCGACGAAGGCGCGCACATCCTCACGCCGGCGCTTCAGGTCAAGCATGACATAGGCAACCCGCTGCCCCGGCCCGTGATAGGTGTATTCGCCGCCGCGCCCGGCGGCAAAGACCGGGAAACGGTCGGGGTCGATCAGGTCCTCGATGCGGGCGCTGGTCCCGGCGGTGTAAAGCGGCGGATGCTCGACCAGCCAGACCATCTCGGCGGCTGCACCCGCGCGGATCGCCTCGGCGCGCGCTTCCATCAGGGCCAGCGCATCGGTGTAGCCGGTCAGGCTAGGCTCGATGCGCCATTCGACCGGCGCTGACCCGGGCAAGGGCAGGAACGACGTGGCGATCTGGCTGCGTTCGGTCATGGCTTTTTCGTTTTTCGCGTGACGCACGCCGGCTTGGCGAAACCGGCTTGCGCTCTGGGGCCAAATGCATTTGCCCTTCATATGGCGGTATCCGGCTGAAACGTCCAGTTCGCCACGCATTTCGGCCTTCGCGCACGACCCCGAAGATAGGAACGATCTTCGGAAAGGATCATGCGCCAAATCAAAGTGCTGCAGCGTCCTTTGCGCGTCCCACAGGACGCGCGGCGCTGTAGAGGCCGATATGCCAATTTGCGGCGATTATTGCGCGCCGCGCCCTTGTTTCGCCGGAAACGATTTGCTACACGCCGCGAGCCGGTTCGTTCCGGCTCCTACCACGGGCGGTCGTGGCGGAATTGGTAGACGCGCAGCGTTGAGGTCGCTGTGGGGCAACCCGTGGAAGTTCGAGTCTTCTCGACCGCACCATAATTTTTCGGCCATTGAAATCATTGCGGCTTCTCAGGCCATCGACGCCAAATCATCGCCTTTGGCGCTTGAACCGGCCGCAGCAGAGTTGCAACAAGAGGTCGCAGAGCCGCACGCGAACGCCGCTTGGCTCGCACCGGCCAGCCTCCTGCACCCGAGTCCCCGGCTTTGCCGGTGGCGGGGCAGGGGATGTGGGTGACCTAAGCGGCGCGTCGTTGCGGGAAATGGAGACCCGGACGGGCTCGACGAGGGTCAACGGCCGTCACGACGGTGTGGTGGTGATCGCAGTAGACGCGATCCGGCGACGTCGGCCCGGCACAAAACCGGTAACCACCGGGTACCGACCGGTCTTCGCTCACCGGGAAGCGGCACTGGTGCAGGCCTAGCTGAATGAGGGGGACGTCTCTCGACGCTGGTCTGATATTTTCACGCATGATGGTTTTCAGTTTCCTGGTTCATAGCCATTGCCGGCTGACGACCGCGGTGCGACCCGTCGGAGCTAGCTTCTCTCGTTTAGGGCTGTGGACCACATATGGTGCTGATCGCACCGTCAAAGAAGCCCGGCGCCCCGCTTCTGCAGCCAAATCGTTTGCGACTTAAGGCCACACCCGCGAGCGCCCGAAGCACCTGTCCGGCCGGGATTTGCCGGCGCGCCGTTGCATAGCCTCAGTCCGTCGCCGCCGATCGCTTGAAGACGATGGTGACCCTGGTTCCCTCGCCGGCACTCGACTTGACGTCGAATTGCGCCTTGGCATTTTCGGTCAGCGACCGCGCGATCAAGGAGCCGAGCTTGCCGGGCCTGGGCCAGGTCTCACCCGTCGGCAGACCGATCCCATCATCGGCGACAGTCACCCGGCAACCATCGCCGCTGACGACGCTGTGCAGCGTGATCGTGCCGCCATCGCGCCCGACGAATGCATGTTTGAGAGCGTTGGTCAGCAACTCATTGACGACCAGGCCTGTCGGCATGGCAACGTTGATGGATACCGGATAGGTATCCACCTTAAGGTCGAGGCGGATACCTTCGACTGCGTGCGACGCCATGACGGCGGACGCGATCTGGCTAAGGTACACGCCAAGATCCACCTCATCCTTCTGCTGGTCAGCCGACAATGTCTGGTAGAGGATTGCCAATGCGTCTACCCGGCCGGCAAGCCTTTCGAAACGCTTCTGGTCCGGTTCGGTGGCGTTGCGGGTTTCCATCCGGATCAAAGCGGTGATCATCTGCAGATTGTTTTTCACCCGATGCTGCAGTTCGCGCAACAGGGTGTCCTTCTCCCGGATGAGCTCCTCCGCGGGTCGCGCGTCCTCGGTCTCACCGTGTGCCGTGACGTCGACAAGCGCCACCAGCCGGAAGCAGAGCTTGCCGTTGTCGTCCTCGATAACGTTGGAATAAACGTCGACGATTGCCGGCTTGTCCTCGCCGCGCTCGAGGCGAAACGTGCCGACGAAATCGGTGTCTTCAACGACAGCCTCGGCGAGCGGCCTGTCCTTCTGCCGATGAAGCCCCCTGCCGGAAAGGGCCGCCCAGTTTTCCCGCGCAAGCTTCGGCGCCTTGAGGTCCGAGAGCTTCTCGAATTCGGGATTGGCGTAGACGACACGTTCCTTCGCGATCAATTCCGAGACGGCGATCGCGATCGGCATCTGGTCGAGAAATTTCTTGAACTGGTCGCTTTCCAGCGCGGTGGCGAGGTCAGGCGTATCGAGCAATTGCTCGACAGCGTCAGCCTTATCGGAGTCTGTCATCTCGGCGCCTGCGTGATGCGTGGAAGCCATCAATATCAGGCATGCAATTCACCCGCCATCTCCAATATCGAAGGGGATACGACAGCGTCACTACTGGTGCGGGCCGCGTCGCGCAGCGCTCCACCGCCTGCCGCTCACGAACGAATTGGACAGAAGGCATTTTTCTCAGGGCCGCCGAACTTTGAAAAGAAATGTCTATGGAATTTGTAGAATTACGCTTTGAATGGGATCTCGGTACTACTCGCAAGCCTTGGCGGCCTTCGCCTCCTGAGTTGAGATCAGTGCTCTCGTTGCCAAGCAAGTCGGCTCCCGATGAGGGAGTTGCTCCGCCGATCGCTATGCGGCCGGCAGACGGCGGAGCATTGCCACCAGCCCGCGGCTTTAGAGGAAGAGGTTCCCATGACCAGACTTACCCCCGTAGAGCAGATCATCCCGGATGCCGATATTGTCCCGCTTACCGGACGCGTCGGCGCAGAGATCAGGAACATTCGGCTCTCCGGCGACCTGCCGCAGCAGACGGTCGCGGCGATCAACCAGATCCTGTTGCGGCACAAGGTGGTGTTCTTCCGCGACCAGGCGCATCTCGACGATGCCGAGCAGGAGCGCTTTGCCCAGCGTCTCGGCGACCTCGTCCCGCATCCGACCCAAGGTCCCGTCAAGGGAACGGCGTCCATTCTCGAACTCGATTCCAGCCGTGGCGGCGGTCGCGCCGACCAATGGCATACCGATGTCACCTTCGTCGACGCCTATCCGAAATTCTCCGTTCTTCGCGGCGTCGTCATACCGCCGGCCGGCGGCGACACCATCTGGTCGAACACCGCGGCCGCCTATCAGGACCTGCCCGAGCCGTTGAAGCTGCTGGCCGACAATCTCTGGGCGGTGCACAGCAACGCCTACGATTACGCCGCGGTGCGGCCGCGTGCGAGCGCCGCGGAAAAGAAGCACTTCGAGGAAATCTTCACCTCGACGATCTACGAGACCGAGCATCCCGTTGTCCGCGTCCATCCCGAAACAGGCGAGCGCTCGCTGCTGCTCGGCAATTTCGTGCAACGGCTGATCGGTCTTTCCAAAAGCGATTCGGCGAAGCTCTACGAGGTGTTCCAGTCCTATGTCACGGCGCCGGAGAACACCGTGCGCTGGCGCTGGAAGGCCGGCGATGTGGCGATCTGGGATAACCGCGCGACGCAGCACTACGCCGTCAACGATTACGGCGACCAGCACCGGGTGGTGCGTCGCGCCACGGTCGACGGCGACATTCCGGTCAGCGTCGACGGCCGCCGCAGCGCCACCCGCACCAAGGTCGCGAAGCCGGCAGCCGACAAGGCGGCATGAGGCGCGGTCGAACGCGAAGGCCGCTGTTCAGGCGGCCTTCTTCATCCCCGCCAGCGTCTCTGCAACCACCTCACCAAACGACGACGGCGTCGGCACGATGATCACCCCGGCGTCCTTGAGGATCTCCACCTTTTCCTGCGCCGACTCGCCGAAGGCCGAGATGATGGCGCCGGCGTGGCCCATGCGGCGGCCTTTGGGGGCGGAGAGGCCGGCGATGTAGGCGATCAGGGGCTTGCGCATATTATCGCGCGCCCAGATCGCGGCTTCGGCTTCCTGCGGTCCGCCGATCTCGCCGATCATCACCACCGCGTCGGTGTCGTCATCCTGTTCGAACAGTTTCAGCATGTCCTTGAAGGACGAGCCGTTGATCGGGTCGCCGCCAATGCCGACGCTGGTCGAGACGCCGATGCCGAGCGACTTCATCTGCGACGCCGCCTCGTAGCCCAGGGTTCCGGAGCGGCCGACAATGCCGACGCGGCCAGGCAGATAGATGCTGCCGCGCATGATGCCCATCAGCGCCTGTCCGGGCGTGATGACGCCGGCGCAGTTCGGGCCGATCAGCCGCATGCGGTCCTCGTAGCGGTAGCGCAGCATGTAGCGCTTGACCTGCATCATGTCCTGCGACGGGATGCCGTCGGTGATGCAGACGCAGAGTTTTATGCCGGCGTCGGCCGCTTCCATGATGGAATCGGCGGCAAAGGGCGGCGGCACGAAGACGATGCTGGCCTCGGCGCGGGTCTCGCGCACCGCGCCCTTGACCGTGTTGAAGACAGGCAGGCCGAGATGCTTCTGGCCGCCTTTGCCGGGGGTGACGCCGCCGACCAGCTTGGTGCCATAGCGTTTCATGTCGTCGGCATGGAAGCTGCCGATCTTGCCGGTGAACCCCTGGACGATGACGCGGGTGCTGCGGTTGAGCAGGATTGCCATTTTCTCGACCTCCCTCAGGCTGCTTTTTTCTTGGTGGCCGCGCGCCAGGCAGCGACGGCTTTTTCGGCGGCTTCGGCCAGCGTGTCGGCAACGATTACCGCCTCGCCGGAATCGGCCAGGATGCGGCGGCCTTCCTCGGCCTTGGTGCCGGAGAGACGGACCACCAGCGGCACGTTGACGCCGACCTCGCGTATCGCCTTGATGATGCCTTCGGCGACCCAGTCGCAGCGGTTGATGCCGGCGAAGATGTTGACCAGGATGGTCTCGACATTCTTGTCGCCGAGCACGGCGCGGAAGGATTTCGCCACCCGCTCCGGCGAGGCGCCGCCACCGATGTCGAGGAAGTTGGCCGGTTCGCCGCCGGCGATCTTGATCATGTCCATGGTCGCCATGGCGAGCCCTGCGCCATTGATGATGCAGCCGATGTTGCCGTCGAGGCCGACATAGGAGAGGCCACGGTCGCTGGCAAAAGTTTCGCGCGGATCTTCCTGGCTTTTGTCGCGCAGCTCGGAGATTTCCGGCCGGCGGAACAACGCGTTCTCGTCGAACGACATTTTGGCGTCGAGCGCGATCAGATTGCCGTCGCGGGTCACCACCAGCGGATTGATCTCCAGCATCGAGGCGTCGTAGTCGCGGAACACCTGATAGCAGGCGAAGATGGTTTCGGTCGCCTTGCCGATCAGATTGTGGTCGAGGCCGAGCCCGAAGGCGATCTCGCGCGCCTGGAAACGCTGCATGCCGACGCCGGGATCGACCGATGTGCGCAGGATGGAGTTCGGTGCCTTCTCGACGATGTCCTCGATCTCCATGCCGCCGGCAGCGGACGCCACGATCATGACGCGCTCTTCCTTGCGGTCGAGCACGAAGCCGACATAGAGCTCCTGCGCGATATCGACGGCTTCCTCGAGATACAGGCGCGAAATCAGCTTGCCGCGCGGGTCGGTCTGCTGTGTCACCAGCTTGCGGCCGAGCATGCCCTCGGCCGCGCTGGAAATCTCCTCGTCATTGGCGCACAGCTTGATGCCGCCGGCCTTGCCGCGGGCGCCGGAATGCACCTGCGCCTTCAGCACCCATTTGGAGCCGCCGATCTCGCGGGCCCTGTAGGTCGCCTGCTCGGGGCTGTAGGCCAGCCCGCCGCGCGGCACATGCACGCCGTGGCGTGCCAGCAGTTCCTTGGCCTGATATTCGTGGATGTCCATTTTGTCCTCCCTGAACGGTCAATGCGTGGCGACGCGCGGCTCGCTAGAGAATTGGCTGGCCCGTTCGATTGCCTCGTTGACCACCAGAACATTGCGCGCCATGCGTTCCGACGCTGCGTCGATCATCTTGCCGTCGAGTGCGGCCGCTCCCTTGCCCTGCGCCTCCGCCTCCTTCAGCACTTCGAGGATTCGCCTGGCACGGGTCACCTCTTTTTCCGGTGGAGAGAATACGCCGTTGGCGAGCGCGATCTGCGAGGGATGGATTGCCCATTTGCCTTCGATACCGAGGGCCGCCGCGCGCCTGGCCCCGGCGACGTAGCCCTCCGGATCGGAGAAGTCGCCGAACGGTCCGTCAATGGCGCGCAAGCCATAGGCGCGGCAGGCGACGGTCATGCGCGACAGAGCGAAATGCCACTGATCGCCGGGATAGTCGGGGTTGAGGCCGCCGATGTTGACCGTGCGCGCCTTGCAGCTTGCCGCATAGTCGGCGACGCCGAAATGCATGGCTTCCAGCCGGCCGGGTGTCGCGGCAATCGCCTCGACATTGGCCATGCCGAGCGCGGTCTCGATCAGCGCTTCGAGGCCGACGCGGGTCCTGAAACCCTTTGCCATCTCGATCTGGTTGACCATGGCCTCGACCATGTAGAGGTCAGCCGGCACGCCGACCTTCGGCACCAAAATGGTGTCCAGCCGGTCACCGGCCTGTTCCATGACGTCGACCACGTCGCGATACATGTAATGGGTGTCGAGGCCGTTGATGCGCACCGAGACGGTCTTGCCCTTGGCGCGCCAGTCGATGTCGTTGAGCGCCTGGATGATGTTCTTGCGGGCGCGCTCCTTGTCGGGTGGGGCAACGGCGTCCTCGATGTCGAGGAAGATGAAGTCGGCGGCGCTGTTCGCCGCCTTGTCGATCATTTCCGGGCTGGAGCCTGGAACCGCCAGCTCGCTGCGCTGCAGCCGTAATTTCTTGAGGTGGTTGATGGTGTGGCTCATTGTCGGCTCCTCAGGCGGCTTCGGCGACCGGCACGGCGGCCGAGGCGCGGAAGTGCTGGATGGCGGCGCCGACGCCGGAGCCGGGCGCCAGCCGTACGCCGCAGTCGAGCAGCGCCATTTCGGCGGCCGAGAGCGAGGCCAGCACCATCACCTCGTTCAGCCAGCCGAGATGGCCGATGCGGAAGACCTTGCCGATCACCTTGTTGAGGCCGCCGCCGAGCGCGGTCTGGTATTTCTGGTAGGCGCGCTTGACCACATCGCCGCTGTCGACGCCGTCCGGCACCAGGATGGCGCTGACGGTGTCGGAGTGCCATTTAGGCGTCTTGGCGCAGAGCTTCAGGCCCCAGGCGTCGACCGCCTTGCGCACGCCTTCGGCGAGGCGATGGTGACGGGCGAAGATGTTTTCCAGCCCTTCCTCGGCGATCAGGTCGAGCGAGGCGCGCAGACCGCGCAGCAGCTGTGTAGCCGGCGTATAAGGGAAGTAGCCGGCATCGTTGGCGCGGATCATGTCCTCGAAGGAGAAGAAGCAGCGGCGGTGCGTGGCGCTCCGCGAGGCCACCAGCGCCTTCTTGCTGACGGAAAGGAAACCGAGGCCGGCGGGCAGCATGAAACCCTTCTGCGAGCCGCTGACGGCGCAATCGACGCCCCATTCCTCCTGGCGGAAGTCGATCGAGCCGATCGACGAGACGCCGTCGACGAAGAGCAAAGCAGGGTGGTTGGCGTCGTCGAGCGCGGCGCGGCAGCCGGCGACGTCGCTGGTCACGCCGGTCGCCGTCTCGTTCTGCGTGCAGAAGATTGCCTTGATGCGATGCGCCTTGTCGTCGCTGAGCCGCTCGGCATAGAGCTCGAGCGGCACGCCGGTCCCCCAGTCGCAATCGATGACATCGACCTCGAAGCCGAGGCGCTCGGCCATGTCGACCCACAGATGCGAGAACTGTCCGAAGCGCGACATCAGCACGCGGTCACCGGGGCTGAGCACATTGGTCATCGCCGCTTCCCAGGCGCCGGTGCCGGAGGAGGGATAGATGAAGACGCGGCCGGTCTCGTTCTTGAACACCGTCTTGATGTCTTCGAACAGCGGTAGCGTGAGATCGGGGAAGGATGCTGCACGCATGTCTTCCATCGGCAGGTTCATCGCCTGCCGGACCTGTTCGGGGATGTTGGTCGGTCCGGGAATGAAAAGATGGGTGAAACCGGCCATGTCGCGAACTCCTCCTGATCCAGCAAAGCGGTGAGGGGAGTTTCGTCTCGACGGCTAAAGGCAACAACACCTCAAGGGGTAACATCTTGCCGCGCGCGGGTGGGGGTTGCCTACCCGGGTGACCTACCCGCGGCCAGTCGCTCGCCTACCCCAACGGCTGCTTCTGGGTACGCCTCTCCCGCGCGTAGAGCGCGACTGCCATCGCCCGGTTGCGGACGTCGAGCTTGTCGTAGAGATTCTTGAGGTGGTATTTCACCGTGTTCTCCGAAATCCCGGTGCGCGTCGCGATCTGCAGATTGGTCCAGCCGTCGGACAGCACCGCCAGCAGCTCGCGCTCGCGCACGGTGAGCAGCGACAAGGGTGTGTCGTTGACCTTGTTGATGTCGATGTAGGGGATGCAGATGCGGCCATGCGCGACGGCCAGGATGGTCTCGAAGATGATCGCCGGATCGTCGAACTGGAAGCAGTAGCCCTGGGCGCCGAGCCGCACGCACTGCTTCAGGATGCCGATGTCGTGGTCGTTGGAAAACACCGCGATGCGCACGCCCAGCTTGCGGCTGTGAACCTCGGCCAGCACATCGGCGCCGTCCATGTCGGAGAGCTTCCAGCCGATAACGGCGACGTCGAATTCGCCTTCCGCTGCCAATTCCAGAAAATGCCTGCCGCTTTGCACGCAGGCCCTGAGATCGAAGCGCCCGTCGCAGTCCAGCATGTCGCGCACCGCCGATATGACGAGCGGATTGCGTTCGGCGACGACCACGCGCACGCGCCGTTCCTCGATTGCCTTCTGCGTCTGTGACCTGATCTTCAAGGGCTTCCGGCTGTTCTGGTTCCTGGCCTGGGCGGGTCCGGCAGATGGCAGGACCTGCACCATGACAATTCTGCCCCAACCGTGCTCGGGTGCTCTTTCCCCAGCGACATGTGCTGTCGCGCCGCCTGAATCCTGGGCGGCGTCATATCCTGATGAAATCACTCTCGCCCATATGCAGGGCGGGGCGCATTTCGTTTGATATTCCCGTGCGTTGCGCGCTAGACCTGACAGGCACCTTTTCCGAAATTCCCATGGCGGGAGCCGCTGGTGGAACGCCAGGACGACCAGAAGACCGGCGCCAAAGCCGCTGACGATGCCCACGCCGACATCTATGGCGAGGACGGCGCCGTTCTGTCATCATTCCTCGCCCAGATCGGCGCGGCGATCGCCGATCGCGATACGCTGACGCTGAAGCGCGAAGTCGACGACCTGCACCAGTCGGAACTTGGCGATCTGCTGGAGGCCCTGCACCCCGAACAGCGTCGCGCCCTTGTCGAACTGCTCGGCGCCGACTTCGACTTCTCGTCGCTGACCGAGGTCGACGAGGCGATCCGCCGCGATATCGTCGACAATATGCCCAATGAGCAAATTGCCCAGGGTATGCAGGACCTCGATTCCGACGACGCGGTCTACATTCTCGAAGACCTTGAAAAGGAAGACCAGGACGAGATCCTGTCGCAGCTGCCGTTCACCGAGCGGATCAGGCTGCGCCGCTCGCTCGACTACCCGGAAGAGACCGCCGGTCGCCGCATGCAGACCGAGTTCGTCGCCGTGCCGCCGTTCTGGACCATAGGCCAGACCATCGACTACATGCGCGAAGACAAGAACCTGCCCGAGCGGTTCAGCCAGATCTTCGTCATCGATCCAAGCTTCAAGTTGCTCGGCGCCATCGACCTCGACCAGATCCTGCGCACCAAGCGCACGACCAAGGTCGGAGACGTGATGCACGAGACGAGGCACGCCATTCCGGCCACCATGGACCAGGAAGAGGCGGCGCGGGACTTCGAGCAATACGATCTTCTGTCCGCCGCCGTCGTCGACGAGAACGAGCGGCTGGTCGGCGTGCTCACCATCGACGACGTCGTCGACGTCATCCAGCAGGAGGCCGAGGAAGATCTGCTGCGCATGGGCGGCGTCGGCGACGAAGAGTTGTCCGACAGCATTCTTTCGACCTCGCGCTCGCGCGTTCCCTGGCTGCTGGTCAACCTGTTGACGGCGTTCCTGGCGGCTTCGGTGATCGGCCTGTTCGACCGCACCATCGAGCATATTGTAGCACTGGCCGTGCTGATGCCGATCGTGGCCGGCATGGGCGGCAATGCCGGTTCGCAGACCATGACCGTCACGGTGCGCGCGCTGGCGACCAGGGATCTCGACATCTACAATGCCGGCCGCATCATCCGCCGCGAAATGGGCGTGGGTTCCATCAACGGCATCATCTTCGCCGTGCTGATCGGCATCGTCGCGGCCGTCTGGTTCCGCGATGCCAATCTGGGCGGCATCATAGCGGCGGCGATGATCATCAACATGTTCGTGGCAGCCCTTGCCGGTATCCTGATCCCGCTATTGCTCGACCGGTTCAAGATCGACCCGGCGGTGGCGTCGGCGGTTTTCGTCACTACGGTCACCGACGTCGTTGGCTTCTTTGCCTTCCTCGGGCTGGCCACCTGGTGGTTCGCTATCCCTTGAGAAAGAGGCGTTGCGGGCTCAATTGACTTTTACGTAAATGTGGTGCGAGGCTTGCGCGGGGTTTCATGCCGAGTCCGGCTTGGAACGGGGTTGATCGGAATGCGTTGGAAATCCCGGGCGACCGGGCGTTTTCCGATGTTCCGACATTTGGAGCAAAGATGCGGGAATATTATTCGATCACCGAACTGACCCGCGAATTCGACGTGTCGACGCGGACGCTGCGCTTCTACGAGGATGAGGGGCTGGTGCAACCGGTCCGGCGGGGCCGCACAAGGCTGTTTCGCCCATCTGACCGGCATCTGATCCGCCAGATCATGCGCGGGAAACGGCTCGGCTTCTCGATCAACGAGATCCGCGAAATCATCCAGATGTACAAGGAACCGCCCGGCGAGGTCGGTCAACTCAAGCTGATGATCAAGCGCATCGAGGAAAAGCGCGAGGATCTCAGGCAGAAGCGCCGCGATCTCGAGGAGACGCTGGCGGAGCTCGACCAGGCTGAGGAGTCTTGCGTCGAGCGGCTGGTGGAGCTGGGGGTTAATACCTGAGCGGACCGTCGAGCGTTTGCGCGCCCGTCGCAAACGTTCGCGATTAGCGGAGGCCTTCCACACTTCGTCATTCTAGGGCGAAGCAGGAGCGAAGCTCCGTCGCGGAGACCCTAGAATCCATTCCGTGACATCGGTCGTGGAGTGCAGCGGTAGCGAATTCTGGACCATAGCAACGCTCTGGAGTCGCGGCATGGATCCTCGGGTCTGTGCTGCGTCGCTACGCTCCTTGCTCCGCCCGTGGATGACGAAGAAACGGATGCGCCAGCTAATCGCCAAGGTATACACCCCTGCCACGCCGCCTCAGATCCAGCGCCTGACCCGCTTCGCATAGTCGCGGTACTTCTTGCCGAATTTGGCGAACAGCACCTTCTCCTCGCTCTCGATGGCGACCTTCTGCGTTGCAAATGCCGCGATCAAAGCCAGCGGCAGGAACCATACGATCCCCGAGACGAAGGCGACGCCGATCAAAAGCAGCGTGTTGGCCAGATACATCGGGTTGCGCGTCACGCCGAACGGGCCGGACGTCACCAGATGATCCGGCACGCCATTGGGGTTCATCGTCGTTTTGGCCCCGATCATGGTGCGGATAGCGGTGAACCAGAGGGCTGCGACGGCAAACAGCACCACAAAGCCGGCGGCAAACAAAAGGTCGCCCAAGAGGTCGCCGATCCAGGGCAGGGGATAGAACAGGCCGAGCACGATGCTGATGGCAATGGCGGCGATGTAGATCAGCGGCGGCCATGGGATCAGCCGTGGTCTCGGTAGATCGGGTTTTGCCAGCCCGGGTTTTGTGAGCTTGTCGGTCATTGTTGCCCTCCCTGCGTCATCGGACTCTCCTCCGTCCTTGCGGTGCAGATGCCGGCGAGTTCACCGAGATGCGCTTTGAACTCCGGGGTCTGGTCACCATTGTAGAGCCGGTCGAATGCCGCTTCGCTTTGCAGCGTGTCCAGCATGCACACACAATAGCTGGTGCAGAACTCCGTGTCGCGCTGCTGTTCGCAGGATACCTGGCATTCCTTGAGGAAGACTACTTCCCGTGTCTCGACCGGCGCCGGCGCGATCTGCGAGAACAGCCAGACGCAGCCGAACAGCAGCGGCTGGTGGATCAGATAGAAAGCCAGGCTGTGGCGGCCGATGAAGGTGAGCGGCCTGGTCCAGCTTCCTGATCCCAGCGTGGCCAGCCGCGCCAGCAGGCCGGTGGTGGACGCAAACTTTGCCGCGGCGATGCCGAGAAGCACGGCGCCGAACCAGGGAAACAGCGGCACGTAATCGTTGGAGCGCGGGTTGATCGCCGACAGGCCGACCCACCACAGCGCCGGATGATCGAAGGCTTCGGATCTGAAATAGATCGGCCCGGCGATCACCACCGCCGCCACGACAAGCGCCAGCAAGGACGGCAGCCGCAAGAACAAAAGGCCGAGCAGGCTGGCCAGCGCGATCTGATGCAGGATGCCGAAGAAGATGAAGCTGTCCGGCGTGATGAAGTACGTGACCGCCGATATAGCGGCGGCCGCGACGGCGACCATGGCAAAACGTTTCCAGAAGCCGGTCCAGCGGATCTGCCTGCCATGCGCGAGAAACAGGCTGACGCCGACCAGGAACAGGAAGGTCGAGGCGATGCAGCGCGCATAGATCTTCCACCAGCCGACGGCGGTGAGGCCGGGATCGGTGTAGTGGAAATTTTCGAGATCCCAGGTGAAGTGGTAGCTCGCCATGGCGATCAGCGCGATGCCGCGTACGACATCGATGGCGACGATGCGCTTCGGTTGATCTCGCTTCAGTTGATCTCCAGGGGGTGCGGTATGGATGCTCATGGTCTCGCGATCTGATTCAGCCCCAAAGACGACTATCACGGTTGCACCGGACAAAAGAAGGCCGCCCTCTACGCTCCGGGTCGCGCCGTGCGGCTGCATCGCGCGGCGCTTTAGGCCAGAGCCGGAAAGCCTTTGGCCGAATTCGCTTTTTGCCGGGAAGGGGTCGGTTTCCTGTTACCGGCGGAGGAAGCGCCAGCGCAGATTTGGGCTGCGAGTCTGATTTGGGGATCAAATGTCCACCCATGTGCGCCATCCGATCTGGCTGCCAGCCCTGCGTCCGGCGGATGCGCGCACCTTTGCCTCGCTCTATGCGGTCGAATCCTTCGCCCGTGCCACGGTGTCGAGCGTCATCCCGATCCAGGCTTATGAGATTCTGCACAACGAGCAGATCGTCTCGATCCTCTACACCATCGTGGCGCTGCTCGGCCTGTCGGTGACCTTGTTCATGCCGATGCTGATCCGCAGGTTTGACCGGCGCTGGGTCTATACCGCCGGCGCCTGCCTGCTGGCGATGGGCTCGCTGTTCTTCGTCACCCACACGCTTGCCGGGCAACTGGCAGGCATGCTGTGCCGCGTGATGGGGGCGAGCGCCCTGTCGATCACGCTCAACCTCTACATCATGGACCACATCCGCAAGACCGATTTCATGCAGGCCGAATCGCTGCGCATGGCGTGGTCGATGCTGGCCTGGACCGGCGGGCCGACACTCGGCATCTTCCTCTACACACGGTACGGCATCTATGCCGCGCATGGCGCGGTCGCGGTGTTTGCGTTGGCCTTGCTGGCGCTGTTCTGGACCTACAGGCTGGGCGACAACCGGTCGATCCGGCCGGGCAAGACACGGCCGGCCAATCCGCTGGCCAATATCGGCCGCTTCGTAGCACAACCCAGGCTCAGGCTGGCCTGGCTGATCGCCTTCGGCCGCTCCTGCTTCTGGACGACGTTCTTCGTCTACGGGCCGCTGTTCATGGTGATTACCGGCGAGGGCAAGCTTGCCGGCGGCCTGCTGGTTTCGGCCGGCAATGCGCTGTTGTTCATGGCGATCTTCTGGGGCAAAGCGGGAAAACGCTTCGGCGGCCGGCGCACCATGACCTTCGCCTATTTCGCGATGTCGGCGACGCTGCTTGCGGCGGGCGCGGTCGGCACTACCGCGCCGCTGCTTACGGGCTTTTTCCTGCTCTGCGGCGCCTTCTTCACCATCGCGCTCGATGCACTGGGCTCGACCGCCTTCATGCGCTCGGTGCGGTCCTATGAGCGGGCGCAGATGGCCGCGGTCTACCGCACCTATCTCGACTTTTCCGAGCTGACGCCGCCGCTGGTCTATTCGGTGGTGCTGGCGTTTTTCGGCCTCGGCTCGGTGTTCGTGACGCTGGGCATTCTGGCCGCGGTTTGCGGCTTTATCTCCTGGCGCTATCTGCCGAAGTCGCTTTAGCCGCCGATCAGGCGGTTGCCTCAAGCGCTGCATGCCGCTCGCGCACCCAGTTGTGGAAGCGGTGCAGATCGTACTCCTCCGGCATTAGCACGCCGGCCTGGTGGCGCATCGAGCGCAGGCCTTTCTGATTGATCTCGCAGATCGCGGCATCCTCCTCCAGCACCTGGGTGCCGAAGGCGACGACATTGTCGATGTCCGTCTCAGCCAGCGCCTCGGGCGCGAACAGCCACTCGGCGGTGAGTTCGGTCTGTTCGGGACCGAGCGGCATCAGTCGCACCGTCCTGACATAATCGACATGGCCAACGATGAACATCGAGGGCAGGCTGGTGGCATAGGTCTGTCCGGCCGCACGCTCGGCCGGCGTCAGGCCCGGGAAGACCGGGCCATGGGCATGTCCGTCGCGCGACCAGGTCTCGGCGCCGGCGCGCAGGCCACCCGAAAACTCCGGTGCGTCATTGTCGGCATGGCGGACCCAGTCGGGGTCGTCGTGCCGGCTCATCAGGCCGCGGCCGTATATCGGCACCAGCCGAGACAGGTCCTTGTGGACGCCTGGGCAATGCAGGCACTCGTTGAAGTTCTCCCAGAAGATCTTCCAGTTGCAGTTCATCACCTTGCGCAGGACATGGCCTGATACCAGAGTTTCCAGCGGCCAGTTGGCGAGGTCGCCGGATGCGGGATCGAAGGAGGTCCCGGCGGAGCCGGCCGCAGCCTGCTGAAGGTTCACAAAGACAAAGCCGCGCCATACCGACAGCGCCACCCGGTAGAGCGGATGATCTGCCTTGTCGAAACCATCTGGCAGCGATTTCGAGGGAACGCGCACGAGATCGCCGCGCAGCGAGTAGGACCAGGCATGGTAGGGGCAAGTGATGAGCCGCGCTTTCAGCCGGCCCTCGCTTTCCTGGCAAAGCTGCGAGCCGCGATGCCGGCAGGTGTTGTGGAAGGCGCGCAACTCGCCGGTGTCGTCGCGGAGCACGACGATTTCCTGTGTGCCAACGCGGAATGTCCTGAATGCCAAAGGCTGGGCAAGATCGGCCTCGCGGCAGACGAGCAGCCAGCTTTTGTGCCAGATGGCGTCGAGATCGCGCTGGTAAGCCTCGCTATCCCAATAGGCCGACGACGGTAGCGTCGGTTCGGCCCGGCTCAGGCCGTTATAGGGGTCGCGCTCGCTCGGGCTGGGATGCATGGCTGGCTTCCTATGAAGCGTCAGCCGACACCCCGGCAAATCGTTTGTCAATCAGAGTGCCGCATTGCCGGTTGCAGGCGCGGCGCATAATCATGTCGTGGACATGGGACATTCGGAAATTGGGGGGATTCGGAAAGTGGCCGCACGACAGATGTCGCTTACGCCGGAGCTGGTCGCGCGCTGCTGGCGCGAGATCAGGGACCCCGGGCCGGATCCGGACGCGATGCATCTCGATGACGCCGACTATGACGCGCTGCTGGATGAATTGCAGGTCGAACTCCCGGATAGCGAACCGCTATGGCTGTTCGGCTATGGATCGCTGATCTGGAAACCGGAAATAGATTATGTCGAGGACCGCGTTGCCTTGGCGCGCGGCTGGCATCGGTCCTTTTGCATGAACATGACGCGCTGGCGCGGCACCAAGGACAGCCCCGGCCTGATGATGGCGCTGGACCGTGGCGGACAATGCAAGGGCGTCGCCTTCCGGCTGACCGACAGTAACCGGCGCGGGCAGTTGGGCCGGCTTTTCCGGCGCGAAATCACGCTGAAGCCGACAAGCTACCGGCCGCGCATGCTGAAGCTTGCAAGCGAGGCCGGACCGCTCAGGGCATTGGCCTTCGTCATCAACCGCAACGGCCTGACCTATTCCGGCCCGCTCGACGAGGGCAAGGTCGTCGAAAGGCTGGCCACGTCCTGCGGGCACTGGGGGTCGGGCGCCGACTATCTCTACAACACGGTGAAAAACCTTGAAGAGCGCGGCATTCATGATCGCCATCTGTGGCGGCTGCAGCGGCTGGTTGCCGAACGGATCACCGCGTTGAACCCGTAACGCCGCATGGCGCATTCGCGCTGTTGGCCGGCGGAATTTGGTTTGCCGGATGCGGCCGTTTCAGCCTATAGTCATGCATGTCGTCGGTTCCGTTAGGGACCAAGAGGGAATGCGGTGAGGGCTGACTTGTTGCCCAATGCCGTGGCTGCCCCCGCAACTGTGTGCGGTAGTCCTCTCCAAGCCACTGGGGATTTTTTCTTCGGGAAGGTGGGGAAGGGCGCTGATCCGCGAGCCAGGAGACCTGCCGGCGACAGGGAACTGACTTCGATGCCCTCGGGTGGAGGGCGAAAGGACAAGATATGAATTCCGCTTCCGTCTCCCTCGGCGCTTCCGTCTCCTCGCAGTCGCGCTTCATGCAGCTCGTGCTTAGCGCGTTTCTGGGGATTTTCGTCGTCGGCGTTGTCGGTTTCTCGCACATCGATGCGGTCCACAATGCGGCGCACGACTATCGCCATTCGATGGCGTTTCCCTGCCACTGACGAGGATCTGACATCATGAACCTGTTTCGCAACGTCGTGTTCATCGCGGCGATCGCAGGGCTCGTGGCCGGTGTCGCTCTCGCCTGCATGCAGGCCTACGCCACCGTGCCGCTGATCCTCAAGGCGGAGGTCTACGAAAAGGCTGGTGGCGGCCACGAGCATCAGCATGCCGCGGTGCCCGCCGCCAACGCTACGGACACCAATGCCATGAGCACCGCCGCGCCGGCGGAAAATGCGGTGAGCAGCGCAACACCGGCTGAAGCAGCCGCGCCGGCGGAGGACGAAGGCTGGGCGCCGGCCGACGGCTTCGAGCGCTTCGCCTTCAGTGTCGTCGCCAATATCGTCACCGGCATCGGCTTCGCGCTGGTCCTGGTGGCGGTTTCCGAGTTCGCCGGTGGCATCGGCAGCTGGCGCCAGGGCGTGTTCTGGGGTCTGGCCGGCTTTGCCGTTTTCACGCTGGCGCCGGGACTCGGCCTGCCGCCGGAACTGCCGGCAATGCCGGCGGCCGATCTCATGCAGCGCCAGATCTGGTGGTGGGCAACGGTGATGGCAACGGCGATCGGTCTTGCCCTTATCACCTTCCGCACGTCGGCGCCCCTGACCGTGCTCGCCGTCGTCCTGATCGTCGCCCCGCATATTGTCGGCGCGCCGCAGCCTGACAGTTTTGTAACGCCGATCCCGGAGGGCCTGCATCATCAGTTCGTGGTGGCGGTGACGCTGACCAATCTGGTGTTCTGGGTGGTGCTCGGCGCGGTTGTCGGCATAGTGCGCGCGCGCTTCACCGGCACCGCGACCAGCCTGCGCGACACCTTTGCCTGATCGCAGTTTGACCTTCATCATCGGCGGTGCGCGCTCCGGCAAGAGCGTGCATGCCGAAAGTTTGGCGACGGCGTTGCCGCCGCCATGGGCTTATATCGCCACCGCGCAAGCCTATGACGGCGAAATGCGCGAGCGCATCGCGCAGCACCGCTCGCGCCGCGGCGAGGGATGGGCGACCATCGATGCCCCGCTTGATCTTGCAGGTGCGATCGAGGCATTGCCGGACAACCAGCCGGTGCTTGTCGACTGCCTGACGCTGTGGCTGACCAATCATATGCTGGCCGATCATGATCTGGAGGGGGAGTGCCGGCGGCTGGCCGATGTGCTTTCGCGGCCGCGCGGACCGTGGTTCGTGGTCTCCAACGAAGTCGGACAAGGCATTGTGCCCGACAATGCGCTGGCACGCCGGTTCCGCGATGCCGCCGGCCGGCTCAACCAGCAGATCGCGGTCGTAGCTGATATGGTGCTTCTGATGGTGGCGGGGCTGCCGCTCAAGGTGAAATGAGATGACCGATATCGACACAAAAGACGAAGAGCGCCATCGCGCCAAGATGGCCAAGCGCAAGGCGGTGCAGGACGCCGAGGTCGCGGAAAAGACGGTCGAGAAGGGGCTGCTGATCGTCAACACCGGACCCGGCAAGGGCAAGACCACGGCTGCCTTCGGGCTGGCGCTGCGCATGCTCGGCTATGGCAAGCGCGTCGGAATGGTCCAGTTCATCAAGGGCAAATGGCACACCGGCGAGAAGGATGCCTTCGCGGCGTTTGGCGACCGCGTCGTCTGGCACACGATGGGCGAGGGTTTCACCTGGGAGACGCAGGATCTGAAGCGCGACATTAAGGCGGCCGAAGCCGCCTGGGCCAAGGCGCTGGAACTGATCGCCGATCCCTCGATCAGCCTCGTCGTGCTGGACGAACTGAACATCGCGCTGCGTTACGACTATCTCGATCTCGACAGAGTGGTGGCGGCGCTGAAAGCGCGGCGCGAAGGTCTGCATGTCGTCGTCACCGGCCGCAACGCCAAGCCGGCGCTGGTCGAGGCGGCGGATCTGGTGACGGAGATGGGCGTGACCAAGCATCATTTTTCGGCCGGCGTTAAAGCACAGCAGGGGATTGAGTTTTGAGGGGCTATCCTCACCTTTTACCCTCCCCCTTGTGGGGAGGGTCGATCCGCGAAGCGGATCGGGGTGGGGGTTCTCGTAGTACGCAGTGGGCCCCCCCGGGGGGGGGGGGGCGGGCCCCCCCCCCCGGGGGGGGGGGTTGGTGGGGGGCGGGGGGGGGGGGGGGGGGGCCGCGGGGGGGG